>NZ_BBNM01000001.1 GCF_000760595.1 Acinetobacter soli | reverse complement strand
AGCCTAAGCGTGACTGCGACCGATCCTGTAGGCAACGAAAGTGGCAAGAGCGATCCATTCAACCTGACTGTTGACCTAACTCCACCGAATGCACCATCGGGTACATTTAATGCTAGTGGTTCTGAGATTACAGGATCTGCTGAAGCTGGATCTGTTGTGAAAGTCAAAGATGCAAATGGTAATGTATTAGGCTCAGCGACTGCAGATTCAAGTGGCAAGTACACAGTGACTTTTACCGTTCCATTGGATGATGCTGAAAAAGTAAAAATTACAGCAACAGACAAAGCAGGCAATGAATCACAAGCCACAGATCTAACAGCACCGAATATTGTTATTGATGCGAAAGACAATATTGTTGAGGCTAAGGTCGACTTTACTTACCCAGTTACAGTAAATCCAAGTCAAAATATTATTAATGAAAGTTCGATTATTAATATTGGAAGTCAGACGTACTCTGGCAACTTTACTGTAGGTCAAGATCAGATTGCAGATGCGGTAATTTCAGTATCTACAGGTTCGCTTATTAACTTGTTTGATACAGCTCAAATGAGATTGTACAAACAGCAAGATGATGGTACTTGGAAGTTAATTGCAGATAATCAATCGAATGGCTTACTCGATTTACTCGGTATCTTTGGTCAAACAACCCAAGTAAAAGTAAATGATTTAACACCTGGTAATTATCGATTTGACTTTACTGGCGGTTCATTAGTCGGTCTAGGCACTTCGATTAAAGCAGATTTGCAATTAACAACCGAAAATACAGCTGCTAATCCAGTCGTGAGTGGCATTACTTCTAAAGAAGGAAATGTGATCACAGATAATGATCAAGCCAATGGTCAGGATCAGGTAACATCACAAACCAAGGTGACAGCCGTGAATGGCCAAACTGTCGCTGCTGATGGTAGTACGACCACAGTTATCGGAGAACATGGCACCTTAACCATTAAAGCGGACGGAAGCTATAAGTACACTCCTACTAGTAATGTAAACGTAATTGGTAAAACTGATGTCTTTACTTACACCATTACCGATACAACTTCTGGTAAGAGTGATACAGCTAAACTGATTGTTCAAATTGGAACCAATAGTGACCTAGACTTGACTTGGAATCCAAACAACCCAGAGGCAGATGCGACCAGCGTTGTTGCAACCAACAATGTAGAAGAGGTTGATGTAAATGCAACCAATGCTACAACAACTGCTTCGGCTAACCCTATTAGCTACTCATGGTTAATTGGTTTATTCGGCGTTACTGTTGGCCCAACTTCTGGCAGTACCAACTTCACCGTTGCATCTGGAACAATTGAAAATGTAAAAGTTACTTTTACATCGGGTCAAGCAATTTCTCTAGGTGGAGGTACAACAATTAATGTTTACAACTCCTCAGGCACATTAATTGGTACAACTGCTTCAGGTAGTACACTTGATCTAATTGGAATTTTTCCTAATGGAAATAGCGTTACGTTGACAGGATTAAACGCTGGCTCATATCGAGTAGAGGCTGTTACAAGCTCTGGCTTGGCAAGTATAGCTGGTTCTGTAAATGCAACTGTTACACGTGAAGTCATTGACCTCGATAGCTACACCGTAACTTCTCGTGAGACTGTAAAAGGAAATATCTTAACGGAAGATACCGGTGCAGGCGTAGATAAAGTTGCATCTCAGTACACCGATATCGCGATTTCAAATAATGGATCAACTTACTCTACTGTCACTAGTACAGGTACAACGATTCAGGGAGCTCACGGTACACTTGTGATTAAGTCCGATGGTAGTTATACCTATACACCAAACACGACACTTACAGGTGGCGGCGAAGATCAGTTTACTTATAAACTGATTGCACCAAACGGCGATGAATCGACTGCAACACTGAAGTTTAATGCCGGCTTTGTATACAACACCAGTGCAGGTGCCGATATTATTACTAGCAGTGCAGGTGATGATACCTTCACCACCAACGCAGGTGCAGACAAAGTGATCTTCAACTTGTTGAATAACACTGATGCGACTGGTGGAAATGGTCATGACACATGGACTGATTTCAGCAAAGCACAAGGTGATAAAGTGGATATCAGTGCATTGTTAACAGGTCAAAGCGTCACAGCATCTAATATTGCGAATTACGTTACAGTAACCAAAGATGGTGCAGATACGGTAATTAGCATTGATCGTGATGGAACAGGAACAACCTACCAAAGCACTGAGTTGCTTACATTGAAAAATGTGAATACAACTCTAGATGAACTGTTGCAAAACAATCATTTGATTTACTAATTCGTTAGAAAAAAAAGAGGACTGTCAGGTCCTCTTTTTTTGTTTAAATATTATAAAAATTAATATCTTATATGTTAAAAACATCAATCTTATTTATGCACTACCAGTACAGGCAGTGTGGTTTCCCCTAATAGTTTTTGAGTGACACTACCAAGAACTAATTTACGAATACCTGTTCGGCCATGTGAACCAATTACAATTAAATCGACCGCATGCTCTTCAGATGCTTTAATAATTTCTTTGTGAACATCTTGGCCTTCAATGATGACAGTATTCGCATCAATTCCAAACGTTAAGAATTTTTGTTTTGCTTCATCGACAATAGTTTTAATAATTTCCCGAGTTTGTTTTAGCGCGTCGTTTTCCACTTGGTGTGCCGAATTAATATATTCAATGTTGATGAATGGATCAATTGTTAAGACATAGATCACAGTCACTGTACTTTGATAGGTGGTTGCAAGCTTGGCGGCATGCTGAATTGCAGTTAAAGATGTGGGTGATCCATCAACTGGCACCATGATATGTTGATATCCCATTCTTATATACTCCCTTGTATTTATTGATAAGATTTATTGCATCCAAACAGTATTCTATTTAACTTATAAAAAATAGAGGCGACTTAATTATCTTTAGTATGAGTTGCTTTCATAAATTAGCACAAAATAATCTTAAAGATTCAACTTTAGAATTCATGCATAATCAAATTTTTAATTGTTTTATATAAGATGTGTGCTTATGGTGATTTCCCGTCAAGTTCAGCCACAAAAAGCGTCATCGATTGAGCTATATCGACAGATATTGGCTGTGGTTGCATTAGTGCCTGAAGGTTATGTGGCCACTTATGGGCAGATCGCCAAACTTGCTGGACTACCTAAACATGCTCGATTGGTTGGAACTGTTTTAAAACAGATGAGTGAAACGTCAGATTTGCCTTGGCACCGGATTATTAATGCACAGGGACGAATCAGTACTGGGCAAATCAATGATGCTGGTCAAAATATTCAAGAACTCAAACTCATACAAGAAGGTATCATCATAAAAGGTGGACGAATTGATTTGAAGAAGTACCAGTGGATGACTGACACATCTCAAATTTAGGTAAACTAGAATTGAGATGAATAGAGCACAATAAAAAGCCCCAGCGAACTGAGGCTTAAGTCATCGAGTGAAATTATAAGTATTCCACACTTACGATTTCATATTCGACTTCACCCTGAGGCGTCGTGATTTTGGCTTCGTCACCTTCGCTTTTACCCAGTAGGCCACGTGCAATTGGCGAGTTCACAGAGATTTTATTGATTTTAAAATCAGCTTCATCATCACCCACGATCTTATAGGTTTTGCGCTCTTCGGTATCAAGATTTTCAATGGTCACAGTCACACCAAAAACCACTCGGCCATTGTGTTCAAGCTCTTTAATATCGATCACTTGAGCTGCGCCTAATTTACCCTCGATATCCTGAATGCGCCCTTCACAGAAACCCTGTTGTTCACGTGCAGCGTGATACTCGGCATTTTCTTTTAAATCACCGTGTTCACGCGCTTCTGCAATCGCTTGTGTAATACGTGGACGTTCAACACTCTTCAGATGTTGTAATTCTTTCTCTAGAGCAGATTTGCCCTCGGGAGTCATTGGATAACGTTGCATTTTAGTCCCTCTTAATAAAATGGGAAAACCGCATTTTTAAAAAATAAAAAGCCCGCCACCGATAAGGTGGCGGGACTTATCGGTAACGAATTAACCTACTGTTTGTAAATCTTGCAAACGGTAAACATCCATTGGCAATTTCACAGCAAAAGCTTGGCAAACGGCTTCTGCACCGTTGATGGTCGTGGTGTAATACACTTTACCCTGTAGGGCAGCACGACGAATCATGGCAGAATCATATTGCGCTTGTTTGCCTTCTGTTGTGTTGACAATAAGATGAATTTCACCATTTTTCAAGCGATCCACAATATGTGGACGACCTTCGGTGACTTTATTTACTGCTTCACACTCCAGACCTGCTTCACGGAGGACTTTATGTGTGCCATTTGTTGCAACAAGTTTAAAGCCATACGCGATTAACTGCTTAGCAATATCAGCAATGTATTTCTTGTCAGATTCACGTACAGACAAGAATGCATACTTCACTTCACCATCAGTTGGCAAACCAGGCAGACGTTCGTTTGAGCCAAGTACGGCTTTGTAGAATGCTTCACCAAAGGTTTGACCCACACCCATCACTTCACCTGTCGATTTCATCTCTGGGCCAAGCATTGGATCTACGCCAGGGAATTTGGCGAATGGGAAGACTGCTTCTTTCACAGCAAAACGTGTCGGGATAATCTCTTTGGTAAATTCTTGAGACGCTAGTGATTGACCCGCCATACAACGTGCTGCAACTTTCGCCAGTGATTCACCGATACATTTCGATACGAATGGTACGGTACGTGAAGCACGTGGATTCACTTCAAGAACATAGATGTCGTTGCCTTTTACAGCAAATTGTACGTTCATCAAGCCAATAACACCGAGCTCTTTTGCCATTGCAACGGTTTGACGACGCATCTCATCCTGAACTTCTTGAGAAAGCGAGTAAGGTGGGATTGAGCAAGCTGAGTCACCAGAGTGAATACCGGCCTGTTCGATGTGCTGCATGATACCGCCAATCACCACATCTTTACCATCAGAGACACAGTCTACATCGACTTCAGTTGCATCGTCCAAGAAACGGTCGAGCAGGACAGGCGCTTCATTCGACGCTTGTACCGCTTCACGAAGATAACGTTTCAGCTCTTCTTCGTTATACACGATTTCCATTGCGCGACCACCTAAGACATAAGATGGACGAACAACCAATGGATATCCCACTTTCGCTGCTTCTGAAATGCCTTCTTCAGCCGATTTTACAATACTGTTGTTCGGTTGGCGAAGTTGTAGACGTTGAATCATTTGCTGGAAACGTTCACGGTCTTCAGCACGGTCAATTGCATCTGGTGAGGTACCAATAATTGGTGTGCCTGCTTCTTCAAGCGCACGTGCCAATTTAAGTGGTGTCTGACCACCGTACTGTACGATCACGCCTTTTGGCTTTTCGGTACGCACAATCTCAAGTACATCTTCAAGCGTAACGGGCTCAAAGTACAAACGATCTGAAGTGTCGTAGTCTGTTGAAACTGTTTCTGGGTTACAGTTCACCATAATGGTTTCGTAACCGTCATCACGCATTGCAAGCGCTGCGTGTACACAACAGTAGTCAAACTCGATCCCTTGACCAATACGGTTTGGACCACCGCCAATAACCATGATCTTGTCACGGTTCGATGGATTCGCTTCGCATTCTTCATCATAAGTTGAGTACATGTAGGCAGTGCCTGACTCAAACTCTGCTGCACAGGTATCCACACGCTTGTAAACCGGATAAACACCCAAATTCCAACGTTGCTTACGGAATTGCTTTTGTGAAATACCCATCAAGTTGGCAATACGTAGGTCAGATAAACCTTTACGTTTGAACGAACGGATGTTGTCAGCGTTTAAATCACCAAAACCTAGCGTCTTCACTTGTGCTTCAGTTTTGATAATGTCCTCAATTTGAATCAAGAACCAACGGTCGATTTTGGTCGCTTCAAATACGTCATCTAAAGAAAAACCGTGACGGAATGCGTCAGCCACATACCAGATACGCTCCGGACCAGGCACTTTAAGTTCTTTTAAGATAATCTCTTTGGCATTGGTGGTACCGGCTTCAACTTTTTCATCGAAGCCACAAACACCCACTTCCAAACCACGTAATGCTTTTTGTACAGACTCTTGGAAATTACGTCCAATCGCCATTACCTCACCCACAGATTTCATCTGTGTGGTTAACACAGGCTCTGCTTGCGGGAATTTTTCGAAGTTAAAGCGAGGAATCTTGGTTACTACATAGTCGATTGCAGGTTCAAATGATGCTGGTGTTACGCCACCGGTGATGTCATTTTTTAATTCATCAAGGGTGTAGCCTACCGCAAGCTTCGCCGCGATTTTCGCAATCGGGAAGCCTGTCGCTTTTGAAGCAAGAGCAGATGAACGCGATACACGTGGGTTCATCTCGATCACAACCATACGGCCGTCTTTCGGATTGATACCAAACTGTACGTTTGAACCACCTGTTTCAACACCAATTTCACGAAGAACTGCAATCGATGCATTACGCATGATTTGATATTCTTTGTCGGTTAGTGTTTGTGCAGGTGCAACAGTGATCGAGTCACCTGTATGCACGCCCATTGGGTCAAAGTTTTCGATTGCACAGACGATAATACAGTTGTCGTTTTTATCACGAACAACTTCCATCTCGTACTCTTTCCAGCCAATCAGTGATTCATCGATCAATAATTGTTTAGTCGGAGAAAGATCGAAACCACGCTCACAGATCTCAATAAATTCTTCTTTATTGTAAGCAATACCGCCACCAGAACCACCCATGGTGAATGATGGGCGAATGATGACCGGGAAGCCGAAACGTGACTGAATTTCCAGTGCATGTTCCATACTTTCTGCAACATCGGCACGAGGACACTCTAAGCCGATTTTACGCATTGCGATGTCAAAAAGTTTACGATCTTCTGCTTTTTCAATTGCGTCTTTAGTGGCACCAATCAGTTCAACATTGAACTTTTCTAGAACACCATTTTCGTCCAAAGCAAGCGCACAGTTCAATGCAGTTTGGCCGCCCATAGTAGGGAGCACAGCATCTGGACGCTCTTTTTCGATAATTTGCGCAACAGTTTGCCAAGTGATTGGTTCAATGTAGGTCGCATCCGCCATTGATGGATCGGTCATGATGGTCGCTGGGTTAGAGTTGACCAAAATAACACGGTAACCTTCTTCACGAAGCGCTTTACATGCTTGTGCACCTGAGTAGTCAAACTCACAGGCTTGTCCAATTACAATTGGACCAGCACCGATAATCAAGATGCTTTTAATATCCGTACGTTTAGGCATTATTCGCTCCTCAATTACTTCTTAGCTGCTTCGATAAGTTCGATGAAATGATCGAACAATGGGGCACAGTCATGTGGACCTGGGCTAGCTTCTGGGTGACCTTGGAAGCTAAATGCGGGTTTGTCTGTACGATGAATACCTTGGTTTGTACCGTCAAACAGTGAGCGGTGAGTCACCTTCACATTTGCAGGTAAAGTACTTTCGTCAACAGCAAAGCCGTGGTTTTGAGAAGTAATCATCACTGTACCTTGTTCAAGATTTTGTACAGGATGGTTTGCACCATGGTGACCATGATTCATTTTCATGGTTTTTGCACCTGAAGCCAGCGCTAAAATCTGGTGACCCAAACAAATACCAAATACTGGTAAGTTGGTTGTTTCCACAATTGTTTTAACTGCTTCAATTGCATAGTCACATGCCGCTGGATCGCCAGGACCATTCGACAGGAAAACGCCATCTGGATTCATTGCCAAAACTTTCTCGGCAGGTGTTTGAGCAGGAACAACTGTAAGTTTACAACCGCGGTCTGCAAGCATACGCAAGATGTTGGTTTTGACACCGTAATCGTATGCAACGACATGATATTTAAGTTCAGGTTGAGTAAAACCGTGTCCAAGCGTCCATGAACCTTCCGTCCATTCAAAGCCTTCAGGATCACAGCACTCTTTTGCCAAATCGAGGCCATTTAGACCACCAAAGGCACGTGCTTTTTCGAGCGCTTGTTCTTCTGTAATATTGTCGCCCGCAAGGATACAGCCGTTTTGCGCACCTTTTTCACGTAAAATACGTGTCAGTTTACGCGTATCAATGTCGGCAATTGCCACAACATTGTGCTGTTTTAAGTAGTCGCCTAAAGATTGTTCAGAACGGAAATTACTGTGAAGCAAAGGCAGATCACGAATAATCAAACCATTTGCCCACACTTTATGGATGCGACCCGATTCGGCGTCTTCGTCATTGCATCCAGTATTTCCAATGTGAGGATAAGTTAATGTCACAACTTGTTGTGCATAACTTGGATCGGTCAGAATTTCTTGATAACCAGTCATGGCAGTATTAAAAACGACTTCACCAGTCGTTGAACCCGTAGCACCGATAGACGTACCTTTAAAGATCGTTCCATCAGCAAGGGCTAAAATGGCGGGGGTGCTCAAACCAAAGCTCCTGAACTAAAACCACAAAAATTAGGGCTGTAAAAAAGCGAGTAGACGTAAAAAAAGGTAGGCTGCCTTCAAAAACATGCCCTCCTTTCAGTCTACTCGCTTATAACTTAACAGCGCATTATACGCATCGATTAGACCAAAGTCTACGTTTTTATTTGAAAAATTCTGAATTAAAACAATTCATTGTTTTTACTGAATTTTGATATCGAAATTTGAAAAAAACACTGAAATTCAAGATTGTCGAACAATTTTTATCAGTTTTCTCAACGTTAGGCTTACTATGTAATATGCGGTGACCAAATCGATACTATTACGTGAATCAGAGGTGTATTCATGACAACAAAAAAATCATTAAAACAAGCGGTCCAAGCGCATCAACAGCAAGTTGATCAACTGTGTAGTGACACCACAGCACAGGTACAAGAAGTGCTGAACGAAACGCAGGAAAAAATTGAAACCGAAGCCAAAGAATTAAACCAGACCATCCAAACCCAGTATCAACAAATTAAAGCCGATGTGCTTGGCCGCTTAGATGTGATCAAATCGCAACTCACACATTCACAAGGCGATTTGTCTGAGGCAGTTGAAGTACTTAAAAAAGAGTTATTGCAACTCAGTGATGATTTAAGCAAATTGGGTAAAGAAATTAAAGATGATTTGACCCATGTGACTTCAAAACACAAGGAAACGCTGACTGAAGTGCTTAAGCGTTCTAAAGATCAGGCGCTTGAAGCATGGCATAAAGTCAAAGAGAGTGCTTAGTATTGAGCAAAAGACAAAAATGCGAGATCTAGTATCTCGCATTTTTTTTAAAACTGATGTAGCCAATCCCGTTTATTATGAAAATCGGGTTGTGGACTACTGTGTTGCATGGCGTAGAACTGTGTTCCTTGAGAGGTGTTGAGTACAGCACTTAACCCCACATAGAGATCTGTCCATTTCACTTGGTGCTGACGCATAAATTTGCCAAGATCGAGGCTTGTATTTAGACCGTAATGCGTGCGCTCTAGCTTGATGAGTTCTATATCATGCGCGGCAACAGGAGGCATCTGCTCTGGATAGCGATACTCTTCAAACTCATATACTTGCCAGGCCTGTGAAGGGGAGAGATTAACCTCACGGTACGCATCTTGATGTTTAATGCCAATAAAGACTTCAAAGCAAGTTGAATTCCATAAATAATCTTGACGAGGATGCGCTGAGACACGTTTGGGCCATTCAATCAGCTGGTTGGGATCACGTACCCAGAATCCGATATTTAAAACAGATGGATGTTGTTGCTCAATCGCACCGACCAGTGAAATGACTTCAAACCGATCAAATGCATTTAACTCATAACTCGCCATACATCAAATCAACTATTTGTTGCCCAAATGCGCATGACGCACAAGATTTGAAAGATTTGGATTTTGTTTTGCAGCTTTTTTATACAAAAGTGCAATCTTGCCAATTTTCTGTACCACTTCAGCTTGAGTCTCTGCAATTAAAGCATCAATCACTTGTGCACGCGCGTCGCGGTCTTCACCTGCAATTTTGATTTTAATCAATTCGTGATCATTCAGTGCGCGGTTGGTTTCTTCGATAACACCTTCCGTCAACCCTTGTCCACCGATCATGACCACTGGATTGAGCGCATGCCCGATTTGACGTAAGCGTTTACGTTCTTGAATAGATAAAGCTGCCATTGAAACTACCTAGGATTAAAAGCGCCTAAGTATAGCAAAGTTGAAGGTCAAACGCGCGCACTATTGTTGAAATATTCGATCATGATCATAGGAAAAAATCTACCAAAAGTGGGGCTTTCTGATACACAACCATACTGCATCAATGCCGTTTTTGACGTACAATAGAGGTCAAGAAGTTTTTTAATATTTAGTAAGTTATGGCGACACGCATTACCAACCAGAAGTTATCTAAAAGTAGTCGTGCGTGGATGAGAGAGCATCTTGATGATCCTTTTGTAAAAAAGGCTCAAAAAGAAGGCTACCGTGCACGTGCTGCATATAAACTTTTAGAAATTCAGGAGAAATACAAACTGATCAGACCCGGAATGACAGTCGTCGATTTGGGTGCTGCGCCTGGAAGTTGGTCGCAAATTGCAGGCAAGCTTGTAGGTAGTAAAGGTTTAGTGATAGCTTCTGATATCTTGGCAATGGACGCTCTGCCGGACGTGACTTTCTTGCAAGGTGACTTTCGCGAAGAGGAAGTGTTCGAAAAATTGTTAAATATTTTAAATGGGCGTACTGTAGACATTGTAATTTCAGATATGGCCCCCAATACATCAGGTAATAGGGCAGTAGATCAGCCTCGTCAGATTTACTTATGTGAACTGGCGCTCGATTTTGCCCAGAAAGTACTTGGTCCAGATGGTCAGTTTGTGGTAAAGGTTTTCCAAGGATCAGGTTTTGATGAGTTTCGTAAGCAGGTAGTTGAGAGTTTCGATATTCTTAAAACTGCAAAACCTGCTGCCTCTCGTGCTCGATCAAAGGAAGTATTCTTAATCGGTCAAGGGCGTAAAAAGGCCTTGAAATAAAGTTTACTTGCCAAGCCGTTAAAAATTGTGCATTTTGTACAATTTGAACTGTTGCAAGCACGAGACTTGCTGTGAACTAGGGTCAACCCAGTGATATGGGCATGATCAAATTAGATTGATAATGGGAATAAAGCTTTGAGCGATCTCTTCAAGAATGCCGTATTGTGGCTAATAATACTTGGTGTTCTGATCTTGATTTTCAGTAACATCAGTGACCGTAATAAGCCATCTGCAATGAATTATTCGGAATTTGTTGCGGCGGTGAATGCTGGTCAAATTAAGCAAGTCACTATTGATGGTTTGAATATTAGTGGTGAGAAAACCAATGGCTCTCACTTTGAGACAGTACGTCCGCAAGTTGAAGACACACAGCTTTTACCTAGCCTAAACAAGAATAATGTGGTGGTTGAAGGTACAGCTCCTCAACGTCAAGGCTTGTTGATGCAACTTCTCATTGCTAGTTTCCCTGTGCTTTTAATCATTTTGTTATTCATGTTCTTTATGCGCAACATGGGTGGCGGTGCAGGTGGTAAAAACGGGCCAATGAGTTTTGGAAAGTCGAAGGCAAAAATGCTTTCGGAAGATCAAATCAAAGTAACATTTAAAGATGTTGCAGGTTGTGACGAAGCAAAACAAGAAGTTGTAGAGATCGTAGATTTTTTAAAAGATCCAGCGAAATTCAAACGTTTAGGGGCAACAATCCCGCGTGGCGTTTTGATGGTTGGACCTCCAGGAACGGGTAAAACCCTTTTGGCGAAAGCCATTGCAGGTGAAGCAAAAGTCCCATTCTTCAGCATTTCAGGTTCTGATTTTGTTGAGATGTTTGTGGGTGTTGGTGCTTCACGTGTACGTGATATGTTTGAACAAGCTAAGCGTCATGCGCCATGTATTATCTTCATTGATGAGATCGATGCAGTTGGTCGTCACCGTGGTTCAGGTACCGGTGGTGGTCATGACGAGCGTGAACAGACATTAAACCAGATGCTGGTTGAGATGGACGGCTTTGAAGGTAATGAAGGCGTGATTGTGATTGCAGCGACCAACCGTGTCGATGTACTCGATAAAGCCTTGTTGCGTCCAGGCCGTTTTGACCGTCAAGTGATGGTAGGATTACCTGACATTAATGGTCGTGAGCAGATTTTAAATGTTCACCTCAGAAAATTACCGTCAGTGACTGGTGTAGACGTTAAGGTATTGGCACGCGGTACACCGGGATTCTCTGGTGCACAACTGGCTAACCTGGTTAACGAAGCGGCTTTATTTGCTGCACGTCGTAACAAAAACACGGTCGATATGCATGACTTTGAAGATGCCAAAGACAAGATCTATATGGGTCCTGAGCGTAAATCGATGATTCTTCGTGAAGAAGAGCGTCGTGCAACGGCATATCATGAGTCGGGCCATGCCATTGTTGCAGAAGCTTTGCCGGGTACCGATCCGGTACATAAAGTGACCATTATGCCGCGTGGCTGGGCACTAGGTGTAACTTGGCAGTTGCCTGAGCAGGATCAGATTAGTCACTACAAAGATAAAATGTTGAAAGAAATTTCGATTTTATTTGGTGGTCGTATTGCTGAAGAAATTTTCATCAATCAGCAATCCACTGGTGCATCAAACGACTTTGAACGTGCAACTAAAATGGCACGTGCGATGGTCACCAAATACGGTATGTCAGATCGACTAGGCGTGATGGTTTATGAAGACGACAATACTCAAGGTTTCTTTGGAAATGTGGGTAGCCGTACAATTTCTGAAGCAACCCAGCAACAGGTTGATGAAGAAGTTCGTCGTATTCTAGATGAGCAGTATAAAGTGGCATGGGATATTCTTGAAAACAACAAGGATAAAGCGCATACCATGGTGAAAGCCTTGATGGAGTGGGAAACCATTGATCGTGATCAAGTGCTGGATATTATGGAAGGTCGTGAACCGCGTCCACCAAAGGTTTATGTTGCTGAAAATCCAGTTGTTGATTTGGATCCACCAAGTAACGGACCATCTACACCTCCGCCATTGCCATCAATGAGCTAAGTGTGAAATAAAAAAAAGAGTCGCCTAGAGCGGCTCTTTTTTTATTTAAAACAAAATGGAAATTATCTTTAAAGTGATGAGGTTGTTAAAATGATGGCATTTAAATGTGGAGTCATTGCATGAAATTGATGCCCTTACCGCAGAAAGTTATTTCCTGTGGATTATTGGAGTTGGATTTATCCTGTCCCCATGTTATGGGTATTTTAAATGTCACACCAGATTCATTTAGTGATGGAGGGAAACATAACTCCAAGATAGCTGCAATAGTGCATGCGCAGCAGATGATTGCAGATGGTGCGAGTATTATTGATATTGGAGGAGAATCCACTCGTCCGGGTGCATCGATAGTGGAGGTTGAAGAAGAGATACAGCGTGTAGTACCTGTGGTTGAAGCTTTGGCACAAGAGAATGTCATCATTTCTATCGATACCAGTCAGCCTCGTGTGATAGAAGCCGCTGTGGCAGCAGGTGCACATATCTGGAATGATGTGCGTGCACTTACTCGCCCAGGCGCCCTTGAGATGGCTGCGAGATTGAATATTCCTGTGATTATCATGCATATGCGTGGTGAACCGACCACAATGAATCAGCTAGATCAGTATGACAATGTTATAGAAGATGTGATTAATGAACTTCAACAGCGCGTTCAAGCTGCGTTATCAGCTGGTATTCGGCAGGAACATATTATTGTCGATCCCGGATTCGGTTTTGCAAAAAATGCCCAGCAGAATTTGACTTTGCTCAATGCGCTGTGGCGATTTACGGATTTAGGCTACCCAGTATTATCGGGTTTGTCGCGCAAACGGTTTGTCGGAGAGGTCTTGCAAGGCGCAAGCGCAGATCAGCGAATGGTGGGGAGTGTAACTGGGCATTTACTGAGTCTTCAGCAAGGGGCCTCCATTGTTCGTGTTCATGATGTAAAAGTCACCGTGGATGCGGTACGTATGTGGCAGGCGATGTTGGCTGCATCGTGAATATTGCCTTTAAAGAAGGTCGCCTTTTTGTATCAGGTATGATATAAGCAGCACGTTTTTTATTGAAAAGATGTACTGATGTTTAACGATTTACTTCTCCCTATGTTTGATGACGGCTACTATCCAGAAGTGTTAGTTGCAGAAGTTAAGCAGTATATTGTTGAATTTGCTAAAAAGATTCAGAAAATTGAGCAATCTGATTCTGAAATTTATCGCTTGGCAAACTTAACCTTGCTGAAAATCAATGAAATGAAACCAGACTTTGAGGATCTTGACTCGAATTTGGACGATACAGCCACTGATTATATTGCGGAAGCAATGATGATGGCCGTACAAGATGCGGGTTATATGGATATCGATCTTGAGGAATTGGTTGCAAACCGAGAATGGTGATCACCGTTCTCGCCATCTATGTGTAGTCATCGGTGTGATCTACATTTAATAGTGAGCAGACATAAAAAAACCAGCATATTGCTGGATTTTTTATTACACCATTTTAAAAGACTTAAAATGGTGCCCGGGGCCGGACTCGAACCGGCACGCCTTTGTGGGCGGGGGATTTTAAATCCCCTGTGTCTACCTATTTCACCACCCGGGCATGAGCGCCATCATAGTGTAACCATGCAAATTAGGCAAGGAAATCTTGAATTATATGCAGATTTTTCAAGCAATTATTTTGTTTCAGTCGATTCAAGCTGTTTAATGAGGCGTCCGATATTTTCTGTTGTGCGTGTAAGATTCATTGCCCCATTTTTACAAGCTTGTTCAATATTACTGGCACCATCGAGAATACCGAAAATCGCAGTAATACCATCTTCATACAGCATTTCGATGCCTTGGCCGATATAGCCTGCACATACAAATACAGGCTTGTTAAACGTTTTGGCTAAACGCGCCACTCCAATCGGTGTTTTTCCAAACTGCGTCTGTATATCGATTCCGCCTTCGCCAGTAAAAATGTAATCTGCTGCCTGAATTTTCTGAGCCAATTGAATAGATTCGATGACTGTTTCAACACCAGACTGAATTTTTGCCGTGGTAAACGCCATTAGGCCTGCGGCCAGTCCTCCTGCGGCGCCAGCACCCTTTACATGGTGTAAAGAGATACCTAAAGTCTGCTGAATAATATCGGCAAAATGACAAAGATTGGCCTCAAGCTGAATGAGCATATCCAGTGTGGCGCCCTTTTGCGGCCCAAAAATATAGGTTGCGCCTTGTGGGCCAATTAACGGATTATTCACGTCGGTGGCAATTACGATCTCAACATCAGCCAAGCGTGGGTCGAGTTGAGTGATATCAATTGATGCAATCTGATTCAGTTGCCCGCCACCCAATTCAACCTCTTGATCGAATTGATCTAAAAATCGTACACCTAAAGCACTTGCCATTCCCATGCCAGCATCATTGGTAACACTACCGCCAAGCCCGATAATAATTTTCGATACCTGATGATCTAAAGCAGCGCGAATCAGCTCTCCAGTACCATAAGTCGAAGTGAGTAGGGGATTACGCTGATCGGGTGTGAGCAAGTGAATACCATTGGCCTTTGCCATTTCGATCACTGCGGTACGCCCCTGATCAATCAATCCAAAATAGGTGTGGACTTTATAAAGATGCAAAGGACCACTCACTGTGACATATACTTTTTGGCCTTGTTGCGCATCGATGATGGTATCTACTGTACCTTCACCACCGTCTGCCATAGGGCATAAATCATACTTGGCATCTGGAAAAATACGTTGTAAACCGTGTTGCATGGCCAAACATGCTTCTCTGGCAGTCATACTTTCTTTAAAGGAGTCAGGAGCGAGTACAAATGTTTTTGTTTTCATCATTGAATAATAACGCGATGCACATTGTTATTGGATTTGTTATGAAGATAACACTCAGATCTTGAGATTTAAATGAGAAAGTCTTGGCTTGAATAAAGAAAATATAAAAACATAAATTTCAGGCATAAAAAAACCAGCACATTGCTGGATTCTTTATTGCACCATTTCAAAAGATTTAAAATGGTGCCCGGGGCCGGACTCGAACCGGCACGCCTTTGTGGGCGGGGGATTTTAAATCCCCTGTGTCTACCTATTTCACCACCCGGGCTTTACCAAATGTGGAGGCGGAGGTCGGAATCGAACCGGCGTACACGGAGTTGCAGTCCGCTGCATGACCACTCTGCCACCCCGCCATCATTTGGTGATGCACATATTAGCAAGCTTCAGAAAAAAAACAATACTAAATTCAGTGAATATGCGCAGAAAAACAACATCTAAAATAAAATTACCTAAATTATCATGTATCATTTGCAAAAATTGATTCATATCTAGCTTGGAGATGTGCCGTGGCATTGGTTTTAGATGGTCGTGCATTAGCAAAGAAAATTGAAGCGGACTTGTTGGTGCGTGTTGAAGCACTGAAAGCAAAAACAGGTCGTACTCCAATTTTGGCAACAATTTTAGTCGGTGATGATGGTGCTTCTGCAACCTATGTACGTATGAAAGGCAATGCATGTCGCCGTGTGGGAATGGATTCATTAAAAATTGAACTTCCACAGACCACGACTACCGAAGAGCTATTGGCAGAAATTGAAAAACTCAATGCCAATCCAGATGTACACGGAATCTTGCTGCAACATCCTGTTCCTGCACAGATTGATGAGCGTGCATGTTTCGATGCAATTTCACTCAATAAAGATGTCGATGGTGTGACGTGCTTGGGCTATGGTCGCATGGCAATGGGTGAGGCAGCCTATGGTTCTGCTACTCCAGCTGGAATTATGACAATTTTAAAAGAACACAATATTGAGCTGACCGGTAAGCATGCTGTTGTCGTAGGACGTTCGGCAATTTTAGGTAAGCCAATGGCCGCCATGTTGCTTGAAGCGAATGCGACCGTTACGATTTGTCACTCGCGTACACAAAACTTAGCTGAGTTTGTGAAGCAGGCAGATATTATTGTCGGTGCTGTAGGTAAGGCTGAATTGATTCAAAAAGACTGGATCAAACCGGGTGCGGTAGTGGTCGATGCTGGTTTTCATCCGCGTGATGGCGGTGGTGTAGGTGATATTCAGCTTGAGGGTATCGAGACTATCGCTTCGGCTTACACGCCTGTCCCGGGTGGTGTGGGTCCAATGACCATCACTACGCTGATCCGTCAGACTGTTGAAGCTGCCGAAAAAGCACTCGTCTAAATATGAGCGATCATATATCGCGACCACATGCAGTGCCGCCTGTTTTACTCGAAGCACTGCATGCCATTATTCCAAATGCTGAATTACAGGCACAGCAATTACCCGATACGCCAATTTCCCTCTGGTTGATTCCTCCAGTATTTCCAGTAGATCGGCTCGATGATGAGGTGGTGCGTAGAATCTGGAACGATACACCGTACTGGATTTTTTGTTGGGCTTCGGGTTTGGCGATGGCACAATGGTTGCTGGCAGAGCCTGAACATGTGCGTGACAAGGTGGTACTGGATTTTGGTGCCGGTTCTGGCGTGGTGGCAATTGCTGCAAAACTGGCTGGTGCAAAACGCGTCATTTGCTGTGATATCGATGCGGTTAGTTTGGCGGCCTGCCGTGAAAATGCACGTTTAAACTCGGTGGAACTGGAGTATTTAGAGGACTTATATCAGTCGGAGCAAGTCGATGTGTTGCTGGCGGCCGATG
This sequence comes from Acinetobacter soli, assembly GCF_000760595.1. GTDB lineage: Bacteria > Pseudomonadota > Gammaproteobacteria > Pseudomonadales > Moraxellaceae > Acinetobacter > Acinetobacter soli. Next base: position 478,800 of record NZ_BBNM01000001.1, on the reverse strand, counting down.
TTTTATATGACCAGTGTAATCGTTTTTTTCTGGATGAATTTTTAAAATTCGCACCTCAGGTGTGGGTGGCCGATAGCCGGGTAAAAAACTTTAGCCATTCGCGTTATATGAAAATGGATGAACGAAGTGCAACCACATGGCCAGATCTGGATGAGGCGAAAGAGTTTCGAAATGTGAGTTTTTATAAGACGCTGTGATCACAGCGTCTTTTTTTATCCGACAGATTAAATCAAGAACAGGTATAGCGCACGACTTTAAGCGTACTTGGGCGTGCCTCTAAGGCTTCACGCGTTGCATAGCCTTCACTGTTGTTGAGACTTGGACTGTCGGATAAGCCAAACGACATACGTGAGTTACGAATAGCAATCCCTTGATCTTGCGATCGGTTGGCTGCTGTATTTGGAATTTCATTGATGCTTAAAATCGACAGCGTATAGGTTTTGGTCGTTCCTAATACCGATTGACAGGCACGTTGTAATTTTCTCTGATCTAAATCTTGATTCGCGCGATTTGCAAGCGTATACGAAATCGTTGCCGAATTGGCAGATTTATTTTCGACTTGATAACCCGTATTACCGTTATATTGACGTGGTGTGCTTTGACAAGCCGCAAGACTCGCTGCAAGCGCTAAGACACCCAATAAATTATACATTTTCATGAAATTCATCCTTCTCTTATTGTGGTTAGTATCGCATAGTTTTAAGCATAACGTGGTGTCTGAAGCGGGGTGAATCCGCTGGACTTTACATCACATAAAAAGTGTACACGTTTGGTGGGTTGTGCCGTGTGAAAATCTGGCCGTCTGGCTTTCCAATTTGGATGTTTTTTGTTAACGTTAAAAATAAAAATCACAAAAAGGCGGGGATGATGAACATAGAAAATTCGCTTCCGTTGTACGACATTGCAGTGATAGGCGGTGGCATTAATGGTGTGGGAATTGCCAACGATGCTGCGGGACGCGGTCTGTCGGTCTTTTTGTGTGAGAAAGATGATTTTGCCAGTCATACCTCTTCTGCTAGCAGTAAATTAATTCATGGTGGTCTGCGTTATCTTGAGCACTATGAATTTCGATTGGTACATGAAGCGCTTGCTGAGCGTGAAGTATTGATGCGTAAGGCACCGCATATTGTGTGGCCTCTACGTTTTGTTATGCCACATCGGCCGCATTTACGCCCTGCATGGCTGATTCGTTCAGGCTTGTTCTTGTATGACTATTTAGGCAAGCGTGAAACGTTGGCGGCCTCCAAAAAAATTCATATGAATGCCAGTAGCCCCTTAATTCCGGAAATTTGTTTGGGGTTTGAGTATTCTGATTGTGCTGTAGACGACAGTCGTTTGGTAATTTTAAATGCGATGCAAGCCAGAGAGCATGGGGCAGAGCTGATGACTCGTACCCGCTGTGTCTGTGCCGAGGTTGTGGAGGGGGTATGGGTGCTTTCGTTACAGGGTGCAAAAGGATACTTTCAAATCCGTGCCAAAGCGTTGGTCAATGCAACGGGGCCTTGGGTCGAAGAATTTATTAAAACGCAGCTTGATCAACCCTCACCGTATAAGATCCGGCAGGTACAAGGCAGCCATTTAGTTGTCAAAAGATTGTATGAAGGGGATCATGCTTATATTTTGCAAAATAATGATCGCCGGATTGTGTTTACCATTCCCTATCTGAATGAATTTACATTAATTGGAACAACCGACCAGCTTTATACGCAGCATTTGGATCAAGTTGAAATCACCTCGAGTGAGACAGATTATTTAATGGAGGTGGTCAATGCACATTTTAAAAAGCCAATTACGAAAGAAGATATTGTTGAGCATTTTTCGGGTGTACGCCCGTTGTGCGATGATGAATCTGACCAGCCATCTGCCATTACGCGTGATTATACGCTTGCACTACAGATGATCGCCCCAAATGCACCGCTGTTATCTGTATTTGGCGGCAAGCTGACCACTTACCGTATGCTGGCCGAGTCTGCCATGACACGCCTAAAACCGTATTTTAAGCATATGGCACCTGCTTGGACCAAGACTGAACCTCTGCCAGGTGGAGAGCACTTTAAATCGAAGGTTACGCTTGCAGCAGCTATTCAGCGCCGTGTGAAAGGGATATCACCAACATTGGCTAAACGCTGGGCATCGACCTATGGTACACGTGTTTGGAAACTGCTTGAGGGAGTGGCCAAATTGGAGGATATGGGAGAGCATTTTGCTGATGAGTTGTATCGGGTTGAGGTTGATTATTTGATTCGGGTGGAGTGGGTGCAGACAGTTGATGATCTACTATGGCGCAGAACAAAACTGGGTTATCACGTTGGTAGTACAGAAAAACGTATTCTTGAAGATTACATGATGAACCGTATGGGATACACAACAGGATTGATTGCTTAACTCTATATTCGTACAAATAAATAATCAAATACAATCTAATTCATTGAGCATTGAGTAGAAAATAAAAAAGGCCACAGATGTGACCTTTTTTATCTAAGCTAGATTAGCTCTTTTTTACTGCTTCAAGTAACTGGTTTTGACGTTCTTTCAATGCTTTTGGAAGACGTTCACCAAGTTTATTGAACAATTCAGTGTGGCTTTCAATCTCTGTAATCCACTGATCTTTGCTTTGAGCTGTGACAAGATCAAACTCTTCTTTAGAGAAGTCTGTGCCAGTCCAGTTCAAGTCATCGTAAGTTGGTACGTAGCCGATAGCAGTTTCAACTGCATTTGCACGGCCTTCAACACGGTCGATCATCCACTCAAGTACACGCATGTTCTGACCAAAGCCAGGCCATACAAAGTTGCCTTCAGCATCACGACGGAACCAGTTTACGTTAAAGATTTTTGGTAGCTTGTTACCAGCTGCTTCAGCTTTTTCGCCAACTTCTTGACCAAGTTGTAACCAGTGGTCGAAGTAGTCTGCCATGTTGTAACCTGCAAACGGAAGCATCGCAAACGGATCACGGCGAACGATACCTTGTTGACCGACAGCTGCGGCAGTTGTTTCAGAGCCCATAGTTGCTGCTTTATAAACACCATCTACCCAGTCAAATGCTTCAGAAACCAACGGCACTGTATCCGCACGGCGACCGCCGAAAATGAATGCAGAAATTGGCACGCCCGCTGGATTTTCCCAGTCAGCATCAATAGAAGGGCATTGACCAGCAGATACGGTAAAGCGCGCATTTGGATGTGCAGCTTTTTCACCCGCAACGTGTGGCTGGCCTTTCCAGTTCGTTAAGTTAGCTGGAACTTCTTTAGAAAGACCTTCCCACCATACTTGACCGTCTTCTGTAACTGCAACGTTGGTATAGATCACGTCTTTATGCAAGGTTGCCATACAGTTTGGATTGGTTTTGGTATTGGTGCCTGGTGCAACACCAAAGAAACCTGCTTCTGGGTTAATCGCGTATAAACGACCATCTTCGCCTGGTTTAATCCATGCGATATCGTCACCTACGGTTTCGATTTTCCAGCCTTCGTAGCCTGCTGGTGGAATGAGCATTGCGAAGTTGGTTTTACCACATGCAGACGGGAATGCCGCAGCGATGTAGTGTTTTTCGCCTTGTGGATTCGTCACACCTAAAATCAGCATGTGTTCTGCTAACCAGCCTTGCTCACGGCCCATTGCCGAAGCAATACGAAGCGCAAGACATTTTTTACCTAGAAGTGCGTTACCGCCGTAACCTGAACCAAATGACCAGATTTCACGGGTTTCTGGATAATGCACAATATATTTTTCAGGGTTGCATGGCCATGCAACATCTTTTTGACCTTCTGTAAGTGGTGCACCTACAGTGTGAACACATGGAACGTATTGACCGTCAGTGCCTAATACATCGTAAACCGCTTTACCCATACGCGCCATTTTACGCATGCTGACTGCAACATAAGGAGAATCAGTCAATTCAATACCGATCTGCGCAATATGACTGCCTAATGGACCCATTGAAAATGGAACCACATACATGGTGCGGCCTTCCATTGAACCATCAAATAGACCGTTTAGCTTTTCACGCATTACTGCGGGCGCTTCCCAGTTATTTGTTGCACCAGCATCTTCTTGCTTTTCAGAGCAGATGAACGTGCGATCTTCTACACGAGCAACATCTGATGGGTCAGAATTTGCAAGATAAGAACCTGGGTGTTTTTCTTGGTTGAGCGGTTGCATGGTGCCGTTTGCGATCATCAAGTCGATCAGACGTTGATATTCTTCCTCGCTACCGTCACACCACTCGATTTTTGCAGGCTTGGTCAATTTTGCAATTTCTTCAACCCATGCAATAAGCTTAGGATGACGAACGAATTCAGGTGCGTTCACTTGGGTCATGGTGAGGCCTATTCTAAAATGTGTACAACGTACAATTCCCTTTGGTTGTGGTACAACAAAAGAGACGAAGTCAAAAAAGTGGCGCTATTAAAGCATAAATCACTAAAAAAAATAAGACTAAAGACTATACAGGGGTTTTGGGGAGTATTTTTGTTTAATTTGTTGTAAATCAATATTTTAAGTTATTTTTAGGGGGTGTTTTTGGTATTTTATAAAGAAATAGAGACTATTTATTTATAAAATAAATTTGCATATCATGATTTTATATGGCGGATTTGACTAATATATATTATTGATAAAATAAATGATCACCATTCAAAAATTACATAAAAGCGCTTTTATTTGTGTATTTTGTATTCAAAAATAAAGTATGTCCACTGTTTGACATATTAAAACGTATGGCTAAATTAAAACCACTCTCCATCATTTATAACGGAAAATCTGGATTTCATGCAAGTGATAATGAGGGGGTATATGAACAAATCATGACACTCTTTACTCATTATGATTTTGAGATTCAGGTTTTTGAGCTGGAACATGACATGTCGTTTAATACGCTCATGTCGAATGTACTCGAACGTCATCAAACCTCAGACCGTACTGGGTATGAGGGAGTAGTGGTTGCGGCTGGTGGAGATGGTACACTTAATGCGGTGGCAACCAAGCTGGTCGATACCGGGCTTGCAATGGGAATCTTGCCGCTCGGTACATTCAATTATGTGGCACGCGTTCTCGATATACCGCTTGATCTGATTCAAGCCGCCGAGGTGATCGCAACAGGTGCCCAACGATCGGTACATGTGGCAAGTGTCAATGATCGTATTTATTTGAACAATGCCAGTTTGGGGTTGTATCCCTTATTTATTCAAAAGCGTGAAATGTATAATCAGCGTTTTGGACGTTTACCTTTAAATGCATACACTTCGGCTTTAGATGTACTCATTCGTGATCGTAAAGAGCTCAAATTATCGATTAAAGTGGATGACCACCTTTATCCTGTCAAAACGCCATTGATCTTCTTTGGTAATAATCAGCTTCAACTCAAAGAAATGAATCTGCAAATCGCAGAATGCGCGGCGCAGGGGCGAGTCGCAGGTGTAGTGCTGGCCAAAAGCGATAAGACCAGTCTTTTTAAAATGCTCTATCAATTGATTCGCGGTGCGCTCGAGCAGGCCAAAGATGTATACAGCTTTAGTGCAGATCGCGTAGTCGTCGATTGTAAGCGTAAAAAATTAAAAATCGCCATTGATGGAGAAATTGAAGAGTTGACGACACCTTTAACTTTTACCGTGAAAAAAAATGCCTTAACTATTATGGTGCCTCATGCTGCTGCATCTGTCTGATTTACACTTTGGTACCGAGAAACAAGAGTGTCTAGATGCCATTGCTGCTTTTTGTCGGGAGCATGAGCCGGAAGTCATAGTAGTAAGTGGTGATCTGACCCAACGTGCCCGCTTTACGCAGTTTTATTCGTGCAAGCAATTTCTCGATAGTCTGGGTATTCCTTATATGGTTATTCCCGGCAACCACGATATTCCGCTGTACCATTTGTGGAACCGTTTTTTTTCTCCATTTGTTCGCTATCAGTTTTTCTTCGGCGCACTTGAGCCGACTATTGAAACCGAGCATTTTTATGTCATTGGTGTGAATAGTATTCGGCGTCGCTATCATACCCGTGGCTATATTTCGCTAGAACAAATTCAAAAAACCAATGAGCTGCTTAAACGCGGCCCTGCCCATAAGCTTAAGCTGGTCACCTTGCATCAGCCCTTTTATACACCACCCGATGAACCGCACGGTATTAAAGATTGTCCGGTGCTCGGCAGAATGGCGCTGAATAACTGGAGTAAAAGTGGCTTGTTTGGTGTGCTCCACGGACATCTGCATAAAACTGCGGTATATGATTTGAATCAGATTTATGATTTGCAGGCAGCGCATCCGGTTTATGACATTCATGCTGGCACAGCGACGTCTTATCGACTTTATAAAAGTTTACCCAACAGCTTTAACGTGATTTTTAAAGATGGTCAGGTTCAGCATTATTGGTTTGATTCCAACTTACGTCAGTTTGTTTTACAGCCTGCACCGATTGAAAAGCTGTCAGATCACAAATGAGTGTTTAAAAAAAATACAAAAATTCATTTTTTTTTCTTTTTTGCCCTTGAAGCCGTTTTTTCCATCCCCACAAAAGTGTCATCAAATTCATTTTGATGATTGCTTTAGGAAGAATGACAGCAAACATCATTTATTAAAATAGACTTAGTCTGATGGAGTTATTTATGAGCAACATTCGTCCATTACATGACCGTGTAGTAATTCGTCGTGTTGAAGAAGAAACAAAAACGGCTGGCGGAATTTTATTGCCAGGTTCTGCTGCTGAAAAACCGGCTCAAGGTGAAGTCATTGCAGTAGGTAATGGTCAAATTACGGATAACGGCGTTCGTGCACTTGACGTAAAAGTAGGCGACAAAGTGTTATTCGGTACTTATGCAGGTACAACTGTGAAAGTAAATGGTGACGAATTCTTAATCATGAAAGAATCTGACATTTTAGCTGTTCTTGAAGGCTAATTTGCGCATTAACCACTCATTGATAAATCAGATCAAGCATTGATAGAAAAAATTGGAGTAGAGAATGTCAGCTAAAGACGTAAAATTCGGTGATTCAGCGCGTTCAAAAATGATCGCAGGTGTAAACGTTCTTGCAGATGCAGTGAAAGTGACACTCGGCCCTAAAGGTCGTAACGTGGTTATTGACCGTTCTTTCGGTGCACCACACATTACGAAAGACGGCGTAACGGTTGCAAAAGAAATCTCTCTCAAAGACAAATTTGAGAACATGGGTGCACAGTTGGTACGTGAAGTATCAAGCAAAACCAACGATATCGCCGGTGACGGAACAACGACAGCGACTGTTCTTGCACAAGCGATCTTAAATGAAGGGATCAAATCAGTAACTGCTGGTATGAACCCGATGGATCTTAAACGCGGAATCGACATTGCAGTAAGAGCAGTGGTTGAAAACATTCGCGCGACAGCTAAACCTGCTGACGATTTCAAAGCAATTGAGCAAGTGGGTTCAATTTCTGCAAACTCTGACGAGACTGTAGGTAAATTGATTGCTCAAGCAATGGAAAAAGTGGGCAAAGAAGGCGTGATTACCGTTGAAGAAGGTTCAGGCTTTGAAGATGCGCTTGATGTTGTAGAAGGTATGCAGTTTGACCGTGGTTATATCTCACCATACTTCGCAAACAAGCAAGACACGCTCACTGCTGAACTGGAAAATCCGTTCATTCTTCTTGTTGATAAAAAAATCAGCAACATTCGTGAATTGATTACCACTTTAGAAGCAGTTGCAAAAACGGGTAAACCGCTTTTGATCATTGCTGAAGATGTTGAAGGCGAAGCGCTTGCAACACTTGTTGTTAACAACATGCGCGGTATTATCAAAGTATGTGCGGTAAAAGCCCCTGGTTTTGGTGACCGTCGTAAAGCAATGCTACAAGACATCGCGATCTTGACTGGCGCTACTGTAATTTCTGAAGAAGTAGGTATGTCGCTTGAGCAAGCTACTCTTCAAGATTTGGGTACTGCACACAAAATCACAGTATCGAAAGAAAACACAGTGATTGTAGATGGTGCGGGTGATGCCAATGCGATTGCAGAACGTGTTCAGCAGATTCGTGCGCAAATCGAAGAGTCAACTTCTGAATACGACAAAGAAAAACTTCAAGAACGCGTAGCAAAACTTGCGGGCGGTGTTGCAGTGATCAAAATCGGTGCAGCAACTGAAGTTGAAATGAAAGAGAAGAAAGACCGTGTAGACGATGCGCTTCATGCAACGCGTGCTGCAGTTGAAGAAGGTGTGGTTGCAGGTGGTGGTGTTGCACTTGTACGTGCAGTGAACTCACTTGACGGCTTAACTGGCGCAAATGATGACCAAACTGTTGGTATCAACATTTTACGTCGTGCGATTGAAGCACCACTTCGCCAAATCGTATCGAATGCAGGTGATGAGCCTTCTGTTGTTGTTAATGCAGTCAAAGCAGGTGAAGGTAACTTCGGCTATAACGCAGCAACGGGTGTATATGGCGACATGCTTGAAATGGGTATTCTTGATCCAGCTAAAGTTACGCGTTCTGCGCTTGAGCATGCAGCATCTGTTGCGGGCTTGATGTTGACTACTGAAGCGATGATCACAGATATTCCAGAAGACAAACCAGCAATGCCTGATATGGGTGGCATGGGTGGTATGGGCGGTATGATGTAATATCGACCGCATTCCGATTTTAAATACAATCGGGATTGAATATCTAAAAAGACCGTGAGCCTGCTCACGGTCTTTTTTTATAATGATGTTTTAGCTTTAAGATAGAGAATCAACTAAAAAACCACAATTTGATGATGAATGTGCTTAAAAAATCAATTTTTAGCCGTGGATTAATTTAATTTTAAGTTTCAATGCTTATTCTTAACTCAGAAACAAAGGCTGTAGTTTCTGGTTTTCACCATGTTTATTCCTGGATAAGCATGGTTTTTTTATGTCCAAAATAAAATAATCGCCCATGTCGCGGCAATCATGATGAGCGCAACACACTGTGCAGCACTACCCATGTCCTTGGCATTTTTGGATAGTTCATGGCGCTCTAAAGAAATCCGGTCAACCACTGCTTCAATGGCCGAATTAAAGAGTTCGACAATAATGGCCAGTAGTCCCACAATCAGTAAAATTGCATGTTCGAGCGCACTTAAGTGCAAACTGAAATTGATGATTCCCAGCACAATATTCAGCAAGATAATTTGTCGAAATGCCGCTTCTAGTCGAAATGCAGATTTAAAGCCTGCCACCGAGTAGCCTGTTGCATTGAAAATACGTTTTAAGCCTTGTTTACCTTTAAATGGGGAATAGGGAGTCATAACGTTTTAAGCAATTAAATTTGCTCTAAAGTTAAGGGAATTGGCTTAAGAAACAATTAAGACAACCAAATTTTCAAATATCCAAACTAGCCTTATAGTTACCAAATCTTCATGATTTATCCAAAGTTATAAATTACTACACGATTCTGTAAATTCTGCTTGTATTTCATGAGTTGCTCATTGATGATCAGCGTATCAGCTAGTACCTAAAAATCTGAATGATCTTTGCGGTCATTCACTCAATTTTGAGCGCACGCCATCATGCTATCCAGATTTTTTATTGATAGACCTATTTTTGCTGTAGTTTTGGCAATTATTGTGATGGCGGTGGGCGTATTTTCCCTTCTCAATCTACCTGTCGAGCGTTATCCGGATATCGCGCCGCCTCGAATTGTCGTTTCGACCAGTTATAGCGGTGCAGATGCACAGGCTGTTGAAGACAGTGTGACCCAAGTGCTCGAGCAGCAAATCAAGGGTATTGATCATCTGCTGTATTTTAGTTCGAGCAGTGATGCCAATGGTAACAGCCAAATTAGTTTGTACTTTCAGCAAGGAACCAACCCAGATCAGGCCCAAGTCCAAGTTCAAAATGCCATCAATGGAGCTCTAAACCGACTTCCAGACGATGTGCAGCGTCAAGGCGTGATTGTTCGAAAGTCCTTAAGTGATTCTTTTTTGGTGATGGGATTAGGTGATCGCTCAGGTAAATCAAGCAATATTGATATTGCAGATTATCTGACCAACAATTTCGAGCTGAACTTAAGCCGCATTGAAGGCGTGGGCGAAATTAATGTGTTCGGCTCTCAGTATGCCATGCGCATCTGGCTCGATCCGATTAAATTACAGCATTATCAATTGACCGTTGGTGAAGTACGTTCTGCACTGGAAAATCAGAATACTCAGGTGGCGGCAGGTGCTATTGGTGATTTACCTGCACCCGACGATCAATACCTAAATGCCAAGGTTACATCTGGCTCGCTGTTAAAAACGCCAGAACAGTTTGAAAATATCATTGTTAAAGCCAACAATAATGGCAGTTTTGTCTATTTAAAAGACATTGCACGTGTCGAGATTGGTGCGCAAAACTATCAGGTGTTTAACCGCCTCAATGGCTATCCGGCAGCGGGCTTGTCGGTATCACTTGCAGTGGGTGCTAATCTGGTGAAGACCGCCGATGCGGTGTATCAGGAAATTGCACGCCTCGAAAAAAATCTGCCAGATGGTTACTTTATTGTGTATCCACGAGATGACACACCATTTGTAAAAGAATCCATCAAACAAGTGGTGAGCACGTTACTTGAGGCGATTGTGCTGGTGGTACTGGTGATGTTTCTATTTTTACAAAACTGGCGCGCCACGCTCATTCCAACCATTACCGTGCCCGTTGTGATCTTGGGGACCTTTGCCGTACTGGCAGTACTGGGCATGAGCATTAATACCTTAACGCTATTTGCCATGGTCTTGGCGATTGGTTTGTTGGTCGACGATGCAATTGTGGTGGTCGAAAACGTGGAACGCTTGATGCATGAGCAACAGGTCGATGCACGTGAAGCCAGTATCCTGTCTATGCAGGAAATCAGTGGTGCACTGGTGGGCATTACCTTGGTACTGACCGCCGTCTTTATTCCAATGTCGTTTTTTAGTGGTGCAACGGGCATTATTTACCGGCAGTTTTCGATTACGCTGGTCGCAGCGATGGCGCTGTCATTGATGGTGGCACTGATTTTAACTCCAGCACTGTGTGCAGTCTTATTAAAGCCCCATAAACGTGAGTTTAAATGGGCACATTGGTTCAATTATAAGCTGGATCAACTTAGAGACCAGTATTTGCGTTTAACCAAGCGTAGTATTCAAACCAAAGCCATCACGCTGGTAATCTTTGTGGCGCTGATCGCGACCTTTGTATGGGTGTATCGGAATTTGCCAACCAGCTTTCTACCGCAAGAAGATCAGGGAGCATTGAGCGTTCAGTTTACTTTGCCTCAGGGGACACCGCTGAGTAAAACCGAAGCGATTGGCAAGCAGATTTCAGACTATTTTATGCAACATGAAAAAGCCAATCTGAACGGTATTATGGTAATTCAAGGACGAAACAATTCGGGAACAGGACAAAACTTGGGGCAGGCCTATGTGTCTTTAAAACACTGGGATGAGCGAAAGGGCAGTGAAAACAGCGCGCAGAAAATTCGTGAGCGTGCAATGCAGTATTTTAGTCAGGATAATCAAGCACGTATCTTTGTACTCATGCCATCTGTGATTCGCGGATTGGGTAATTCAGACAAGATTTCATTTTGGCTGCAAGATTTAAAAGGACTTGGCCGTGAGCATCTGTTGGATGCCTTTAAGCAACTTCAAGACCAAGAAGATGCCACACAGGATTTACGCAACATTGATAAACGCAGTAATGACGATCAAGCCGTACTGAATATCAAGATTGACCATAAAGTGGCTATGGCACTCGGGCTAGATGTGGCACAGATTAATCAGACCATTTCCACAGCGTGGAGCGGCAGTTACATCAATGATTTTATTGATCGCGGTCGAATCAAACGTGTGTATTTACAAGGTGACATGCAATATCGTTCGAAACCCGAAGATTTAAGCTACTGGTTTGTTAAAAATGCGCAAGGACAAATGACACCGTTTTCACAATTTAGTCAGGTTGAATGGACCGGTGCTCCTCCATTGCTGGAACGCTTTATGGGGTATCCATCACTTGAAATGGAAGCCGATGCAGGCAACGGCGCAAGTACGGGACAAGCCATGCAGAGTTTGACTCAACTGGTCGATAAAATGCCAGAAGTGGGATTGGCGTGGAGTGGCATTGCCTATCAAGAGCGCGAGTCGAGTAACCAAGCGGTGTGGTTGTATGTCATTTCTGTTGTGTTTATCTTTTTGTGTCTTGCAGCACTTTATGAAAGCTGGTCGATTCCGAGTATCGTCATGGCTGCTATTCCGCTTGGGATAGGCGGCACCATTTTATTTAGTTCTTGGTTTAATTTTGCCAATGATATTTACTTTCAAATCGCATTACTCACGACCATTGGGTTGTCGTGTAAAAATGCGATCTTGATGGTGGAGTACGCCTCTAACTTGCAAAATCAAGGGCATCGTATTCTTGATGCCGCACTGAAATCTGCTGGACTACGCTTAAGACCGATTTTGATGACCTCGCTGGCATTTGGTGCAGGTGTGATTCCGTTGATGTTTTCTTCTGGCGCGGGTGCGCTAAGCCGTCAGGCGATCGGGTATAGTGTGTTTGGAGGTGTGGTGTTTGGGACCATTTTGGTGCTGATCTTTATTCCGTTTATGTATGTATTGGTTCGTTCAATGGGACGCACAAAATCTAGGGCATCTTAAGCGGTTAGCATTTTAAATTTTATATTTGCTTTAACAGAACAATCTGGGTGGGGTTGAAACCACCTGCTATAAAAATAAACATAGTACTTGGAGAGAAACAATGAAAACGGCTCCAAATATCTTAGCCTTGGCCGATGCCTTGGCACATATGGATATTGGTGCGGCTCAAATGCTACTGCATGAGCTGCAATCGATTGATGTGGCCGAGGCACTTGAGCAACTACCAGTTGAGTCATCCAGTTTGATTTTGATGCAGTTGCCCAAGCGCGCCAAAGTTTATGCTGCGATGCATGCTGATTATCAGGCGCGTTTGGCAAAACTTTTATCTCGTGCCGATCTGGCGACCATTGTTACAGAAATGCCGGCGGACAAACGCACCGATGTGTTTAAGGCTTTGGCACCCTCTGAGCAGGTGGCCTTGTTGCCTGCGCTGGCACAAGCCAAGCGTGAAGATCTGCGCCGGCTGGCAGAGTATCAAGAAGGTACGGCAGGGGCGATTATGACCTCGGAATATGCCACCTTGCGCGCCGAAATGAGTATAGCTGAAGCGATTGATTTTTTACGTCAAGAAGCCCCAGATGCCGAAACGATTTATGAGTCGTACATCATTGATGAGCAGCAACAGTTATTAGGTGAGATTTCATTACATCAGTTGATACTGGCACCTGTAGATGCCAATGTCGGTGCTTTAATGGCTACAGATATTGTCTATGCTTATGTTGATGATGATCAGGACGATGTGGCCAAGAAAATTGCCAGATACGATTTACTGGCGTTACCAATCATCGATCGACAGCATCGGCTGGTTGGAATAGTGACCTATGATGATGCCATGGATGTCGCCAGTGAAGAGGCCAATGAAGATTTCTTGAAAAGTGCAGGGGTGGAGGCATCTGCGCCTACACTTAATTTGAAACAAACGCCGCTGTTTCAGCTTTATAAGAAACGTGTTTTTTGGCTGGTCATTCTGGTTTTTGGCAGTTTGCTATCAGGATTGGGAATTGCACATTTCGAATCAATTATTGAATCGAATATTGTACTGGTGTTTTTTTTGCCTTTACTGGTGGGAAGTGGCGGAAATGCAGGTTCTCAGTCGGCTACGCTCATGGTGCGTGCATTGGCGACAGGTGATGTGGTCTTAAAAGACTGGCTGCTGCTTTTGGGGCGTGAATGTCTGGTGGCTCTGGCACTTGGTGTTACGATGGCGATGGCCGTTGCAGTGCTGGGCTATATTCGTGGCGATGCCATGGTGGCTTTGGTATTGATCTTAAGTATGATTGGGATTGTGCTGATTGGCAGTGTAATTGGTATGAGTTTACCGTTTATTTTAAATCGTTTGAATCTTGATCCGGCCAGTGCCTCTGCGCCTTTGGTCACTTCGATTTGTGATGCAACAGGGGTCGTGATTTATTTATGTATTGCGGCGCAATTGCTGCCTCAAATTTAAATACTTAATTTCGTTTTAAGAAGTGAAATCACCATGTCCAATCCAAAAAAAATATCCCAACAAGAGGTCATTCGCTTAGAGCGAGATTTGGCAAAGTTTGCCAATATCATGGACAGTGTAGTGCGTATTCCCTTTACCAAGCAGGGGGTGGGCGCCGATGCTGCGCTGAGTACCATTCCGGTTGCAGGCGATGTCGCTGGCTTTGCACTCACGCTGTATGCCATTCATAAAGCCCGGCAGATTGGGGTGCCACAACACAAACTTACGCCAGTACTCAAACTGGCCGCCATGGATGCCATACTCGGGTTTATTCCAGTGGCCGGAACGGTGTTTGATATATTTATCCGACCAAGCCGCAAAGCGCTAGAAGTCGTGCATCAGCACATTCGTGATGAGTATGCGATTAATAGTGACGATCATGTGGTTCATCCTTATTTACATGAGCAATTAGAACGCAAACAGCAGCATTCTGTGTTTTGGCGTAACCCGGTGGTGAGCTGGATTTGGTTGCATATTCCAGATTTGATCGGTTTGGTATTTCTGGTGCTGCTACTGGTGGCAATGTGGTTCGGTTTAAGTTATGTATGGCAGTGGTACCAAGGAATATAAAGTGAAAAAAGCCTCCAACTGGAGGCTTTTTTGATGGCTACACTTACGGACAGTTTAACTGATGAAGTGCTGCGACACGCTGTTCGATACTTGGGTGAGTTTGGAACAGTGCTGCAAGGCTAAACCCTTGTTCCTTACCTTCCGTAATTGCAAAAGCTTTCATTTCTTTTGGCATCTGATCTGGCAATTCAGATTCCGCCTGTAGGCGAAGCAATGCCGAAATCATGGCTTGTTTGCCAGCAAGTCGTGCACCTGCTTCGTCGGCACGATACTCGCGCTGACGGGAGAACCACATTACAATCGCTGAGGCCAAAATACCGAATACAATATCGAGTACGATGGTAATAACGAAGAAACCGATGCCCGGTGCTTCACCATCTTGACGACCAAAGACATTACGATCGATAAAATCACCGACCACACGCGCGAAGAACATGACAAAGGCGTTGACCACCCCTTGAATCAAGGCCAGTGTCACCATATCGCCGTTTGCAACGTGACCGATCTCGTGCGCCAGTACCGCACGTAGCTCGTCTTTGTTCATGCGTTCGAGCAATCCTGAAGAAACGGCAACCAATGCATCATTTTTGTTCCAGCCGGTTGCAAATGCATTCGATTGATACGACGGGAAAATACCAACTTCAGGCATCTTAATGCCCGCACGTTGAGAGAGATCTGCAACAGTTTGCAATAACCATGCTTCAGCCTGATTACGAGGCGCATTCGGATCGATCAGTTCTGTACCAGTGGTTTTTTTAGCCATCCATTTCGACATAAAAAGGGAGACTAAAGAGCCCACCATACCAAACACAAAACAGATGACCAAAAGGTTGCCTAGATTTAAGCCACCCGCGCCATGGTAACTACCGACACCGAAGAGTGACAAGATAATGCCAGCCACAACCAGTACCGCGAGGTTGGTTAGCAAAAACAAACCAATCCGCATCATTGAGAAAATCCTCTTATAAATAAAACCTATTATGATTCATTCATCATAAATCATTGCTCTCAATATGAGGGGAATCCCAAGAAAATTCAAGACCAATTACATGATTTAAGCTTTTTTTAAGTTAAATCCTGTAAGGGGTGGGCGACGTGCTTAATTTGAAATCTGAATTCGGGCTGAAGCCGTTGCATTACGGGTCACATAAGTGTTTGGTGCATCGGTAAAACTACCATTTTCAAGAGCAATAATCTGGCGTTGCTGCGTATATTTCGGGGCAGTGTTTGCATCGGGATGCGTGTAGTTTGCCGATTGGGCAATAATTTGTGATGATAACGGATTATCCGTGCTTGAGCTTTGTGAGGAAACATACAGATTTTGGTAACGGCTGGTCACACGCTTTACATAATCTTGGGTTTCACGAAACGGTGGAATGCCGCCATACTTATCGACATTGCCTTCTCCTGCATTGTAGGCTGCTAAAACCAGCTGCATATTGCCATTAAAGCGTTTCATGAGCCAGCTTAAATACTGTGCACCACCAAAAATATTCTGTTCGGGATCAAATACATTTGACACATTAAAACGTTTTGCTGTAGCTGGCATGAGTTGCATCAGTCCTTGCGCACCCACGGGCGAACGGGCACGAATATTAAAACCCGATTCGGTATGCATGACCGCTTTGATTAGGCCTTCTGACACACCGTGGCGCTGCGCTGCCTGACGGATAATATGATCGAAAGCATTGACGTTTTTACTGTAGCTCGGTAAAACCGATGCTTCTGAGGCACCCCAGTTGCGGTAGGTATGAATATTACTGTCTGGGTAATAAGTAACTTTGACTTTGGTTAAGGCAGGGTCTGAACTTTTACGGTTGGTAAGCAAGGTTGCGCCGGATTTATCTTTATAGATAAACATCTGTCCCGCGATGGCGGTATTTATGCAGCCATAACTCAGTAAGAAAGAGCAAATAAATGTTAAACAAGAATCCATGCGTTTTTTCATTTTATGTTATTCGCTTTAGGTGATTCGCTAAAAGTAGTGACATCTTGTAAGCCAGTGTAGCAAAAAAAAACGTAAACACGAGATATACAGCTAAAATTTTTCACAACTGTTTGACAGAAAAAATCAAGCTTTATTGTTTGGATGTTAATCAAAAAAAAATTAAATTTTTTTTTGAAATAGTTGGGTTGACTTTAATAAGCATTTGATTTTAAATAATTAAAATAATTGGTTAAAAAATGATCAATTTAAACAAAACCCTTATTTTTTCGTCTAGTCACTTTGTCAAGCCTCCAGAAATCCACAATTTTATCCACAGGTTTTGTGGAAAACTGTGGAAAAGTCCAAAATATAAGCGTTCTGTGCAAAAAATGCTCAAAGAACTACTTTTTTCAGGACAATAAAAAAGCATGATACAAAATCATGACAATTTAAAGAATTCAAAATCTATAGATGCGATTCACGCGCGAATCATATAAAATTGCCCAGTATTTTTTTTATGGGTCACGTGTGTCTATGTACTCGCCAGTTGAGTCCGAAGCAGGATTTAATTTTAAGCCAGAGCTTCCTACAAGCTCCGCCTATTATCGCTTACTGAAAAAGCTCCGTCGACAAGTGGGTCACGCGATTCGTGATTTCAAAATGATCGAAGACGGCGATAAAGTGATGGTCTGCGTTTCTGGCGGTAAGGACAGCTATACCTTGCTGGATATCTTGCTGCAATTTAAGCGCATTGCACCCATCAACTTTGATATTGTCGCGGTCAATCTCGATCAGAAACAGCCGGGCTTTCCAGAAGACGTGTTGCCACGCTATATGGAAGAGAACAATATTCCGTATTACATTCTTGAAAAAGACACCTACACCATTACCAAACGCCTTACGCCAGAAGGTAAAACCTACTGCGCGGTGTGTTCACGTTTGCGCCGTGGTTCGCTGTATGGCTTTGCGCAAGAAATTGGGGCGACCAAAGTGGCTTTAGGCCATCATCGCGATGATATTATCGCGACCTTTTTCTTGAACTTATTCCATGGGGGAAGTCTAAAGGCGATGCCACCGAAGCTGCTTTCATCGGACAAGAAGAATATTTTGATTCGTCCGCTGGCTTACGTGGAAGAAAAAGACATTATCAAATATGCTGAAATGCGTAAGTTTCCGATTATTCCGTGTAACTTGTGTGGTTCGCAAGAAAACCTACAACGTGCCATGCTCAACGAGATGCTACGTGAGTGGGACAAACAGTATCCAAAACGCTTGCACAGTATTTTTGGCGCATTACAAAATGTCTCGCCATCGCAATTGGCAGATCGTGAGCTGTTTGATTTTGAAGCCTTGGACTCACAGCGCGAACTCGACTTTAAAGAACCTGAAGAATTAAAAAAACGACTGGATGTGGTCAATCTTAGCTTTGCTGCTGACTAACAAGTCAAGCGCTAACCTCTTAAAAAGTTAGCGCTTTTTTTTGATTAAAAATTGTGATTCTTCTAAAAATTAAGGGACTCATACAAAAAAGGTTAACGGACTTTTTAGAGATCATGCTATAACAAGGCAAAAGCTGTAACGCTTCAACCATGATGCTGTCTGGAAAAACAGCACACATAATTGAATAAATTGACTTGAGGAATAATCATGCCTGCATTTTTAACTGATGATTGGTTTACAACTGTTGAAAAACTAAGTGCAGACGCAGGTGATCTAAATTTACCACCAGCACTTGCAAATTTAGCCATTAATCTTGTTGTTGCAAATGCAGACAACACCACCGAAGTATCCTTGGAAAACGGAAAAATTCATAAAGGTCTTTCTCCGAATGCCAAAACCACTTTAAATATGGATGCTGAGACGCTTCGTAAGGTGTTTTTAGAGTTTGATATGGCGGCTGCAATGCAAGCCTTCATGACAGGCAAAATCAAAGTGCAGGGCGATATGTCTCAGTTGATGGCTTTACAAACTGCAAAGCCTAGCCAAGAGCAAAAAGATCTGTTCAAACGCGTACTTGAGCATACTGCTTAATTTACGCCAGCCTTGTATAAAGAAAGCTTACGCAGATGCAGTAAGCTTTTTTTATATCTGTATGATCAATTCGGCTTAAACATCAACCCAGCGTGGTGAAGTCTTGATGTGCTCCAAATAGGCACGAATCCGCGTAACATATTGCAAGGCTTGTCTGTAGCGGCCATTGCTGGCCTGATTACGATTTAGGTAGTTGTACAGGTTAAGCCACTGGTTTGGGTTTTTGCCCTGTGCCTGAATGCGCTTTTGAATTTGAGCGACTGCACCTGGCCCCATGTTGTACGCTACCAGAGCGTACCAGTTACGATCTGGATACGGAATCATTTCATACTGCTTGAGCATTTGATCATAATACTTTGCGCCGCCCTGAATGCTTTGGGTGGGGTCGTTGCGATTACTGACGCCCATCGCCTGCGCTGTATTATTGGTCAGCATCATTAAACCGCGGACACCAGTGGGAGAGACTGAGTTGGGTTTTAAATAAGACTCTTGATAGCCTATGGCTGCCAATAAATGCCAATCCAGATTGTATTGCTCAGCGCTACGTTTAAAGCTTGCCTTATATACCGGAAGTCGGTTACTCAAATCGCGCTGAATAATTTCCCACGATTCAGGCTGCACCACATTGCGGTTATAAAATGACGCCAATTGCTGCATGGTGCCATTTTGCTTACTTTGACACACATAACTGCTCGCAGTCTGTGTAAGTGGATCATCGGCATATTTAAACACCCAGTTGAGCGATGCATTGAGTCCATTTTGCGTCAGTGTACTGTCTGCACCACAGCTGGCCGAAAAAGAAATCAGTTGCTTGGTTTCAATGCTGTGTAAATCTGCGGTGGTCATGGCCAGATTGGCCCGGCCTTCGTTGATCCATTTTAACGCAGTCGCATCATCTTTGACGGTTTTAAACTTGAGCTTAACGTTAAGGCTCTGTGCATAATTTCTTACCAGATCGTAACCAAAGCCATGAATAAACTCACCGTCTTTGAACACTGTAGTAGGCGATTCGACCGCAACCACAGTGAGGGTATTACTATTAACCACCGTATTATACTGGTGGGCTTTGCTGGCACTAATACTGTGAAACGGAAACACCATTGTACTTAATGCAAGCGCTTTCAAGGGGAGAGAAGAAAATAAAGTGTCTAGGCCAAGCCTCGACCCAGAAGTTGAACTACTGTGCATGTTGTCTCCGCTACAGATAATTTACGCCCTAAAAAATTTTGGCAAAACGAATACACAAAACTTTTTTCAAGTTGGTAAATCCAAAGAGGATGGGCATTCATGACGTCATTCGTGATGACATGGGATTAACAATAACTATGTAGAAAAACTACAAAGTTTAAAAAACAACCAAATAAAAAGTAGGGCGAATAATAATTGCCTAAAAACCTCTTGTCAAATTTTTAGGTCAAAAAATAGTCTTTACGATATATAAGCCTATGATTTACTAAGGGAAGAAAATTTATACACTGAAGTTGTGGTCTAAAAGAGGAAGCTCTGCAACAGTATGTAACCAAATTGTAAATTGGTAACTGTTATGAATATTATAATTTTACTTAATTTGGTGGTTATTTCAGCGCTTGTAAGGCCTGTAAACAAAGACACGAAAGCAAAAATATCCTGTTTGTTTTATGTGCAAAATTCATGTTTTTCGACTTACATTTGCAATATTCAGATACGCATTAGCTGTAGGGTATCTGCTCTAATGATCAATCATTTGTACCGTATCGATTAGCCTGATTGATAGCGAATCGAATTGATGTACCATATCTTCCGACCCAATGGGGTTTGTACAGTCACCTCATCATTGATGGATTTACCCAAGCATGCTTTGGCCATGGGAGACTGCAACGAGATATAATCTTTACGGCCATAAATTTCTTCATCCCCCACAATCCGAAATTCAATGGTTTCACCTTCGTCATTTTCAAGCGCTACCCAAGCACCAAAATACGCTTTGCCGTCTTGCTCAGGGCTGTACTCTACTTTATGTGCCACTTCAAAAAGTTTGGTTAAATATCGGATTCTGCGGTCAATCTCACGTAATTTTTTCTTGTTGTAAATATAATCGGCGTTCTCTGACCGATCGCCTAAACTGGCTGCCCAAGACACAATTTTGGTAATTTCAGGACGTTCTTTACGCACCAAATCGTTAAGCTCATTTTGTAAGCGTTGATAACCCTCTGAGGTGAGTAATTTGCGGTTCAAGAGATTGCTCCAAATACATGTCAGACTGCTGTGTAAAGCTACTATACTCTGCGCTCTAGATGCAGTACTTTTTTCACATGGGTGTGCATTTATAATTTCATCTGAGCAAAAAATTAATGAAGGTATTAAAAAAAGCTGTTTTTTTGTGCTTTATGTGCGAAAAGTGCCCGATTTTGCTCGTAAATGATTCTACTAAATACTCAACATGAGAAAAAAAGCCCATATTGTGCTTATTTTGAACATTTAACTGATTTTTATTAAAAATAATTTGCCAAGTGATGTTTTTATTTATATGATAGCCGCCATTGGAAGCGTGGCAGAGCGGTTTAATGCACCGGTCTTGAAAACCGACGAGGGTGTGAGTCCTCCGTGAGTTCGAATCTCACCGCTTCCGCCAAATACAAAAAAGCCCTGAAAAAATCAGGGCTTTTTTATTTTAAGCGTTGATGCTGATGCAGCATAGTCTTTCTAAAATGTAAATCTGGAGTTTCATCGCACATTTTAGATTGCCGTTGTGAATTTTGAAATTTCGTTTTGACTGAATCAAAAAAACAAAATATCTTCATCGTGAATCAATCATCAGATGAAGACCAAAAAAAAGCGTCAACATAAGTTTAATTAAGCCAAATTGGCTTTTCTCCATACTTTTTATACAATTAATTTATAAAATAATAATGAAAATTCTCATTTAACGATAAATCCACTATGGCCAACAAGATCGCGTCGAAATCATTAAAGACATTAGAGCGGCGTCACCTTATTATCGATAAAACACTGGCATTGATTGCGCAAAAAGGAATAGATGGCGTTTCAATTGCGGAAATTGCCAAAGCCACCAGTTTGGGTCATGGTCAAATCTATCGCTGTTTCCAAGACAAAAATGAAATTTTAAAGCAGGTGATTCAGCAGGTGACGCAAAAACGTCTGATTCTATTTCATTTGGGCAATCATGACATTCATAAAAAAGCCAAAGAAATCAGTACAATTTATCAGAGCGATTTAACTAATGATGAAGTGAGACTGATTTATGAATTAATGAAATTAAACCAGCAACATCCACTTTTTGTGTATGCACAAGAAGCAGATGACAGCTTGACAGAATTTGGTCTACAAATGCTGCGCTTTAAATATCCGCAGGCCACTGAAGCACAGATTGTGGCCTTATCGGAAATAGTGGCGATATTTACAGAAGGAAGTTTACTTCGCCGTTTACACGGCTTTTCCAGTCGTGCCGACATTGAGCGACTCGAACAGATGTTTGTGGTATGTTTAAACGCACTAGATGAAATGCTTGATGTGCCTCAGCACTCATCAACTGCTACAACAGGTCATGAATCAAATTTCAGATAATATTCCACCTAATTCTTTTGAGCTTAAGCTGATGTGTCCTGTTGGGTGGTATGCTGGCGTGTTTCAATGGCAAATTTGAGTAAAGATGCGCTGCGGTAAAAACCATGTGCGAACTTTCCAAAAGGCATGGTAATAAAGAAAGTCATGACCGTGGCTAAGTGGAAAATCAGTAAAAGCGCCATGTATGGAGAATTACGAAATGCCATGAGAGCTAAGCCTGAAGCACTGACTAAAATTAAAAGGAAAATAAAGCCTCGATCTACAGGTTTTTGCTCGCGGTCACCATGTAGTGGATGGCGTTTAAGATTTAAATAGAGCAGGCCAGATGGCCCAACCACTAAGCCGATTCCACCCAGCGTACCCAAAATAACAGGCAAGCTTAGGTAAGGATAAGGTGCATGGAGGTTAAGGAAATAGTGATATAAAGTCGCTACACCTGTGGCTGCAAAGCAAAGCATAAAGCCATAAAACGTCAGGTGATGGAACACACGACGAATGAGTGTGTAACGGTCATCTTGCTCATTACAGCCTTTGCCATGTCCACCATCTAAATATTTAAGCGTTAACACATTTTGAGAGGCTTGAACCAGATCGGGTTTCTCAACTTTACCGTGAATGACTTTAGATGTTTGTCGCCAAAATTTACCAATTCCAATACCGAGCAAAACAATGGCAACTGTAAAGGTCGCTCCAAACAATAGAGCCAAAAAGTTATGCGGGAAAATCGCATAGAAATTACCTTGATAGCCTGCAAACAGGTTAATACCTTTATACAGCACCATAGCGAGCATGCATAAAAAGAAAATAAGTGTTAATACCGAAACAAAAGGAATTCCCACAGATTTATAAAGTCGCCCTAAAGGCTGCGGGGTCGCAAACTCTTGGTAAGTTTCTAAACGTACTTGCGCCATCGCTTTGGGAATGTTTATCCCAAATTCGTGTGGCGGGGCATATTGGCAAGCGTGTAAACACGCACCACAGTTATGGCACAGGTTTGCGAGATAATGAATATCGGCTTGATTAAACTCAAGGCGCTTGGTCATGGTGGCAAACACGGCACAAAACGACTCACAGTAACGACAAGCATTACAAATCTGTAGCGCTCTTTGAACTTCCTGCTCATGCTCAGAGAGCTGAACAACTGGAATTAGGGCTTGAGTACTAGCATTCATGTTCAACTCCTTGTGAAAGTGCATAGCGGGCTGCATTTTTTCCGGCAATGCGTCCGAAGGTCGTGCCGATCGACATGCCAACGCCTGCGGTATAACCCTGACCAAGTACGTTACCTGCCATCATTTCACCTGCCACAAATAAGTTGCGGCTGGCTTTATTGTTAAAACGCACAGCAGCATCGTCTTCGACTTTTAAGCCTAAATAGGTAAAGGTAATGCCGGGTTTAAGCGCATAGGCATAGAAGGGCGGGCGATCGAGCGGAAGGGCCCAATGGGTCTTGTTGGGAACGATATTTTGAGTGGTACAATCGTCTAAAACCGTATGGTTAAAGGTGCCTTGTACGCAGGCTTTATTAAATTCGTCTACGGTATGGCATAAGGTTTTTGCATCTAGCCCGATTTTTTCGGCCAGCTCTTGAATGCTATTTGCTTTTACCCCCGCAAATACAGGTGGCATAAAGCGACCAATGGCTTTTGAATCAATAATGGAATAGGCGATTTGCTGTGGCTGTTTGGCCACAAGGCGACCCCAAATCGCATAACGTTTTGGCCAGAAGTCTTCGCCTTCATCATAAAAACGTTTGGCCCTGTTATTAACCACAATTCCCAGTGAAACGCAGTCAATACGAGTGCAGATGCCACCGTCATATAACGGTGCGCGTGCATCTACAGCCACACAGTGCGATTGCGATGGATCACCAATCATATCGGCGCCTTGATCGATCATAAATTTGAGTAAGTTGCCTTGATTAAAGCGGGTTCCACGGATAATGAAATTATCGGCAGGCCATTCGCCGTTTTCATTTTGTCCCCATGCTGCCCTTAACCATTCCAGATTTGACTCAAAACCACCTGCGGCCAATACACAGCTTTTCGCTTGAAACACACGGCCATCTTCTGCAATTGCAGCTTCAAAATGTCCTTGATTTAACTTGAGATCTTTAATTTTGGTATTGTATAAAATCTCAATATCAAGTGCTTGCGCACTTCGGTAGTAGGCGTTGATGAGGGCTTTACCACCACCCATAAAAAAGGCATTGGTACGCGCAACATGTAAAGCACCTGATAGCGGCGGCTGAAAATTGACACCATGTTTACGCATCCAGTCGCGACATGTTGCCGTGCTACGAATGACTAGGCGGGCCAAGTGTTCATTGGTTTTGCCAGCAGTGACTTTAAGTAGGTCTTGCCAATATTCTTCTTCGGGATAGGCATCGACCAGTACATCTTGAGGAGCATCATGCATGCAACGGAGGTTACGAGTGTGCTGTGAATTACCACCACGCCATTCTTTAGGCGCTGCCTCTAAAACTATCACAGAAGCACCACTCTCTTTTGCTGTGAGCGCGGCACACAGTGCGGCATTTCCACCCCCAATGACAATCACATCATGCATAGATTTCTCCTTTTTTAGCTCAGGCTAATGTAGCTTTAAAAGGCAATATGCAGTGAGAGGCTCAGCTTGAATGGGTGTTTAGTAAAAATAAATACAAATGGCTTAAGTGTTTATAAGCTTCGCACCAGGCCAGCGATTTTCTTGAATCAGGTTGATTACACATGCACGAATCACCACTTTAGTGGCTAAAGTGGCAGGCGAGAGTTCTTCTTCAGACAAACTAATTAAATAGTTAATACGCTCAATGGCAGGTTCTACAACGCGTAGTAAACATAAATCTTGGCGTAAGTTTAATGCGGCACCCGCAGGCTGAATAGTCGCCATTTCGAGTTGGTTGATACTTTCCATCAGCAAATGCAGTCCATCAATCTCATAGGCCACTTTAAGTTGATGAATTTTGTGTTCGAGCAACAAGCGCAGGCCATGTCGTTGGCTCGGTAAAATCAGGGGAAGTTTTTTAAGCTGTGTATGCGTAATGGTTTGCTTGTCGATACAACTTTCAAGGTGATACTGACTCAGCACTTCTTTAGGCGAGATTAAAAACATTTGCTCTTTGACCAAAGGCTGAATAGCCCATTGTGGATCAACATCGTCACGAAAGATGATAGCCACATCGAGCTGCCTTGCATTAACTAAAGCTTTTAAGTCACCCGATAATCCTTCTATTAAACGGACTTTAATGTCGGGGTAACGGTTTCTCATGAGTTTTAAAAAATGTGTGCCAATCACAGCCGCTACACTTGGTGAAAAACCGACGGTCACATGACCACTTAAGCGTGAAGAATGCGCAGAATCTACGGCATGCTCTAGGTGCCTAAGCGCCAGTTGTACTTGTTGAAAAAATGCTAAACCCGCAGGGGTGGGGACTGTACCCAAAGTAGTACGTTGTAAAAGACGAATAGCAAGCTCGCTTTCTAATTTTGAGATTTGCTGACTTAATGCAGAAGTGCCAATATCGAGATTTTTTGCAGCTTTACCCAAACTTCCAGACTCGATCACGGCAATAAAATACTTTAATTGTTTGAGTTCCACGGCAAATACTACATTGTCCTTTGTTCATTATTCTACACGGGTTTATCGCTTTGTATTTTGTTCTATCAGGCTGCGTAAACCGCCGAAAGAATAAAGGCAACATCCTCTCAAAATGCTGCCTTTTAGAGCTTTTATTGTTTAACCTGCTCAAGACCCTGTTCTTCAATCGTTTGTGTCGCTTGAGGCGATTTTACAAATTGAATCAGTTCTTTTGCTGCTTTTGCATGTTCAGAGTTTTTACCAATGCCAGCAGCAAATACCGTGACTTTTTGGTAAGGCGCAGGAATCGGGCCGACCAAATCAACTTGACCATATTGGCCAGTAAACGGTTTGATTTCACTAATTTGCTGGAAGCCAATATCAAACTGTCCTTCAGCAATACGTTTTGCAACGCGGTCGCCGACGACTTTTTCTGCTTTACTCGAAATTAATTTGTATTCGACCGGTGGAAAGCTTGGAAAAACATCTTTTTCAAGGTGTGTACCACTCGCACTTGCTGAATAGCCAATGTGCTTGGCATTGAGTAAAACTTGTTCAAATTTTGCCGCAGAGCTAATGTCTGGCTTTGGCGCACCTTTAGGAACAGCCATGCCAATACTTGAATTGACCAGAGCACGTTGTGAATCTGGATCGACATACCCTTTTTCTGCAAGCTTACTGAGTTCTGGAGCAGCCAGCATCACCACATCAAAACGCTCACCACGATCAAGACGGTTTGGAATTGCAGTGGGCGATGCACCCATAGATGAACCAGAAGACAGATGAACCGTGTGACCAGTTTGTTTTTCAAATAATGGAATGAGTTTTTCCATAGATGAATAAAAACCGCCAGAGCTGATCACTTCGAGCGTGTCTGCATGGGTGAATGTAGAGCCTAAACCTGCACCAGCTAAGCACATACTCAATACAATCGGAGATTTTTTCATAGTAACTCACTTGAAGGACACAAGAACACAGCACGGTTGCAATATGCACGCCGTGCTGTTCATTAAAATTTTCAAATGATGCTGATGTGTTAGACACTCAGTTTTGCCGGTTCAACAACTGCGTCAGGATTGTTCTTTTTAGCACCACGGCATAAATACAGGCTTGAGATCAGGCTACATACGGCAGCAAACATGAGCCAAAAAGCCGGAGTGCTTGGGTTACCAGTGTGCTCAACCAAGAAGGTGCAGGCCATCGGCGTCATGCCACCAAAAATCGCAGCGGCAAGACTAAATGCCAAAGAAAAGCCAACTGTACGTACGCGTTTTGGCATTACTTCTGCCAGTGTGGCAACCATGGTGCCGTTATACAGACCAAAGAAGAAAGAGAAGTACGCAAGTGCAATGATCAGGTTGGTAAAACTAATGTCACTGACCAACCAGCTTAAAACCGGATAACTGGTAAAAATTGCAAGTGTCGTAATGCCGACCAGCACAGGACGACGGCCAATTTTGTCGGAAAGCAAGCCACCCATAGGTAACCAGAAGAAATTGGATAACCCTACAAATACAGTCGCTAAAAGGCTATCTGTGATCGACATTTCTAAAGTACGTTTTGCATAGACAGTGGTGTAAACCGTAATGAAATAGAACGTGGTCGTGGTCATGGCACTCATCATCATACCGGCCAGTACAATGCGCCAGTTACTTGCAAGCGTGCTAAAAATTTCTTTGGTCGTTGGATGGGTTTTTTGTGCTTTAAAGTCTTCTGTTTCTTCCAGCGTACGACGGAACACAAAAATAAGCGGAATGATCAAACATCCAATTAAAAATGGAATACGCCAGCCCCAGTCACTGACCTGAGCATGGCTCAATACCGAATTCAGCCAATAACCCAGTAACGCTGCAAATACTACTGCAATTTGCTGGCTACCCGATTGCCAACTGGTAATAAAACCACGGTTTTTGTCTGTGGCAATTTCGGCCAGATAAATCGATACACCACCGGATTCAACACCGGCAGAAAAGCCTTGCAATAATCGTCCGATCACCACCAAGATGGGTGCAATGATGCCGATCGCATCGTAACTTGGAACAAAAGTAATTAAAATAGTACCCAGTGCCATTAAACTTAAAGTGATAATCAGACCTTTACGACGCCCCACGCGGTCGACATAGGCGCCTAGAAAAATCGCCCCCAACGGTCGCATTAAAAAACCTGCCGCGAATACGGTAAAGGTCATCATAAGTGAGACGTATTCATTTTCTGAATGAAAAAACTTGGCTGCAATATAGGTTGCATAAAATCCAAAAAGAAAAAAATCATATTGTTCTAAGAAATTGCCACTGGTGACATTTAGAATTTTTTTAAACGTAGCACTACGTTTAGCAACCTGTTCCATTAAGACCTCCTTGGTCTGAAAAATGGAAACCATCACGTGTCTCTTTTTTTATGACCGCATGGTCCGTCTTAAGGTGTCGTATTGATCGTGACACAACGTCATGCAGATATTTTGGTAAGAGAGGGTGATACCGTGTTTCCAGTTCAAACGACTTATCAAAGTTTGATAAAGAACAATTCATTTATCATGTGGCAGGAATGTACGAGGAAAAACAGAAAAGGAGTGAGAGTCTAAAAGTAATTGGGTATTTAGAAAAATTAATGACCCTTTATAAAATGAGTTCGGAACACGGCCAGATTTGTGCGCGAATTAATTCTTTTACACAGGCTTTAATGGCTGATTTGGCTGCCAGTGCTGCTGGCGAAAGCTCTTCTTCTGCCAGACTGACCAGGTAATTAATTCGCTCGATTTCAGGATCAATCACTTTTAAGAGCTGGATCTGGTGCTTGTATTTCTGTAAACAAGCACTTCCTGGCCGGACACTGGCCAGATCTAGATGAATCAGGCTATCCATGAGCAGGTGTAGGCCATCAATCTCATACACCACATTGAGTTGACCAATTTTGTGTTCGAGCAGTTTACGTAAACTGTGGCGCTGTCGGGGGAGGACCAGTGGAATATCCCCAATTTGCTGTGACTGAATAATGCCCGTTTGCAAACAATCCGACAAACCATGTTTGATCAGCACTTCTTTTCGTGCCATCAGATACATTTGTTCTTTAACCAAGGGCTGAATGGCCCATTGCTTATCAATTTCATGAGTAAAAATAATGGCAATATCAAGCTGGCGTGAATTAATTGACTGAATCAGATTACCTGACAGCGTTTCGACAATTTCTAGGCGAATATCCGGGTAGCGTTCAGACATTAATTTCATTAAAGGGATGCCAATCAATGCGCTGATGGTTGGCGGAAAACCCAAACTCACATGACCAGACAGACGTGCTGAATGCGCTGCATCAATCGCAAAATTAATCTGACGCAAAATTAATTGAGAGTGTTTTAAAAAAGCAAGACCCGCGGGGGTTGGGGTCACACCAAATGCATTACGTTGTAATAAACGAATGCTGAGCTCTTGTTCTAGCTTGGTAATTTGCTGACTAATGGCAGAAGCACCGACATCTAACTTTTGAGCGGCTTTACCAATACTGCCTGCCTCAACCACGGTTGAAAAATATTTGATTTGTTTGATTTCCATACGCAGCGTTTCGCTCATGATCCATGCAAATACTGGACTAATACTGCCATTTTGGCAGCCAGTTATACCGCATCATAGCAGGATTAAAAAACGCAACAAGCAACAGATTCTTCATTTGACCTATTCACAACTGCGCCGTGGTACGCTTATGATCAAAAATATATTTCATGACTTTTCACATATCTGGTTTTAAGAGTATTCAGGAGATCGTTGCAACATGCACATTTCACATTTAGATCATTTGGTTCTAACC
This sequence comes from Acinetobacter soli, assembly GCF_000760595.1. Taxonomy (GTDB): domain Bacteria; phylum Pseudomonadota; class Gammaproteobacteria; order Pseudomonadales; family Moraxellaceae; genus Acinetobacter; species Acinetobacter soli. Next base: position 449,251 of record NZ_BBNM01000001.1, on the reverse strand, counting down.
GTGCAAGATATCGAAGTCACATGTGAGTTTTATGCGCGCGTGATGGGTTTTGAAGTTATTGTATTTGGAGACAATCGTAAAGCGCTTAAATTTGGTCAGCAAAAGATCAATTTACATCAGGCTGGAAAAGAGTTTGAGCCTAAAGCTGAGCATCCGACCAGAGGCTCAGCCGATTTATGTTTTATAGCTCAAACCCCGCTTGAACAGGTGATTGCGCACTTAAATGCCGAGCAGGTTCCGATTTGCGAAGGACCTGTGAATCGTACCGGTGCTGTAGGCAGTATTCGCTCGGTTTACATACGCGATCCAGATCTAAATCTGATTGAAATTTCAAACTATACCGATTGAAACCTTAAATTTACACCGTGTCGGATTGAATGTGATTCTGCGAAAATAACTCGTCCTGAATCCAGTTTAAAAACATCTCGATTTTGGGAATAAATTGGTGCGTGCGCGGATAAACCAGATGATGTGCCGAAACTGGAATAGAGAGTGAATCGGGAAAAACACGCACTAATTTGCCCGAATCCAGATAATTTTGAGTGAGTAAGTTACTTTCCAGCACGAATCCCAAGCCATGTGTCGCCGCTTCAAGCGACATATAAGAGCGGTCAAAACTAAAGGTATAAGGAAATTCAGGAATACTCAAACCCTGATGGGCAAACCACTGCGGCCAAGTCACCAGTGTCGAGCGCGACAAAATTAGCTCCTTTTTAAGCAAATCTTTGGGTTCGTATACCGGGCTTCTCGTCAAAAGTTTGGGTGAGGCCAGTACCTCAAGCTGTTCATTCCGAATGGTTCTGATTTCGACCCCCGTCCAGTTCGGTAAACCATGCCGAATATCGATATCAATTTTATCTCGGGTAAAGTGCAGGTTTTCGTACGAGCACGACAGATTTACCTGTAGCATCGGAAATTTTTCTTTAAACGCCTCAAGCCGTGGCAACAACCACAGCAAACCAAAGCTCGGCGATGAGTGAATATACAGGCTGTCTTTAGGGCTTTTATCTGCCGCTTTTTCTGTGGCAAGCATCAGATTGTGCAAAATGGTGGTCACTTCGTGAAAGTAGCGTTCTCCAGACGGGGTCAGCGTGACACCGCGTGCGCCGCGAATAAACAGGCTTTGTCCAATCATGTCTTCTAGTTTGGCAATCTGATGACTCACTGCCGAAGGCGTTAAATTTAGATTGTCTGCTGCTTTGGCCACATTACCTAGCCGTGCTGTTTGCTCAAAAGCCTGAAGGGTTTTGATGGACGGAATCTGATTAAAATTGTTTTCACGGCTATCCATAGTTCTGTCCGGTTTTTGCGTTTTATTCTGCTTTGATTATGTTTAGGCATGAATTTTTTTCATGCCTTGCTGAATTCTATCGTATTGCTGCCTGCACTGAAAAGAGCGAATCTAGCGCAAAAGCACACAAATAAAGTTAAACGAAGAGGATTGAGCATGTTACTACAAGGAAAAGTGGCGTTAATTACTGGTGCAGCATCTGCACGAGGTATTGGGCGTGCAACAGCAGAAATTTTTGCACAGCAAGGCGCCAAAGTGGTGGTGGTCGATTTAGATCTTGAACAAAGCCAGCACGCTGCGCAGGCACTGGGCGAAGGTCATCTTGGGCTTGCGGCAAACGTGGCCAATGAAGAGCAGGCCAAAGCGGCAGTCGATGCGGCAATTCAGCATTTTGGAAAAATCGATATTTTGGTGAATAATGCCGGAATTACTCAGCCCATCAAAACACTCGATATTCAACGTAATGATTACGATCGCGTGCTCGATGTGAGTTTACGCGGCACATTAATCATGTCTCAAGCGGTTATCCCATCCATGAAAGCCAGTGGAGGCGGGAGTATTGTATGCCTGTCATCGGTATCGGCACAGCGTGGCGGCGGTATTTTTGGCGGACCACATTACAGTGCAGCCAAAGCAGGCGTGCTGGGGTTGGCCAAAGCGATGGCGCGCGAGTTTGGTGCAGATAATATTCGCGTTAATTCACTTACGCCCGGACTCATCCAAACCGATATCACGGGTGGACTCATGAATGATGATCGTCGCCATGATATTTTGGCCGGAATTCCACTAGGCCGTTTAGGTAAAGCGCAAGATGTGGCCAATGCTGCGCTATTTTTAGCCAGCGATTTGTCGGCCTATCTCACGGGTGTGACATTAGATGTCAATGGCGGGATGCTCATTCACTAATGGTTTAAACCAAAAATTAAAATAGAGTAACGGCCACACGAGGATAGCGTGGCCACATATACAGGGACTCAAGTAATGGATACGGTTTATTTTCAAGAATCGGATGCAGTGCGTAAATCTGCGTATCGAAAAATTGCGTTTCGGCTGATGCCATTTTTAATGTTGTGTTATTTCTGTGCTTACCTCGATCGCGTTAATGTCGGTTTTGCCAAACTGCAAATGATGAACGATTTGCAATTTAGTGAAGCGGTATACGGTTTAGGTGCAGGAATCTTTTTTCTCGGTTATTTTTTATGTGAAGTGCCCAGCAATATCGTTTTACATAAAGTCGGTGCACGCCGCTGGATTGCCCGCATCATGATTACGTGGGGCATTTTGTCGGGTTGTTTCGCCTTTGTACAAACAGAATGGCAGTTTTATACCTTGCGCTTTCTACTGGGCGTAGCAGAAGCCGGACTGGCACCGGGATTACTCCTTTATCTCACGTACTGGTTTCCATCGTACCGACGTGCCCGCATGACCGTACTTTGGTTTATCGCCATTCCGATCTCGGGCATGATTGGCGGTCCGATCTCGGGCTTGATTATGGACCAGATGAACAATGTGCGTGGTTGGCACGGCTGGCAGTGGATGTTTGTACTTGAAGCCATTCCCACGGTTGTGGTTGGGCTTCTGGTTTTAGCAATACTTAAAGACTCGGTCAATGATGCCAACTGGTTAACAGACGACGAAAAAAGTCTGGTTAAAAAAGAAATTGCCGAAGATAACCAGCACAAAGAAGGCCACGGCAGCATCAAAGATTTTGTTCGTGACCGTCGATTATGGTTATTGGCGGGTATTTATTTCTGTGTGGTGATGGGACAGTACGCCATTACCTTCTGGCTACCCACACTCATTCGTAACTCCGGAATCAGCGATAACTGGCATATCGGATTACTCACCAGCTTACCGTATATGTGTGCCATTTTTGTAATGCTTATGGCGGGCCGCAGTGGTGACCATTTTAGAGAACGCCGTTGGCATTTGATCATACCGATGTGTGCAGGTGCGGCAGCCTTGACACTGGCCACTCTGTTTGTCTCTAACCTGACCGTTTCATTGATTTTCCTCTGTATCGCGGCTTCAGGTGTTCTGACTGCATCATCATTGTTCTGGATGTTGCCTACCAACTTTTTAGGTGGCGTATCTGCCGCAGCTGGTATTGCAGCAGTCAACAGTTTTGCCAATCTTGCCGGATTTTGCTCACCGTATCTGATCGGTTGGATAACGACTAATACGGGATCCAATGCCATCGGCATGTTCATTATAACCGCGGTTCTGTTGTTCGGTGCGACCTTGGTGTCTCGTGTTCCAGCAAAACTGGTCAATCGTTAAAAAGGAAAGAAAATGACAATGTTAAATATCGATCGCGCTGGGCAAATTGCCGAACTTCATCAACGCGCCTATAACATTCGCCAGCACGCATTGCGTATGGGGCAGGTACAAGGGCAAGGATACGTAGGGCAGGCACTGGGTGCAGCCGATTTACTTGCTGTGGCATATTTTCATGCCATGAAGTATCAACCTGAAAATCCGGAATGGGAAGGTCGTGACCGTTTTTATCTTTCGATTGGTCACTATGCAATTGCACTTTATGCCGCGCTGATCGAGGCCAAAATTGTGCCTCTCGACGAGCTGGAAAGCTATGGAGCTGATGACAGCCGTTTACCAATGTCCGGCATGGCCTCTTACACGCCCGGTATGGAAATTACCGGTGGCTCGCTCGGACACGGTTTGGGCATTGCAGTGGGGGCTTGCTTGGCACTCAAGCAAAAAAAATCCGATGCTTTTGTGTATAACCTGCTCTCCGATGGTGAATTAAACGAAGGCTCAACTTGGGAAGCGGTGATGTCGGCTTCACACTGGAAACTCGACAACCTAATTGCAATTGTTGATGTCAATAATCAGCAAGCTGACGGCCATTCAAGTGAAATTCTGGCATTCGAGCCGATTGTAGATCGATGGGAAGCCTTTGGCTGGTTTACCCAGCGTGTTGATGGCAATGATGTACCTGCCTTGCTCAATGCGTTTGATCAAGCCAAACAGCATACCGGACAGCGCCCACGAGTAATTATTTGTGACACCAAAATGGGCAAAGGCGTATCGTTTCTGGAAAGCCGTGAAAAAACTCACTTTATTCGTGTCGATGAACACGAGTGGGATCAAGCATTAAATATTTTGACGCATTATGGTCAATAAGGAGCATTTCTGATGAGCCAGTTAACACATCCGCCAAAGAAAAAACTTACTACCTCAGCCATGATTGCTTCAATTGCTGCGGAAGGACAACCTACTAAGCCAGCGCCATTTGGTCATGCCCTTAATGCACTCGCAAAAGAGCGCGACGATATTGTCGGATTATCGGCCGATTTGTCGAAATACACCGATCTGCACATTTTTGCCAAAGAAAATCCGGATAAATTTTTTCAGATGGGTATGGCTGAACAACTCTTAATGAGTGCAGCCGCAGGTATGGCACGTGAAGGCTTTGTTCCTTTTGCAACCACCTATGCGGTGTTTGCATCGCGCCGTGCTTACGACTTTATCTGTATGGCGATTGCAGAAGATAATTTAAACGTCAAGATTGTCGCGGCTCTACCGGGCCTGACCACAGGTTATGGGCCTAGCCATCAGGCTACCGACGATATCGCGATTTTTCGCGCAATGCCGAACTTGATGGTGATCGATCCATGCGATGCGCTGGAAATCGAGCAGGCCATTCCTCAGATTGCAGCGCATAAAGGGCCAGTTTATATGCGTTTATTGCGTGGTCAAGTGCCTCTAGTACTCGATAAATACAATTACGAGTTTAAACTTGGCAAGGCGCAAGTGATTAAGCCCGGCAAAGATTTGTTAATCATCTCTACAGGCTTACTGACCATGCGTGCCCTTGAAGCCGCCGAAGCTTTGGCGCAAGAAGGGATAGACGTGGCAGTGCTGCACGTACCAACCATCAAGCCACTCGATGAAGACACCATTTTGCAGGAAGTGGCTCAAGGCGGGCGCCCGGTACTAACCGCAGAAAATCATTCGCTGGTAGGTGGGCTTGGAGAAGCGGTAGGTGCTTTGCTGCTTAAACATGGTCAGCATCCGCATTTTGATATGATTGGGCTGCCAGATGCCTTTTTAGATGCAGGCGCGCTACCCACCTTGCATGACCGCTATGGTATTTCGACCGAAGCAGTGAAAGACAAAATCAAGGCACATTTGGCGAAGTAATGACTCTACACGTGTTTAAGCGCGCCCCAAAGCCACGCTCAATTGAGGATTAATTATCGAAAAACACGACAGCATTTATTTCAAAACAAGTTAAAAAAGTACAGCACCACCTATAAGAAGTCTTTTAGGTGGTGCTGTTTTTTAAGATGCCACTAAGCTCATGGCATATACACCTCTACATGTATAGGCTTAGAAAAGTAATCACATCCGCCAAACTGTTTACACTTTGCGAACTTCGACTTAAGTCTAAAAGATAAGTTGATATTCAGTTTATTTAAATAAATTAATTATTTTCAATTAATTAATGGTTTTAATGCTAAAAAAGTAAACGCGTGAGTTTTTTATATTGTCGACAATGTGATTGCAATTTTCGATATCTGTGCGTATTTTAACAACAGCATCGTCGTAATTGTTGACATCATCATGACCGAACTTCTTGAGCCAGCCGCGCGCACAAGTACACAAGAAACCCTGACCGATCAGATTTTTAAAAAAATTCAATCGGCGATTGTCAGTGGTGAAATCGCAGCGGGCAGTAAAATTTCGGAGCCAGAATTGGCACGTGTTTATGGCATCAGCCGCGGGCCGTTGCGAGAAGCCATTCATCGGCTAGAAGGACAAAAATTGGTCGAGCGCACCGCACACGTAGGCGCGCGGGTGGTATCGCTGTCACATCAGCAATTGCGAGAGCTCTATCAGATTCGTGAAAACCTAGAAGGTCTGGCTTGCCGACTAGCCGCGCAAAGCATCGACAAACAGCAAATCTTAAATTTGCGTGACGTATTGCATCTGCACGCGCAAGATCCCGATTTCAAAGAAGGTAAGGGCTACTATTTACAAGAAGGCCAAGACGATTTTCATTACTGCATTATTAAAAATTGTGGCAACAAAACCTTGGAAAAAATGCTCTGCGATGAACTCTATCATTTAATTCGAATGTATCGGGTGCAGTATTCCAAAACCCCGAATCGTCCGCACAGAGCACTGTCTGAACATTTACATATTTTAAACGCGATTGCCGAAGGAGATGCTGAACTGGCAGAACTTCTGATGCGCCGGCATATCGCAGCATCGTATCGCAATATCGAACAACATTTTATTTAATTGACAGGGAGAGAGACTAGCACATGTCTACAGTATCAGCAGGACAAAAATTTAGAGATGCAGTCGCCAGTGAACGCCCATTACAGGTGGTGGGTGCAATCAATGCCAACCATGCCTTATTGGCCAAACGTGCAGGCTATAAAGCCATTTATTTGTCGGGTGGTGGGGTTGCGGCGGGTTCGCTTGGTTTACCCGATTTAGGTATTAGCAATTTAGATGATGTACTGATCGATGTGCGCCGTATTACGGATGTATGCGATTTGCCTTTGCTGGTCGATGCCGATACAGGCTTTGGCGCTTCAGCATTTAATATTGCCCGTACCACCAAATCACTGATTAAATTTGGTGCTGCCGCCATGCACATTGAAGATCAGGTTGGTGCCAAGCGTTGTGGTCATCGTCCAAATAAAGCGATTGTGAGCCAAGAAGAAATGGTCGACCGGATTAAAGCGGCAGTCGATGCACGGACCGATGAAAATTTTGTGATTATGGCACGTACCGATGCATTGGCTGTCGATGGTTTACAGGCTGCGATTGATCGTGCAGGCGCGTATATCGAAGCCGGTGCAGACATGCTATTTCCAGAAGCGATTACCGAGCTTGCAATGTATAAGCAATTTGCACAGGCGACTGGTGCACCCATTTTGGCCAATATTACCGAGTTTGGTTCTACGCCACTATTTACCACCGATGAATTGGCCTCAGCCGATGTCAGCCTTGCGTTGTATCCGCTTTCTGCATTTCGTGCCATGAACAAGGCAGCCGAAACGGTTTATGAAACCTTGCGTAAAGAAGGCACACAAAAGAATGTGGTCGACATCATGCAAACGCGTAAAGAGCTGTATGAACGCATTAACTACTATGCATTTGAAGACTATTTAGACAACGCATTTGCGAAAAAGAAATAAATAAGCCCTCTTTGAAAAGAAGTGGAAATGATGGTCTTGGCTATCGTGAGGGCGGTATGGATGCAGCTACATTGGACGGCCTTGCACTGCTTTTAAAGCGATTAAAGCTCTGATGAGGCACAAGGCGAAGTGGTTAATCTCGAAATAAGAAGTGAAAATGGTACGACTCCATCGTGCCTAATAAATAAATTCAGATCGATAGGAAAGGACAATCTTATGAGCTCAAATGAAACAACAACAGGCTTTAAACCAAAAAAATCAGTTGCACTTAGCGGACAAGTGGCAGGCAACACCGCGCTCTGTACCGTCGGTCGTAGCGGTAACGACTTGCATTATCGTGGCTATGACATTTTAGATCTCGCCGTAGGCAGCCAGTTTGAAGAAGTGGCACACCTGCTGGTACATGGCAAATTACCAAATCAAGCTGAGCTTAAAGCGTATAAAGCCAAATTAAAGGCACTTCGGGGCTTACCGGCAGCACTCAAAACCGCACTTGAACAGCTTCCGCCGTCTGCTCACCCCATGGATGTGATGCGTACGGGCGTGTCGGTATTGGGCTGTTTAACCCCAGAACATGAAGACCATAACGAAGCCGGCGCAAAAGACATTGCCGATAAACTGATGGCCAGCCTCGGTTCGATGCTGTTGTACTGGTATCACTTTAGTAACAATGGGCGCCGTATTGAGGTCGAAACCGACGACGACTCAATCGCAGCGCATTTCCTACACTTGTTGCATGGCGAAAAACCATCTGAAGAATGGATTCAGGCCATGCACACCTCACTCATTTTGTATGCAGAGCACGAGTTTAATGCATCTACCTTTACCTCACGCGTAGTCGCCGGTACAGGTTCAGATATGTACTCGGCCATTACCGGTGGAATTGGCGCACTACGTGGCCCTAAACACGGCGGTGCCAATGAAGTGGCCTTTGTGATTCAGCAACGTTATGACAATGCAGACGAAGCTGAGGCAGACATTCGAAGCCGTGTAGAGAAGAAAGAAGTGGTGATCGGATTTGGTCATCCGGTTTATACCGTGTCTGACCCGCGTAATGAAGTGATTAAAAAAGTGGCCTACGATTTGGCGCAGTCCCAGCAAAACACCAAGATGTATTTGATCGCGGAGCGTTTGGAAGCCGTGATGAAAGAAGTAAAAAACATGTTTCCAAATCTCGACTGGTTTAGCGCGGTAAGTTACCACCTGATGGGTGTGCCAACAGCCATGTTTACACCATTATTCGTGATTGCACGTACCGCAGGGTGGTCGGCGCACGTGATCGAGCAGCGTCAAGACGGCAAGATTATTCGTCCAAGTGCAAACTATACCGGCCCAGAAAATCTCGAATTTAAACCGTTGGCGGAGCGTGGCTAATGTCAAATCCATATCGTAAACCGTTGCCGAATGCTGCACTTGGCGATACTCCGCTGGACTATTACGACGTGCGTCAAGCCGTTGAAGATATTCAGCCAGGTGCTTACCAGACATTGCCTTATACCTCAAAAGTGCTGGCCGAGCAGTTGGTTCGTAAAACAGATCCTGCGCATCTGACCGATTATTTAAAGCAGTTGATCGAACGCCGTCAGGATCTAGATTTTCCTTGGTATCCGGCGCGTGTGGTCTGTCATGATATTTTAGGTCAAACCGCGCTGGTTGATCTTGCGGGCCTGCGGGATGCTATTGCAGATAAAGGTGGCGATCCGTCTAAAGTGAATCCAGTGGTGCCGACGCAACTGATTGTCGACCATTCGCTTGCGGTCGAATATGGCGGATTCGATCCCGATGCCTTTGAGAAAAATCGCGCGATTGAAGACCGTCGTAATGAAGACCGTTTTCATTTTATCGAATGGACCAAAACGGCATTTAAAAATGTCGATGTCATTCCTGCCGGAAACGGCATCATGCACCAGATCAATCTGGAAAAAATGTCGCCAGTGGTTCAGGCACGTGATGGTGTAGCTTATCCAGATACCTGTGTCGGCACCGATTCACATACTCCACATACCGATGCATTGGGTGTTATTTCGATAGGTGTCGGTGGCTTGGAAGCAGAGAACGTGATGCTGGGCCGTGCTTCTTGGATGCGTTTGCCCGATATCATTGGCGTCGAGCTGGTCGGGCAGCGTCAGGCCGGCATTACCGCGACCGATATCGTACTGGCTTTAACTGAATTTTTACGAAAAGAACGCGTGGTTGGGGCATATCTGGAGTTTTTTGGCGAGGGAGCCGACAGCATGTCGGTGGGTGACCGTGCCACCATTTCAAACATGACACCAGAATATGGCGCCACCGCAGCCATGTTTTATATCGACCAGAACACCATCGACTATTTGCGCCTGACAGGCCGTGAAGATGCTCAAGTGGCATTGGTTGAGCAATATGCAAAAGAAATTGGTCTTTGGGCATCTGAAATGACTCAAGCCGAATACCCGCGCGTACTTCGTTTTGATTTATCCACTGTTACACGCAACATTGCAGGCCCATCTAATCCGCATGCCCGTGTTTCAACCTCCGACTTGGCAGCAAAAGGCATTGCAGGCAATTTAGATATAGCCAAAGCACAAGAAGCAGAAGGCTTGATGCCAGATGGCGCCGTCATCATTGCGGCGATTACCTCTTGTACCAATACCTCAAACCCACGTAATACCGTGGCCGCAGGGCTACTCGCACGTAAGGCCAACGAGTTAGGTTTAGTTCGTAAGCCTTGGGTAAAATCTTCTTTTGCACCGGGATCAAAAGCGGCAGCGCTTTACCTAGAAGAAGCGGGCGTACTCAAAGACTTAGAGCAACTCGGTTTTGGTATTGTGGCCTATGCCTGTACCACGTGTAACGGGATGTCTGGCGCGCTTGATCCTAATATTCAGCAAGAAATTATCGACCGCGATTTGTACGCAACGGCTGTACTTTCGGGCAACCGTAACTTCGACGGGCGTATTCATCCATATGCAAAGCAGGCCTTTTTGGCATCTCCACCGCTCGTGGTGGCGTATGCGATTGCCGGCACCATTCGTTTTGACATCGAAAAAGATGCACTCGGCACCGACCAAAACGGCAACGCCATTTACCTTAAAGACATCTGGCCATCCGATGCCGAAATAGATGCACTGGTTAAAGAGGCGGTTAAGCCTGAACAGTTCCGTAAAGTGTATATTCCTATGTTTGATCTGGGTGAGGTTGAACAAGCCGAAAGCCCACTGTACAACTGGCGCCCACAAAGTACCTATATTCGCCGTCCGCCATATTGGGAAGGCGCGCTGGCTGCACCACGCACTTTGACCAATATGCGTCCGCTGGCAATCTTGGGTGATAACATCACCACCGACCATTTATCGCCTTCAAATGCGATTATGATGGATTCGGCAGCAGGTGAATACTTGCATAAAATGGGCGTACCAGAAGAAGACTTCAACTCTTATGCAACCCACCGTGGCGACCACTTAACCGCACAACGTGCCACTTTTGCCAACCCGAAATTGTTTAATGAAATGGTGGTACGCTCCGACGGTACCATTAAGCAGGGTTCAAAAGCGCGTGTCGAGCCGGAAGGCGAAGTGATGCGGATGTGGGAAGCCATTGAAACCTACATGAACCGTAAGCAACCTTTAATCATTGTTGCGGGTGCAGATTATGGCCAGGGGTCTAGCCGTGACTGGGCTGCAAAAGGTGTACGCCTTGCCGGTGTAGAAGCGATTGTAGCCGAAGGCTTCGAGCGTATTCACCGCACTAACCTTGTAGGTATGGGCGTGTTACCGCTTGAGTTTAAAGCAGGTGTGAACCGTAAAACCTTAAATCTCGATGGTACTGAGCTATATAGCGTGATTGGGAATATTGCACCACGTTCGACTTTAACTTTAGTGATTGAGCGTGCTACAGCGGATGGTAAGGAAGAGATTCTGGAAGTGCCTGTAACGTGCCGTTTAGATACAGAAGAAGAAGTGTCTGTTTATGAAGCGGGTGGTGTATTACAGCGTTTTGCGCAAGACTTTTTAGAAGGCCAAGTGGCTTAATATTTAGTCTACAATTGATTGAAAATTATTCAAAATAGCCCTATCGTAATGATGGGGTTTTTATTTAATAATTTATTGAGAATAAAATGAAAGTTTTAGTAATTGCTGCTTTAGAAGAAGAATTAGAACCTTTTCTAAATGAATTTGAAAACTGGGAAGAAGATAGAAATTCTTCAGGTGACTTTTATTATCATAAGAAAGTTATTATTGAGTCTAAAGCAGTTGAAATATTTGCTTCTGTATCACCTAAATATTCTAAAGTAGCATCAGCGGCACATGTTACTAGAATGATGTACATGATAAACCCTAGTATTGCGATTATGATAGGTATTTGTGCGGGAGATCAAAGCAAAGTTAAGTTAGGAGATTTAATAATTTCAGAAAAAGTTTATGATTACGAGACAGGAAAAAGAAAACAAGAATTACTATTGCCTGAAATACAATCGCATGAGTTATTACCTCCAATAATGGGACTAATAAAACAAAGAAAAAAACAGTATAAAGCAGATTTAAATGCATTTTTTAGAGATGATTTTGATGTTTATTTAGCAAGCTTTGCATGTGGATCTGCTGTTATAGAAAAGGATGATATTTTTCAGATATTACAATCAAAATACGATAGAAAAACCTTAGCTTTAGATATGGAATCATTTGCATTCTTTGAGGCTATAAAAGGTTTTTCATATCTTTGCTATGCTATTGTTTGTAAAGGTGTTTGTGATTATGCTAATAACCAGAAAGATGATGAATATCATGAAGCAGCAGCATTGAGATCTTCTAAGTGGGCTAAGTATTTTATAGAAAATGATTTGAAAAAGTTAGAAATTAATTCATTAATTTTATTACCTGAGAATACTCCATTTTATCCAATTACTCTTCCTCGTCCTGCCATAGGCTTAAAAGATAGAGAATTATGGAGAAAAGTGATTGGATGGAGGGAACAGTATGATGAACATTTTATAAACTCTTCATCGAATCTTGAAAGTGAATCTGGATTAACATTTTATAATTTAGGAAATCATCAATATTTATTAGAAGTCAGCTTAGGTTTGTATGCATACCAAGCTGGTTATTTATACATTTATTTGGATGAATCTGAAAATCAACCTAGATGGGAGATTTTGAAATTACGTCGATTTATCTTTGATGTGGATGATGTTATTACAGGTGAGTATTACGATGAATGTGTAGCTGGTTTAGCTGACTTTGATACAAATACTCGAATATTAAGTATTTATCATAAATCTAGAGGAATTGGTGATGGCTATTCAGCCCAGTATCATATAGGAGATGGGGGACGAATAAATTTGCTGAATAGTACTTTATATAGTTTGCCTTCTTCTGGTGAAGAATTTATTGAATCCGAATTGGATATATCGATTCAATATCCAATTTATGAAGATTTGTCAGATATTTAATAAACAGAATGGTAAAAAAGCCCAACATCCTGTTGGGCTTTTTTCGTATTTCGTTACTAGGTATAACTCCTGTCGTACCTCACGTCCTGATGCTTAAACTTATTGTTGTTGTTTTATGTTTCGGAACGTCCTGTTCCTGTATGACTTTAGAATAGACCTAGAGCAGCAGGCTGCCAATCCGCAAAATCCTTAAAATAATGTACGTCAAAACGTACACAATTGCACTTCGCTATTAAATCATGACCGTTTGTCAGAAAGGTCAATATATAATCAAAAGTATCACGCTATAGTATATATACCATTTCTAAAATATATGGAGAACAAAAATGGTTACAGCTGGCGAAAAACCTGGAACAGGCTTCTATTTTTGTGTCCAATGCGGACATCGCGTTTACTTAGAAATTGGTACAGATCGACTACCTCCGTGTACCAAATGCCTTGGCAAGCAATTTAGCAGTAAGCTTGCCTAAGCCGCATAATACAAAACAGCTATCCGCTATTTTGAAAAATCCCTGTCAACCGACGGGATTTTTTATTGATAATACTCAGCCATCATTCAAATAAGCAAAAAAAAGCCCGACATCCAGTCGGGCTTTTTTCGTATTTCGTTACTAGGTATAACTCCTGTCGTACCTCACGTCCTGATGCTTAAACTTATTGTTGTTGTTTTATGTTTTGGAACGTCCTGTTCCTGTATGACTTTAGAATAGACCTTTACCATTGGGCTGCCAATCCGCAAAATCCTTAAAACTTTGTACGCCAAAGCCTACAAAATTTTATTTCACCATTAGGCCTTTGGCTTAAAAGAATCGTTTAGTACGTTTGGGTTTGGTCGAGGCAATACTTTTACTGGTTTGCACAATTACTTTTATGCCGCCTTCAACAAATTCATATTTAGACAGCTTGAAATGTAGGTTTTCATTTAAAAAAGTCCACATTGCCATGATAGAAGGAAGTTGTATGGTCATTTCAGTTTTCATGAGTGTACTGTTCTTATTTATGATGTTGCCAATTTAGCATTGCTCAAAATATTTCAATAGTACAAAGCTGTTATACAAATAATGCACTCGCGCAACAAAACGTTGATTTTTCTTTCTATTTGTAATTTTATTTTAATTTAAGATATCAGTAGCATAGTGATAAGGTGACGTTTTTTAAAAAGTAATATCGGTATAAAATTTAATCTATTATCGGTACTGTTCTCCCGCACTCACCGAACGTGAACAAAGACTCACGTACTGTATAAAATCTACACATTAAACCCTCACCGAAAATGATCATTCAGCTTTAGATTGATAGACCAATGTATGCTCTTTACTTAAGGAAATCACATGTCACTTTACGAAAATCAATACAATATAAGCGCTGAAAACACTGCAAATAAAACCAATAAAGCAAAATTATATGTCAAAGACTGGGGCCAAGGAGAGCCTGTGGTACTGATTCATGGTTGGCCGTTGTCTTCAGACAGTTGGGACTGGATCGCGATTAAACTGGTCGAAGCTGGCTTTCGTGTGGTGAGTTATGACCGTCGTGGTTTTGGTCGTTCAGAGCAAACATGGTCGGGTTATGACTACGATACTTTTGCCGATGATTTACGCGGTGTAATTGAAGACAAACAGCTCACCAATGTCACTTTGGTGGGGTTCTCTATGGGAGGCGGCGAAATTGCACGTTACTTGAGTCGCCATCAAGCCAAAGATATTAAACAGGTGGCTTTAATTTCATCGGTCGTGCCGTTTTTATTAAAAACAGATAATCATCCTGAAGGTGTAGACGGCTCAGTCTTTCAAGGCATGATTGAAGGCATCTTAGATGAACGTCCAAAGTTTTTTAATCACTTCTTTAAAGATTTTTATGGTGTAGGCCTTCTAAGCCATGCGGTCAGTGATGAATTTATTAAATGGAATACCCAAGTGGCGATGCAAGCCAGTTTAAAAGCCACAGTCGATTGTGTGAGAGCCTTTGCTTATACAGATTTCAGACCCGATCTGGCCGCTTTTACCGTGCCAGTGCTGGTGATTCATGGCACAGCAGATAAAACCGTTCCGATTGGGATTACCGCACATGCGGTGCAAAAAGCGTTGCCGAATGCCAAACTCATCGAGTATGTAGATGAGCCACATGGTGTGTTGGCGACGCAACAAGAACGCGTAGCGCAAGATTTGCTCGATTTCTTGGGTGTACAGCATTCAGTCGACCGTTTTTAAGTAGGCAGTGTAAGCTTTTTTACTCATGCTATAAAACATCGAAAAAAACCTGCTTCTTAAAGCAGGTTTTTTTATGAGGGCGATCAACTCCAGCAAAACAAATGTTATTTAAAAATTCGACTTAAAACGCTTAAACTATGCTCGAAACTTTGACCACAATCCAGTACATTACAGTGTTTTTTTGAATTGCATATGGGGTCTATGGCGATTGTCTGGATTTTATTTACGTTGATGGCGGCATTTATGCAGGCGTGGCGTAATGCATTTCAAAAGCAGCTCAGTGGCAGTGTCGATATCTATGGCACCACCTTGGCCCGATTTTTATTTTCGCCAGTATTTGCACTGAGTTATCTTGCTTTTTTGTATCATCAGCAGCCTATCACTGCGCATGTCAGCTTTTCTCCAAAATTTTGGCTGTGTATTGTGATCGCTGGAGTGAGCCAGATTTATGCCACCGCCTTAATGGTTAAATTGTTTCAGCAAAAAAATTATGCCATTGGGGTGGGGCTTGCCAAAAGTGAAGCGATTTTGGCCGCTTTGGTGGGGGTATTGTTTCTACAAGAGCATCTAACCGCATGGGGCTGGGTGGGCGTATCGATTGGTGCGGTTGCGGTATTTCTACTCAGTAAAGGTCGGCAGCAGAGTGAATTGTCGCTAAAAACCCTCATGATTGGTTTGGGAAGTGGCCTGTGTTTTGCCATTACATCACTATTGGTACGTGAAGCCAGTTTAGAGCTTGACATGCTGCCATTTTTACATCGCGCTGCGTGGGTGCTATGTAGTCTGATCAGTTTTCAATGCATCATCATGCTGTTGTATCTGGGAATCTTTAGCCGACAAACGCTTTATCATATGTGGCAACGAATTGGACTAACCTTTAAGGTCAGCGTTTGCAGTTTTTTGGCGTCTTTGGGCTGGTTTAGTGCCATGAGCATGCAAACCGTTGCCATTGTTAAAACGTTAGGGCAGGTCGAGATTTTATTTAGTCTGTTAATTTCAGCTTTCTTTTTTAAAGAAAAACTCGCCAGAACAGACCATATGGGTTTGTGGCTGGTGCTTGTGGCCGCAATTATGGTGATTTGGGCTTAAGCGTAAATAAAACTTTGATCACTCCATTGCGTTTATTGCAAGGTATGCTCATTCCGAGCATGTATTACAGGATGTTTATTTGAGTCCTTTTAATACCTGTTTGGCATCTGGGTCGCCTGCATCGGCAGCGCGTTGTAGCCACTTTTTGGCAAGGGGCAGATTTTTTGCTGTGCCTTCTGCATTTAAATACATAATGCCTAAATTATACTGTGCATCTTTTTCACCGTTTTCGGCTGCTTGTGTGTACCAGTGCAATGCTTGTGTATCATTTTTCTGGACGCCTTTACCGTTAGAATACATTTGCCCCAAGCTGTATTGTGCAGGCGGGTAGTGCTGCTGTGCAGATTGACTCATCCAGTTAAAGGCTTCTTGTGCATTTTGTGGGGTTCCTCGCCCTTCGCGATACATATGAGCGACTACATATTGCGCTTTGGCATGGCCAAACTTGGCTGCCCGTTTAAAATAATCGAGTGCGCGTGCTTCATCTTTTTTCACTCCCTGACCGACCAAATACAACATGCCAAGACTGTACTTGGCGCCTACGCTGCCATTGTCATCGGCGCGAGTGAGCCACTTGAGTGCTTCGGCATTATTAAGCTGAACACCTTGTTCACCACTTAAATGCATCATACCGTAATGATACTGGGCGGTGGCTTTGCCAGCCTCGGCCTCTTTACGAATATCACTGACGCTCGGTTCAGACCATGCTGCTACGCTAAGCGTACAGGCGGCAATCAAAATAATAATTTTTCGGTGGACATAATTACGCATATCAAAACATCTTTTTGTATTTATTTTGATAAAACTTTAACCAAAATTTGAATGAATCTGCAACAGATGACTGTGAAATGGTTGGTCGAATGGTTTGTGATGCGCCAAGAAATAAAAAAGAGAGATGGGTTGTCTCTCTTTAAATGTTTTATCGTTATGCTGATTAAGCGCGTGGTTAAATCTATACGCTGGTCATGATCAGTTTGATGGCCATACCCATTAGCACCACACCAATGCCGCGTTCTACTACGGTTTCACGTTTTAAAAATGCCTGACGGATGCTGGCACGTGAAAACAGTAAGCTAACCAAAATAAACCATAAGGCTGTCACCACACACATCCAGACACCATAAAAAATCTGGATATTGGTGGGGGTATTCGGGCTAACTAAGGTCGTAAAAATAGCCAAAAAGAAAATGGTGGCTTTGGGGTTGAGTGCATTGGTCATAAATCCGGTACTGATGGCCTGCCATTTACTCATTTTTGTATGCGCAGATGCAGGCTGCTCCAGATCAATCACGCCGCTAGATTTACTGGTAATCAGCTTCCAGCCCAGATAGCACAGGTACAATGCACCCGCAGATTTAAACAGCAGCATGAGCCACTCATTTTTTTGGATAAAAAATCCAACCCCAACCAAGGTATAAAGTACATGCACCGAAATTCCCATGCCAATACCAATTGCGGTCAGGCAGCCAATAAGGTGGCCATAGCGTAAACTTTGACGCACGCTGATCGCAAAATCGGGGCCGGGTAAAATCACCGCCAGCAGGTGAACAATCGCTAAACTTAAAAATTCAGGCCAATAGTGTGTCAGCATCGGAAAGGTCCCAAAAATTTGTTAAGTCTTAGTGTAAAAAAACATGTAGATGATGATAATCTAGTAAAAATTCAAATTATTTTTGCTTCATGAGCACAAATCAAAGTATTCATTATTTGCAGGAAATGGCCATTTTTGTGAAAGTGGTCGAAACGGGGAGTTTTTCTGAAACAGCCCGTCAGATGGGCACTACACCGTCTGCGATTAGCCGTGCAATTTCTCGTCTGGAAAAAGTATTGGGCACGCGTTTGCTTCAGCGCACAACGCGCAAGTTACGTTTAAGTGAAAGTGGCCAGCAGATTTATGTCAATTGTCTCGATATGGTCAATGCTGCGCAGGCCGTAATGGAAAGTTCAGGGCAGTTTCATAGTGAGCCGCAAGGTACAGTTCGTATGAGTGTACCGAAAGCGGTGGGGCATTTTATGCTGCATCCGCATATGCCAGAGTTTTTTCAGCGTTATCCAAAAATTGATGTCCAGATGCTGCTCGAAGATCGTTATGTTGACTTTATCGATGACGGTGTCGATCTAGCCATTCGTATCACCGATCACCCGCCGGGTGGGTTAATGGGGCGGCGCTTGATTGAAATTAATCATCTGCTTTGCGCCACGCCGCAATATTTAGCCGAGCACGGCACTCCCGAACAACCTCAAGACTTAAAACAACACTCATGTATTTATTTGGGTGAACAGCCCAGCGATTCGAAATGGAAATTCCAGCAAGGCTCAAAAACCATCACGGTACAGGTGAGCGGACGTTACTCGGCCAATCATACAGGTATTCGTTTAGATGCTGCACTTAAGCATATTGGCATTGCCAGCTTGCCGTATTTTGTGGCACGACACGCCTTGCAAGACGGTCGACTGATTCAGGTATTGCCAGACTGGTATTTTAAAACCTATTACAGTGGTGATGCATGGTTACTGTATCCACCCACGCGACATTTGCCGCCAAAGCTTAGTGTATTTATTCAATTTTTGGCAGAAAAACTTGCTTTAGAACCAACACTTTAAATGACTCATTGAGTATCTGGCTTTACATAGAAGAAATCTGACGTATAATCATAGACGACTGGTCTATTTTATTGTGAAGGTCATGACAACACATCAAGCGCAAAAATCTGAAGCGAAACGGCAACATATCCTCGATACCGGATTTAGTTTGGTCTTACGTAAAGGATTTGTTGGCGTGGGTTTGCAAGAAATTTTAAAAACTAGCGGTGTTCCAAAGGGTTCTTTTTACCATTACTTCGATTCGAAGGAAGTCTTTGGTTGTGCTTTACTCAAGAACTACATATCCGATTATCAAATACGTTTAAATCAGTTGTGGGCCAGCGAGCAGTCTGCACGGGACAAATTACTCACGTATTTTCAATGCTGGATTGAAGATCCTTCTACCCAAGACAGTTGGGCGGAATCTTGCCTGATTGTAAAAATGGCCGCAGAAGTTGCAGATTTATCTGAAGACATGCGACTGATTATGGATGAAGGTGTGAAGCGTTTGACCGCGCGTATGGCGGACTTGATTGTGCAAGGGCAAAAAGAGGGCTCGATTGCTTCTGTACAACCGGCACAGAGTCTTGCACAGGTCATTTATCAGATGTTTTTGGGTGCAGCATTGCTCAGCAAACTGCACAAAGAAAAGACGCCTCTTTATCAGGCGCTTGATGCCAGTAAAGCCCTTTTAACGGGATGTCAGCATAACCAACAGGAAAAATAATCAATGAAAATTTTAATCATTCTTACCTCACATAGTCAGCTTGGTTCTACAGGCAAAAAAACCGGTTTTTGGCTAGAAGAATTTACCTCGCCGTATTATGTATTTAAAGATGCAGGTGCCGAGCTGGTATTGGCATCTCCTCAAGGTGGACAGCCACCGCTAGATCCAAAAAGTGACGATCCGGATGCTCAAACCGACTCAACCCGTCGTTTTAAAGAAGATCCAGATGCACAGCAACAGCTTGCCAATACTATTCCGCTGGCGCAAATCAATCCAGATGATTTCGATGCTGTATTTTACTCGGGTGGTCATGGCCCGCTATGGGATTTGACCAACGATCCGCATTCGATTCGTTTGATCGAGCAGGTCACTCAAGATCAAAAACCATTGGGTTTGGTATGCCATGCGCCGGCAGTGCTTAAAAATGTAAAAACGCCAGAAGGCGGCTCGTTTGTAAAAGGTAAGCATGTAACTGGTTTTTCAAACAGTGAAGAAGAGGGTGTACAACTGACTGATGTTGTACCATTTTTGATTGAAGATGAATTTAAGGCCCAAGGCGCACATTATGAAAAAGGTGCAGATTGGCAGTCCTTTACCGTAAAAGAAGGCTTATTGGTGACGGGTCAAAATCCGGCCAGTTCTGAAGCTGTGGCAGAGCATTTGCTCAAACTATTGAGTCAGCGTAGCGCCTAAGTGCGCTGCCGATACGGCCACGTTTCATCCTTCTTTAATTCTTGTTTAAACTTAGGAAATTTATATGCAAAGCGTACTTCATAAAACCTTTGGTGAACCTGTCGATGTACTGGAGCTGGGAGAGACGCCTGTGCCTGAGCCAAAAGCGGGACAGGTACGTATCAAAACAATTCTCACCCCAATTCATAACCACGATGTCTGGACAGTACGCGGGCGCTATGGTTATAAGCCTGAACTTCCTGCAATTGGAGGCAGTGAGGCGGTCGGATTGATTGATGAGTTGGGTGAGGGCGTTGAGCATCTTCAAGTTGGACAACGTGTGTCGGTGGCCTCTGTACATAACACATGGGCAGAGTACTTTCTTGCACCAGCGGCAGGTGTGGTGCCATTGCCAGACGAAATTGATGATCAAACCGCGGCACAGTTGATTGGCATGCCGATCAGCGCGCTGATGTTACTCGATTTTATTGACATTCAGCCGGGTCAATGGATGATTCAAAACACTGCCAACGGCGCAGTAGGTAAAACAGTGGCCATGATTGCCAAATCTCGTGGTATTGGCGTGATCAATCTGGTGCGTCGTCAAAGTGCGGTCGATGAAATGACGGCGCTCGGAATTGAGCATGTGGTTGCTACCGAACAAGATGACTGGAAAGCACAGGTTAAAACCCTGCTCGGTGAGCATACGTTGGTAGCAGGTGTCGATTCGATTGGTGGACAGGCCAGTGCTGAAGTGCTGAGCTTATTAGGCGATGACAGCACCTTGGTGTCCTTTGGTAGCATGACTGGCGAACCAATGCAGCTACCTTCGGGTGATTTGATTTTTAAGCAGGCTGTGGTGAAAGGGTTTTGGGCCAGTGTCGTGAGCAAGAACATGGAGCCAGCACACAAACGTGAGCTACTGAGCGAACTGATTCAACTGGCGGCAAGTAAACAATTGCAACTTCCGGTCGAGGCGATTTTAAGCTTTGATCAGGTCGATGAAGCGGCACGACTTTCAACCCAAAGTGGCCGCAAAGGCAAGGTGTTGTTTAAACCAAACTAGGCCATCACTGTATATAAGTACAAGCACATGTGAGAAGAGTTCAAGCATGTGCTTTTTTGTGCCTTAAAAATAGAGGGAAATATAAAAGCCAAACATTAATTAAGCTGTTATGCGACATCGTTTATGTTTTTTGTTCGAATGGTGTGCCAAGTCTTTGATCATCGGTTAAGATGGACAAGAAAAAGAAATATAAGTTTGTACAGGACGTCAGTCATCTACATATCAAAGCGACAACTTTTATTTCATAGCGCCTTTAATTTTATACTGGGTCACGTGCTCCATGAGTCGAGATGTTTCAGAGCAGTCATCAGCCTTACCATCAAGCCCGACAATTTTTATAGAGGGACAATCCTTTACGCCTTCAGAATTGGCAGGGTGTGAAGAATGCGATGCTATTTACCGCAAGGTCACGTTGGCTGCGGGTGAACGTGCTTACTGCAACTGTTGTGGTGCCGAATTATATCGACGAAGCAAGTCGCTCAGCACTTTGCTAGCGCTGGTGCTCACAGCGCTGATTGTATTTGCGATTGCCAATAGTTTTCCCATTGTAAAGGTCGAATTGCAGGGGAATTCCTCTCAGACTACGCTCATTGGTGCCGCGATGGCGATGTTTCATATTGATCGGGCATTTGTGGGGGTGCTCATTCTGATCACGACCTTTATTGTTCCTTTGCTGGATTTATTGTTACTCACTTACGTTCTGGCTTCGGTGAGTATATTTAAAACGCGTCCTTCTTATTTGTTGGTGGCGCTCAGAGCCCTGTTTCTTTTTCGAGAATGGGGCATGATTGAGGTATTCCTGATTGGTGTATTGGTGACACTGGTCAAGCTGATCGCAATGGTGGTGGTCATTCCAGGTATTGCACTTTGGGCGTTTGCACTGCTGAGTGTGTTACTGGTTTATATTGCATCATTTAAGATCAATGATCTGTGGGATGAAATTGACAGGAGGGTGCCATGAGTACTCAACATGAGTCACAGCAACAGCATGTGGTCAGTCCTGTTTCCGATGTGCCTCCACCTCGAGCGCATGAACTTTCGCTCGTGCGTTGTCATTGTTGCGGGCTACTTAATCATGTCGACATCTCGCACGCCGATGAGAGCACACCTAAGTGTGTCCGATGCCACAGTGCATTGCATGCGCGAAAACCCAGTAGTTTAAACCGGACCTTTGCACTGGCTGTGGCAGCAAGTATTTTGTACATACCCGCCAACGTATTGCCCATGACCATTACCAATTCATTATTGGGCAGTCAGCAAGACACCATCATGAGTGGGGTGATTTACTTCTGGAAAAGTGGTGATTATCTGGTGGCGACGGTCATCTTTATGGCCAGTATTTTTATTCCGCTGCTTAAACTGTTTATTCTATTTTTCCTGCTGATTGCAGTACGCATGCAATCTTCATTACGCTGGCGTTTTTCGCCTGAGCATTGTTCGATTTTATACCGGATTGTTGAGTTTATTGGCCGTTGGTCCATGATTGATGTTTTTGTGGTGGCCTTACTCACCGCGCTGATTCAGATTCAATCACTGGCCACGATCTTGGCTGGGCCGGGTGCTGTTGCATTTGGCGCCGTGGTAGTCCTGACCATGTTTGCATCCTTGAGTTTCGACCCCCGAATGATTTGGGATAACTATTATTCCGGACAGTCCAAACAGCAGTCCCAGACAGCTCAAGGCACAGCGACCACGATGATGGAGCAGCACCATTGAATTACATTTTCCCTTTAATGACCTTTAAAAAGAACGATAAGCATGTCTGAGCATACTCCAAACAGTGAACATCCCGTTCCAGATCCGAATCATACTTCGCGTGGCTTGCCTGAACCACAAAAGAGAAAAGGCAAGTGGCGGCCGGCACTGATCTGGCTCATTCCGCTTGTGGCGTTATTGATTGCGCTCTCGCTGGCGGTTAAGGCTATTTTAAACACCGGGCCCACAATCGATGTGTCGTTCCGTACGGCTGAAGGCTTGGTGGCAGGCAAAACCACTGTGCGTTATAAACAGGTCGATATCGGACTAGTGCGTCAAATTGATTTAGCTGACGACGGCTCTCATGTCATTGCCAAAATCGAGCTACGCAAAGACGCCAGCCAGTTTGCCTCAAAAGATTCGCGTTTCTGGGTGGTGCGTCCACGAATTGGAACCAGTGGCGTATCTGGCATTGATACCTTATTGTCGGGTGCATATATCGAGGTCGATGGCGGCAAATCTAAAGAGAAGCAAGAGGAATTTACCGGGCTTGAAGTGCCGCCTGTGGTGGCATCGGATGTACCCGGCAAAGTCTATTTTCTTAAAGCACGTGATTTGGGTTCGCTGGATATTGGCTCACCGATTTATTATCGACGCATCAATGTCGGACAGATTACAGCATATAAACTCTCACAAGATGGCAAGAGCGTCGAGTTACAAACCTTTGTTCGCTCACCTTACGATAAATTTGTCACCACCGATGCGCGCTTTTGGCAAGCCAGCGGCGTTGATGTCACGCTCAATGCATCAGGCTTTAATTTAGACACCCAGTCATTGGCCAGTATTGTGGCGGGCGGGATTGCCTTTGGTTATCCGGAATCATCCAATGCGGGGGTTGCGGCCAATCACAGTCGTTTTATTCTGGCAGATTCACGCACAGAAGCGCTTAAAGAACCAGACGGCCGACCAAAACAGATCATTATGTACTTTAATCATTCTATTCGTGGTCTAACTGCAGGCGCACCGATTGACTTTATGGGCTTAGAAATTGGGAATGTGAAATCGATTAATGTTGAATTCAACGCCAATTATACGCAGCTTCGTATGCGGGTTGAGGCGCTGATTTATCCGTCGCGTCTAGCCAACGGTAAAGAGCTCGATCCAGATGGTGATATTTTCAGATCATTTATCCAGCAAGGCTGGCGTGCTCAGATGCGTACAGGGAATTTGCTAACGGGCCAAAACTATATTGCCTTTGATAAGTTCCCGAAAGCCAAACCAGCAAATCTGATCATTCGACCAAATGGTGTTGTGGAAGTTCCGACCACGCCAACAGAACTCAGCGGCTTACAGGCTCAGGTTTCACAAATTGCCGACAAGCTCACCAAATTCCCACTGGTTGAAATTGGTCAAGATGTTCGCAAAACGCTGAAAAACATGAATACCGCTATTGAATCGACCGACAAGCTGGTTAAACAGTTAGATGGAAAAGTTGCACCAGATTTGCAAGCCACACTTACTGAAGTACGTAAAACTGTGAAATCAAGCGAATCAATTTTGTCGAGTGATGCACCAATGCAGCAAGATGTTCGCCGTGCGTTACAGCAAATGACGCGCGCCGCAGCATCCTTGCAATTGATGGCGGATTATATTGAACAACATCCAGAATCTTTGATTCGCGGCAAATTACCAGAGGATGATGATGATAAATAAGATTACACACCCAGTGTCACTGGGTCGTCGACTACTGGGATGTGTCACATTTGTGACTTTACCGTGGCTTCTCAGTGCCTGTAGCAGTTCGCCAACACCGAACTATTACACGCTTTCACCTCAGGTAACGCCTTTGGCCAGCTCGAATGTTCGAGTCATTGAGGTGCTTCCTGTAGCGTTGCCCGACCGCCTCAACCGTATTCCGTTGGTCTTGCAGCAACCTTCGGGCGAATCCAAGGTACTCGATAATGATCGCTGGACCTCTACCTTTAGCTCTGAACTGCGTGATAGTCTGTCGGCTGGATTACAACGTAAGCTGGGCGCCGTCGATCGCTACAGCAGCGGTATGACTGGCGGGCAGGTCTCGTATCGTATTGCAACCGACTTTTCTCATTTCGATATCATCAGCGCGGGTAATGGTGAAAAGATGAAATCGAATGCTCGTATGATTGATGTGGCGGTGGCCTGGATTATCAAACGACAAGAACCGATCAATGCACCTGTGAAAACCGCAGCGGCGGGAAGTGCGGAAATTGCCGATCGTCAAATGAGTTGTCGTATGACCTTTCAGCAGCCAGTGGCATCTGGTGCAGGTGATATTCAGGCAACTGTGCGTGCTTCTAGTGTGGCAATGGAACGTGTGATTGATGCTGTGGCGCAGTCCCTAGTCGCCACCGAAGCCAAAACACGCCCTACCATTCAGGGCGTACGTTGTTCGTAAAACTTCAGCATCATTAAAAAAGCCTCACGCGTTGAGGCTTTTTTTATCGAGATGATCAAATCGCCTTAAAAAACTTGCTAGTCAAGAATTCTAGGGTTTTATAGATTGACTCTGTTGTGATACCGCTGTACGTTTTGTTTAGTTCTTTTTTGGAACTTAAAATTAGGTTTAGGTTTTATATTGATACGGCTGAAAAAATAAATAGATTCGGTTAACTACATGATGAAAGAATTTGCGAGGAAAATAACATGAACCCACATCAAATGACGGGGCTTGAAATGATGCAAGCATTTCAAAAAGGCTTGGTTCCGGCTCCTGGAATTTCAAAAACCATGGGAATGGGTGAGTTAGTCGAAGCCGAGTTTGGCCGAATTGTCATGCGTGCATTAGCTGATGAGCGTCATACCAATCCTTTAGGTGGCGTACATGGCGGATTTGCCGCAACTGTTTTGGATTCTGTAACTGGATGTTCAGCGCATTCGGTTCTGGCTGCTGGAGAAGGCTATGGTACCACTGATCTAGCCATAAAAATGTGCCGTCCAGTACCGTTTAATACGCCGCTCATAGCAGAAGGGAAAGTAATTAATATCGGGAAAAACCTGATTATTTCTGAAGGCTATTTGCGTGATGAAGAAGGAAAACTCTATGCGCATGCCACCGCAACCAATATGATTTTGCGTGCCAAATCAGCCTGAAAACAGCATTAAAATAATATTTAGATGCATGACATCAATTTATTTTTTTAAATTGAAATAGAAAATTAGACTTCATCTCATCATCCGGTTCGCAAGTGTCGAACAGCAGAACCGGATTATTTGAGCATTTAAAGCTTGAACATTAACAGGCATGGCTAAAATGCGGTGCCAATAACTGTAGTCCACGGGTGATGTCGTGCAAAGACGAGCCATTCATCCAGAAGGATTTCTTTAGTATCAAGGTTGTCATAATACTGTCGGCCTGATCTTCATCATTTAGGTTACATACAAGGCCGTAGCGATTTTCTAAAATCTTATTATTTTCAATAAACTGAATATAGTAAGCATGTAAATCCTGTGCATAGCCGAATACTGCATCACGTTGTTTTTTCATTGTTACGCTCCACCAGATATTGTTGATAATTTGATCTGCTCATGGCTATTGTTATGCAAAAGTAAAACGTCGTCAACTTGAATTTGTAACGAATTCAAGATAGATTAATAAAATACGATGAATGGTCAAGCGAGGAGGAGAATGATGGCTGAACAACATAAAAATGAGCACGGCGGTGCACGGGCCAATGCGGGTCGAAAGGCAAAATTTCAGGAACCCACTAAGGTGATTCGTGTGCCTGAGTCGCAAGTGGCATTTATCAAACAATGGCTGCTCGATAATTTAAAAACCAATAACCTGGTCGATTTTAAAACTTCGATCAAGGCACAGGCGATTCAGCCCAATACCGCCAAAATCTATCAGATTCCACTTGCCACTGAGCGTGTTGCGGCAGGTTTTCCGTCGCCTGCACAAGATCACGTCGAACAGGGACTCGATTTAAACGAATATCTGATTCGTAACGAAAGTGCGACGTTTATTGTGAAGGCCAATTCGCTTTCCATGCTCGATGCAGGTATTGATATCGACGATCCACTGATTGTTGACCGTAGCCTTCCTGCAAAATCGGGCGATATTGTGATCGCCATGGTCGACAATGAATTTACGGTCAAACGCTTGATGATCGATCATCATTTTCAGCCTCCAAAAATCTGGCTAAAAGCCGAAAATCCTGACTTTCAAGATATTTATATCGATGAAGGCCAAGAATTGGTGATTTGGGGTGTAGTGACTTACAACCTTAAACGAATGCGATAAGTCCATGAAACAGCGTATTTTTGCGCTCGTCGACGTCAATAATTGTTACGTCAGTTGTGAGCGAGTATTCGACCCCAAATTACATCAACGCCCAGTGGTTGTTTTGTCTAATAACGATGGCTGTGTCGTGTCACGCTCTAAAGAAGCCAAGGCATTGGGCATTAAAATGGCAGTTCCGCTTTTTCAGATTCAGCATTTGATTCGTCGGCATCACGTGGCTGTGCTTTCGAGCAACTATGCACTGTATGCCGAAATGTCCAGACGCTTTATGAATATTCTGGCTAACTTTGTCGGGCCGAACGATCAGGAAATCTATTCCATTGATGAATGTTTTTTGGAGCTGACCGACCATCAACACAGAGAAAATCTCAGTCAATATGCACGCCAGATTTTAAAAACCGTACAGACATGGTTAGGACTACCGTGCTGTATTGGTATTGGTTACTCAAAAACTCAAGCCAAAATGGCCAATCACCTCGCCAAAACCCATGCTGCATTTAATGGTGTCTGTAACATGGTCGATGAAGACCCCTGTGTGATTGAAGATTTGCTGGCACACACCGATGTAGGGGAGGTGTGGGGCATCGGACGCAAGCTACAAAAGCGTCTTGAACAAATGCAGATTTGCAGTGTGATGGATTTGGTTGAAGCTGATGATAAGCGACTCGGTCAACATTTTTCAGTGATGCTTGAAAATACAGTCCGTGAGCTTCGAGGGATATCTTGTATTGAACTTGAACATCAAGTGCCCGATAAGCAGCATATTATTAGTAGCCGTAGCTTTGGACAACCTGTTAAGGATTTGCAAAATCTGAGTGAAGCCTTAACGCAGTTTACCCAGCGGGCTGTAGAGCGGCTTTATGCACAGCGCCTGTTATGTAAATCGATCGGTGTTAGTATCCGTACCAATCGCTTTCAAGACGCTGAGTATTTTCATCCCTATACGATTGTCCATTTGAGAGATTACACCGACAATCTGCTGGAAATTAATAAAGCGGTTCAATATGGATTAAAATGTATCTTTAAAGTAGGGCACAGCTACAAAAAAGCCGGTATTACGCTACTAGATGTAATTCCTCGGCAGCAATATGTACCAGATCTGTTTTTCGATGCACAGAGCACCATTAAAAATCAAAAATTACTGGATATATTGATACAAATAAACAAAGAGCATGGCAAAGATCGAATTATTTTGGCTCCTTTGACGAATAAGCAGCCTCGACCTTGGAAAATGAATCAGGCACATAAATCGCCCAGTTATCTTACTCAGTGGGCGGATGTGCTGAGGGTGCAATGATTAAATTTTAAGTATTGGTTTTGGTAAAAATAACCTTGTTTTTTGATTATAATGAAAGAATAAAAGTATATTTTTTCTTTAAATTGAAAAAATTGTCACTAATTTGGCTTTAAATGAAAAAAAATTTAAAAAATGAAATAAAAAAGTGATTTTAAGGGAAACAATCCCACCCTGATTTTCCTACACTATATCTCAAGGGTGTGATAGGGATCGAAAAGAGTAGCATGCACCAAAACGTATAACGTTAGTGTGTACTCACCCAAAAGGTCTCGATTCGGCTTAGGACGCTATAGATCAAGAGTTTATAGGCAAAAGGTTACAGCTTACAAAGCTTTAATTGTTGAAGTTAAACATATTGTTTTCCCTAAACACCCTCAAGATTTTAAAAGAATATAAAATATTATAAAAATCTAACATTCAGCATTTATATATTCTCTTCATCTTCATCTTCATCTTCATCTTCATCTTCATCTTCATCTTCATCTTCATCTTCATCTTGACGCAAAATAGAACAGATCAGCCCAGATTGATTTTGAACTTTAGTCGCGCAGATCTGATCAGTCACAGCCACTACCAGAAAAATCATTTAAACTCTAAGCATCGAATAAAAATGCGAAATGGATAAAGCAATACCATGAAATTTCCTCCTCAACAAAAAATTGCAGCAACCTATATGCGTGGTGGTACCAGCAAAGGTGTATTTTTTAATTTAAATGATTTGCCTGTTGAGGCTCAGGTTGCAGGAGCCGCCCGCGACCAGCTTTTGCTGCGTGTGATTGGAAGTCCCGATCCCTATGGCAAGCAAATTGACGGCATGGGCGGTGCAACATCAAGTACCAGTAAAACGGTCATTCTCGCCAAAAGCCAACAACCCGAGCATGATGTTGATTATTTGTTTGGACAGGTTTCGATTGACCAACCGTTTATCGACTGGAGCGGTAATTGCGGCAATTTAACCGCAGCAGTGGGTGCCTTTGCGATTCGTCAGGGATTGATTGACCCAGAGCGAGTTCCAGACAACGGACACTGCACAGTACGCATCTGGCAAAAAAATATTCAAAAAACCATTATTGCCCACGTGCCGATCACACACGGTGTGGTACAAGAAACTGGGGATTTTGAACTCGACGGAGTTACTTTTCCCGCCGCAGAAGTTCAGATCGAATTTTTAGATCCTGCCGAAGACGGTGAGGATGGCGGGGCAATGTTTCCAACGGGTCAAGTTGTCGATGATCTAGAAGTGCCTGGAGTTGGAACGTTTAAAGCCACATTCATCAATGCAGGCATTCCGACCATCTTTTTAAATGCAGCAGAACTGGGCTATACAGGTACCGAATTACAAGATCAGATTAATAATGATGTTGCTGCGCTGGCGCGTTTTGAAACCATTCGTGCCCATGGAGCAGTCAAAATGGGGCTTATCAAAGACATTTCAGAAGCAGCATCACGCCAGCACACACCGAAAATTGCATTTGTTGCGCCGCCGCAGTCCTATCAGGCATCGAGCGGAAAAACGGTTGAGCTATCCGATATCGATTTACTGGTGCGCGCATTATCGATGGGTAAATTGCACCATGCCATGATGGGAACCGCCGCAGTCGCCATTGGTACTGCCGCTGCCGTACCGGGAACGTTGGTACACACAGCTGCTGGTGCCATACCACGTGAAGCGGTTCGATTTGGTCATCCATCGGGTACCTTACGTGTTGGTGCAGAAGCAGTACAAGACACCAGCGGACAATGGCAAGTGAAAAAAGCAATTATGAGTCGTAGTGCCCGTGTTCTGATGGAGGGTTTTGTTTATGTGCCTCAGTAATATATATCAGGCTTAAACTAACTGTTGGTGTCTGACGCACTTAGTTGGCCTTCGGCAATGAGCTGTTCGGCCATCTCTTTCGTTTTTTTCAAGCCGGGCATTCGATATTCGGTATGCCCGTAATCTTGAATTGATTTCCAGCGGCCTCCCCACGTTAAGCCTACCGACTCTGCAACTTCACCATAAAGCTGATAGCCACGCATGGCCCACGGATCACGCTCTGAAATCACGACTTTGCCGTTACGTTTAAATGCCACATCGGCGGCTAGGCCAAATTGATGATAGCTTTGATAGCCCCGGGCACGCGTGGTATTGGGGTTGCCAGACAAGAAGTTCTGTCGCTCAGGGCTACGGTATCCTTCGAGTAATACCAATTCATAGCCATGGCGCTCTTTCATGATTTTAAACACCATTAACAAACGTTGTTTGTAACGCGGATTCATCTTGTCCCATTTACGATCAACAAACTGGGTATCCATAATCAGACTATGGTGCCCAATACCTTCGGCCTCCGCTGTAATACTCGGCTGTGCAGGCCGGCTACTGGCATATTGCTGTTCGAGCTGATTGGCCTCAACAATTGCAGCTTCAATCAAGGATTGATCAACTTCAGGTGGAGGCGTGAGCATTTCACCATTTAAGAGCGTATAGATTTGTGGATCGACTTCTTTTAGATATTCGGCCTCAATTTTGCTCGAGCTGACTGGTCGTGTAAAAGCAAACACCAGCACACTACTAAACAATAGTAATCCTGCAATTAAAATCCACCATTGCTGCAAATGCCATTGCGACTGTAATTGCTGCGATGACGATGCTGCATGCATGCGCTGTACCATCGTTTTAGCATGCTGGATTTTATGTTTACTTTGGGGGAGAAGTGTTTGAAGCCATTGTTTCGCTTTGAAGCGCAGCTCGTATGACATAAACAGTGTCAATGTCACTGCCACTGCAATAAAACCCAAAATAATCAGAATGATCATAGATGAGACTTAACTTGCCTCTGCAGGTTTTGCTGGCGCAGCAGTTGAAGGCTCGGCTGTAGAATCTGTTGTGGGCTTAGCAACTGGTACGGCAGCATCATGATTAGTTTTAGGCTCTGCTGTATTGGCTTTTTTGGGTGTTGTTTGAGCCGCAGGTTTAGGAGATGTTGCTGTTTTCGGTGTCGCATGTAGCGATTGATCAAATGGCGAAACACGTTGAACCGGCGGGGCTGCGGGGGTATGCGAAAAAAGTTTGCTGAGCTCACTGTCTTTCGGCTGTGCGATTTCAGTATCGGCTTCATCGCCCGTTGTCGTGGTT
Source organism: Acinetobacter soli (assembly GCF_000760595.1). GTDB lineage: Bacteria > Pseudomonadota > Gammaproteobacteria > Pseudomonadales > Moraxellaceae > Acinetobacter > Acinetobacter soli. The sequence goes on along the minus strand of NZ_BBNM01000001.1, from coordinate 417,626 downwards.
ACATGCGCGGTTTCTGAACGTGCAGGTGTTTCCACATCCTGACGTAAGCTAGGTGGATTCGGCGTAATTGGAACCACAACCTCGTCGGCTTGTGAATGTGCCGAAGATAAACCCATAGACGGTTGTAAAACCAGAAAAAATCCCATTAAAGTGACACCAACGCCGGTCATGAACCCCACAAGACCAAACATAAAAGGTGAAGCTGATTTTTTTTTAGATGTTTGTAATATACGTAATGAAGTCGGTTTTTCTTGTGCCATATCCGTGCCTTTTAAGGTAAGTAAATGGTGATATGTGCTTCTTCAGCAGGCGCGGAAACCACATTCTGATAAGGTGCAAGTGAGCTATTGGCCTGATGCCCCAACATATATTTGAGTCCGCCGAAACTCAAAAGTGCAAAAATCAGTAAAATAATTAAAATCCAAAAAAATGGCAGCTCACCATGAATCATATTTCGAATTTGATCGGGAATAGCCGCAAAAGGTGAGAAGGCTGCCTTTTTACCCTTTAAGTAGTCAATTTCATCTCCAACCCGTGCCACTAAATGATTCAGACTTTCAATCGATTCAATCCGATATTTGCCCTGAAATCCGAGCAATAAACAATAATGAAAGACTTCTAAAGACGCGAGACGCGCTTTCCCTTTACTGCGCAGTTGTTCCAGTATTTCAAAAAATTGATAGCCAGCAAGCTGTGAACCAAAGAGGCTTAATTGTAATGGACTGATCAGCCATGCATTTTGCAAGTGAAAGAAACTTGGATCTTGCTGAGTCACAATCGTTTCATCTATCAGCGCACAAAAAGCATATTTAGCATCGTGGATATCATCGGCTGAAAAATGCAGCTTTTTAGCTTGCTGTTCAAAGCGATTGAGTAAGTCGACAATTTTCTGGCGGAATTCTTGCACATCCGATGGGATATACTGATTTCGAATGAGGAAAACAATATAAAATCCATCATGTAACAAATCGACCAGATTGACACTTTGCTGCTGACTGTATTGATTGGGTGCTGAAAAATCACCGCCGATTTTGCCATCGTCAAATAGTGAAGGGGCACCAGTAGGTTGGCTCATCCAGATTCTCCTTAGGCGTTCATCACAGCAATCAATTCAATGCTAATATCTTGAAAACCCGATGGAACGTATAAACAGATCGATTCGGATTCCAGCATGCGTTGATACAGATCGTGATGTGGTTCAATTTCAAAATAACTTACCCCAGAGCGCACGGGAATAGCGGTCGGCACCTGCATCAGATGATGCAATGGTATGGCAGGTAGGGCTGCCACCACGCGTTGCTCGACATCTACTGTACTGCCCACTTTAAAGCGTAACGGCACGATCTGAACCAGTTCGTGGGTTTGCATCATGCTGCTCGACACTGCAATATACAGCCGTGTATCTCGGGTGATTTTGTCTGATTCAAGACTACCCAACCAGTAAGAAGGACGAATTTCCTTAAGCGCAATACTGATATATCGACTCGAAATAATCGTATCTAGCAAATCGCGTAAAATGACATCCAGCTCTTGAAAACTATGCTGTAATTGATGATGGCGATATGAAGGCAACTGATCGACTTCGTAAGCGGTTGAAAACGTCAGTAAAGACCCTGTTAGGCGTAACAACTCAAAGAAAAGCCGCTCTGGATGAATTTGAGGATACTGCAAAAAATGGCTTAATGTTGCATGCGCTGTATTCAGTGCATTAACCAACCAGAACGAGACAATATCGCCAGAGCGAAATTCGATGAGTTTCTGTTCGTTTTCGCGATTGTTGGTCTGAATCGTTTTAATTTTGGCGCGAATGACATTCAGCGTACGTTTTAAATTAGAGGTTAAGGCCTCTGAAGCTTCGATATGGAGTAGCGGTGCAATAAACTTCTGATCCAGTTCGAAAGCGCCAGAGCTATGACGTTTGATGCGTCCAATCGGGAGGTATAAAAAACCCTCTAACTGGCTGATTGGATCTGCGACTGGATCGAGTAAGCGTAATACGGCACGACGTCGGAGTAAGGTGATGTCGGCAGGTTGAGCATCGGTAAACAAGTCATGGGTATGTGCAAGATGCGATGCATAACGCCCCGAATGCTGCTGTTCTTGATCATGACTCATGTTCTTTTTATTGGGCTGAACCACAGGTAGCGTCAGATAAATCGTCATCTCACCACGGAAATTCAGATCATCAAGTAACAAAGGTTCCGGCAATAAATCTGTACTCGGTGCGTGATAAATCTCGCCGTCTTGCCAAATCATTTCAATGCTTTCGAGTGCCAGCACGTGAGTACCGAGTTGTAACTCGTCAAAACGCAGTTGCCGAATACCATATGCAAATGGAATGGTTGACCGAATGGTTTGATTCAGGCGCTGCTCATGATAGCTGTCCTGAATCTGAAAATGCTGTGGACGTAAAAACAATCCTTCGCCCCAGAGGATTTTTTCTGCTTTAAACATATGTTTTTACCCACATTTATTCGTATTCATTTTGGGTTTGAACACCCAATGTATCATGTATTTGTTGAAGCGGATGTTCATCCTTAATCACTTGGGCCAGCCATTCGTGTAGCGGCATCTGACTCCATTTAATGGTTTTTTGCAGCATATAACTGACAGGGCTATGCGGTTCATTGGTTTGAAAATAGTCCGAAATTTGCTGTAGTACGCGAATGGCCTGTTCGCGGTTTTCAATATGGCTTTGAGCAACTGGCTGAAACTGTGAGGATACAGGCTGTGCTACAGGGTGGTTACTTTGGTCTAAAGCGACAACATCATTGTGGTTTTGATCAGATATGGAGGAAGTTTGGCTTGGCGCAGTATCAAACGTATCAGCCTTATAAATTTTACGCAGGGTCACATCAATTCCCTCCAGACTCGAATCAATTGCAGCATAGCTTGGCGCATCAAGTCCCATATGTGTATCAAGTACCTGTTTTAAGGTATGCCATTGCTCAAGAATTTCTTTAAATGACTGATAGTTTTGATATTGAAAACTTTTTGAAGTGTTAAACAGGGCTTGCTCAAATACTTCAAGTTCATTTGGTGCATCTGAATCGGAGTATTCATCGCTTTGCTTTCTACGAATATTCTGATGGTAAAGAAAACTTTCGTATTGCAGCAATGCATAATAAGGTGCTGTATTGATCAGAGGTACTTTTTTTACAAGCATTGGAAGCTGATTAATTAATCCCTGTAACAGCCCCAAACGCTGATCTAAATCCTGATCTTCAATCACCGGATGAATCGAATCCCAGTAACGATCGAGGAGCAGATGACTCAGCTCTACGCCTTTGGCAATACCTTCAAATCCAGCCAGATTTGCCCAGCCTTCAACGAGCCAAGTGAGTAAACGAATATCTTTGGTGTGCTGTTGTAATAAATCTGTCGATGTCTCAATCACCAATTCCCAGTTGGCCTGTTTGGGTGCGGTAACCCAATCTCCCTGATCAAGTAGCAGATCATCTTGTGTTCTGGCCTGCTTGATCCGATGAAATTCATTAGAGAATGAATAATCCTCTCCACATGGCGAGTGTTCAGTAATTGGATTTAGCAATTCTGACAAATTTAGTTGCATAGCATTACTCTATAGACTCACGCTTCAGACACTTTAGTCGTTTTGACGACACGTTTTTTACTCGATTTTTTTTCAACAGGATCAAGCTGGTAGACGATTTCATCGTCTTGGGTATCTATTACAATTCGTTTTGGTAGGTTTTGATCGGCTAACGCCATCAAAATGTGGGTGGCAAGTGCTGGTAATACACTTGCATTTAAAATGTGATCAACATTACGCGCACCACTATCGACTTCGGTACAACGCATCAAAATGAGTTCAACCACATCATCTGAATACTCCACCTCTGTACTGTACTGGGCCGTCAAACGGTGGACAATTTTATCGAGTTTATGGCGGATAATTTGAATCAGTAACTCATCGTGCAATGGAAAATAGGGCACAATTCGCATACGTCCTAAAAATGCCGGTTTAAAGTGCTGATACAAACTTGGTTTAAGTTGTTCAATCAATTCAATCGCGCTTGGCCATTCCTCGACTGGACGGTTAATACACGTTTTCATGATGCTGCTTGAACCTGCATTTGAGGTCAGAATGAGGGTGGTATTTTTAAAGTCGATTAACCGGCCTTCACCATCCTCAAGCATGCCTTTATCAAACACCTGATAAAACAGCTCTTGAACATCGCTATGGGCTTTTTCAATTTCATCGAGTAATACCACGCTGTACGGATGACGACGCACAGCTTCGGTTAACACGCCACCTTGACCGTAACCGACATAGCCTGGAGGCGCACCTTTTAGGGATGAAACGGTATGTGCTTCTTGGTATTCAGACATATTGATGGTAATCAGGTGTTGTTCACCACCATAAAGCTCATTTGCAAGTGCAAGTGCAGTTTCTGTTTTACCGACACCACTTGGCCCTACCAGTAAAAATACGCCTTGTGGCTTATTGGGATCTTCCAAACGAGCTTTAGAGGTTTTAATTCCCTGCACGAGCTGTTCGAGCGCATAGTCTTGTCCCATTACGCGCTGTTCTAATTTATCTTTGAGCGTCAGGATATGTTGAATTTCGTCATGCACCATATTACCTACTGGAATACCGGTCCAGTCGGAAATAATCTGGTTAATCATCTGTGCAGTCACACGTTCAAACACCAATGGCTCATTGCCCTGAAGCTGTTGTAAGCTATTACGCAATGGCAAAAGCTGAGCTGAATAATCCTCTAAATTTTCACTATTTTTTTGAATATCCTGAATTTTTTTAACCAGTTCAAGCTCTTGCTGCCAGCGTGCTTGTACGGCTTGGATCTGATGATTTACAGCTTGAATATCCTGATTCAAGCTGTTTAAACGCTGCTCATGTGCCGCAGAGTGGCGATGCTCATGCGTTAATAAATCGTGTTCAAGTTGAAGATTATGTAGCTCGGCCTGTAGCTGATCGAGCATCACCGGCTGTGCATTTTGTGTCAGTGCGACACGCGCTGCGGCGGTATCGAGCACACTGATGGCTTTGTCAGGCAGCTGACGACCACTGATGTAGCGATGCGAGGCCTGTACGGCTGTCACAATCGCCTCATCGTCGATATGTAAATTAAAATGCTGCTGCATGACTGGAATCATGGCGCGCAGCATGTCAACCGCAACTTCTTCAGACGGTTCTTCAACTTTAATGACCTGAAAGCGGCGGCTGAGCGCAGCATCTTTTTCAAAATATTGTTTGTATTCTGCCCACGTGGTTGCTGCGATTGTTCGAAGCTCACCCCGCGCAAGGGCAGGCTTTAAAAGGTTGGCAGCATCATTTTGCCCGGCTTGTCCGCCTGCACCAATCAGGGTATGTGCCTCGTCAATGAACAAAATGATAGGATGCGTCGAAGATTGAACTTCTTGAATCACTTGTTTTAAACGATTTTCAAATTCACCTTTTACACTTGCGCCTGCTTGTAGCAGCCCCATATCCAAGGTATGCAAGTGTACATTGAGTAGGGCACTCGGTACCTGACCCTGTGCAATCTTGAGTGCAAGACCTTCAACCACCGCGGTTTTTCCCACGCCAGGTTCACCAGTTAAAATCGGATTGTTCTGACGTCTACGCATCAAAATATCCAGCATTAAGCGAATTTCATTTTCACGGCCAATTACAGGATCAATTGCACCATTTTTAGCTTTATCGGTTAGATTGATGGTGTATAAATCGAGTGCTGGCGTTTTTTGTTTGGTATCTGACGCTTTTGCAGGTGCAGGATTAACGTCTTCGTGATGAATATTTTCTGGGCTGTGTTCACACTCTTCGAGAAACTTATGTTTGAGTAATTCAACTGGAATATCCTCAAAACGTTCCGATGCACGAATCGCAATTTGATAAAGATCGGCTGCTGTTAATAGCGCGACCAATAAGTGGCCACTTCGAATAATCGGAGTTTGATCTGCTGATGCAACTAACCAAGCCTGTTCCAATAATCGAACAATTGATTTTGAGAAAATTGGCGTGCGATTATTTCCCTTAGGTAGGGTGTTAAGTGATTGATTTAAATCACTTGAAAGTTTATCTAAATTAATTTTGTATTTGTTTAGTAAAATTTTTAAATCGTTATTGCTGCTTTGATTTAAAAGCTCTAAAAACAGGTGTTCAATTTCAATTTCAAAGTTTTGTAACAAAATACATGAGTTTGCTGATTTTTCTAATGCTGTCCGAGAGTTACTCGATAATTTGGTAATTAGAATTTTTAAATTGCTCATCATAAATCTCAGGTCGTTTTATTAATATTTACTAGAATCTTGAATAAGAAAATTCACATCTTCTAAAAAATAAAACACCATTTTTTATGTATAATTTATTGATTTTAAATAAATTATACTTTTTTAGGTGCGTTTTGCTTTTTTATTCTACCGAAAAAAAACATTAATGGGTAGATGAAGTTGATTGTATTAAACTCTCTTGTATTGATTATTGATTGCGTGTTAAATAAAGTTTTAAAATAAATAGACAGATTAGTCTTGACGAGCTTGGTGTGTTTTTTGATAGAATCCGCACGTTCGAATTTTATAAAAATTGATGAGCAGATTTGTGATTGACAAAAAATTGTAATGTCTTTCCCTAAAAAATTTAAATGATTAAGAGGCATATTTTGAGAAAAAGTATTGTATTTTCAGTGATTTTAGTTGGCTTAACATTTTTAAATTCTGCTCATGCAAACGATGAAAATATTAAGCTGAAAAAGAGCTGTATACGTGATTATCCGCAGGCTGCAGGGCAAACAGATCAAGCCCTACTTTCACTTTATGCACAAGTGTGTGATAAAAAAAATGCCGATCGTAAAAATGATTTATTGGCTCAGGCTGCGATGCGTTTTCATCAGATCGGACAAAATATGAATGCGCTGTATTTAGTCAATCAACTCAAGCAGCAGAATGTTCGCGGAAATCTCCTCACAGACGTCACTTTCTTATCGAGCGTTGCGATTGCCAATACAAGCTTAAAAGAGATGCGTAATACTGAAATGCGTTTTCTCACTGAAGATACGACTTATCCACCCGCGAAAGAACTTGCCGACGCGATCAAAAGTGCTGTCCCTGCGCCAGATACCTCAAACCTCAAACCCATCACCGATGAATCACTCAGAAATAAAGCACGTGCCCAACGTGTAGCTGCAACGTCCAGCACGAAGCGTTCTACAAAAAGTACGCCTAAACCAAAAGCGTCAAGCCCGGCTCCAGCCAAAGCCGCCGCTCCCGCATCGAAATCAAGTGCAAGTCCATTTGATTCTTTAAAGTAATTTGACACAGGAAAATTGACCATGGCGAAAAGAGAAAGCGTACAAAAGAAGCTTCAACGAATTCGACCACCACGTGTACAACTCACCTATGACGTTGAGATTGGTGATGGCAAAGAAGCAAAAGAGTTGCCATTTGTGGTAGGCGTAATGGGAGATTTTTCTGCGGCGTCAGAAGTTGAAAAAACCAAATTAAAAGATAAAAAATTTATTAACGTTGATTTAGACAATATTGACGATGTGATGCAATCCATGGCACCTCGTGCCGCGTTTGATGTAGGGAATACCTTAACTGAACAAGGCGGACGAATGCATGTGGATTTAACCTTTAATTCGATGGATGACTTTCGCCCAGAGCATGTGGCTCAACAAGTTGAGCCATTACGTAAGCTGGTCGAAGCACGTGAGCGTCTGACCGATTTGCGTAATAAAATTTCGAATAATGAGCGACTTGAAGATTTACTTGATGAAGTGCTGAAAAATACTGATCAAGTGCGTAAATTAAGCAATGAGGTGGATCATGAGTAATTCACAACTGGCCAATACAGCGGCAGCAGTCGAGACTCAAAGTACACCTTTGCTCGATTCAATTGTCGAGCAAAGCCGCATTGCTCGTAATGATGAAGAGCATACACGTGCCAAAAGCCTCATTGGTGAATTGGCTAAAGAGGTGATGGCAGGTACCATTACCGTCTCTGAAAACATGACCTTGTCAATTGACAAACGAATTGCAGAGATTGATGCCTTGATTTCCCAGCAGCTCAGCGAAATTATGCATCATGAAAAGTTTCAAAAAATTGAATCGACTTGGCGTGGACTCTACTATTTCTGCCAAGAAACACCGTCAAATCCATTAATCAAAATCCGCATGCTCAACACTACAAAAAAAGAGCTGATCAAGGATTTTCAGGGTGCAACCGATTTTGATCAAAGTACCTTGTTTAAAAAGATTTATGAAGAAGAATACGGCTCTTTTGGTGGTGCACCTTATTCGGCGTTGATTGGTGATTTCGAGTTTGACCGCACGCCATCGGATATGTATCTGCTTGAGCAAATTTCACATGTAGCTGCTGCGGCTCATGCGCCGTTTATCTCGGCTGCCGATCCAAATATGTTTGGATTAGAGTCTTATACAGATATTGATCGCCCTCGTGATGTATCGAAAATTTTTGAAACGGCCGAATATGTACAATGGCGTTCGTTTCGAGACAGTGAAGACGCGCGCTATGTAGCGTTGACGATGCCACGTGTTTTGGGTCGTCTGCCGTATCATCCGAAAGAAGGTACAGCCACTGAAGGCTTTAACTTCGCAGAGGATGTGACAGGTCAAGATCACCACGATTATTTGTGGATGAATGCCGCTTATGCCTTTGGTACTCGACTCACCAATGCGTTTGATTTACACGGCTGGTGTGCCGCGATTCGTGGTGTTGAAGGTGGCGGATTGGTCGAAGGCCTGCCTGTACACACCTTTAAAACGCATGACGGCGAGGTGGCATTTAAATGCCCAACTGAAATTGCGATTACAGACCGTCGTGAAAAAGAGCTGAGCGATTTAGGCTTTATTCCGTTAGTACATTGTAAAAATACCGATTACGCTGCATTTTTTGGTGCGCAATCGACACAAAAACCGAAAAAGTACGACAGTGATACTGCAAATGCCAATTCCGCATTGTCGAGTCAAATTCAATACATCATGGCCGTATCGCGTATTGCACATTACTTAAAAGCAATGATGCGCGATAAAGTCGGAAGTTTTGCTTCAGCAGGGAACGTAGAAGCCTTCTTGAATGAATGGCTGTCTCAGTATGTATTGCTTGATGATGGAGCTTCACAAGAAGCAAAAGCGCAATACCCACTTCGTGAGGCATCTGTAAAGGTTGTAGAAGATCCGGCACAACCGGGACACTACAAATCGGTGGTCTTTTTAAGACCCCACTTCCAGCTGGATGAGTTGTCAGTTTCTTTAAGACTAGTCACGGAACTTCCGCAGTCCTCAAATTAGAGAACAGCTCATAATAACTTTAAATTACAATAGGATAATTTTGAAATGAAAGATATATACGTTCAATTTCGTGGTAAATACAAGGTGGATGGCGAGTCACGTGATGCTGAGCACAAAGACTGGCTAGAAGTCAATTCATGGGCTCATAACATTCGTCAGCCAAAATCAGCAACTTCAAGTAGCGTCGGTGGTCATACAGCAGAACGTGTTGAACACTCAGACATGCTCTTTGTAAAAGATTTGGATGCAACAAGTCCAAAACTTTGGGAAGCATGTTCAGCGGGTTACACTTTCGACGAAGTACAGATCGACTTTTACCGTGCCAATGGCGACAAACGAATCAAGTACTTGCAGATTAAATTGAAGCATGTCTTGGTATCAAGCGTGACACCAACTGTAAATGAAGAAGGTGTACCGACTGAAACGTTTGGTCTTAAGTACGCAGCAGTAGAGTGGACTTACAACCAGCAAGACATCAATGGTACAGCGAAGGGTGCCGTTACCAAGAAATGGTCGTTGTCTAACAACACCGCGTCTTACGCAGCATAATGCATTAACTTCGAGCTGGATAGAGAACAATTTCGATTGTTCTCTATCTGGTTTTTCATGTTTGAGAAAATGAATCTAGATCACTTATATCCATTTGGATTTCGTTCGACACTGTTTGATCGACTTGCCCCTGAACAAGAAGACTTAAGCGGTTTGTCCGTACAACAATTGCGCGAATCTGTGGCACGTGATTTAGAAGATTTGCTCAACAGCCGCATTGCAAAAATGGACCATGTCATGGATCACTATCCATTGGCTCAAAAATCTATTTTACAGTTTGGCATTATCGACTTTGTCGGTTTATCGACAGCCAATCCAATGGATCGGGAAAAAATCTGTCAATCAATCGAACAATCGATTGCCGCACATGAGCCTCGCTTAAAGCAGGTCAAGGTCGAGATGTTGCTTGATGGTCATAATATGGGCGCATTGTGTTTGAGTATTCAGGCCTATCTGAATATCCACCCATTATATGAACCAGTGGTATTTGATGCCTTGCTGAAACCAACCACACAACAATATGTAATTTCTGCTCAAAGCTAAGTGGAGCTGCTGTGATAGAAGAACTTTTACCCTACTATGAAAAACAGCTTCAAGAGTTTGGTCAGCAATCGCGTGAGTTTGCGCAGAAATATCCTAAAATTGCACAGCGTCTCGCGCTCAATCAAGAACAGATTGATGATCCGCATATCGAGCGCTTGATTCAGGCCTTTTCTTTAATTGCGGCGCGTATTGATAAAAAAATTACAGACAGCCACGACATTTTTACCCGCTCATTATTTGAGGTGATGTTTCCGCAATATTTGCGACACTTTCCAGCCTGTAGTGTGGTGAGTTTTGATGATCCTCAGAAACTCAAACAATTGACCGAGCCACATCTTATTCCGGCACAAACACGTTTGAAATCGCGCAGCTTTCGAGGCGTGCAGTGCGAATTTAACACCACCTACGATGTACGCTTATTGCCCATTCAACTGGCACGGGTTGAATTTAAAACATTAGACAGTGCTCGTGCACACTTGAGCCAAAATGCCAGTTTTAACTTTCATTTTGATCTTTTGAATCCGGCGCAGACATGGCTGCTTGATGAACAATTACCGATTTATCTGGACAGTATTTCTAATTTTCCGCTTCAAGTACTCGATCAGTTATTTAAAACAGAGACCCAGTTTTCGATTACTGTAAACCGCCAGACGCATAGTATTCCGAATCCATTTCAGATCATGGGCTTTGAAGAAGAGCAGGCCTTACTGCCGATTGATCAGCATACCCATCATGCTTATCGGTTGTTGATGGAATATTTTTGCTTTCCAGAAAAATTCAATTATTTAAAGCTTAATCTTTCTATACTCAAGTCGTTCTTGTCGGGCCAGTCTGATTTTGAGCTATCAGTTCATCTTAAACTCAACTTGAATGATACAGCGAGCGTTCGTAATTACTCTGAACTTGTCACTGAAAACTTCAAACTCTTTACCACACCGATTATCAATCTTTTTGAAAAACAGGCTGAACCACAAAAGATCAATCATCAGCAACTTGAATATTCATTGTTGACCGATGCTCATTATCCTGATGCCTATCAGGTGTATGCTATTCAAAATATGCAGATGATTCGCGAGAAAAGTAATCAGGAACAGATCACCACACCTGTTTTACCTTTTTTCGCCATGAGTCATTATCACCCTCAGACGGTTAAGTTTTTTTATGCATTGAATCAGCAAAAAATAAGCAGTTCGAGCCGGATGCAGACCCGATTTACAATTGTTTCAAAACAGCTGGAGCCATTTAATACGTCTTCAGACTACGTGAGTACGCAATTGTTGTGTTCAAACTGGGACCTTCCACACGAGGTCCTCGGACAAACACACACCACGCTCAATCTAAACAACAGTACGCTGGCACGCCGTGCAACGGTTTTAAAACGACCTACCATGCCGTATCAGTTTGAACAAAATAAAAATGAGCAGTGGCGAATTATTTCGCATTTATCACTCAATACGCTGGCACTCATGAAAGGCGATAGCCTGTCGCATCTAAAGGAACTTTTAGCGCTCTATAATTTGCCACATTCTAAAGAAAATACATTACTGATTCATGCCATCAAGCAAATCCAGTTTGAATTAACGCACAAGCTGGTCGAGGCCAAACCTTTTCCTATGTTTGTGCGAGGGATCAAAGCCAATGTTTATGTTGATCCTACAGTTTTTCGTGGGCACAGCGTATATATTTTCAGTCAGTTGCTCAGTCATATCTTCAATTTAAAAGTTCAAATGAACAGTTTTGTCGATGTGGTGATTTGGGACAGTCAACGTCAACAGGAGTTATACCAATGCGTTCAGAACGTTGGTGGCAAAGCACTTCTGTAACAGAAAACCTGTTTCAGACACCTAAAAAATTCGAATTTATTCAGGCCATCCGTTTACTGCGACATGTACCATTTCGCCTCAATCAGCGTCGCTGGGCATCGCATTTTTATTTTGGTACATCGTTAGAATTAGGTTTTCCTGCTACTGAAATTGAGCATCTGGCACAAGAAAATGATCGTATCGAACTGGTCAACCTGATTGTCGGTTTAACTGGAACGCAAGGCGCATTGCCTTATACCTATACCAACAAAGTCAAGCGCAGTGCACGACCTCAACGTAAAGAAACCCAAGCCTTTTTAGGTCTGTTTAACCACACTTTGTCTGCCCAGTATGTAGATGCCAGTCTGGTACATCATTTACCGCTGCGCTATGAAATTGAAGAAGAAAATCATTATTTAAAGATTTTGCATGCACTGAATGGCTATATTGCCGAGCAGCATCAGCAGCCAGAGTTAGACGAATACTTCGCAGAATTTGCAGGCTTAATGCAGGGGCAAAACCATACGGCTTATGCACTCAGTACCATGCTACGTTGTATTTTTAAACAGCAAGTAAAAGTTCAAGAGTTTATTCGGGAAAAGTTTGCCTTAAACGATACACAGAAAACTTCTTTAGGCGGACAAAACCCGAGCTTATTGGGCGTGAATACCTTCTGTGGTGATCAAGTAGAGCAGATGGATGGCAAAATTGAGATCCAGATTGGCCCACTGCAACGTCAGGATTACTTGCGTTTTTTGCCATCTGGTGAGCATAGCCAGCGATTAAAACAAATTTTACAAACATGGAGTAACCCGACGCTATTGGTCGATGTACGTCTGATTTTAAAACATGAAGATGTACAACCATTTCAATTGAGTTCAGTGCATGAGCAGGGGCTAGGACAAGGTGCTTTTTTGATGTCGGCAGCATCTGGGCAAGATCGTAATGATACCTGCTATGCCTTGATCGGGGTGGTTGCATGATTAAAAAAATAATATGGGTGTTGCTGGGTGTTTTGCTACTGGTTATCAGTGTAGTGATTCTTTACTGGAAGGACAGTCAGTTTGATCCAAGCAGTACCGATTTATGGCTGTATCTGTTTGTACTGCCTATTGTATTGGGGCTTTTGATCTTAAGTCCATGGCTTCTTTATCGCGCCTATCGTGCATATCAAAATCGTCAGCAGCAAGCTTCAATGCAGCCGCAACATGCTCAGGAAATACCTGCTCAAGCCGTGCAGGCAGAAGTGCCCGAGTGGCTTAAGCTGAATGTTTTTGCCGCATCTGCCTATGCCGCAAGTGGTGAAAACACGGATATTCTTGAGGCGATTGTGGCTTATCAAAGTCCAAGTTTAGATAGTGAGCTAACCAATTCTTATGGTTTGCCTATTTTGTCATATCGCATTGCAGATTTAGTTTTGGCTGACGATGAATCGGAGCTTGCGCTTCGTCAGCAGCGAATTTATAGCTTGATTCAGCATCAACTCGAACAGCATCAATCGGTGTTTGAGTCGATTGCCGCGCATTTAAATCGTTCTGCATTATTTTATGACACACAGGAAAGTTATGACTATCGTGTTCATCCAGGTTGGAAAAATGAGCAAACCGATACACCTGAGCTTGAATCCGCAATGTTCACGCCACCTGTACAGCAGCTCGATCGTTTAACGCTACAACTATTTTTGCCTGAAGACTTGCTACACATTTGGCAGGATGAGCATGCCAATTCGCTGATCTATGCACAGCTTACGCAGTACGGCTTAAATCCAGAGCAGCTCATGATTGAGTATCAATTTGTGAGTTCAGTTTCGGCTTATTCTAAATGGAACAGTTTACTTCGAGAAATTACAAGTAAACCAAATGAAGTGTATTGGGTGTCAGCAGTCGATTCGGAAATTGATCAGGATGTAATAGACGAGCGCTTCTGGCAAAAAGAAAATCACGTACCGGCCGAGTTTATCAGTAGCTGTTGTATAGCAGCAGAGACCGTGGTGATTGAAGGCTTAGAACCTATCAAGCATCTGAATGTCTGTAAAGCTGCTGCGCACGCTCACGCTGCACTCTGTGATTTAAATCTGGAAACACATGCGCAGTATGAAGCGGAAGATCCTTTTGTGTATGTGCTTGAGCCAGCAACACAATTCAATTTGAGCAAAAAACTCGATCATTTTTTTCAACAAACTTCAATTGAGGCGCATCACTATCTCTATCCGTGCGCGCTCAATGCCGACACTCAGCAGGTGGCAAAAATCTATGCCACGATGCTGGCGATGCAAGCAACTCTCCCGCCGCTTAATGTGGTGGTGAGTACAACAGATCACACATTAACGGTCATTCAAAATCCAGTGGCTGAGGTTGAAACCAAGGATGAGGCTGCTGCATGACCTTAACTTTTTTTAATTTTAAATTTGAAATGAGAACACGATGTATACAATTTTAGGCTACTTGTGGCAGTACATCACTAATCCAAAAGCGATCATCGCACTGTCGTTGCTGGTGGCGCTAATTTCATCGTATTCATATATTCCCCAGACCATTTTCTGGATTTTGCTGGCTCTGTACGTGCTGATGTTGCTTGCATATGGCATCTACTGGTTAATTCAGCGTCGCCGACATGCCAAACAAGGAGAAGAACTGGCACAGGCAATTGAAAAAGAAATCGAAACAGAAACGCATTCATATAACAATAAAGACGAACTGCATTTGATGCAGCAACAAATGAAAGAGTCGGTTCAACTGATTCGTAAGTCTCGCCTTGGAGATAAGAAGGGCAACGCGGCATTGTATGAGCTACCGTGGTACATGGTGATCGGGAATCCTGCTGCGGGAAAAAGTTCTGCAATTTATAATTCTGGCTTAAAGTTTCCTTTTGAAGAGAACCATCAGAAAATGGTCTCTGCGGGACTCAGTGGAACGAGAAACTGCGACTGGTTTTTTTCGACTGACGGTATTTTACTGGATACCGCGGGGCGCTACTCGGTGTACTCAGAAGATCACTCTGAGTGGTTGGGCTTTTTAAGCCTATTGAAAAAAAATCGCCCGAAGGCACCTGTGAATGGACTGATTGTGATTGTGAGTATTGCAGAGCTCATTAGTCAAAGTCCTGAAAGTTCGCTCAAGCTTGCGAAAAACTTACGTGCGCGTATACAAGATCTGACCGAAAAGCTTGAAGTAATTGTTCCGGTTTATCTGGTCTTTTCAAAGATGGATTTAATTGCAGGGTTTACCGAATTTTTCGATTGCTACGAGGCGCAAGAATACAACCAGGCTTGGGGCGCTACACTGCCGTATGAGCAAAACTCATCGCAAAATGCTGTGGATCTTTTTGATCATCATTACAATGTTTTGTATGAAGGGCTAAAAGGGGTTAGTACGACACATCTAAGCCGGCGTCATGCGCAAAATATTTCACCGAGCGTCATGACCTTCCCACTCGAGTTTAAAACACTTAAACCCGCATTAAGAAGCTTTGTTTCAACCCTATTTGAAGATAATCCGTACCAGTTCCAACCTGTATTTCGCGGCTTTTATTTTACCAGTGCCTTACAAGAGGGTGTGGTCGAAAGCCCGATGACCGAGCAGATTGCTCAGGAGTTTCGCTTATCGGCCATTGAACATCCCGAACATCCACACGCAACTCAATCGCAGATTCAAAATCACGGTTATTTCTTAAAAGGATTATTTTCCGATGTGATTTTGCGTGATAAAGAACTGGTCAAACAGCACATCAATCCAGCCAAAAAACGTCAGCGCCACGTTGCCTTTATTGGTTCGTTAGTGGGGGTTGCTTTGATTTTGGGGGTATGGGTCTGGTCATATCGCAATAATCAGCAACTGATTCAAGATGTGCAAGCCGATCTAAACAAAGTGGTGCAATTAGAAAAAACTTCCGGTCAGCAACTTTCAACCCAACTGGATGCACTGTTGATTTTACAGGAACGGTTGCAACAGCTTGATGAGTTTGATCAGCATCGCCCGCTCAAATTTAGTTTTGGTTTGTATCAAGGTAATCGCTTGCGTGAGCAACTGCGTGCCGAGTATCTCAATGGTGTTCGTCAAATTGTATTGATACCTACGCAGCAAAATATTGCGCAGTATTTGCAACGTGTAAAAGGCAATGAAGAGTCGCTTAAAGCCAATCATTCCAATGTCGAGATCAAACAAGTCGTAAAAACACAGCAGTATCTCGAGCCATCAGACAGCAATCCGCAAGATGCCTATAATGCACTCAAAGCGTATCTGATGATGAGTAATCCGCAATACCGCGAATCGAGCCATTTAAATGATCAGGTGACGCGTTTCTGGCGCTCTTGGCTAGATGCCAATAAAGGTCAGATGCCGCGCGGTGATATGATCCAAAAAGCTGAACAAATTTTATCTTATGCACTGACACTGACCACCGATTCAAATTTCCCGGTGTTACAAGCCGATAGCCAACTGGTCGATCAAACACGTCAGGTCTTATTGGCCGTAATTCGGGGAATGCCTGCGCGTGATCGTGTGTATAACGAAATTAAAATGCGTGCTGCTGTGCGTTATCCTGCATTAACTGTATCGCAGATTGTGGGTGAAAACAGTAAAGGAATTATCCTAGGCAGTTATGCGCTCCCGGGAATGTTCACTCATAAGGCATGGACTGACTATATCGAAACCGCTATTGATGAAGTCGCCAATAAACCTACAGACACCAAAGACTGGGTGCTCAATAGTCGCCAATCGGATGACCTGACCTTTTCGGGAAGCCCAGAGCAGATTCGCAAACAATTGGTGGCGTTATATAAACAAGACTATATCGCAGAGTGGCGTAAGTTTTTAAATGGTGTGCATTATGCCAAAGCCACTCAATTTAGCCAGCAAGTGAAAAATATTGATGTTTTGGGTGAACCGCAAAATTCACCGATTCGTACCTTTCTTGATCGGGTTGCAATAGAAACCAACTGGGATAACCCGGTGGTTCAGGCCGAACTGGCTGCACCGCAAAAAGGTTTTATTGCATGGTTTAAACGCAAAGTGCTTAATCGAGATGATGATAAGCTTAAGCAACAAGCCATGAGCAAAGCCCAAGGGCAGATCTCACAGCAGTATCAGATGTTTTATCAACTGGTGCGCAAACGCGATGATCAGCAAAACAAATCACTGTTAGATGAATACCTTGAAAATCTCGCGCAAGTGCGTAGTAAATTCAACGAGCTGAAAAATGCGGGTGAGATTGGCCCAAGTGCAATCACTTTGGTGAAACAAACCATCAACGATCAAACTTCGGTGTTTAATGTCACACAGAAATTGATTGATGAAAAAATCTCGGTCGGCGCAAATGAGCTGGATCAGCAGATGTTGCAACGCTTTTTAGTGACGCCGCTGACGCAGTCTTTTGACAGTCTGATTGTACCTGCACAAGACGAAATTAATAAATTATGGACCATGCAGGCCTATCAGCCATTTAGTACCAATTTAAGTCAGAAATATCCGTTTAATTCATCGGCTACATTGCAGGCCACCAATGCTGAAATCGGGCAAATTTTTGGTGAAAGTGGCAGCATTGCGCGCTTTGTTAAAGAAAATCTGGATCCGCTAGTGATTCGACGTGGCTATACACTGACCTCAAAAACATGGAAAGACTTGGGCATTAGCTTAAATCCTCAGTTTGTGATGAATTTCCAGCGTTATGTTGCGCCGATTAATGGCATGGCAACAGGCGAATTAAATCAAACGCCTGCTGCTGCACCAGGGGCAGCTCAGTCTAACTTCCAATTTTATCCATTACCGAATAGCCAGTTCAGCTCGTATACGATTGATATCGATGGCCAGCGTATGACCTACGAGAACGGTATTCAACAGTGGGTCAATTTTGTTTGGCCAAATCAAGGTGCAATACCGGGTGCTCGTATTACAGCAGTCGATTTACAAGGAAAAACCCATACCATTTTTGATGAGCCGGGTGAGTATGGCATTAATCGACTGATCGACCGTGCACAGCGCAAAGAGCAAAATGGTAGTTTTGAGATGACATGGAAAAGTAAAACCGATCCAAATCTGATGGTCAAAGTGAATTTCAGACTCATCAGCGGTAATCACTCTGGCAATATTGGCTCAAGCCGTGGTTATACGGGCTTACAACTGGTCGATAAAGTCACCACCACCAAGGCGGTTCGTGTAGTGGCTGCTCAGCAAGCACCCACTGTACCTTCAACCAACAATACACCAGCTGCTGGGGCACAGGCACCAGCGACGGGAGCACGCCCATAATGAGAAACAACCAGTCTGACATAGGGAGGAATGTATGCAGCACGTAAATACCACTCCCTTGTATTTTGGTAAAAGTCCAGCACGTGGCGACTTTCTAAAAAGTAAAGGGCAGCCCTCACTGCTCCAATTGATTGATCAATGGATCACGGAGGCACTGGAAAATGCAATGCAATCGCCTGAATTCAAAGCTCGCTATGCCGATTTTCCAGCGCTGGACTTTTTTATTGCCAACCCACAGGAAAAGATGTTTCTGGCTGCCAATCTGATTACCAGTCAGGACAGTTCTGGACGTGCTTTTCCAATGGTGCTGGGTCAATTGATGGATGTGGAGCAGCCTTATCAGAATATCTTGTTTGCGCCGTATCGCTACAAAATGCTGCTGGTCGATTTGTATCAAAAAAACAAGGTGATCAAAACCATACGTGAGCCGGGCATTTTGCTGGACAAACTCAATCAACTGCCAGCACAGGCACAGGTTTTTACTGCTGAGGAATATGCAGGATTTTATGAAAACCACACCATGCATTCATTTGCACAACTGATGAAAATGAATGTATATCAGCTGGCACAAAGCATGATTGGTTTGGGTTTGTTGCTGCAACCGATTTTAAAAAATGGAACCAAGCAGCTCAATAAGGTGTTGGTTCTGCCGCTCAATAATCCGATGTATTGCTATGAAATTGCCGCTTTTTGGGTCAGTTTAATTGGGCGTTTTTTAAAGCAAGACAACACCGAAGTGTTAATTGGATTGTTGCATCGTGAGCAGCCGGTACTTTTATTTGGGTTTCAAGGTGCAGACATACTGGCACTGAGTGATCTGTTTGTGCAAAACATGCAAAGTTCACATTGGGTTTCGCTGGTTGAAGCTCAGTGGATTGACCGCTACCTTGAACAAAATGCGGGACTGGCCACCTTGGAGCAATCGCTGTGTCAGCGGCAGTTAAGCCTGTCACAAGGCTTGAAGCTCTTTAGACAAACATTTTTAGATGAATAATCATGAAAAAAAATAACTTACGCAGCCTGAAATTTGGATTATTGCTCAGTACGCTTGTCGCAGCTTCAACTGTCTTTGCAGAGCCGATTGTGGTTGAAGGCGTTGTGCCTAACGCCGCCTCAAAACAAGCCATTTTGCAAAAAATGCAGGCTGTTTATGGAGCTGATCAGGTGATCGATAAAATTCAGGTTCGTCCGGTCAATGCACCAAATGGCTGGAGCGATTCAGTCACTCAAGTGATCAGTCCCGATCTGAAAAAAGTCAAGCAGGGCAAACTCACTGTGCGCGGCACTCAAGTTGAATTGACGGGTAAAATGACCAATCCAAATGACATCCAACCCACTATTCAGCAGTATCAAAATTTGGTCCAGCCACCGTATCGATTCAACTCACAATTAACGGTAAATCAGGCTGAACAAAAAATTGTCGATGATGCGTTAAAAAATCGGATTATCGAATTTGAATCAGGAAGTGCAATTTTAACGGCTTCTGGTCAGCAAATCTTAGACGAAATGGCAGCAGCACTGAAAAAAGTGGGTGGTAAAAAAGTCAAGATTATCGGGCACACCGATAGCTCAGGCGATGCCGGTAAAAATCTGGTTTTAAGTCAAGAACGAGCGGGCGCAGTAAAAAACTACCTACTTACGAAAGGCTTATCGAGTGATAATTTAAGCACTGAAGGTTTAGGTTCAAGCAAACCGGTGGCAGATAATACGACAGCCGAAGGACGACGCAAAAACCGACGCATCGAGTTTGAGGTGCAATAAGAACAGCACATACAGGAGGATTTATGGCACTTCCATATATTACCATTGGCTCACCAACAACAGGCGGCGGTAAAGTGATCACCGCCAACGCAGGTTTTTTAATTGAGGGAAAGGCGGTTGCATGTGTCGGTGATAAAGCCACTTGCCCTAAACATAAAACAGTTGCGACCATTGTGGCTGGAGACAATCATATGCTGATGATGGGTAAAGCGATTGCCCAACATAATTCAGCGCTGTCTTGTGGATGTAAATGCATTGCCAATCAATCCTTAACCGTGGGGAATAACTAAAAATTAAATTTTCCAGCCCTTGCTTTTTAAATTAGAAGAATCATATTAACAATGAATGGTGCTATTTTTTGTGAACTTAAAAATAGCATCGAAGTATTGGGTTACCGATTAAAAAATACAAAATAAAGGATAATGAAATTATGTCGCTTTCTTATGAAAATGAAAATAACGGTGCATGGCAAACCTATCTGGCTCAAGTAGACCGTGTGACGCCATATCTTGAAGACGCTTTGGTGCCTTATATTCATACATTGAAGCGCCCTAAACGCGCTCTGATTGTCGATGTGCCGATTGTCATGGATGATGGTTCCATTCAGCATTTTGAGGGTTATCGTGTACAACACAATTTATCGCGAGGGCCAGGCAAAGGCGGTATCCGTTATCATCCGGATGTTGAGCTCAATGAAGTCATGGCTTTGGCCGCTTGGATGACTATCAAAACCGCAGTATTGAATTTACCGTATGGTGGCGCCAAAGGCGGGATTCGGGTTGATCCTAAAAAACTGTCTAGCCGAGAGCTGGAACGCCTAACCCGACGTTTTACCAGTGAAATCAGCCCAATTATTGGGCCTCAAAATGATATTCCTGCGCCCGATGTAGGCACAAATGCCGATATCATGGGCTGGATGATGGATACCTATTCAAGCATCAAAGGACATACTGTCACAGGTGTTGTTACAGGCAAACCAGTTCATCTGGGTGGCTCGCTTGGGCGCGTACGGGCTACGGGCCGCGGCGTATTTGTGACAGGACTAGAGGTCGCCAAGAAAATTAATCTACCAATCGAAAACAGTCGGGTCGCTGTACAAGGCTTTGGTAATGTAGGCAGCGAAGCAGCATATCTATTTCATAAATCCAATGCACAGGTGGTATGTGTACAAGACCATACGGGTACCATCTATAACGAAAACGGACTCGACATCAAACAGCTACAAGAGCATGTGCTTAAAACCTCAGGCGTGGCTGGATTTCCTGGCTCAGAAAAAATCGACGATGACGCTTTTTGGCACATCGATATGGATATTTTGGTTCCAGCCGCATTAGAAGGGCAGATCACCGCAGAGCGTGCCCAGACCTTAAAAGCCAAGCTGGTACTTGAAGGCGCGAACGGACCGACTTATCCAGATGCAGATGATGTACTGGTGCAGCGCAATATTATTGTGGTGCCGGATGTACTTTGTAACGCTGGTGGTGTAACGGTCAGTTATTTCGAGTGGGTGCAGGATATGTCGAGTTACTTCTGGACAGAAGCCGAAATTAACGAGCGGCTCGACAAGCTGATGATTCAAGCCGTAGCAGATATCTGGCAAAAAGCGCAAGATAAGGTCTGTACTATGCGTACCGCCGCTTATATCTTAGCCTGTGAACGCATTTTAAAAGCACGTAAAGAGCGAGGAATTTTCCCCGGTTAAGCTGTTCAGTGAAGGCAGTGATTTATACTGCCTTCACTGTTTTGAGTGAAGTTCCAAATATCGATTTTTTGGGTTTTTTGTACACAGATTTGGAGTATACTCAAATTGAACTTGCTCAGTTTAGGGCAAGCAACCAGATAATGGATAATCTGGAACTGTATGCCATCTGAAACCATGGCACATAAATTGCTGTAAAACAATAAAGGTTAGCTAGGTGAAAAGGATATGCTGTCACTCAGCCAAGAGATGGATCTTAATCATTCGTCACACAAGGCGGAATTTGCCCATCATTTGATGTCAACTATTTGTGGCGAACATCGTCTCGACACCACGTGTAAAGATACGCTGAATTTTCATTATGAAGGGATGCGTTTGCCGTACCGTAAAATGGCGCTTGGCAAAATTAGCTATGGGGCCAATGTTGCAATCAATACCTCACAACTGCGTGCTTATAGCATCAGTTTACCTTTCGAAGGCAAGCAAACGTTAAATGTGCGCGGCGAAACCTATTTTTCAAATCGAGATAGCGGCTTAATTGTGTCTAATGCAGAACTGCAAGATTTAATGATCGATAAAAATTGTAAAAAATTTCAGGTGGTCATTCCAGAACAAAGCCTAAATTCCGTGCTGTCCGAACTGGTCAAACAGCAAATCGATAAGCCAGTATTGTTTAATCCCGATATGCATCTTGGAAACAACCCATATATTGCAGCGTGGTGGAAAAATATTGAAACGTTTTTACAGCTTAAGTCGCAGTACGCGGGTTATGGCCTGCAACTTTGGTCTGAAGATTATGAAAACTTTTTGATTAAATCGTTGTTACTGTCACAAGAAAACAATTATAGCGAGCGGTTGCGGCAGCAATCCTATTTACAAGAACCCGATTATATTCGACGTGTTCGTCACTATCTGGTTGAACATGCGCATGAAGCGATTTCAACTGATGAATTACACCATTTAGCAGGCGTATCAAAATCGAAACTCTATGAAGAATTTCAACATTATTATGGTATGAGTCCGCTGGTGTATTTGCGCAAATATCGCCTACAACAGGTCCGAAAAATTCTCACGGCTTCCGCGCATAAAAAAATCTCGATTTCAAAACTGGCGTATGATTGGGGATTCAATCATTTGGGACGGTTTTCACAAGAATATCGTGATGAATTCGGTGAAAGCCCGAGCGAGACGCGAAGTAAACTTTAAAACAGATTCATTTAATTGATTTTACAAGCCCAGATTTTCTGGGTTTTTTATTGAAAATAAAGTCATGGTCTTATTTTTTTATATTTTTTAATTCAAAAGCGTAATTCGTATCTTTATGACGATTTCTAATGATCTGTTCGGTTTTCATTGACCAATGCATTCTCTCGCACTGGATGGATAGTACTCGCAATTTTTGGACAGACGACAACCCGTATTCAGCGACATGATAACTCCAATCACAGGGTCTGGAGTGAATCCGATGTCAGGTCAATACATTGAAGTAAAAACAGCAACAGGACAATCATTTACGGCCTACTTGGCCGTTGCAGAGGGTGGTAAAGGCCCGGGCATTGTACTTTGCCAAGAAATTTTCGGCGTGAATGCAGCCATGCGTGCCAAAGCAGACTTTTTGGCAGAAGAAGGATATACCGTTTTGGTACCAGATTTATTCTGGCGTACAGCACCACGAATTGAACTGGCGTATACCGAACAAGATTTTGCAAAAGCCTTTGAGTTATACCAAGCCTATGATGAAAACTTGGGAATTGATGACATCCGCGATAGCTTGGCAACGCTTTCAACACTTGAGAGTTGTGATGCCTCAGCAGGGCTCGGGGTCGTTGGCTATTGCCTAGGTGGAAAGCTCGCGTACTTAGCCGCTTGCCGATTACCTGAGGTGGCATGTGCTGTGGGCTATTACGGCGTCGGTATTGATCACGCCTTAGACGAGCTGAATAACTTAACAGGTCGATTGGTGCTTCATATTGCCGAGCTTGATAAATTTACTCCACCTGAAGCACGTCAAGCTATCTTAAATGCCACGGCTCAGCATCCACGTGCACAAGCCTATGTGTATGAAGGCGTGGATCATGCCTTTGCGCGCCCAAATAGTGAGCATTATCACAAACCATCGGCACGCTTTGCGCATGAGCGTAGCGTGACTGCACTGCATCAGACCATTGGACCGGTTTACGATCTGGTGGCTTTATGGGAAGAGCATATTCGGCATGAGTTTGATACCCGGGATGTTCCTGCCACGATGGCGACAATGGTCAAAGAACCTTATGTCAATCATATTCCAACACTTACTGGTGGTGTCGGTCAGCGCCAGCTTGCACGCTTTTATCAGCATCATTTTGT
The DNA here is from genome assembly GCF_000760595.1 of Acinetobacter soli. GTDB lineage: Bacteria > Pseudomonadota > Gammaproteobacteria > Pseudomonadales > Moraxellaceae > Acinetobacter > Acinetobacter soli. Next base: position 393,390 of record NZ_BBNM01000001.1, on the reverse strand, counting down.
TCACCAAAATCCAAAAGATATGAAAATCACCTCAATCTCACGCACGGTGGGATCGACGCAGGTGGTCGATGAATTCATCATGAGTTTTACCCACGACAGTGAAATTGACTGGTTACTGCCTGGTGTCGCGCCAACCGGAAAATATGTCGAGATTCCAATGCTGGGTGTGATCCAGTTCCGTGGTCCAAAGCTATGTCATGAACATATTTATTGGGATCAAGCATCTGTACTGGTACAGATCGGATTGCTTGATCCAACGGGTTTACCTGTTGCGGGCGTTGAAACGGCCCAGAAGCTGCTCGACGAAGAACTGCCATCCAATACGCTGATGCCGTCATGGGCCTCAAGCGAGCATAAGCCAGTTTAGGCAGCACAGGAGAATGCTATGAAAATTGAAATGACAGACAAAATTGCCGTGGTGAGTGGTGGAGCCACCTTGATTGGTCGTGCCGTGGTGCAGGCACTGGTTGATGCTGGTGCCAAAGTTGCAATTCTCGATATCGATGCCAATGGTCAAGAGATCGCCAACAGCATGCACGGTCAGGCTGTTTTTATTCAGACCGACATTACCAGTGATACAGGGCTGCAACGTGCGCTTCAACAGATTCATCGTCAGTTGGGACGTGTCGACTTTTTGGTTAATCTGGCCTGTACCTACCTAGATGATGGCTTTAAGTCGACTCGTGGTGATTGGTTGCATGCACTGGATATCAACTTGGTGTCGGCGGTCGAGTTGACTCGCACGCTATATCCCGATCTGCAACACAACCGCGGAGCGATTGTAAATTTTAGCTCGATTTCGGCCAAGATTGCGCAAACGGGTCGCTGGCTGTATCCAGTCAGCAAAGCGGCAATGCGCCAACTGACCCAGTCCATGGCCATGGATTTTGCTGCTGATGGCATTCGGGTCAATTCGGTTTCACCGGGCTGGACATGGTCAAGAGTCATTGCCGAAGTCAGTGGCAATGACCGCAAAAAAGCCGATGCAGTGGCTGCCGATTATCATGTTTTGGGTCGCTTGGGCGAACCTGAAGAAGTTGCAAATGTTGTTGTTTTTTTACTCTCTCCAGCGGCGCGTTTTGTCACTGGTGCCGATTATGCCGTCGATGGCGGATATTCGGTTATGGGACCTGAAGGGAATCAACCGGCTATTCCACGTTTAGCCGATGAAGCGTAATCGCACACGCGTTAATTTACGAAAGACATAGAAAATGGGAGAACCATAATGCGTAATGTAGCAATTGTTGGTGCGGGTCAATCTGGCTTGCAACTCGGATTAAGTTTACTAGAAACTGGATATACCGTCACAATTGTGACCAACCGGACAGCAGATGAGATTCGTCAGGGGAAGGTCATGTCCAGTCAGTGTATGTTTCATACGGCCTTACAAACAGAACGTGATGTTGGCCTGAACTTTTGGGAAGAACAGTGCCCCGCAGTAGAAGGGATTGGCTTTACGCTGGTTAACCCTGAAACTGGCGATGCTGCATTTAGCTGGAGTGCACGTTTGGAGCGCTATGCTCAGTCTGTAGATCAGCGTGTCAAGATGCCGTACTGGATAGAAGAATTTGAGCGCCGTGGTGGCAAACTCATCATTCAGGATGTTGGAATTGATGAGCTCGAACAACTGACGGCCGAGTATGAGCTGGTGCTTTTGGCAGCGGGTAAGGGCGAAGTGGTCAAGCAGTTTGAACGTGACGCTCAGCGTAGCACCTTCGATAAGCCGCAGCGTGCCTTGGCACTCACTTATGTCAAGGGAATGAAACCGATCTCACCTTATTCACGTGTGACATTTAACGTGATTCCGGGTGTTGGAGAATACTTTTGCTTTCCAGCGCTCACTGTGAATGGACCATGTGAAATCATGGTGTTTGAAGGTATTCCTGAAGGGCCAATGGATTGCTGGCAAGATGCCAAAACGCCTGAACAACATCTTCAAATGAGTAAGGACATCTTAAACACTTATTTACCTTGGGAAGCCGAGCGCTGTAGCGAGATTGAACTGACCGATGCGGGAGGGTACTTGTCTGGACGTTTTGCACCTTCGGTACGTAAACCAATTTTAACCTTGCCATCTGGACGAAAAGTATTTGGTATGGCCGATGCACTGGTGGTCAATGATCCAATCACGGGTCAAGGATCGAATAACGCCGCCAAATGTAGCAAGATTTACTTCGATGCAATTTTGGCCCGTGATTCTCAAGAATTTAGTTCGGAGTGGATGCAGCAAACTTTCGAAAGCTACTGGAACTACGCCGAAACCGTGGTGGCATGGACCAATAGCTTACTGGTACCGCCTGAGCCGCAAATGATTGACGTATTGGCGGCAGCGAGCCAAAACCAAGCGATTGCTTCGACCATTGCCAACAATTTTGACGATCCGCGCCAGTTTGCACCGTGGTGGTTCGATCAAAGTGCAGCGCAACGTTTTATTCAGTCGAAACAGTGTCAGAAAGTGGCGTAATACAAAGGGAATTGGTGAACGATATGAATACATCCATGCAACAAGGCTTAAAAGCAATTGACCCTGAAAACCCAAGAGAAATACGTAATTTGCTGGGACAGTTTGCCACAGGTGTGACCGTTATCACCACACGTGGACAAGATGGTCGAAAAATTGGAATGACCGCAAACTCGTTTTCGTCATTGTCGCTTGATCCGCCTCTGATCTTATGGAGTTTGTCAAAAACTGCGCCGAGCCTGCCAGATTTCACACAGGCAGAGTATTTTGCCATTCACATGCTGGCCCAAGAACATCATGTATTGTCTGGACATTTTGCCCGCAGTGCAGAAGATAAATTTGTCGGGATTGCACACCGTGAATGCGAATATGGCGTACCGCTTCTTGATGATGTTTTGGCAACATTGGTCTGCAAAAATGTCAATCAATACGAAGGTGGCGATCATCTGATTTTTATTGGTCAGATTGAGCATTACCAGCAACGCATGGGTGAACCTTTGGTTTTTCATGCGGGACAATACCGGATTGCAGCAGCACATCCTGAACTTAGTGTTTAAACAACAAATCACGATCATCCAGATCGTGATTTTTTTTGGGGATTTAAAATGAAAAACAATGTGATTAAAAAGGGATTTCTAGCAGGGACAGTGGTTCTAGCGTCGGTTTCGGCTTATGCCTACGACTTACCGACTGTCAACTTGGGTTTAACCAGCTTTATGGATGGTGGATTACCCGCAGGCCCGGGCTGGTATTCTCAAACTTACCTACAAAACTATGATGCTTCCAAACTCGTCGACAATAATGGCAATACACTTGGCTTACCTAAAACCGACTTAAGTTATCAGGCAATTATTGAGCAAGTCAGTTATATGTCGAATATACGTGTAGGACAGCATGCCGGGTTGGGTTTAAATTTTTTACTGCCATTTGTCAGTAAAATGGACATGGATGATGGCTTAAATAATGCGGCCATTAAAGCCCAAGGTGGATTTGGCGATTTAATGATTGGCCCGTTTATACAGTTCGATCCAGTGATGGGAGCTGCGGGGCCAAAATTTGTACAGCGTATCGAGTTTCAGGTGAATTTGCCAACGGGTGAATATGATCGAAATAAAGATATTAATCCGGGTAATAATGCGGTATCGCTTGATCCGTATTGGGCAGCCACCTACTGGCTAAATCCGAAGTGGACAGCATCGACGCGTATTCATTACCTATATAATTTTAAAAATAATGAGCCAGGCTATGCGTTTGATGCAGCAGATGACATACAAGCAGGGCAAGCCATACACGCCAACTTTGCAACCGACTATGCGGTAACACCGCAGCTACGTCTGGGGATCAATGGATACTGGTTGAAGCAAGTGACCGACACAGAAGTCGATGGCGAGAAAGTCAAAGGTAGACGTGAACAAGTTTGGGCTATAGGCCCGGGGGCAATGTATAGTTTTTCCAAAAATGATCATTTGGTTGCCAATGCTTATTTCGAACAAGATGCGAAAAACCGTCCAGAAGGCACACGCGTTTCGTTCCGTTACATCCATCATTTTTAAAGTCATTAAGCGCAGTACTTGTGACCTATTTAATTTCGGTTAAATAGGTTGAAACTGTAGTATTCAAATACTATGGCTGAACACAGTTTAAGAAAAGTTACGTAAATACATTTCTGGATGTTCAAGGCTACCGCGTCGTGTTGAAGATGGTAACTCTCCATAACGACGTTTATATTCTTGAGAAAAACGTCCTAAATGGCTAAAGCCCCATTTAAAAGCCACATCGGTGACTGACGCTTGTTCGTTTTGCATCAGCTCAAGATGTGCCTGCTCAAAACGTAATTCTTTTAGGTAGGCCATAGGCGTTGTATTTAAAAAGCTTTTAAAGCCTGCAAATAAGGTACGCACACTTACACCAGCATGCTCGGCAAGCTGTTCGATACTCAGTGCCATATGCAGGTTTTCTCGCATATAAGCCTCGGTTCGCTTAATAAAATACGGAGAAACGACCTTCTCTTTGGCCTGATTCAAATGCTCAAGCAAGGTATTTGATTGACCGTATAAAAGGGCATTGAGCAGATTGGATTCAAATTGTTTAAACACCATAGGATGATGCAGTGGATGATTTTCACATGCCAGTGCTTCCATTAAGGTGGTCATCAGTTGTAAAAAATATCCGCCACTATGCGTTGAGAAATCCAGTTTGGTTTCAAAAATAGGCATATGACGTGTGCTTTCAGGCAAATGCTGTCTGCAATGTTGTACTAAATCATCTTTGTCAATTTTTAAAATAAGCTGAGGAGAATGCGCATGCCAACGCATTTTCAAGGCTTGATCTGGTGATATGACTGAAGCAACTTGTGGATAGGAAATAAACTTTTGCTGGTCTACTTCAATTTCAGCATATCCTTGAGTAGGAATCTGGATAAGATAGAATTTTTCAAGATGATCGGGTTCAATATAAACATCGGTGCCGTATTCAAGACGGCTGATTGATAAACGGCCAGTTTTAAGATGGTGCATCGACGACTGAAATTCGCTCTTTTGTTGCACAATTTTGAGTAAATGCGGTTTAAAAATCTGACCAACACTTTTGCAGGTTTCCCCAATATCCTGATGCTGAAAAATCAAGTTTTGCGATGAAAAAATCGAGCACTGTTGCAAGTGACGTCCATTCAGTTCTATATGGGAATTGGCCTGACTCATAACATATTCCTTTTGGGCTAACGTATTGAATTGAGCAGCATGGCGACAAAACAGCAGCTCGGCGAAATCAACACGACTTAAAATATTTAAGTGGCTTATCTGAATAAAGAATCAAGCAAAAAGTAGACCAGATCAGGAATTTTATCTACATGATCGTAGCAATCTGTATGTGATGAAGCTGAACATACAAAAGGTCAGTCATGTAAGAATTTTGTTGAAAAACTAAGTGAAAACGGCCTGTAAGGGTTTACTTTTTCTAAACGCTTTATTCGATCTTAATCCTTAAGATCTGTATTCTTTTATAGCAAATTCATTTGGTCGTATCAATGTATTTGCGTGAATTGCGACAGGTAGCACCTATATAAAAAATAAAGAATCTGCATGGTTGAACATGCAGATTCTTTGTCGTTTTTTTAGCATAAATAAAAGATTGAGCTGATTGAAATAAGCAGCCTCAGCTTAGGTACGTGCCGTATTGCTTTGCAGAAATTTTTCGCTATAAACATGGCACTGATCAATCGCATGCGTATCAAGCCAAGACTTAACTGCTTCAATCATTGGAGGAGGGCCACACAGATACATGTCAAAACTTCTCTCATCTAGCTGTTCTTTATTCAAGTGTTCATGTATGAAACCTGATTTACCAGTCCAGCTTTCAGATGCTTTGGTCACAATCGGGTGATAACTGAAGTCCTTAATACGTTCACCGTAGGCCATCAGACGCTGCTGCTCGCACAAGTCAGCTTCGGTATTGACGCCGTAATAGAGGTGAACAGGAGGCGGATTGGGTTGATCGGCAATATTATCGAGCATGCCTAAAAATGCGGATAGGCCCGTTCCACCTGCAATAAACACCAGTGGGCGCTCAACCTCGCGCAAATAAAAACTTCCCAGAGGCGCTTCCATCATTATAGTTTGACCAACCTGACAGCGCTCACGTAAATAGTTACTCATTACGCCATCTGGTAAAAGCCGAATCAGAAACTGTAGCTGATTCTGTGCGTTTGGTCGGTTGGCAAATGAGTAAGAGCGCCAATCCTCGGTTTGAGGAATGTGAAGCCGTGCATATTGACCAGGCAAGAAATCGAGCTGCTTGGTATGGCCACTTGCATCAAGATGTAGAATCGCCGTCGTTTCCGAAACCAGTTCAACGCCAGTGACTGTGGTGGCAATTTTTAAGGTTTCACCTGCATTACAAATGCTTGAGTGATGATCAAAATAAAACGCAGCATTAGATTTAACGCGTGTCTGGCAGGCAAGCATTTTTCGCTCTGCCAGATCACGTTCACTTAATGCGTCTTCATCGACATATTCTTGTTCATAAATCCCTGTTTCACATTTTCCCTGACAGGTTCCACATACACCTTCACGACAATCTAGCGGCAGATTAATTCCCTGACGAACAGCAGCATCAAGCAGCAATTCGTCGGATTGAACAGAAATAAAAAAGGTTTTGCCGTCGGCAAAGTTGAGTGCAACAGAATGACTCATATCGGCCTCCCTAAACGTGATAGAAATCCAGTACGGAATCTATTTTGTCGTTAAGTAAAATGCTGTGCTGACGGCGAATGCGAAAACTGTCTTCGGTTGGACGAAGCACGTAAGTTGCTCTGCCGTAGAAACAGCCTTCCAGTCCTTGACGGTTATACAGGGTACGCCAGCTTACTTTCGCCTCGACAAGGCCATCGTCACGTGTTTGCACCTGCACATTGTGAATATTGTGCTGAGTACGAGGCAACGGGGTAGCAGAAGCTGCCTTGCCTGTACGGATACGAAATACCCGGTCTTCAAGACCAGAGCGGTCTGCGTAGTAAATATAAGAGAGTCCCTGATTTGGATCTTCTACATAAGTGTGGTCATCAATCCACTGCGGAATATGATATTCACTGTCTTCATCGTAGAGTTCAAGGTAGGCATCCCAGTCATAGTTGTCGCAGAGTTCCGCTTTTTTGTAGAGGAACTGGGAAACTGCATAGTGAAGTTCTAAAGACATGATTACACCTCATCCGTTACAGACTGATTGTCATAGGTTAGGTCATGCATCTTGAGTGCTTTATTGTTAAGTCCGTCAAGTAACAAGCGCTGCCAGTGACCATGTTGATTGACATAGAGTCCTTCGTGCGTAAATTCACGGCCTGTGATCACAGGCTCGATGCCTAGGTCTAGAGCATTTTGTGTTGGGCCATAGGTCCATTTATGATAGCCACGCGAGATATCACTCCAGCGTTCGATACGTCCCTGAAAACCTTTTTGCTGTTCACGGAATTCAACCAGATCATCGGGTGTACCTAAGCCCGATACATTAAAGAAATCTTCAAACTGGCGAATACGGTTACGGCGTGCTTCAGCAGATTCGCCTTTCACCCCGATACACTGACTAATTACCTCGGTTTTATTCCACGCGACTGGACGAACAATTCGAAGTTGTGAACTGATTTGATCCATAAAAAACAGGCTTGGATACAAGTTGAGGTTACGCAAACGGTGCATCGCCCATTCGGCATGTTTGGCACCAAATTTTTCGACCATATAAGGCATAACGGTGTCGTAGCCGGGACGCACAGTAGGATTTGGCATATCACTGAACAATACGCTGTGTCCGTGTTTGAAACTAAACCAGCCATCATCGGTTTCTGCATCGCCTGCACCGAGTTTGCTGTAGTCGAGTGTATCGAGCTCTCCACCTTTGGCAGCATTCACTTGCTGACGATGCTGTACGGTCGAAACATAGTTGTAATGTACGGTACTGACATGATAGCCATCGAGGCCATTTTCATTTTGAAGTTTCCAGTTGCCGGCAAAGGTATAAGCCGATTTACCTTGCAATACTTCAAGTTCGCCTGTAGGCGATTGATCAACCATCAAATCGAGAAAAATTTTGGCATCGCCTAAAAAGTCTTCTAAAGAATCGGTGGCTTGAGTATCTAAACTGACAAAGATAAATCCACGATAACTGGCGATACGTCCTTGCTTTAGACCACGACTGGACTTGTCGAAGTCATCGCAGTATTCACCCGGTGCCTTCACCTTAACCAGACGACCGTCCGACTTGTAACACCATGCATGGAACGGGCAGGTAAATACCGACTGATTACCTTTGGCAACGCGTGTAAGCGTTGCACCGCGATGCTCGCAAGCATTGACCATGGCGTGGAGTTCGCCTTTGCCATCACGGCTAATAATCATCGGTTGGCGTCCAATTTGAACGGTCAGGAAATCGTTGTTGTTTGGAATTTCACTTTCGTGGCAGGCATAAATCCAGACCTTTTCAAAAATGAGTTCCATTTCTAACTCAAACAGTTCCGGCTCGGTAAACATATCGCGAGCAATCCGATAGACACCATCATTTGGGCGAAAATCGATACAACCTTGTACAAAATTTTGCCATTCGGCGAGGTTACGTGCAGTCATGGGCTCATCCTCTATCCAATCAATGCGTTTTATTGATTGAACCGCGATTTACTGCCGCACTCTATCCAGATTTTCCGGATCTTTATCCACTTTATGCAATTTATTTGTGGCTTAATCGGTCTGTTCGTTTTTCAAGATGAAGATGAGGTAAATGAAATAGACGACGATGTTGTCTGTTTGCAGCGACTGGTTACAGTATGTTGTTGAGACTGGTCAGCATGTACGTCTTGGATCACTATAGAGGATACAGCGTGGAATATAACGTGCAGGAGCAACCCCAATGATTCACATTCGTTCATTCAGATCTGGTGCATATGCACTTGGAAGCATGATACTACTTGCATTGAGTAGTGTTTCATTTGCCAGTTCAAATGAAGCATGGAAACAGCACGATCAAGCCATGAAAACAGCCTGTGTTAAGGCCAGTCAGCTTAAAAAGGTTAAACTGGTGAGTAATATCATGCTGTTTGATGATCGTGCGGGATATTCGGCCGTACTGATGCAGGGAACTTTTCCTCAGGCGCATATGAAAAATAAAACTGGTCAGGAACTCTGCCTATGGAATAAAACCACCAAAAAAGCGTATGTATCGGAATTTAATCGCACCAGCTAAGATGATGCCGACTCAATATTCTTCTTAAGAGCAGACCAGACTTTTTTCACGTGGTCACCGTACACGTGACGCGGTATCATAGCAGCGTTGACATGACGGGACGATATTATGAAGATTGTCGCAGATGAAAATCTTGCGTTTACAGATTATTTTTTTTCATCATTTGGAGAAATTCAGCATCGGGCAGGGCGCTTGCTCACTGCCGAAGATGTGCATGATGCACAGGCATTGATTGTTCGCTCCGTCACTAAAGTCAACGCCGCGCTTATTCAAGACAGTCAGTTACAGTTTGTTGGCAGCGCCACCATTGGGACGGATCATCTGGATACCGTAGCGCTCGATCGTCAGAATGTTACATGGCGCAATGCACCCGGCTGTAATGCGCAAGCAGTGGCTGAATATGTTATTACTGCGCTCTATCAGCTTGATAACACTGTACTCGATCAAGGTAAAAGCTTCCATTTAGGAATCGTGGGGTTAGGAAACGTAGGGCGCCGACTGGCATCGATGGCGCAGCAAATCGGCTGGACAGTGATGGGATATGATCCCTTTGTGCAACTCGACGGCATTCAAAACGTCAGTTTTGAGCAGTTGATACAGCATAGTCACGCTATCTCTATTCATGTACCTTTAACCACGTCTGGAGCATATCCGACACAGCATCTTTTTAATCATGATGTATTTGCTCACATGCCACCAGATAGCATATTGATCAATAGTGCGCGGGGGCCGGTTGTTGAAGAAGCAGCATTAATTGCTGATCTTAAACGTACACAGCGCAAAGTTGTACTCGATGTGTTTGAGCATGAGCCTGAAATCTCAGAAGAGCTGCTTGATTTGGTGACATTGGTCACGCCTCATATTGCAGGCTATAGTCTAGAAGGCAAAGCCCGCGGTACACAAATGGTTTATGAGGCGTTTTGTAAGGTATTTGGCTTTGAAGCGACCAAGCGATTTGAAACCCAACTGCCTCAAGGCGATGCCTATTTCACAGAAAACACGCTGACTGAGGCATTAAAAGCCCATCTTCATCAGATCTACGATATCCAGCGTGATGATCAAAATTTAAGGGCGTGTCTAAAGGCGGGGCGGGTAGACCAGCAAGCCTTTGACCGACTTCGAAAAGAATATCCACTACGCCGTGAATGGGCTGCACACGGAGGCCCTGTGGCATGAGTCAACGCTTTGAAAGTCAGACGGCTTTGCCTACTTGTTCAATTGAGGCACTTAAAGCACGCGCACAGCTCTACCGTACTATTCGAGAGTTTTTTGCCCAGCGTAATGTCATGGAAGTTGAAACGCCGATCGTATCTCAGGCAGGAGTTACTGATGTTCATTTGGCATCTGTGCAGGTGCAACGCCATATCGAAGGTCGTATGCAGCAACAGTATTTACAAACCTCACCTGAGTTTGCCATGAAACGCCTGCTGGCTGCGGGTAGTGGCCCGATTTATCAAATCTGTAAGGTTTTTCGAGACGACGAGCATGGTCGCAAACACAACAGTGAGTTTACTATGCTGGAGTGGTATCGCCCCGGGCTAGATTTACGCGAGTTGATGCATGAAACTGCGGCGCTATTAAACGTGTGTTTAGCGCATCGTTTTGATGAAATTCGCCCACTGGTTTTGAGCTACAAACATGCATTTCAAGATCGTTTAGATATTAATCCTTTACAGGCAACGCTGGCACAATTAAAACAGACTGCACAACGTGTAGGATTGACGCTAGATTTAGGCGATGATCGTTTAGCCTACATGGATTTATTATTTTCACATTTTGTCGAGCCAAGTTTGGGCTTCGATACACCAATTTTCCTCACCGATTTTCCACCTGAAATGGCTTCTTTGGCCAAAGTACGTCTAGATGAAGACGGCGAAGAAGTTGCCGCACGCTTTGAAGTGTATATCGAGGGTTTGGAACTGGCTAATGCCTACGATGAATTGCTTGATGCATCGGTGCTCCGCGCACGTTTTGAAGCAGATAACCAAGAGCGAGACAAATTAGGCTTACAGGTGATGCCACTTGATGAGAACTTATTGGCAGCCTTAGCACATATACCAGAATGCTCAGGCATTGCTTTGGGTATTGACCGTTTGTTAATGGTGGCCACTCAGAAGCTCAACATTGAACAGGTGATTGCTTTCCCTGCATCTAGAGCGTAAATAAAAAAAGCCGCGTTACGCGGCTTTTTTTTATTTATATATTATTGTTCTTGCTGAATACCCGCGACTTTCCAGTCTTCTGTTGAACCCGCAGGCTTAACAAAATGCCAGATCTCGGTAAACGGTTGTGGAAGACTGTTGAGATCTTCACTCACAGTACCTGTGAAGCGTACACTCACCACATATTGACCGTTTTCAGTCGCAGAATCGACGACCATTGCATTTAGGTTGCTAAACTCAGCAACGTCTTGGTCCTGATTGGCCAAAATGTCGTTGTACATCGATGCATACAATTCAGGCGTCAAGTAACGACGAATTTCTTCAACATTATTTGCAGAATTGACAGACTGAATATGGTTAAAACGTTGACGTGCAATACGCAAGAACGCTGCTGGTTCAGTACCATCCGGTAACTGACTACCGCTTTGTGTATAAGCACCACCAAACGGCGCTGCACTTGGTGCAGCTGAACCACCAACAGACTGACCAAAAATATTGGTGTTGTCACCGCCAGCTGCAGCGCGTGGAGCAGCAGGCGTAGAGCTGTTGTTAAACGGTGAAGAACCGCTGTTGTTTGGTGCGTAAGGATTATTATTACCTGCTAATTTTTTTTTAGCACCGAAACGACGGAAAATAAAGAAAGCAATTGCAGCGATCAGCACAATCCAGATCCAGCCCGGTAGGCCGCCTTTTTTCTCTTCTTGCTGCTGTTGCTGAGCCTGAGTCGCTTGCTGTTCTGGCGATGTTGTATGTTTGTCATCAGCCATTGCATTGGCGGCAAGCGCACCCACCGCAGCACCCGCTACACCTGCAGCAACCACTGTTCCCACACCTGGGCCAGAACGTTGAGGTGTTCCCGCTGGCGCAGTTTGAGGCGCTGGCGTAACCTGACGAGGCTGTTGGTAAGATTGAGTCGGTGCCGCAGAGCGAGACATGCCGTGGCTTTTACCACCGCCCGCACGCTTTGCTTCTGCAAGAGGAGCAACAACTAAAGCAGCCATCATGATGCCTGTAATCAGGCCACGCTGTCTTACTTTCATTTAAAATTCCTGTATAAAAAATAAAAACAAAATAAAAAGAATCTAAGACTACATATATGCAGGCTTTTGAGGCGAATTTCAACACAAAAAAGATGTTTTTTATGTCGAAACATATTCGCGTCAAAAGATGCTCCAATTTTATCTTATTCGGATAGCTCCATCGCAGTTTGCAAGGCCTCGTGCAAACGTGATACCGCAATCACCTGTACGCCCTCAATTGCTTTTTGCGGAGCATTACCTTTAGGCAAAATGACATGAGTAAATCCGTGTTTGACGGCTTCCTTTAAACGTTCCTGACCATTTGGAACCGGGCGGATTTCACCCGATAACCCGACCTCACCAAAAACGGCCAGTTGTTGTGGTAACGCCTTGGCTCTTAAGCTAGATGCACAGGCCAGCAACACAGCCAGATCCGAGCCTGTTTCGGTAATTTTTAATCCGCCGACCACATTCACATACACATCTTGTCCAGAGGTTTGCACACCGCCATGCCGATGCATCACTGCGAGCAGCATGTTTAAGCGGTTCTGCTCGAGGCCGAGTGCCACGCGTCGCGGCTGACCTTGTGCATCATCGACCAGTGCCTGAACTTCCACCAAGAGGGGGCGCGTGCCTTCGCGACTAATCATCACAATCGATCCGGGGATCGCTTCATTATAACGGCTTAAAAAAATGGCAGAGGGATTGGCCACTTCTCGTAAGCCCTTATCGGTCATCCCAAAAACGCCAAGCTCATTTACCGCGCCAAATCGATTTTTTACCGCACGAATCATGCGATAACGTGAATCGGATTGGCCTTCAAAATACAGCACACAATCGACCATATGCTCAAGCACACGTGGGCCTGCCAGTGCGCCTTCTTTAGTGACATGACCCACAATAAATAATGCGGTTCCGCTGTTTTTGGCAAAGCGAGTGAGAAGAGCAGCCGACTCGCGAATTTGTGAAACCCCGCCCGGTGCCGATTGCAGTGTTTCGGTATATAAGGTTTGAATCGAATCTAAAATGGCCACCACTGGGCGCTCTTGTGCCAAAATCTCACAAATTCTCTCGACACAGGTTTCTGCCATGACTTTGAGCTGATCGGTAGGTAGATCTAAGCGTTGTGCCCGCAGTGCCACTTGCGACAGCGATTCTTCGCCAGTCACATAAAGTGCAGTACTGCTTTTGCTGGCCATGTGTGTTGCCGTTTGCAGCAAAATTGTGGATTTTCCGATCCCCGGGTCACCGCCAATTAAAACCACCGAACCCGTAACCAAACCGCCACCAAGTACCCGATCAAATTCACTAATACCGGTGGCAACACGCGGTACATTCGAAACCGAAATTTTATTGAGCGTGGTAACAGTGGAGATTTCTCCTGCATATCCACCGAGTTTAGGTTTTGCCCGATGTGGTGTTACGCTTTCCAATCGGACTTCAGTCAAGCAGTTCCATTCTCCGCATTCAGAGCATTGGCCTGCCCATTTAGAATGATCTGCACCACATTGTTCACAGCGATAGACACTTTTGATTTTTGCCATATTTAAAAATTGAAAATTTTCGATAAAGAAGTTAAAACAGAAGGAAGTACAAAATATCGCATGTACACCCAATTTTTTTTAAGGCCACATAAACAAGCGAGTTTTGTATTTGACTGATTAAAGGGAAGTGATCAGGAAAATAACATGATAAGGAATTTTTGCACAATCGTTGAAATTGGATTTTTCTCGATCGTTATCATTCTGTTTGCGCTTCCATGGAGGAACTTTGAGCAACTGTATCGACGTTTGCCATAACCTGATAAGACTCTGGCATAGTTATTGCTCTTGCTCAAAGACATGAAAACAGAGCATTTAATCTGTTTTTCAAAAAAATAAATAAATTTGCAAGGTTAATGTATATGAGTGCAGCTGAAATTGTCGATTGGGTTAATAGTATTATTTGGAGTCCGGCACTGATTTATTTGTGCTTGGGCGCAGGGTTGTTTTTTTCGATTTTGACGCGATTTGTACAGGTGCGACAAATCAAAGAGATGGGCCGTTTATTGGTGAATGGTTCATCATCGGCACAGGGAATTTCATCATTTCAGGCGCTTTCTGTGTCGCTCTCAGGGCGCGTGGGTGTAGGTAATATTGCTGGTGTTGCCGCTGCAATTGGCTTCGGCGGCCCTGGTGCGGTGTTTTGGATGTGGGTGGTGGCTTTTCTAGGCGCGAGTACTGCCTATGTTGAATCGACACTTGGACAAATCTATAAAGTTGAATATCAAGGACAATATCGCGGCGGCCCGGCATTTTATTTCGATCGTGGTTTGGGCCAACGCTGGCTGGGGGTTTTATTTGCCATTGCCGCGTTGGTGTCTTGCGGATTATTTTTACCGGGAATTCAGGCCAATGCAGTAGGAAATGCGTTTACTCAGATTACAGGAGAAGGGGCGATTGTTTTTGGACAGGTAGGAACCTATAAACTGCTGGCATTGGTGGTCATTGTTAGTTTACTGGCCGTGATTATTTTTGGTGGGATTAAGCGTATTGCTCGTTTTGCCGAATTTGTGGTGCCGTTTATGGCGCTTGGTTATATCTTGATGGCTTTAGTGATTGTGTTTATGAATCTTGAAGCCTTACCGGGTGTGATCAAAATGATTTTTGCAGATGCATTCAGCCCGATGGCCGGATTAGGTGCGGCAATTGGCTGGGGGGTGAAGCGTGGGGTTTATTCCAACGAAGCAGGTCAGGGAACCGGTCCGCATGCCGCCGCTGCGGCAGAAGTGCAGCATCCGGCACAACAGGGATTTGTACAAGCATTTTCGATTTATGTAGATACCTTGTTTGTCTGCTCTGCAACCGCTTTTATGATTTTGATTACGGGCATGTACAATGTACAAGGAACTTTAGAAGCTGGTCAGTTCATTATACAAAACGTCACTTCAACCGCAGAAATTGGTTCACCTGCCTTTACTCAAATGGCCGTTAGTACCGTATTTGGTGGCTTTGGGCAGATCTTTGTTGCACTTGCCGTATTCTTTTTTGCCTTTACAACCATTGTTGCCTATTACTACATCGCGGAAACCAACATCACTTATTTAAGTTACATCACCAAAACACCTTCGCTACTGTTTCTAACCAAGTGCTTTATCATTCTTTCGGTTGCCTATGGCGTCATGAGTGCCACAGGCTACATTTGGGGAATTGGTGAT
This sequence comes from Acinetobacter soli, assembly GCF_000760595.1. Lineage (GTDB taxonomy): Bacteria > Pseudomonadota > Gammaproteobacteria > Pseudomonadales > Moraxellaceae > Acinetobacter > Acinetobacter soli. The sequence continues at coordinate 377,829 of NZ_BBNM01000001.1, read as the reverse complement.
ATCGGTGTCGGACTTATGGCATGGATTAACATTATCGGGATTATTGTGACTTATTTTGTCTGGAAACCGACCATCAAGGCGCTACGAGACTATGAAGAGCAACAAAAGGCAGGTGTAAAAGAATATACCTTCGATCCAATTAAACTCGGTATTAAAAATGCCACTTATTGGGAAGAACGCTTAAAAACCAAAAATGCTTTAGAGGCGCAAGCTCAAAACGTATCGTCGAAAAAGACCGCAATCTAACATGCCACTCAATTTAAATTCACGTTTTTTGAAGACTCAAGTGTCGAAAAATGTGAATTGTATTGCTTCTACCTTGTGCGTATGATCGAAAACGAGTGTACGCACACATGCGTGGCGTTATACAACTACGCAATCGCCAAGCAGAACGTTTATCAAAATCATTCAGTTGAATAAGATGCCATAAAATGGTGCAGAATTGTTTTTGAGCAGACGCTGCTTTGGCTCTATAAAAATACTGGAGTGTTTTGTAGCAATGTCGAATTATAACCACGACTCATCTTCTGGAGAACATGAGTTATCACGAAGCCTTTCTAATCGGCATTTGCAACTGATTGCAATTGGCGGTGCAATTGGAACAGGTTTATTTATGGGCTCTGGTAAAACCATTAGTCTTGCCGGCCCATCGATCTTATTTATTTATCTGATCATTGGAGTGATGGTCTTTTTCGTCATGCGTGCGCTAGGCGAATTATTGCTCTCCAATCTTCAATATAAGTCTTTTATCGACTTTACCACTGATTTGATCGGCCCTTGGGCAGGATATTTTGTAGGCTGGACCTACTGGTTGTGCTGGATTACCATCGGTATCGCTGACTTATCTGCGATTATTTATTATTTGCAGTTTTTTAATAACGGTCTTCCTTTTACACCAACCGAAGGCGCCATGATCAGTATTGCGGCGATTATTTTCATCATGGGGCTGAACCTCATGACCGTAAAACTGTTTGGTGAGCTTGAGTTCTGGTTTGCCATGATCAAAATTACTGCGATTGTGGTCCTGATTTTGGTCGGACTCTGGATGATCTTCACGGGCTTTACCTCGACCAGTGGTGAAGTGGCATCATTTACGCATTTGTGGGCCAATGGTGGCTTCTTCCCAACGGGTATGCACGGTTTCTTGGCAGGCTTCCAGATTGCGATCTTTGCCTTTGTTGGGGTAGAGCTCGTGGGCACCACTGCGGCTGAAACCAAAAATCCGGAACGTAATTTGCCTAAGGCAGTCAATTCCATCCCGATTCGAATCATTATTTTCTATGTACTGGCCTTGTTGATTGTGATGTCGGTGACACCATGGAATAAGATTGATCCAAACATCAGCCCGTTTGTAAATCTGTTTAGTCAGGCAGGTATTGCAGCAGCGGCAATTATCATGAACTTGGTGGTCTTGTCTTCGGTGATGTCATCGATGAACAGCGGTGTATTCTCTACCAGTCGCATGCTATTTGGTTTGTCTAAAGAACGCCAAGCACCTCAACCTTTTGGTACGCTCAATAAAGGCCGTGTTCCTGCAAATGCATTGTATTTTTCAACGGTGTGTTTGTTGCTCGGTGCAGCGCTGCAATATTTTGTACCCAATACCGTTGAAGCTTTTACACTGGCGACTACGCTATCGACCATTTTGTTTATTTGTGTATGGCTGATGATTATCTGGAGCTACATGGTCTATTACAAAACCCGTCCAGAGTTACATGCCAAATCTATTTTCAAATTACCTGGCGGTTTGTTTACCTGCTGGGTGGTGATCATTTTCTTTATTGGAATGATTTATGTGCTGTCATTAGAGCCAGACACCATGAAAGCCTTGATGGTCAGCCCAATCTGGCTGGTTATTTTGGTGATTGGTTACTTTGGTTTTTACAAGCCTCGATTGAAATCCAAGAAATAATTAAAAAAACGCCAGTCAATGACTGGCGTTTTTTTTCGCTTCCTTTTAAGCTTGTTGCTTTTGTACTTTGGTCCTGTGTTGGATCACGGTATAATTATTCAAATTTTTTGAGTAGGTGATCAGATGCGCCGTTTCATTTGCTACACAAGTTTACTCACCATGAGTCTGGCTATGCTGGGCTGTGGTCAAACGGGTGCATTACATTTGCCATCCGATCCAAATTACGACAAACGTGCAAAATATTTGCTGTATTCACAGCCTCAGTCTGACAAAACCTCGAAAGACAAAACTTCGACTCCTGATCATTCAGCGTCTTCTCAGCCAGTTTCTTCTTCACCTTAAGCTTTAAAAATAAGGATGCATTCATGAGTTTCTCCCGCATTAATGGGATATTGCATGCCGAGCAATGTTCACTTCAGCAGCTCGCGCAGCAATTTGGTACGCCACTTTATGTTTATTCAAAGACAGCCTTTGAAAAACATTATCAAGATCTGGATCGTGCCTTTGATTTTATTGATCATCAAATCTGTTTTGCGGTGAAATCAAACTCTAATTTGGCGGTACTGAATGTTTTGGCAAAACTGGGTTCAGGTTTTGATATTGTAACCGGTGGCGAACTCGCACGTGTATTGGCTGCGGGCGGTGATCCAAGCAAAATCGTATTTTCTGGTTTGGGTAAATCTGAGGCCGATATTCAAAAAGCACTTGAGGTCGGCATTGCGTGTTTTAATGTTGAGTCTTATGCCGAGCTCGACCGTATTCAAAAGGTTGCAGCGAGCCTCAACTTACGTGCACCCATTTCATTGCGCGTTAATCCCGATGTCGATGCCAAGACACATCCTTATATTTCAACGGGTTTAAAAGAAAACAAATTTGGTATTCCAAGTGATACCGTATTTGAAACGTATCAATATGCAGCCTCGCTGTCTCATTTAGATGTAGTTGGAATCGATTGTCATATTGGTTCACAGTTGACCGAAACCAAACCGTTTGTAGATGCTTTAGATCGCGTGATTGTGATGATCGAACAGCTTAAAACGCTGGGAATTGAGATCAAGCACATCGATATCGGTGGTGGTTTGGGAGTCTGTTACAAAGACGAGACACCGCCAACCGCTGCAGAGTACGCTGCTGCACTCAAGCCTGCGCTACAAAAACTTGGGCTTAAAGTATATATGGAACCAGGTCGTAGTATTAGTGCCAATGCGGGTGTGTTATTGACCAAAGTTGATTTGCTCAAGCCAACCAATCACCGTAACTTTGCCATTATTGATGCAGCCATGAATGACTTGATTCGTCCGTCATTGTATGAAGCATGGATGGATATTCAGTCTGTTTCAGCGTCATCGGATGCTGAAGAAAAAACTTGGGATATCGTTGGGGCAATTTGCGAAACAGGTGATTTTCTGGGTAAAGACCGAAGCCTTGCACTTAAAGAAAATGACGTGCTGGCGGTGATGGGCGCAGGTGCTTATGGCTTTGTGATGAGTTCAAACTACAACACCCGTGGCCGTGCCGCAGAAGTGATGGTGGCAGGTAATGCCGCACATTTGATTCGTGAGCGTGAAACCATCGAGTCGTTGTGGGAAAAAGAACGTTTGCTGCCAGAGGGTTAAGACATGTTACTTGAATTTACCAAAATGCATGGTCTGGGCAATGACTTTGTTGTGCTCGATTTAATTAGCCAACGTGCTTACTTAGACACCACCACCATCCAGCGTATGGCAGATCGTCATTTTGGTATTGGCTTTGATCAATTATTGATTGTCGAGCCACCAGATGATCCGCAAACCGATTTTAAATATCGCATTTTCAATGCAGATGGTTCGGAAGTGGAGCAGTGCGGAAATGGTGTGCGTTGTTTTGCCCGCTTTGTACATGAGCGACAACTCACCAAAAAAACCAAAATCAGAGTGCAAACCAAAGCGGGAATTGTTGAACCAGAACTTGGCCCTAATGGCTGGGTACGCGTCAATATGGGTTATCCTAAGTTTCATCCACAGGATATTCCATTTATGACAGAAGAACTGGATGCCTTGTATACGCTTCCATTAGCCAATGAGCAAAGCTTAAAAATTGATGTCGTCAATATGGGAAATCCACATGCGGTGACCATTGTGCCGGATATCTTGACAGCTGATGTTGCAGGCATGGGGCCACAAGTCGAAGCGCATGTGCAATTTCCACAGCGTGTCAATGCGGGTTTTATGCAGATTTTGGATGAAAAGCATGTGCGCTTGCGTGTGTTTGAGCGCGGTGTGGGCGAAACGCTTGCTTGCGGTACGGGTGCATGTGCGGCAGCCGTAAGTGGTATGCGTCGTGGTTTACTGGCGAATTCGGTAGAAGTCGAGCTGGCAGGTGGAAAACTTCAAATCGAGTGGCAAGAGGGTGATGTGGTCTGGATGACGGGGCCAACAGCCACAGTCTATGAAGGACGCCTTGATTTACGTTACTTTCAAACCTGATCTATAAAATACCAAGAAAGCACGCTTAGACTGGGCGTGCTTTTTTTATGCTGAAATATGGGATATTTTAAATTTAATCGATTGAATAACTGAAAAAAAATGACTACACAATTAATTTTTTTACCCGGTGCATCGGGCAGTACACAATTTTGGCAGCCTTTAATTCACTATTTAGGATCAAACGATATAAGCAAAAGAATTGCTTATCCGGGATTTGGCTGTGAACCGGCTCAAGACACGATCACCGATTTTGATACGCTAACTGAGTATGTGCTGGCGCAAATTGATACGCCGTCTATTATTATTGCTCAATCGATGGGAGGAATTTTTGCGGTTCAGGCCGCACTCGAAAAAGCGGAAATGGTCAAAGGCTTGGTGTTGATTGCCACTTCGGGTGGTCTGGATTTGAGTGGTTTTGATGTTGAAGACTGGCGAAGTGCTTATCAAGAACATTATTTAAATTATCCAGACTGGTTTGTTCATACACGAGTCAATCATGAGCATCGTTTACATGACATTCAGCAACCCGTACTTCTGATCTGGGGAGATCAAGATCGTATCAGTCCGGTATCCGTCGGGGTACATTTTCAGCACTTGCTGCCCGCTGCGAACCTACTTGTAGTACCAGAAGGTGATCATGCACTGGCCGAGCAGCAAGCGAGTAAGATTGCTCCGCCGATTTTGCAATTTATCAAACAGTTGGATTAGCGTTTACTCAAAACGAGTTTGAGGGCAAATATCAGGAAGATACTGCCCGTAATACGATCTAAACCGCGCACAAATTTGGGTTGTTTTAAAAAGCGAGAAATAGGTTGCATTGCCCAAATCAACAGCATTGACCAGATGGTACCAATCAAAACATGCAACATCACCAGCCCCATAATCCATGAAAATGCAGCGGCTTCTGCGGGAATAAACTGAGGCAAAAAAGAAAGATAGAAAATCCCAATTTTGGGATTAAGTAAGTTGCCCAGAAAACCTTTAAAAAATGCATTCTGGCGTAGTGCAAAACTAGGGGGAATGTTTGAAGTCACTTGCCCCAGATGATGGCGAGGTTTGAAGAGCATATTTAGCCCAAGCCAAGCTAAATAAGCCGCACCAACCCATTTCAATACACTAAAAGCCATTGCCGAAGCCATGAATAACGCGCCTAATCCACATGCAACTACGAGCCCCCACACGATACAGCCTGTACTAATCCCAAGCGCTGCATGAAAGGCGCTGGATTTTCCTTCTAGTGTTGCGGTACGAATAATCAATGTCGTATCCAACCCCGGCGTAATTGTAAGTATGCTAATGGCAACTAAATAAGAAACCAGCAGAGTCGTCATGGCAACAAAGTTTCTCTCAGAGTGATCAATGAATTGTATACTAAGTTGCATTGATCGATGAGCTGTTAGTGGTCGTTTTTAAGCGGTTTTATATTCGGCAGTTTCAGTCATCACCAAAGTTAAATTGATTAAAATTAAGGAAGACACGTTTGGCGTTTGAACAGCAGTTACTGGGCATGTGGCTCAAGGAAAAACAACTTCAGAACCATTCTGAGCATACACTGCGTGCTTACCATCGTGATTTAACTCATTTCTTAGCGTTTTGCACAGAGAAAAAACTCAGTCTTGGCAATATCGAAGCGGCGGATTTAAGAGAATATCTTGCACATCGTGTTGAACACGATCATTTAAGTTCAGCGAGTTTACAGCGTCATCTCACCTCGATTCGCCAGTTTATGAAATGGGCGCAGCAGTCGAACCATTTAAGCCATAATCCTGTCGATGATTTTAAACTCAAACGCAAATCGCGACCGTTGCCGGGCTTGGTCGATATCGAAACTGTGCTGCAGATTTTAGATCAACCTGCACCAAGTGATGCTGTTGATCAGCAGCTATGGCTAAGAGATAAAGCCATGCTTGAATTGCTCTATTCAAGCGGCTTGCGTCTGGCCGAGTTGCAAGGACTTGAGCTCCGTGATCTCGATTTTCAACGTCAATTATTACGTGTGACCGGTAAAGGCAATAAAACACGCGTCGTCCCGTTTGGTCAAAAGGCAAAGGACAGTATCATGGCATGGCTGAAGATATATCAGCTTTGGAAGGGGCATTTCGAGCCGCATGATCCACTTTTTGTGTCGCAAAAAGGGGGCGTGCTTTCACCGCGACAAATCGAAAATCGGGTGAAGTTTCAGGCCATTCGTGCAGGCGTCAATGTCGATTTACATCCCCATTTACTTCGGCATTGCTTTGCCAGTCATATGCTCTCGGCCAGTCGGGACTTGCGCTCGGTTCAAGAAATGCTGGGCCATTCTAACTTAAGTACCACTCAAATTTATACGCATGTCGATTTTGACCATTTGGCGCAGGTGTATGACCAGGCGCATCCTCGGGCGCAGAAGCCAGATAAATCGCGATAACTTGAAGAAAAATGACAATACAAAATATGACTTCCGAGTCGCTTTAACACTCGCTTACTCGAATGACATCTTTGATCTAGGCAGTCAATCAATTTCAAAATGATGAAGAAGTGAGCTTTTTTACATAAATTAACCAAACTATCAGGCACGCTGATGAAACAAATCAAATAAAAACATAATATAAATCAATAAGTAAAAAATAATTAAAAATACTGTAAATTCAATAACAAAACATTTAGATTAGAAAAAATGAACTGTGGATTCCACAGTTTTATTGCAGATTTATCTTGGCGGCTGTAATTGTGACTTGACCGAAATGCCAAACACATAGCAAGATAAAGCACCTAAAAAATTTATATTGAAGCGTTACTATAATGCTTCTGAACATTTACTTGCTGAAACAGCCGAGGATTACATGAAGGCTCTTGTTGCTGTAAAACGTGTGGTTGATGCCAACGTTAAAGTTCGCGTTAAGCCGGACAATACTGGGGTTGACCTAACCAACGTAAAAATGTCAATTAACCCATTCTGTGAAATCGCAGTGGAAGAAGCGGTTCGTTTAAAAGAAAAGGGAACTGTATCTGAAATTATTGTGGTTTCAATTGGCCCGAAAGAAGCGCAAGAACAAATCCGTTCTTCAATGGCTTTGGGTGCAGACCGTGGTATCTTGGTTGAAACATCTGATGATATTGGCGCACTTGAAGTGGCTAAAATTCTTAAAGGTGTGGTAGACGCTGAAAAGCCAGAACTGATCTTATTGGGCAAACAAGCCATTGATGATGATTCAAACCAAGTGGGTCAGATGCTCGGTGCACTTTTGAATGCAGGTCAGGGTACCTTTGCATCAGAAGTGAAAGTAGACGCGGGTAAAGTTCAAGTTACACGCGAGATCGACGGTGGTTTGCAAACCGTTGAACTGACGCTACCTGCGATTGTGACTGCCGACCTTCGTTTGAATGAGCCACGTTATGCGGCGCTTCCAAACATTATGAAAGCACGTAAAAAACCGCTTGAAACCAAATCTCCAGCAGATTATGGCGTAACAGCGACTACCAAACTCAAAACCGTTAAAGTTGAAGCACCAGCAGAGCGTAAAGCAGGTGTTCAAGTGAAATCGGTAGATGAGCTTGTTGAAAAGTTAAAAAATGAAGCGAAAGTGATCTAATACGGAAGGATAAAATCATGAGTATTTTAGTTATCGCTGAGCACGACAATAAGACACTTAACGGTGCAACTTTGAATGTTGTGGCTGCAGCACAAAAAATCGGTGGTGATATTGCTGTATTGGTTGCAGGCGCTGGTGCTCAGGCTGTTGCAGACGCGGCAGCAAAAATTGCGGGTGTCAGCAAAGTTCTTCTTGCAGACAACGCTGTGTACGAACACCAATTGGCTGAAAACGTCGCTCAGCTTGTGGCTGATGTAGCGAAATCAGGTTATAAGCATGTTTTGGCAGCATCAACGACTTCAGGTAAAAACATTCTGCCACGCGCAGCGGCTTTACTTGATGTCAGCATGATCTCCGACATTATTGCAGTTGAATCTGAAAATACGTTTAAGCGTCCAATCTACGCTGGTAATGCGATTGCAACAGTTCAATCTGAAGAATCAATTATCGTGGCGACCGTTCGTGGTACTGCATTTGATGCAGTGGCAAGCGAAGGTGGCTCTGCTGCAATCGAAGCAGTCGGTGAGGCAGCCAATGCAGGCGTTTCAACTTTTGTAAACGAAGAAATTGTGAAACTGGATCGTCCAGAGTTGACTGCAGCACGTATCGTGGTGTCAGGTGGCCGTGGTGTGGGTTCAGGTGAGAACTATCACAAGGTTCTCGATCCATTGGCAGATAAACTAGGTGCAGCGCAAGGTGCTTCTCGTGCGGCTGTAGATGCCGGTTTTGTACCAAACGATTATCAAGTAGGTCAAACGGGTAAAATCGTAGCACCAGATCTTTATCTTGCTGTTGGTCTTTCAGGTGCGATTCAGCATTTGGCGGGTATGAAAGATTCTAAAGTCATTGTTGCAATCAACAAGGATGAAGAAGCGCCAATCAACAGTGTTGCTGACTACTGGTTAGTCGGTGACTTGAACACTGTTGTACCAGAATTGGTATCTAAGCTCTAATCAGCGCTTTGATTGGATCTGAAAACCTCAGCATTTGCTGGGGTTTTTTATTTGATCAATCCTGCCAAATTTAGCGTGAGTTGTTTTAGGAAAAGCGTGACCATTTACTAAAAAAGTCATGTAAAAAACCAGACTGAGAATACGGTTGTCTATTTTTAAATCAGTATAAAATTAAATCTGTAAATAATCTGTAAATTATATAAATATAAAAGCCAGATCACGGCGAGATCGTACATTCAGAAGCAGAATTATGCTATCATTTGCCGCTGTATTTTTTATTTTTAGTTCAGCTTTTTTGAGCTGAATTTTATTGCAAGATCAAGACATATTGCAGCAAGTTTAGCGCTTGCTGTCTACAAGGAGTATGCATGAGCGTATCGGAAATCCGACCGATTGCCATTGAGGACGAACTCAAGCATTCATATCTAGATTATGCGATGAGCGTAATTGTATCGCGTGCATTGCCAGATGTACGTGATGGCCTTAAGCCAGTGCATCGTCGTGTGCTTTATGCCATGCACGAGCTCGGCAATGACTATAACAAAGCCTATAAAAAGTCAGCACGTGTTGTGGGTGATGTGATCGGTAAGTACCACCCGCACGGTGATACTGCTGTATACGACACAATCGTGCGTATGGCACAAGATTTTAGTCTACGTTATCTGTTGGTCGATGGTCAGGGTAACTTTGGCTCTGTGGACGGCGACAGTGCAGCAGCGATGCGTTATACGGAAGTGCGTATGACCAAGCTGACACATGAGCTTCTGGCAGATCTTGAAAAAGACACCGTGGACTGGGTGGATAACTACGACGGTTCAGAGCGTATTCCAGATGTGTTGCCAACGCGCATTCCAAACCTGCTCATCAATGGAGCAGCAGGGATTGCCGTCGGTATGGCGACCAATATGGCACCGCACCATCTAAATGAAGTGATTCATGCCTGTCTAGCTTATGCAGACAACCCGAATATCTCCATTGAAGGCTTGATGGAACATATCACCGGTCCAGACTTTCCGACAGGTGGTATCATCTATGGAAAATCAGGCATCGTCGATGCTTACCGAACAGGTAAGGGGCGTTTGCATATTCGCGGTAAATATCATTTTGAAGAAGATGAAAAAACCGGACGTACCACCATTGTCTTTACGGAAATTCCGTATCAGGTCAATAAGGCACGTGTGATTGAGCGTATTGCCGAATTAGTCAAAGAGAAAAAGCTTGAGGGCATTTCGGAGCTTCGCGACGAATCCGACAAAGAAGGCATGCGTATTGCGATTGACTTGAAACGCGGTGAAAACGCGGAAGTGATCGTCAATAACCTGTTTTTGAATACCCAGCTAGAAAACTCATTCAGTATCAATATGGTGTGTCTAGACAACGGACAACCAAAGTTGATGAACCTGAAAGACATCATTGCGGCATTTATCCGTCATCGTCAAGAAGTGGTAACACGCCGTACCATGTTTGAACTGCGTAAAGCGCGCGAACGTGGTCATATTTTGGAAGGCTTAACGGTTGCCTTAGCCAATATTGATAACATCATCGAAACCATTAAAACCTCGGCGAATCCGGCTGAAGCACGTGAACGCCTTTTGGCGGGCGAATGGGCCGGTGGCGGTGTGATTGCCTTGCTCGAAAAAGCGGGTTCGGTTTCGGTTCGTCCAGATGAAATTGAGGGTGAAGATCCAGCGCGCCCATTTGGTTTATCTGACCAGATCTACCGCTTGTCACCAACGCAAGTGGGTGCAATTCTTGAGCTTCGCTTGCATCGTTTAACAGGCTTAGAGCAAGACAAACTCCACGCCGAATACAGCGAAATTTTGGCTCAAATTGCCGAACTGACAGCAATTTTAAACGATTTTAATCTGTTGATGACGGTGATTCGTGAAGAGCTTGCACTGATTTTACAACAGTATGGTGATGAACGTCGTACTCAGATTGTCGAATCACGTATTGATTTCTGTCGTGAAGATTTGATTCCAGAAGAGCAGGTGGTATTGACCGTTTCACAAACGGGTTATGCCAAAACACAGCCATTGTCAGACTATCAGGCGCAGCGCCGTGGTGGACGTGGTAAATCTGCAACGTCAATGAAAGATGACGATATAATCCAGCATTTAATTGTGGCGTCGAATCATGCGACCGTGCTGTGCTTTACCAATGTGGGTAAAGTGTACCGTTTGAAAGTGTTTGAAGTGCCGCAAGCATCGCGTGGTGCAAAAGGCCGTCCTATGGTCAATTTGCTGCCATTAGATGCCAATGAAACCATCACTGCAATTTTACCGCTGACTGAATTCCCAGAAGACCATTATGTCTTTATGGCAACAGCTTCAGGTACGGTAAAACGTGTAGAACTTGAGCAGTTTGCCAATATCCGCTCAAACGGCTTACGTGCCATCGAGCTCAATGAAGAAGATACCTTGATTGGTGTAGCCATTACCGATGGTCAACAGCAAATCATGCTGTTTTCTAATGAAGGTAAGGCCATTCGTTTTGCAGAAACCGATGTGCGTGCCATGGGACGTACCGCAAAAGGTGTACGCGGTATGCGCGTGACGCTGGCTGCTGCTGTAGATAGTGAAGATGCAGAACTCGATACCGATGAAGCAGATGATTCAGATGATTCTAACGATTCAAATCTGGTGAGTCGCATTGTATCATTGGTGGTTGTACCAGAGACTGGTGAAGTGCTGTGTGCCAGTGCCAACGGCTATGGTAAGCGTACACCAGTAAATGACTTCCCAACCAAAAAACGTGGCGGCAAGGGCGTGATTGCAATCAAGACCTCCGAGCGTAATGGTGAATTGGTAGGCGCTGTTTCAATTGATGAAACCAAAGAGCTGATGTTGATTTCGGATGGCGGAACCTTGGTACGTACCCGTGCCGCCGAAGTTGCAATGACAGGCCGTAATGCACAAGGTGTTCGCTTGATCCGTCTCAGCGATGCAGAAACCTTGGTAGGTGTGGTATCCATTGAGGCTGTGGAAGATGAAGATGATCTGATTGAAGATCTCGAGACTCAAGCATCAGATGCAGTAGAGCAAGCAGATATCGAGTCTGATGCAGCAAATCAAAGTGTTGCAAATGACTCAGAGAGCAATGATCAAGCTTAACCATCTTGATATGTAAAAAAAGGAAGCTTTGGCTTCCTTTTTTTATGAATGTCGATTGTGCGTGCGATGAATCCACCGATAGTAAGCCAATGCTAAAAAGATTACGGTCATGAGCGTCAATATCATAAGTTTGGGCACGACAGCACTTAAATGAACCCCCATTTGATTGAGCTGTACAAATAGCTGTACTGCATGCGTAGATGGCAGCAACGCACTAAAAATCTGCATCCAGTGAGGCATGGCCTGTATCGGCCAGGCGGTTCCGGTGAGTAAAAACAATGGAATAGAAGTAAAAACCAGAAAATGTCCGGCACGTTCGCTCATATCGAGTAAAGAACCAAAAAGCAGACCCAAGCTAACAATACAACTCACAAAGATTGGAACCGCAACCAGCATGCCCCAGAAATTTCCGCCATGCGGATAATCATTTTTCCAAAACACAAAGCCAAACATATACAGACAGCCTAGGCATCCAATGGTAAAAAAGCTGGCAAATATTCCCCAAAACTGACTCGATGTGGGCTGATACCGTTCTTCTTTATATCCTCCAAGTAACATACCTAAACCCAATACAATGGTTTGATGAATAATCAGCGGTGCGACGGCGGGAAATACATAGCTCCCATAGCCTGAAAGCGTGTTGAAAAGCGGAATCTGATGAATCGAAAGCGCCGGTTTAAAATGCGTAATCTGACCAAATTTTTCGGCATATTCGGCAATCACTTGTTCGATAGAGAGCGCCAGTCCTAAACCAATTTCTTTGATTTTTAAAAAATATGCAGCACTGATATAAAGTCCAACGCCGCCTATTTCACCACGTCGAACACTCATGCTTAATTGATCAGGCAGATACAAAATACCATCTGCTTTTTGGTTTTTAACCATTTGCTCTGCTTCAAGAAAGTTTGTCGTGGTTGCAACAATCTTGATTTTAGGGCTATTTGCGACTTGACTAATGATGGTTGAGGTTAAAGCACTTTGTTCTTCATCTACAATCACAATGGGGAGTGATTCGGCGTGTTCTGCCTTATACGCAGTGGGGTAGAAGAAGCTGTAAAAAAACACTGACAACACAACAGTCGTCAAAATCGAGGAATTTTTTGCAATTTCTTTAAACGTGTGCAGATAATAAAACCAGAATTTTTTCATGAGAGTGCCTCCTGCACACGCTTTTTAAGCAAGCGACTCGACACCAAAAAATAAAAAACACAGTAAAACAGCAAGATCAGAAGTGGCCATAATGAAATAGAAACATCACTTCCAACCACCCATTGCTCGGTCTGAAGCTTTGCATACGGTGTATATGGAATAATCATGGACCAAAATTGTGTAAAAATCGGTGCATTGTTCAGTGGTAAAGTAACGCCTGCAAAACTTAAGGATGATCCGCCATAAACGGCAATAAATCCAAAGGTTCGGCCCATATTTTGCGATGCAATCATAACGGTTGCGCTAATCATGGCATATGCGAAATAAAGTAAAAACTGTGCCATTAAAAGCAGGCTCAAACTGCCTGCAACAAACCAGCCACGAACCACAATCAGCCAGAACATCCATAGCCATGTCCAAGCACAAAAAATCACGACATAGAGTAAAGTTTTGGCAAGTAGCATTTTCATGGCATTGTCAGGTGCGCTCCATTGCGTCAGTGTGCCGCGCTTAAATTCCTGACCGATTGCAAATGCAACGCAGCAACACAGCAATAAATGCAAAATCGCGGGTACCATGAAAGGCTCTAGATAAAACTCATAGCTTAAGCTAGGGTTGTAAAGTGTTGAGACTTTGACATGCGGTGTGGGCAGGTCAATGGCAGGCAATAATGCTGAAAAATAGTGTTCACCACCAAACTCGCCCATGGCATTGAGTGTGCTGATGAGCATGGCACTTGAAATGGTGTTGCCAATACTAAAAAATGACTGATTAAACGCCACACTAATCTGTGCATCTTGTGCATTCACTAAACGCTGTTCTGCACCTTCTGGAATATGTACATATCCCCAAATTTGGGTTTTGTTTACGAGTTCCTCAGCCTCAGACGTATTGGTTAAAACGTATTTCAAATCTAGTGTGGGATTATGGCGTAAATCCTGTTCGATGATGCGACTCAGCTGGCTATGATCTTGGTCAATGAGTGCAATGGGAAGATGATCGGGTTTCCCCTGATAAAACATACTTGCAAACAGCACCACAACACATAGGGGGGCGAGTGTAACCATCGCCAAATCCCATTTGTTTTTGAGCAGATAAATGCACTCACGCCAGAAACAGGCCCACATATCAATTGGCCTCAACTACATCAAAAATCACACTCATACCCACTTTTAAATCAGCTAGTGCTTCTGTGGGTTTAAGATGAAGCTTAAAGCTACGGATATCGTAACCGCCGGTTTGTCGCGTGGTTTTAATGGTGGCAAACTCACCTTCGGCATCGATGTGTTGAATATTAAAATTGATCTTTTTATCAAGTGCGGGTACATATCCCTGAAGTGTTTTTTGCTGATAGACACTTCGATACTGATCTTCCCGGACATTTAAACTGACCCAGCGTTCGTCATCCTCTAACAAACTGACCACAGGCACTGCGGCAGCGACCAACTCCGAGGGTTTCCCATAAATTTTGGAAACAGTGCCGTTTATTGGGGAGTAGAGTTTGGTTTCAGTTTCTAACGATTCAGCTTCACCCAGCGCAGCACGTGCAATATCGACCTGTGCATCTGCCATCGATTTTTGTTGTGGCGTACTGCCACGCTTGGCACGTGCATACTGTTGATACGCGGCTTCGCTTAAAGCTCGGGCAGAGCGCTGTGCTGCGAACATTTCATCGCGACGCTGACGTGAAATGACGCCTTCTTTGTAGAGTGTTTCACCACGGCGATACGTGGTTTCAGCCAGTTCCGCCTGAGCTTTTACACTTTGCCAGTTGGCATATAAGGTATCAATATTTTCTTCTTGAGAACCGCGCTCTGCTGTCGATTGAAGTGCTAAAGCCGATTGTAAAGCGGCTTGCGCTTGCTGCTTTTTGGCTTCTATCTCAGGACTAACCAAGCGAGCAAGTGCCTGACCTTTCTTAATACTCTGACCTTCTTCGACAAAGATTTCAGCAATACGACTAGGCACTTTGGTGGTGACGTAAAGCGTTTCGGCCTCAACGCGACCTTGCAATGCTACGCTACGAGGCTGATACGCTTTCCATAAACCATAAATAATCAGTCCAATGATGAGTAATAAAATGATCAAACCAATGATTTTTACGGCGCGCTTAGGGCCATGTGGTGTCTGTTTTTGCTGGGGTCCGGTGGTCGTTGCCGACTCAGAGGCAGAGGGCACCGGATGTTCAGTGTCAGAAGACGATTGATCTGTCGGCATGATGTCCTCGTAATTAATAAATATATACTGTATTAGGCTGATTTAAATACGTTTTAAACTGACTAATCGAGCCATGACTTTGGAGCAGCGTGGCCAGAGAGAGCACGTATTTATAAGCATTGATGGCCATTTCTGTATCAATCACTTGCACGGCATTTTGTGCATCAATCACTTGATTGGCCGTTCCCATGTTTTCTCTAAATGAAAGCTCTTGGATGCGTAAGTTTTCAAGTGCAGCGCGTTTATTGTCATTCAGCAGCGTTTGTGTTTGCTGCGAAGAACCCATTTCGCTATAAGATTTTTGAATAATATTTTCAATTTCCTGTTTGGTACGCTCGACTAAAAGCTGACTGCCATAGCGCTTGAGTTCGGCAGATTCGATACTTTTATTTTTATCTAGTCCACCAAACAGGTTGTAGCGTGCCACCACACCCACAATCCAGTTTTCGTTTTTGTCTAAGCTATATTCGGCAAAGGCAAATACAGTCGGCTTTTTGGCGGCGCGCTGTGCTTTCACATTTTCATCTGCCAGTTGGGTGTCTATTTGCATTTTTCGAATGAGATTAGACTGATTGGGATACGAGCTCAAAAATTGATTCAAAGGCAATGTTTGTTTTGTATTGACAAAAAGCGGTGTGGTGAGATTCCCGTTCATTTGCTGATGTAATAGATGATTTAACTGAAACTGACTGCTGTTTAAGTTGCTTTGAGCATTTTGTAATAAGCGCAGGGCGTTGTTACGTGCCACTTCAAACTGCATTCGCTGGCCTTTGCTGATAAAGCCTTGCTGTTCGAGCTTGAAGGCGTTATTGACATGTTTTTGCATGGCATCCGCATTGAACTGGCTCGATTTCACCAATTGCGTTTGTAGCTGAGTATTAAAGTAAGCCTGAATAATTTCAAATCGTTGAATATCTTGCTGTTGTTCTGTACTGAGTTGTGCCCGCATAGCCTGTATGGTAGCAATTTGCTTGGCACTTTTAATCAGGCCGCCTGTGTAAATGGGCATGACTAGAGAAATGGTGGGTCTGATCACTTCATCTTCAATACTTAAATTTGCGTAATTGGGAAACTGGTTAATTCCATCTGAAATGGCTGTATTCGCGCCCGTCTGAATCGTATTGAGTACATCTGGCGGCAACACGCCACCCACCTGAGACAATTGCTCGCTCAAGCGTTGACTCAAAGTATTTTCAAGATTTTGTTTAAAACTGTCTAAAGGGAGATCAACTTCGCTATGGAATTTATAAGCCCGTACATTAAGGTCAATACGTGGGCGTCCTAGGCCTTTAGTGGCTTGTGCATCAAGACGTGCTGCCTGTTCAAAGGCTTGACTGGCCTGAGTGCTGTAAGAGGATGTGAGCGCTTGTTGCTCTGCCTCTACATAACTGATGCCCTCAGCAAGTGCCACCTCACTACATAAAAGCAAAGCGGCCATACAGCCAAACAAAAACTTGACTGGAGGAGGTGAGTTTGCGCACCTGAAATTCATTTTTATCATTCGCTGTTGTAATGTCATATCAAGTCACGTCGTGTTGTTCCTGAAAGTATAATCTTTATTGTAAAAGCATCAGTTATAGTCTTGTTTATTATACAAATGTATAGCACGTGGGGTGTTTAAAAAGCAATCAATATGCTTGGATTAATCTGACTGGATATTCTATTGTTTATCTGATTTGATTAATCGTAAATTCAGGCTAAAAGGCATCAAGTTATATAAAAAATATATGCTCAATGCTGCTGCATGCGCTGTCAAGATGTGGTTAAATGCGAACTTTAGTTTAGTTTCAATTATATAAAGGAACGATCATGCGCGCGTACAATTTCTGTGCTGGCCCAGCTGCATTACCGACTGCTGTTTTAGAAAAAGCTCAACGTGAACTGTTGGACTGGCAGGGTAAAGGGCTTTCCATCATGGAAATGAGTCACCGTAGCGCTGATTATGTTGCCGTTGCAGAAAAGGCTGAAGCCGATCTGCGCCAGCTGATGAACATTCCTGAAAACTATAAAGTCTTATTCTTGCAAGGTGGTGCATCGTTACAGTTTTCAGCAATTCCATTAAATTTGCTTGGAAAAAACAGCAAGGCAGATTATATCCATACTGGAATCTGGTCTGAAAAAGCGCTAAAAGAAGCTCAGCGTTATGGCGATATCAATGTAATCGAAGCAGGCACTCAAATTGATGGCAAGCTTGGTATTAAGCCTCAGTCTGAATGGGCATTGTCTGAAGATGCAGCTTATGTGCATTATGCAGATAACGAAACCATCGGGGGCTTACAATTTGCAGGTATTCCTGAGGTTAATGCGCCGTTGGTATCGGATTTATCGTCTAGCATTTTGTCTGCACCGCTAGATGTGAGTAAGTTTGGTTTGATTTATGCTGGTGCGCAAAAAAATATTGGCCCCGCAGGTCTTACTTTGGTCATTGTTCGTGACGATTTGCTTGACCAATCACGTGCAGATATTCCGAGCCTGTTAAAATACTCTGCACAAGCTAAAAATGACTCTATGGTGAATACACCGGCAACTTATTCATGGTATTTGGCTGGTTTGGTATTTGAGTGGTTAAAAGAGCAAGGTGGTGTTGAGGCCATTCATCAAGCCAATCTTGAAAAAGCCAAATTACTCTATGGTTATATCGATTCGAGTGATTTTTATAACAACCCGATTGCGCCGGCCAATCGCTCGATTATGAATGTGCCATTCACTTTGGCAGATGAAGCATTGGAAAAACGTTTCTTAAAAGAAGCAGAGCAAAACAATCTATTGAACCTTGCTGGACATCGTTCAGTTGGTGGAATGCGTGCCAGCATTTACAATGCTGTGCCGCTTGAAGGCGTGCAAGCACTGGTCAACTTTATGGACGCATTTGTCAAAGCCAACGGCTAATTGCATAGGCAATAAAAAAAGCCCCTACATCATGTGGGGCTTTTTTAATGATTCATTTAAAGCGATAAGAAACCAAAATAATGGATCATCACTGCTGCTAAAAACATTCCGAGTGCAAAAAAGCATAATGCAACTGTATCGAATTTAATACGCTGTCCGCTCAATTGAATCAGATTGGTCGATTGTTCAGGTATAATTTTCATCAATACGCCTAATTTATTAATTATTCGTTGAAACGCTATTATTCGACTTTACTTTTAGCATAAATATTCGCCTGAATCCAGATATTACCTCGAATATACTGACCAATTTCAAAATTTTCGTGGGCATTATTTTTAGTGGCGAGACGAATTAATATTGCAGGTAGCTCATCTTCTAGTACCAACACCACATCATAAAGGGTATAGGTTTCATCCATAAATGTCGTCGATGATTTACCTACGATATTGCCTTGAAACCAAGCTTCGTCTTCTTGGCCCATGGTTTCGCCAAATAAATAAGCCACCATTTTAGAAAAATCGACCGTTACAGGTTCCTGATCTTCAGGTGTTTTAGGTTGCCACGCATCGATTAATTCTTGCAGATTTTCAGGCGCAACACCGTTATTGGCCGATAAAATATCATTTAACGCACGATGATGTTTAATTGATGCCGGATCGTCGACTTCAATGGTTTCGTTGTCGGCAACGACTTCAAGTTCATAGGCCCAAGCATTTAACTGAACTTGATAGGCCTGATTTTTTTCATATTGATTGTGATTGACGCTATATAGATTATCGTAAGCGTAAATAGTGGTATTTTTATTTAAACTCAACCTTAAAACAGCCTGAGTATTTGATTCGCAGGCAATGATACGATCAATCACAGCATTATATTTATATGGGCTTTCAAAACTTGGAAATGCAGTTTTCAGCGCGCGCGGTTTATTATTTTCAACCGTAATAATCTGGCTGACTTTAATCCCAGATTCAGACGGACCTTGAATCAACCATACGTCGGTATCCATATCCTGTTCAGTTTCACATAAACCCATTGGCATCATAGGAGCGTCGAGTGCCATACTGAGCCATCTAGGCACGACTTGTTCAGGTGTATCACTCAATAACGCCCAATGCTCGCCATGGTTGCCAAAACCTTGATCTTGAATAGTAACGATTTCTGGACTGTTTTGATTTTTCATATAACCCTGAAGAATTTTTAAAAGATTTAGATATATAAATCGAGCATATCTAAGTTTTTTCAAGTGTTGATATGCAATTATGTAAAAAATATTTTAATTTTCTTTTTGAATTTCATCGAGATGTCGGCGTATTAGATCTATGTAAAAATTACAAGCCTACAGGTCACCATCAAATCTCAAGTCTGTTAAAATAAAGGCCTCTTTAAAAAGGTTGAAATTGCGTGTTGCCATTTAAACTTTGGGTCGATGCCGATGCATTGCCAAAGATTCTGCGAGAAGTCATTTTGCGTGCTTCAGATCGTTATCAGCTTGAAGTCATTTTTGTTGCAAATCAAAACGTGGGCATTACGCCATCTGTCCGGATCAAATCGATTCAGGTTATGAGTGGTGCCGATCAGGCCGATCGTGAAATTGTCGAGCGCATGCAGGCACATGATATTGTGATTACTCAGGATATTCCTTTAGCTGCACAAGTGATTGAAAAGGGTGGTATTGCGATTCATCCACGAGGTGAAATCTATACCGATGCCAATGTAAAAGCACGTTTGCATTTACGTGATTTTATGGACACCCTGCGGGGTGCTGGCGTACAAACTGGCGGACCACCGCCCATTTCCGAACGCGATAAACGCGAGTTTTCAAGTGCGCTTGATCAAACCATTTTAAAGCAAAAGCGTAAAACGCTTTGAGACCGGCTATGCCTTCAAAAAGCAATATCATACTGACCTATATTGTTTTGGTTTTGATCTGGGCATCGACTCCACTGGCGATTGTCTGGAGCGTGGCGGATCTGCATGTACTTTGGGCCATGATGTTACGCTTCTTTTTGGCGCTGCCAATTGCTGTAGTGATATTACTGGTACTCAGAATTCGTTTTCCACTCAATCCAAACGCCATTCATAGCTATATTGCAGGCTCGTTTAGCTTAATTGGCGCGCAGGTGTTTACCTATATTGCCACGCAGTATCTAAGCTCTGGGGTGATTGCTCTAATGTTTGGGCTTGCACCTATCATTGCCGGTTTGATTGGCCGTTTTGCTTTTGCGCAGCAACTCAATCGCCTGCAATGGACGGGTATGGCCATTGCAATTGTCGGTTTGGCATTGATCTGCTTTGGCGGGTCATCACAGCATGTGCATCCGCTGGGCATCGGTCTGATGCTCATGAGTGTCTTTATCTACTGTAGCTCAATTTTTTGGGTAAAAAAGGTCAATGCCGATGTCGTGCCGATGGCACAAGCCACTGGGTCAATTCTGGTTTCTACCTTGGTGTCTTTGTGTGTACTGCCGTTTGTATGGTCACATGCACCTACGCATCTGCCGGAAATGAAGTCATTACTGGCCTTGTTGTACACCACGATCATGGCATCACTGATTGCAATGTTTTGCTATTTTAAACTGGTCAAAAACATTGAACCGACCACATTATCACTCACCAATGTGATGACGCCTTTACTGGCCTTGGTCATTGGCGCTTTATTTAATCATGAGCAGATTTCACTCATGATGATTTTAGGTACCTGTATTATTTTGAGTGGGTTATTTTTATATTTTTATCGTGATATTCAGGCCAATCGACGCTACAAACAACACATCAAATCTTGAGGATCACTTTAGCTTATCTAATATAATGCACAGACAAGTACGATTGAATTTGGCTTAAAACTGGGTAACATACGCTTCATAAAGTACATCAAAATGTTGATCTTTATGCCTTAATTGTTCGATTTCGTAGTAATCGGTACGATCAAATTGATCTACTGCGGTATCTGGTACAAAATAAGCCCGCTATATAATCTGAATCGTAAGGGTCATTCAATAATAAGAGTCTGCTGGGTGAAGTTTTATCGAGATTCTTTTGGTGTATCTGTGCGTAATCGATGTTAATCGCAGTATCTAAATAAATACTGTTTTTTCTTTTATGAAATGACCTTGGACTAAGTGGTATGTTTAAACCAATCTCGCTGTATATAGGGTTGCGATATACCCGCGCTCGGCGTAGTAATCACTTTATTTCGTTTATTGCCTTGGTTTCGATGATTGGTCTGACCTTGGGCGTTGCGGTACTGATTACCGTTTTGTCCGTGATGAACGGCTTTGATCGCGAGTTGAAAAATCGTGTACTTGGTATGGTACCGCAGGCCACGATTTCATCGAACCAGATTCTAACCGACTGGCCTCAACTTGCTAAAAAAATTGAGGGTCATCCTCATGTCACTGGTGTTGCACCATTTACACAATTACAAGGCATGCTCACCGCACAAGGCCAAGTTGCCGGTATTATGGTCAGCGGGATCGAACCAAGCTATGAAAAAAAGGTTTCGATTATCCAAAACCATATGGTGGCAGGTAGTATCGACAGCCTTAAAAAAGGCGAATACGGCATTGTACTCGGCAAGCAAATGACCGACGCACTGGGGCTTGGTCTAAACGACAGTGTCACGCTGGTCTTGCCTGAAGCGACGCCATCACCTGCTGGGGTGGTGCCACGATTTAAACGATTTAAAATTGTGGGCATCTTCAGTATTGGTGCCGAAGTAGATTCGATGATGGGCTATATTGCCTTGAATGATGCATCTACACTGTTGCGCTTACCCGATGGCGCCCAAGGAATTCGTCTTAAACTGGACAATATTTTTGCAGCACCTCAAGTGGCAGACGATATTGTGAAGACCTTACCATCCAATTTCTATGCGTCTAACTGGACTTATACTCACGGTAACTTGTTTAGCGCCATTCAAATGGAAAAAGCCATGGTGAGCTTGCTATTGTTCCTGATTGTTTTGGTTGCAGCATTCAATATTGTGTCTTCACTGGTCATGGTAGTGACCGATAAAAAATCAGACATCGCGATTTTAAGAACACTAGGTGCATCACCAGCCACCATCACCAAAATCTTTATGGTTCAAGGTACAGTCATTGGTGTGATCGGTACGGTGGCGGGTGCTATTTTAGGAGTCGTTTTTGCTTCAAGCGTGAGTAATATCATTGACTGGTTCAATACCGCGCTTGGTTTACATTTATTCGATGCGTATTTCATTAATTACTTGCCGTCTTATCTACGCTGGCAAGATGTGGCTTTGATTGTGTCGGTTTCACTGTTATTGAGCTTTCTTGCCACGATTTATCCGGCATTGCGTGCAGCGAAAATTCAACCTGCGGAGGCATTGCGCTATGAGTAAGATTGTCCTTGAAGCCAAAGATATTCATAAGCATTTTACCGATGGAAAATCGACAGTTGATGTGATTAAAGGCTTATCGCTTCAGGTAAAAGCAGGGGAATTTGTTTCGATTGTTGGAGCAAGTGGTTCAGGTAAAAGCACTTTGCTGCATGTACTGGGCGGACTCGATACGCCGAGTCAGGGTCAGGTTTTTCTGGATGGTCAGCGTTTTGATAATCTGGGTGAAGCGCAGCGCGGCTATAAACGAAATCATTATTTGGGTTTCGTCTATCAGTTTCACCATTTACTACCTGAGTTTTCGGCACTTGAAAATGTGGCCATGCCGCTGATGCTTCGTGCAGAGACCAATTATAAAGAGGTCAAACAACAGGCTGAACACTTACTTGATCGTGTTGGGTTGTCACATCGATTAACGCATAAGCCTGGTGAATTATCTGGCGGAGAGCGCCAGCGTGTTGCATTGGCACGTGCACTGGTTGGGCGTCCTGCAGTGATGCTGGCAGATGAGCCAACAGGAAATCTAGACCGCAAAACGGCACTGGGTATTTTTGAGCTACTCACCGAGCTGAAAAAAGAATTCAATATGGCCATGCTGATCGTGACCCACGATGAGCAGTTGGCACAATCTGCAGATTCAATTTTACATATGCAAGATGGCCTTTGGGTCGATCCAGTCTGATTTTATGCGTATTGATAGCCCTTTCGGGGGCTTTCAATTTTTATAATACAAGTACATAAAATAGATTTTAAATAACAATGCTAAAGCTTATTTTTCTGGGGTGGGTTGCAGGAATTGCAACCATGGGGCATATATTTGATCCAATATCGCCTGTCACACTCGGTATCGCGATCGGTCTATATTTCCTATTTTTACTCATCTATCTACGTGTGGCCCAACAGTTCAACTCTTCGAAATTGTTAGGCGGCTTATTGGGCATCTTTTCGGTGTGTTTGTCGTTTAGCTGTGGCGTCTATTACGCCGATCAGGCACTCACCACGCGGCTTGAGCATCGTGTCACGACCTCTTCAGTCGACTCATACATCATCTACATCAACCGTATGGGGGAGCAGTCTCAAAACGGAATCAGACAGCCTGCACAGATTCTCAATGAAAATGATGCTTCCATTCACTGGATACTTTCCATAGATGAAACAGTTATCCCTGCTGATACCATGGCGCATAGTTTAGCTGTTGGGCAGTATTATCGTGCCGTGATTCAGCGTCAACCTGTGCATGGTTACGCTATACAAGGTGCATTCGATGTAGAAAAATGGTTCGTACAACAAAACTGGCAAGGGCGTGGCAAAGTTGTACAACTCGAAATGCTTTCAAGTGAACAGGCGCTACGTGAAGGATATTATGATCATGTGAAACAGCAACAATCTTGGACTCGAAAATTTTTGCTTGCTGCCGAGCACTTAAGATTAAAATTTAGAGGCTATTTTCTTGCCTCTTCCTTACAACATCAAAGCTTACTTCTGGCCTTACTCACGGGCGATCGAAGTCTTCTTGATCCTGAGCTTGAGCAGCAGTTTCAACGCTTTGGTATTTCACATTTGCTGGCGATATCTGGGCCGCATGTGCTTATTTTTGCAGCGCTGATGACATGGTGTATTATCCAATTGATCAATCGATACTACGCCGCAATTTATTTGGTGATTCCACGCCAGCGACTGATGCTGATTCCATTTTTATTATGCGTACTCCTGTATTGCGCGTTGGTGGGGTTTGAAATTCCTGCTCTAAGAACGCTGCTGACCGTAACCATAGTGAGTATTTTCATACTTTTAAAACGTCCTGTACATGCCAGTTTCTTGTTGCTGTTCAGTGCTTCTGTTCTATTATTTATCGATCCGTTTAGCATACTCTCGGCAGCATTCTGGCTATCTTATGGGGCCTGTTTTATTCTGATTCGTATTTATCAGGAAATTGTACAGGAGCAAAAGACTGGTCAATCTTGGCGTATTCGAATCGGATATGCTGCGCAGCTTCTCATCAAGACACAATGGAAAATCTTTCTCGCACTGTTACCCCTGACCTTATTGCTCTTTAAACAGTTTTCTTGGATGACTCCATTTGCCAATATCATTGCCATTCCAGTTCTGGGTGCCATCGTGGTGCCTTTAGATGTTATCGCTGCATGCTTCTGGCTCATCCTTCCTGCATTTGGACATTTGATTTTTCAACTCAATGATGGGGTATTACAGGCTGTTTTGGGTCTGTTTAATATGATGGATCATATCTTTGCACCGGAGTTACAATATTTTGCACTTCGTCCTTGGATGATCATCAGCATTTCATTTGGCATTTTAATTTTATTTTTGCCTAAAGGCACAGTGCCTAAATGCTGGTCAATCATATGCTGTGTGCCTGTTTTTCTACCTGCACAATTAAAATCACCTACCCAATTAGTGGTGTTAGATGTCGGTCAAGGACAGTCTGTGTTCATCCAAGATCAGACACAACGAATACTGCTCGATACTGGCGGCAATCACGACGAGCAAAAGTTTAGTGTAGGTAGGCAGGTGGTGGTGCCATTTTTGAAGGCACAGGGCGTAAAGCAGCTAGACCGAATTATACTGTCACATTTAGATCAAGATCATAGCGGGGCATTACCCGCGATTCTGGATGCAATATCGGTTACGCAGATTCAAGCCAATGAACCAATGCCTAAACTTCAATCTACTTTTGAGCTGTGCTATGCCGGACAGCGTTTTGAGACACCTGAAACCATTATACAAGTTTTATCACCAGCGCTTCAGGAGACCGGACGTGCTGATACGAATCGAAATGAATCGTCATGTGTTATGCATATCGAGTTTAAAAACAATCAACCCATACGACATTTTTTAATTATGGGAGATGCAGGTTGGGAAACCGAGTTTAAATTACTTCAACATTATCCGGATCTGCGCGTAGATGTTTTGGTTTTGGGGCATCACGGGAGTCGTCATAGTTCAGCCTATGATTTTTTACAGCATTATCGGCCTCAATATGCGATTGCATCGGCAGGTGCAACCAATCGTTATGGACATCCTAGTGTTGAAGTTCAGGCACGACTGGCAGCGTTACAAATTCCTTTACTCAGCACAGCCAAAGCAGGCAGTATTTCTTTTAGTTTTGATCAAGCGAATGAGCAGCCACGTTTTTATCGCCATCAATACCGCTGGTTAACACAATAGCCTTTTCGCGCTGATTGGCGTCACGTACCTGTTGCACTTTTTCGAGTGCTTCCTCTTCGCTTAAGGTGTAAAGATTGTCGAGTTCAGGGTTGGCTTTAAAGCGTTTATAACTCCAATGGTAATGATCTGGATACTTTTGAATTAAAGATTCAATTGCTCGATGGATCACCGCTGTGCCATCGCGATCTGTGCCTTCATAGATTTTTGTATCCATAGGTTCGATATACATATCAAACCCGTGATTTTCATTACGAATGGCGTATAGAAACAAGGCTTTGGCTTTGGTTTTCTGGATAAGCTTGGCACTTAAATTACTCGATGCCAAAGGGATACCAAAATACTCAACCAACTCGCCGCCCACGTTAGGCGTATGATCGGGCAAAATCACGGTAGTTCCGCCTTGTTTTAAGGCTTTAAAAATTTGACGAACACCACTTTCGTCAGTTGGAACCAGATTGGCTTGTTCGCGGCTACGTGCTTCGCGTACAAAGCGATCGGCATCTTCATTCTTGACTGGTTTATATAGAATGGTCATGTCGGTAAATTGAGCGCACCATGCGTTCATAATTTCCCATGTACCAAAATGTGGCACGATCAAAACCAGTCCCTTTTTTTCGGCGACCGCTTGGTGAAAGTATTCTGCACCTTGAATGCTATGAATTCGAGAAATATTTTTTTCGTTGGAAGATCCCCAAATACTAAAGAATTCCATATAAGACATCAGTTCATTTCGAATTGCGTTACGAATGATGTCATGACGCTGCTCGTCATTGAGATACGGCAAGGTAATTTTTAGGTTGAGTTGTATGGTCTTAGATGTTTTTGTAAGTTTCAAACCATTTACAAGGCTAGCAAGCATCCGTGCGAATAGACGAGAAAGCTGGATAGGCTGTCTGCTAATAAAATTAAGTAAGCGATACATTAAGCTACGTGAATCGGAAGTCGTCATTATAAAAGTGCTTAAAAACAAAAACGGAGGCTTGTCGGATAAAAATATTATAAGTTAAATCATAACGATTAAACAGTTTTTCCCGATTCAGTGTATATAATGGCAGTATTTTCAACTTTTTGGGTTATTTTTTATGTCTGATTGGCCGCCTAAACCACAAAATGAAGTGCAAAATAGCAACAATAAAACTGGTCAAGAATGGCAGATTTTAGAAAAAGCTGTTTTGGCCTCTGTCGAAGAGCAGCGTCGTAGTCGTCGTTGGGGGATCTTCTTTAAAACGCTTACTTTTTTATATGTACTGTTCGTGCTGGTTTTGCTGGGCCGTGGTTGTTCTGTCAGTGATGGGGCGAGCGGTACGTCAAGTAGTAGCCCACATTTGGCTGTGGTCAATATTATTGGAACCATCGATTCAAGCAGTAAATCGGTCAATAGTGAAGATACCAACAAAGCACTTACCCGAGCGTTTGAAGCTAAATCAAGTAAGGCCGTGGTCCTCAATATCAATTCGCCGGGTGGTTCGCCAGTTCAGTCAGATGAAATCTGGCAAGAAATCCGTTATTTGAAAAAACAGCACCCAGATAAAAAGGTTTATGCCGTAATTGGTGATATGGGGGCTTCAGGCGCCTACTATATTGCTTCTGCTGCAGATGAAATTATTGTCAACCCTTCGAGTCTGGTGGGGTCAATTGGTGTGATTATGCCAAACTATGGCATTACCGGTCTGGCGCAAAAATTGGGTATTGAAGACCGTACACTCACATCCGGCGATAACAAAGATATTTTAAGCATGACCAAACCGGTTAATCCTGCACAACGTGCACATGTGCAATCGGTTTTAGATAACGTTCATGCACATTTTATCAATGCGGTTAAAGAGGGGCGGGGCAATCGCTTAAAATCGAATGATCCAGCCGTATTTTCGGGCTTGTTCTGGTCGGGTGAGCAAGCGGTCAAATTGGGTGTGGCTGACCGGACAGGTAATTTACAAACCTTGATGCGTGAGTTAAAAGTAGACAATAAAGTAGATTACACCATTGAGCGCAATCCATTTGAAACAATTCTAGGTCGAATGGGTTCAGAATTTGGTCAAGGTGTCGCTGCATCGTTGAGCCAGCACCTGCAAACGGAACAGCAGGCGAAACTCCAATAAATCTCGAGGATCACTTGAACAAGCCTTTAATTCATTTTGCCCATGCTAACGGTATACCTTCGAAGGTATACCAAAAACTGTTCGATCTATTGAGCGATCGTTACGACATTATTTATGTGCCGATGATTGGTCCAGATAAGCGCTATCCTGTCACCAATCACTGGTCACATCTGGTCGATCAAGTGATTGACAGCATTGTGCGTCAGGCAAATGGACGAAAAGTGATTGGTCTAGGACATTCCTTAGGTTCAGTTTTAACCATGATGGCCAGTTACAAGCGTCCTGAGCTTTTTTCGCAAGTGATCATGCTCGACCCGCCTTTAATTTTGGGTGCTTATTCTTTTGCCTTTCATTTGGCAAAAGTCTTTAGCCCAAAAACGGTTGATCGGATGACGCCCGCTGGGTTGTCTGTCCACCGACGTGACCATTGGCCGTCACGAGAAGATGCTGCTTCACGCTTGCGTCCTAAAGGATTTTATCGAGATTTTGATCCAGACTGCTTTCAAGCCTATCTGGATTACGCCTTGACAGAAGATCCTGTTCGAGGTGGCGTGACCTTAAGTATTCCAAAAGCGGATGAAGTGGCGATTTTCAGAACTAATCCTTCATGGTGGTGGCTGACGCTTAATCGTAAACCATCCGTGCCGATTCAGTTGGTGGTGGGTGAGCAAAGTAACTTTTTTAAACGACGCTTGCCGCACAAAGCCAAGAAAAGTTTAGGTATTCCGTTTACCACATTGCGTGGTGGTCATATGTTCCCTCTGGAGCATCCTGAAGAGACCGTTGCTCACATTAAAACATTGATTTCCAAGAACTAAGAAATCTAGACACATAAAACCTAGTCATAAAAAACGCATCCGTGGATGCGTTTTTTGATTTATAAATCACAAAACTGAATAGGTTTATTCAGTGGTATGCCTTTATACAAAATCTGACCATTTTCAAGATGTTTGAGTGTACCGTTACAAATCCACTCCACAGCTTGTGGATAAATTTTATGCTCAATGCTATGCACACGATGTGCCAAACTTTCAGGTGTTTGATGATGACCGACGGGTATCACTCCCTGTAAGAGCGCTGGCCCTGCGTCCAGCTCTGGGGTCACATAATGGACAGTACATCCATGATACACATCACCGGTATTTAATACGCGTTGATGGGTATGCATCCCTTTGTACAAAGGCAACAAGGAAGGATGAATATTGATCATCTTTCCGTGCCAGTTTCGTACAAATTTTTCGCTCAAGATCCGCATGAAGCCTGCCAAGACCACCAAATCGATCTCCCACTCGGTAAGCTGTTGATGCAATGCTGCATCGAAGAGTTCCCGAGTAGGGTACGCTTTATGTTCAATCACTTTGGTTTGAATATTGGCATCTGCCGCACGTTTTAGTGCATATGCATCTGCTTTGTTGGAAATGACACCGACTATTTCACCTGAAAGATTTGCATCAATCAGAGCTTGTAAGTTACTGCCATTTCCTGAAACGAGTACCGCAATTTTTATCATGCAAAGATCACACGAATTTTTTCGTCTGCGCCTTCAACGGATGCTGGATTATCTTGGATATGACCAATTTTCCATGCTTTTTCACCTTGTGCGTTTAACACATCGATGGTCTTTTGTGCGTCCGCCGCATCAACCGCAATCACCATGCCTACGCCACAGTTGAAGGTACGATACATTTCAAACTGCTCAACACCGCCTTCACGCTGCAAAAGTTTGAACAATTCTGGCCATTCCCATGATGCTTCATCAATCACAGCTTGTGCACCATTTGGTAAAACACGCGGTAAGTTACCCGGTAAACCGCCGCCAGTAATATGCGCCATAGCATGTACATCGACTTGCTTGCATAATTCAAGAACAGGCTTAACGTAAATACGCGTAGGTTCCATTGCAACATCTGCAAGTGAACGTCCATCGATTTGTTGATTTAAATCAACATTTTTAACATCTAAAATTTTGCGGAGCAGGGAGTAACCGTTAGAGTGTGCACCACTTGATGCTACTCCGATTAAAACGTCACCCGCTTTGACTTTTGAGCCATCAATGATTTTACTGTGTTCAACCACACCCACGGCAAATCCGGCAAGATCGTAATCTTCACCTTCATACATACCCGGCATTTCTGCTGTTTCACCACCAACGAGTGCACAACCAGCAAGCTCACAACCTTTACCAATTCCAGTCACAACGTCGGCTGCAACGTCTACATTTAAATGACCTGTTGCATAGTAATCAAGGAAAAATAGAGGTTCAGCGCCACACACCAAAAGGTCGTTTACACACATGGCAACCAAATCTTGGCCAATAGTGTCATGACGATTAAGATTGAGTGCCAAGCGTAGCTTTGTACCTACACCATCTGTACCTGAAACCAGTACTGGCTCTTCATAGCCTTTTGGAATTTTGCATAGTGCGCCGAAGCCACCAAGACCGCCCATTACTTCAGGACGAGTGGTGCGTTTAGCTACCGACTTGATTCGGTCGACTAATGCGTCGCCCGCTTCGATGTCGACACCCGCATCTTTATAGCTTAAACCAGTGTTAGGGGTAGAAGTTGAGTTGCTCATAGTGAAGTCTCCGCATTGGCGGCAGATTATAACCTGAATATACGAAACTCTTATGGTATTTATGATCGAAAATGCTATCTTTACTGAATTATTTTTGCATCTATAACGAATACATTAAAAAAAGGCTAGAATTTATGCAAGATCGTATGCTTAGACGCGTGTTCATCTTGGCAGGTATAGCACTTTTATTGTGGCTCCTGTACTTACTTAAACCTGTCGTATTGCCTTTTATTGGCGCTTTTTTAATCGCTTATTTGTTTAGTCCATTGGTTGATAAACTTTGCAAGCTGCATCTGCCTCGTTGGCTCTCGATTAGTATTGTGTTTGTCGGCATTGGAGTATTACTTACTTGGGCGATGTGGTATGTGGTGCCGTTAGTTTGGCGTCAGCTCATTTATGCACGAGACAGTATTCCTTCGGGAATTCATTGGATTAATGCCACCTTCTTACCGTGGCTTTCGCACAACTTTAATGTTGAGCGGATGGAAATTGATACCGATCAGATTTCGACTGTGGTTATGGAGTACATTCAGACCAACTACAGCGCAGACAGTATTCAAAGCATGGCGCTACGTTTGGCACAATCTGGTTTGAGTTTTATTCAGGTGGGCGGCACCATTGTATTGATCCCGATCATTTCGTTTTATTTCTTGCTCGATTGGGAACGAATGCTGAATAGTTTGCGTCGATTAATTCCTCGTCCATATGAACACAGCACGTTAAAAATTGTGCGTGAGTGTCACAGTGTTTTAGGTGCTTTTGTCAAAGGTCAGTTTTTGGTCATGCTACTTTTGGGGATTGTCTATGCTGTTGGCTTACAACTTATCGGTTTAGAGGTCGGTCTGATTATCGGAATGGTGGCCGGACTGGCGAGTATCATTCCGTATTTAGGTTTTGCAGTCGGAATTATTGCGGCCGTGATTGCGACCCTCTTTCAGTTTGGCGTCGACTGGATGCAACTGGCGCTTGTGGGTGTGGTCTTTATGATTGGGCAAGCTGTCGAAGGTTATATTCTTCAGCCGTTCTTGTTAGGTGATAAAATTGGCCTATCACCTGTTGCAGTGGTGTTTGCCGTATTGGCTGGTGCACAGTTAGCTGGTTTTCTAGGCATGTTGATTGCTTTGCCTGTGGCAGCAGTCATTGTGGTTCTGCTCAGGCACATTCGCGAAGCCTATGAACATACTGCTTTATATGGTGGATCAGCAGTGGTCGTTTCTACTGGAGACAGCGAGCGTATCAGTGTAGAAACTGAATCGGTTGATCTTGATATTGAGGTCAAAAAGCCGCAAGATACTGATACATCGATTGATGTTGATCGGAAGTAACACGAAGGTCTATTGGATTTATGCGTCAACTACAGTTGGATATAGAACCTCAGCTCGATGCCCGCATTAGCGATTTTTCCGGGCCGGGATGGGGACATGTGGTTGACGCCGTACGCCAGTTACATGCCGGATTAATGAACCGCTTTTATATTTATGGAGGGGCGGGTTCCGGTAAAAGCCATTTACTCTCGGCTATCTGTGATTCCTACCTCGAAATTGGAAAGTCGGCCATTAAAGTCTCTTTGTTAGAGCTTTTAGATGCGCCTATTGAAGCCATCACCTCGCTTGAACGATACGATCTTGTGGCATTAGATGATATCGAATCGATCAGTGGTGTTCCGCATTGGCAAAAAGCTGTGTTTCACTTAATTAATTACAATAACGAAGTGGGCGGACAATTGGTGTTTTCTTCACGTGTTGCCCCGATTGAACTACGTCTGGAATTACCGGATTTACAATCGCGTCTTACGCAGGCAGTCAGTGTAAAATTACCCAATGGTAGTTTGTATGCCGATCGGCAGGCACTCATAGTATCGACCATGACGCGTCGTGGTTTGCAATTTGATCCGCAAATTTTAGACTATTTGCTTTTGCACGGGCCTCATCAAGCGTCATTACTCTTGCAAACCATTGCCCAGCTTGAAAAATTATTAAAAGGCGAAAAGACAAAATTATCCAATGCGACCTTGCGTCAGATTTACGCATTGATAGATGAATATCGACACTAAAATTAGATCTTGAGTAATTACTCTAGCTGTGACAAAGTAGGCAAAGAATTCAAAGTTGTTGGGATAGAGCAACTTTAAAAAAATAATGAAAAATGGAATGTTAAGGAGAATAATATGCTCAAGCAGGGCTTAGGCATTGGCTTGTTGTGTATTGCGGGGCATGCGTACTGTGACAGTATTATAGTAAACACCACAGCGGATGAAGTGAAAGATGACCAATTGTGCTCGCTACGTGAAGCTGTGGAGTACATTAATAGAGGGTCGCCTGAATCAGGCTACAATGGATGCGGGGGCAAAGACAGCAACCCGGTTATTTTGCTTGAAAAAAGTAAAACCTATGAATTAAAAAGCAAAATTGAAATTAAAAAAGCATTGCAAATTAAAACCACTTACGACACGACTATTACCAATCAGCTAGGTTTGAATAATGCCACCATCAAAATGACAGGGGCTGATCAGATTTTTCGAATCCGTGATGATAGTACCCAGAATGAGCAATATAATGTTCAGCTCACAGAAGTGAATCTGGATGGCTGTGCCAAAGATTGTGGTATTGCTCAGGGTGGTTTGATATACAACCAAGAGACACTCGTTTTAAGTTATGTGACGCTTAAAAATGGATATGCGAATTTGGGTGGCGCAATTTATAACGCACAAGCATCAACTACAGATAAATCCAGTGGATCAGTCACCATTATCAATAGTTTGATGCAAAATAATACTGCCAGCCAAGGCGCCGTGATTTACAGTGATCTTCCCCGATTCGTGATGACTCAATCGGTTGTGCGAGACAACACTACAACGACTACAACGACACCGACATTATTTTTTAGCGCAGCAAAGTTTAGCGATGATCTTACAGCGGGTTTTTTTAGTTCGGGGTTATATGGTGTAAAAAATTCGACAATCCTTAAAAACACGGGCTATCTCATCAATTTACGTGATGGCCAGAGTTTGAATAATAACACATTGGTACGCAACTCTTTAGGTATCTATTTCGATGCGCCGCTTGGCAATGCCTATTTAGCCAATAGTATTGTGGTTGAAAACGGGATTGTTCAAAACGAAGTATTACAAACTGCCAAGAACTGTACCTTTACAAGCTCTGACAAAAGCTTGATTCAAAATAATCTGGTGAATTCTGACTGTAGATCGGGTTCAAGTAATGCACCCAATATTAATCTCGGTGCTGTAAAACTATTTGCAGGCTCGAGTGTAGAAGGAAAATGTACACTCGCACCGGCTGAAGGATTACTGTGTCCGTTTGCTACACCGAGTATGACCTTTTTAGGTTTTTTTAGACCGCGCTTATTGCTTAGCTACAACAGTTTAGATGACTCTTTGATTGTGAATCGTGGTCGTATTAGTGGCACGGGTGCATGTGAATCAG
Source organism: Acinetobacter soli (assembly GCF_000760595.1). Lineage (GTDB taxonomy): Bacteria > Pseudomonadota > Gammaproteobacteria > Pseudomonadales > Moraxellaceae > Acinetobacter > Acinetobacter soli. Next base: position 343,897 of record NZ_BBNM01000001.1, on the reverse strand, counting down.
TCGATCAGCGTGGTAAATCTCGTAGTAGTAATCAATCATGTGACTTGGGTGCCATTGAACTCGTCATCGACACCTCATCAATCGCTACTGTGGGAAGTGATATATTATATGGTGAACAGGCAAAATTTTCGATTGCAGAACAACTCACAGATGGGGAATTAGTTCCGGCGAGTGCGTGCGAGGCTATTTTAGGAAAACGTACAGACGGTAAAGCATGGCAAGTCGGTTGTTTGGGCGTTATACAAACCAATACGCCATCTAAGGGAGCGTTAACGCTCGATCAGGATGGAAATGTGGTTTACACACCCAATGGCAACTGGCACGGAACAGATGAATTTAAAATCCGTGTTGTAACCACATTTAGCCGTTTTAGTTCGTCGACCAACAGCAAGTATATCGATATTCCTGTGCGTATTGTACAAAACCCGCCCAACACCTTCGAAGATAAAAAAGTCAGTACAGGTGGTGGTGGTAGTTTCGGCTGGGGAAGCTTGATCGTATTGAGTGGATTGATGATGTGGCGTCGGAAACGTCAGCAGTAAGAAAAGGATGAATCATGCAGAATTATAAAAAAGGAATACTGACATTAATGATTTTATCAGCCATGTCACTCATGGCAGCAGAAGATAAAACCATATACGTGAATACCTTTGAAGATATCGACAGTGACTCAAGTGCCAAATGTTCACTACGCATGGCGCTTAAAGCCGCGGCAGCCAATAAATCCTATGGTGGATGTTCGGCTGGAAATACCGTTGCATCTAGCACCGATACCATCCAGCTTGAAGCGGGAACGTATAATTTGAGTTCCGAGCTGGTACCGACTTCACAGGTGATTATTAAAGGAAAAGAGGCGCTCGATTATACGCAAAAAGATGCCATCACCCAGCAGTATCCTGCACTGACCGCAGTGAAAACTGTGATTTCAGGACAAAATAATGTACGTATTTTAAATACCACCAATGCGAAATCTGCACTCACTTTGAATGATCTCGAGTTACGTCAGGGCCGTAGTTCGGATCGTGGGGGAGCGCTTTATTTAGGCGGATCGACCACGCTCAATCGGGTAAATATCCTCAACTCGAGCGCAGCCAATGGTGGCGCAATTTATCTTGAAAATGGCACCAGTGCCGTGACGATCAGTAATAGTCTTATTCAGGGAAATACAGCATCAACCAATGCAGTACTGGGCATGGCATGCCGTGACTTCGGTGTGCTTAATCCACGCACTCTCACGCTGACCAATAACAGCATTATACAAAATGGCAGTGCATCGAGTGACAGTGTACTGACCTTTTGTGGAACGCCCACAGCAACTTTAACTGCTAACACGATTGCACTCAACACTGCCAATCCGACTTCTGGCAGTATTATAAAATTCAGCAGTGATCAATCAAACTCGCAATCGAGTAATCTTGATGCCAGCTCCAATTTAACCCTTGAAAATAACACGATTGTTAAAAACACAGCATTTAGTACCTTTTTATACGACAAGACTGGTACCAAGAGACTAACCCTGAATGCTTTATTTGCAAATACTGGAAAATCATGCCGTTATGCATACGGTGATGCCAAATCAGAAACTTCGACCGGTTTAAATTTATCTTATAATGCGCTGGTTTTGTCTGCTGCAAAAGAAGGGCAGTGTGATGTCGGTAATGAGGTTTTAGCTACACAGCACAATACCATCGATGTGAGTACCACCAGCTTCTCAAGCCTGTTCGAAGATTTACGTGCAGGTGATAAAAATACCAATTACTTACCTGTATATTTTCCAAGAAATAATCAAAATCAAAGCGATTTGGTTGATGTCGGCTCGACCAGTTGTAATGCCAAAAATGATCAACGTGGTATTCAGCGGATTACCGATGCGACGTTATTGCTGAATCCCGCTGCTGCCAATAGCTGTGATATCGGTTCGATTGAATTGTTAAAACTGACCGCAAGTGATTTAAAAAATCTAACCAATACATCATTGGTCGATTTATTCACAAATACTAATTCAGGTTATGAAACCTTAAGGGATTCCTATAAGAAACTGATTGAAGACAGTGCCACAGATCCGAAGTTTTTACCGTTATATCGCGATGAATTTCAAAAATACAGTGACTTGGTGACCAATACCAAAGCCAATTTAAAGTACCGTGCAATTTACGTCGATCCGTTTGCAAAAAGTTTTGCCAATGAAAACGCCGCGCATGAAATCCAGCCATTAAATCTGGAAAATTATAATGTAAGCGTGCAACGTTTTGGAATTGGTACATTGAATAACTCAAGCAGTACCGCAAGCGTAATCAAATTAAGAGACGACGCAAATTTACAGTGTGAATGGAATCCGACTTTAAAACGGATCATTATTTCACGTAAAGACGATACCATTACACAAGCCGATGAATACAACATTTGCCAATATACATTAACGTCAAAAACGGATTCGAGTAGTCAGTCATCTGGATTGTTATTTGCACAGTTTGTCAATATTAAACCCATTGCAAAAGATGATGAGTACAGTCTGCAATATGGCAGCAGTCAAGAAATTAGCGTTAATCTGTTGAGCAATGACAGTGATGATGGCGATGGGCCAAGTTCAACCTTAACGTCAAATCCAAATAAACCAAAATTTTATCGCAACGATGACGGGGCAGAGCTTGCAGTAAGTTTAATTGATGTCCCATCAGGTATTACCATTGCAGCAGACCGAACAGGTAACTGTCCGGGTGATGATATTGCTAATCTTTGTTATGGCGGTAATCTGCGTATACAGGTAAAAAACAACTTCAGCCCATTTAATTATTCCTTCAAATATGTGATTTACGATGCTGAAGGTCTAAAGTCTGAACAAGCGACAGTCAAACTGGTCAATACCGCAACAACAACCAATGACAGTCGCGGTGGGGGTGGCAGTCTTGGTGTATTCGGCGTAATTGGTCTTATGGGGCTTGCGCTATACAGACGCTTCAAATAGTCAACTTCTAAAAGTAAGAAAGAGGTCAATCGACCTCTTTTTTGTTATATCGCTGTATTATTGCGGGTCGGCGGTCGTCAGATACTTATGAATGTATTCTTCACGAATTTGAGTACGCTCTTCCATACTGGCATTTTGCATACGTTTTCTTAAATCGTTGCGTTCTTGAGTACTCATTTTTTGCCAAGTATCTCGCATTTTTTGTTTTTCTTGCTCTGGAAGCTGAGTGAACCAGTCCATACGCTGCTGCAAATCAATTTTTTTATCTTTTGGTGCCTCTTTCAGCGATTGGTAGCGCTGTATGAGTGCACGTTGTTCGTCATCGGAAAGTGCATCCCAGGTTTCATTGACTTGCGTATTGGCATCTTTGGAAAAAAACCAAAAACGCTCGAATCCTGCAAAGCTGGTTTGCAGAAAGCTTAAAGCACATAGGGCAATGGCGAGTCGTTTAGCTACCATGAGGCACCTTATCTTCGCCAAGTACACTTAGCATTTCAAAATCTTCCACCATTTGCGGCGAAAGTTTTGGTGTCACAATGACTTGATTTTGTGGTTTTTCAGTCAGATCAAACGAGCTTGGTAAAATCACAAAACCTGTGATTGCTGCGGCCAGTGCAAAACCTGACATTTTCCACACGCTATAGTATGACTTTGGTTCTTCTTTGATTTTTTCAAGAACATGGGTCATGACAACAGCTTTGTTTTTATGATGACGTGCGAGTCCATCAAGCTTAGACGTCACACGCTTTGTGAAATCATCTTGATTCATCTGATGAACCTCCCAAAGATGGATTTAAATGAGCTAACGAAGCGCGTAAACCCTGAATAGCGCGATGGTAATGCGTTTTTACGCTTCCCTCTGTGCAATTCATGATCTGAGCAGTGGTTTGAGTATCAAACCCTTCCCAAGCACGCAACATAAACGCCTGTTGTTGTCGAACAGGTAGTTTGCTGATGGCGTCTTGAATCTCTTCAATGGTTACGGCTTGATCCAGAAAGTCAAAAGGATTAGGTGTTGTTTCATCAACAACATCAGTTATTTCGTCGTCGGAATCTAAACTGACTTTTTTAAAAAAAGAAAACGGGTTAGACCTTCGGGCTTCCTTACGCCGCCAGTCCTGTAATTTATTATTCAGTATGGTGTAAAAAAGAGGATACCATTCATCGATACTCTTGTCTGCGTAAGACTTGTGAAGCGAAATAAACGCTTCTTGTACCAGATCCATGGCAATGCCTTGCTGACCTTGAGTGGCACTTTCCATCATGACAAGCGCACGACCGCTCACATCTTGCATAAAAAACTTAAGACGTTGTTCGGCAGTACCTTCATGGGTACTGCGTTCAGTTCGAGACTGTTTGGGCGCTAAATCCATAGAGATGGAAAATCCTGTCATTCGATCCCCATTCTTCCTATCTGGTTACATGTTCTATATAACGCTCAATAAGAAGAATAGGTTGACAACATCAACAGTTATTTACATACAGTCTAAATGATTTTATTCGATAAAAGAGAGACTTTAATATAAATTAACGTTTCTACAGTCGTTGGCGAACCATTTCAAAAAAACAGATAGAGCCTGCAATGGCCACATTTAAGGATTCCTGACCACCCGGCTGCGGAATGGTGACACTTTGCGCATGGGCAAGTGCATAATCTGAAACACCCTGACCTTCATTCCCTAATATCCAGACACAAGGTTGGGTTAAATCTTGATCATAGATGCTGGTCGCCTCGTGCGAGCTGGTCACATAGACCGGAATTTTAAACTGATCAAGTACAACATCAAGCGCAACGTTTTCAAAGGTATACAGACTAAAATGTGCACCCATCCCGGCTCGTAACACGCGAGGTGACCATAAAGATGCCGAACCTTTGGTGCAAATAACTTGCTTAATATTGGCCGCCGCTGCAGAGCGAAGCAACGTTCCGACATTGCCTGGATCCTGAATGTTTTCCAAAATAAGTGTATCTTGAGAAAAATCGATGGCCTGACTTGATTGAGGTAAGTCGATAATCGCCAAACATGCCAGTGAGGTACCAAGCGTACTTAAATCGCGATACAAACTTTCTGCTAAAATAAACACGTGGCCAGTATATTGCGCTGCGATGGCGTCAAAATCTGGATGTTTTAATGCGGCTTCAGTGGTAAAAATGCTGTTAATTTTGCGTTGTTGCTGTAACCAAGACAAACATAAATGTGTGCCTTCAAGTACAGTTTGACGGTTCTTTTTACGAAAAGCTTGCTGTTCGATCAGCCCGCGTAAATGTTTAATTTTGGGGTTATCTTTAGATTCAAGATAAATAATCGACATATATAAAAGTCCACTGTGATGCCAAAACTGACATCACAGTCTGATAAAATTACTGATGATAACCGGTCACAAGATCGACTTCATTTTTTGAGCCGATAATGACAGGAACGCGCTGATGAAGATCGTTTGGCTCGATTTCCATGATACGCACGCGACCCGTGGTTGCTGCACCGCCTGCTTGTTCAATAATAAAGCTCATTGGATTGGCTTCATACATGAGACGTAAACGTCCAGCTGAGCTTGGATCTTTCAAATCGTATGGATACATAAAGATACCAGTACGGCATAAAATACGATGAACATCTGCCACCATACATGCGATCCAGCGCATATTGAAATCTTTACCGCGAACCGACGTTTTTCCTGCAAGCAACTCATCGATATAACGTTTAACTGGTGCTTCCCAGTGACGTTGGTTCGAAGCGTTAATAGCGAATTCTTGAGTATCCGCATTAACTTTAACCGACGCAGTCGTCAAGATAAACTCACGGCTTTCGATATCGAAAGTGAAGAAGTCTACGCCTGCACCAAAGGTAAGCGCCATCATAGTTGAAGGCCCATACATAACATAACCGGCAGCAACCTGAGCTGTACCAGGCTGCATGAAGTCAGCAGCTTGCGTCACTGCTTGTTTGGCAGGTAAAACCGAAAAAATAGTGCCGACGCACATATTGATATCAATGTTGCTTGATCCATCTAAAGGATCAAACAAAACCAAGTACTTGCCATCTTGATGACCTGGGGTAAAATCGTCCAGCTCTTCCGATGCAAGGCCACCTACCTGAGGGTGTGCTTGAAGGGCATCAAGCAAAAGATCATTTGATAACACATCGAGTTTTTTCTGCGTTTCACCCTGAACATTTTCGTTACCTGCGCTTCCAAGCAGATCGGCCAATGCTCCTTTTTGAATGGCTTGATCAATTTCTTTACAAGCATTTGTAATTGTTTCAATCACTTGTGCCAACTCAGGTGTCAAATTCCCATTTTTTTGTTGTAGGTATTGAGCCAAGGTGAGATTTGACATACAAAATAACTCCGAAGAAGATGAATAGTGGTGATCTGCAACTGGCGCATAGTTTAGATGAGATTGGACAAAAAGAAAAATTATCTTACTTTATTTCTGGTTATTTTTTGCTTGCAAGCTTGCCATAACATGTTATGTTTAGTGGCATAGGAGAAATCCGAGGGTAGGAGCAGCAAAAATGACGACCAAGAAGTTTGAGCCAAGTCCCACCCCGAGCGAAGCTTTGAGTTTGGATGAGATCTCCAAAGAAAGTATTGCTGCAGCTTGGGAAGGGTATCAAGCAAAACCTGAATATAAAGAGTTTAATAAACACGATTTGATCGAGTCGTTTCAGCACCAAGAAGCAGATTCAAACCATACTTCACAGTAAAAGACATTCATATAAAAAGCGCCTTTCAATGAAGGCGCTTTTTATATTTTTTATCTATTACTTCAACAAAGGAGGAACTGCTTCGTAGTTGATTTCAACGCGACGGTTCTCTTTCCATGCAGCTTCATCATGACCCGCATTGATTGGCATTTCTTTGCCATAACTCACTGCTTCAAGCTGCTGTGGATTGACGCCATTGGTGATTAGGTAGCTTTGTACTGCTTTTGCACGACGCTCACCTAAGGCCATATTGTATTCACGTGTACCGCGTTCATCTGTATGACCTGTCAATGCAACACGAGAGTTTGCATTTGCCATTAGAAATTGAGCATGTGCTTGAAGTGTTTGATAGTCTTCAGTGGATAAATCACTGCTGTCGTAATCGAAATGGACCACGCGTTTTGCCAGAAAGGCACGATTTGCAGCAGTGACCCCTTTAGATGACGCACCAGTCAGATTTTTTGCATTTAATGCAGCATCTTCACTTAAACCTTCTGTGCTTACAGTGGTCGTGCCAGTTGGATTCGTTCCAGTGGTCACAGGTGCAGCAGGTTTGCGGCTTGCACATCCTGTCATGATTACCGCTGTTGCCAGCACAGGTAAAACAAATAATTTCACAGCGTTCATATTAATCTCCAGTAAGATTATGTCTAAGCGTTATTTCGGTGCCCACGCAGGTTCTCTCACTTCACCCTGTTCACTTGGTAAATTCATTCGGAAGCGGCCATCTGTCGACATAATAGACAATAAGCCACGACTTCCTTCATAGGTAGCATAGACCACCATCTGGCCATTCGGTGAAAAGCTTGGTGATTCATCAAGGCTGGTTGGGGTCAGAATATTCACGATACCAGTCGAAATATTCATGATGGCCACTTTGTAATTACTACCTGAAGGGCGATGTACCAATGCGATATTCTTACCGTCTGCACTGAGTGTGCCACGTGCATTAAAGGCACCACGGAAGGTCAAGCGCTTAACCGATGAATCATCAAAACTGTAGCGATAAATTTGAGGTGAGCCACCGCGATCTGAGGTAAAAATAAAGGATTTGCCATCTGGTGCATAACGTGCTTCTGTATCAATCGCGTTATCGTTGGTCATGCGCTGTAATTGGCGGGTGGTTAAATCCATTTGATAGACTTCTGGATTGCCGTTCATCGACGCTGTAAATAACATCGATTTGCCGTCTGGAGAAAAACTTGGCGCGCCGTTTAAGCCTTTAAAACTTGCCAAAACTTCGCGTTGCCCCGTTGCTAAATCTTGCAAATAAATAGCGGGTCGTTTGGTTTCAAAAGATACATAAGCAATCTTTTTAGCGTCGGGTGTCCATGCCGGTGATAGAATTGGATCACGAGACGATAAAACGGTTTTAGGTTGTTCGCCATCTGTGTCTGCGATCTGGAGTGTATAACGCTGATTTGGAGTAGCAGGATTACGAAGTACGTAGGCAATACGCCCGCTAAAGTCGCCCGGTATACCAGTGAGGGCTTGATAAATCGCATCACTGATCATATGCGCAGCCTGACGTACGCGCGAAGCTGGAACAGTTAAGACTTCATTTAAAAGATATTGCTGCTTTTGCACATCGTAAAGTTGGTAATGTACTTCAAGTGCATTATTGGCTGCAGGTTTAACATTACCTACCACGACATAGGGAATGCCGGCAGATTGCCATGCTGAAGCCTGCACCTGATCTACCGAAGCTGTAGCGGGTAAATTTTTTGAAGAACTGCTAAAACGACCAGATCGATTCAAGTCGTTTTCCACAATCGGAAACAAGGATTGATCATTTGCAAAAGGCACAATCGCGATTTTAGGCGCTTCTTCAGGCGCCTTTGCAATTTCAAGATGCAATTGGGCAAACGTGTTTGAAGTCACGGTCATCCCGAGAGCCGCAATGAGTGCGAAAGAAAGTAAATGTTTACGCGTCATATCCATAGTCGTGATAGAGGGTCAAATTGAATGGCTTGTGCTGTTTTAGCACGATTACATGCTTTGAATCCATTTAAAGCATGTAATCACAATCAAAAATTATTTTGCTGTAAACGACGAGGTAAACGTACGCGCTTCACGTCGTGCATCTGGGTCTGACGGCATTGGATAAGGGGCGGCTGATCGTACCGCAGCTTCGACACTCGCTTTGACATCTGCATCACTGGAATTCACCACCACCGAAAGTACAGAGCCGCTATCACTTAAAGTGACACGTGCAGTGGCTTTTTTACCAGCTGCACCCATAGGAATATTCCATGCGCGGTAAATTTTCTGCTCGAAATCTTTTTTGGCACTTGAAGCCACGCGTCTAGCTTCAGCTTTCTTCTGTGCCGCTTCTTGCTGTGCTTTTTCTGCTGCAGATTCACGGGCTTCAGCTTCAGCTTTTGCAGCAGCATCCGCTTTGGCTTTTGCAGCAGCGTCAGCTTTGGCTTTTGCGGCAGCATCCGCTTTGGCTTTTGCAGCAGCGTCAGCTTTGGCTTTTGCGGCAGCATCCGCTTTGGCCCTTTCTGCTGCTTCGGCTTTGTCTTTTGCAGCAGCATCCGCTTTGGCTTTTGCGGCAGCATCCGCTTTAGCTTTTGCAGCAGCGTCGGCTTTGGCCCTTTCTGTTGCTTCAGCTTTGGCTTTTGCAGCAGCGTCGGCTTTAGCTTTTGCAGCGGCTTCAGCTTTGGCTTTTGCAGCAGCGTCGGCTTTGGCTTTTGCAGCAGCATCCGCTTTGGCTTTTTGAGCGGCATCCGCTTTAGCTTTTGCAGCAGCGTCGGCTTTGGCCATTTCTGCTGCTTCAGCTTTGGCTTTTGCAGCGGCATCGGCTTTAGCTTTTTGAGCGGCATCCGCTTTAGCTTTTGCAGCAGCGTCGGCTTTGGCCCTTTCTGCTGCTTCAGCTTTGGCTTTTGCAGCGGCTTCAGCTTTGACCTTTTCGGCTGCATCGGCTTTAGTCTTTTCAACAGCCTCTGCCTTGGCTTTTAATCTTTCTTGAGCTTCAGCTCGAGCTTTATCTTCTGCTTTTTTTGCTTGTGTCAGCTCTTGAGCTTTTGCGGCAGCCGTTGCTGCTGCGAGTGCGGCGGCATTTGCCTCAGATTGAGATTGCTCTGGAGGACTTGCAGGAATAATGGGAGCTTCTTGATTGGGTGTTTGTGTTGACTGTATGTTCTGTGCGACTTGCGTACTCGTCGTATCTGCTTCTTGAACAGGTAAAGCCAAATCGGCAGGGTTCACCAGTACAGTGGTGATTTTTTTAGGCGGTTCAGGTGGTTTACTTAAGCCCAAATAAAGTAAGCCAACAATTGCCAGCGTATGCACACCAAGTGTAAATCCGAGTGCAATTGATCGTTCTTTAAAAGCGGGCTTTTGAAAATTTTTCATGGGTTACTTTAATGGTTCTGTAAGCAGACCAACTTGTGTTAAACCTGCTGCTTGTAAAGTAGACATGAGTGAAACCACATCGCCATAAGGTCTAGATTTTTCACCATTGACCAATACAGTCAGCTTCTGATTGCTTTGATCAGCCTGAGCTTGAGCCTCTCCTAATATATTTTTGAGCTGATCGAGTGAAACAGGTTCTTCTTTGTGATCTTTATATTGCAGAAAAATCTGGCCATCTTGTCCAAGGGTTACGATTGCGGGTTCTTTCGATTCAATTGGTGTGTTATTGGCTTGTGGTAGATCTACTTTAATACCACTGGTGATCATTGGAGCAGTCACCATAAAAATAACCAAGAGCACCAGCATGACATCAATATAGGGTACGACATTCATGTCACTTTTTAACGGCTTTTTAATGCGCTCAAAGCGCCCTGAACGCTGAATGGCCATTATACGTCTTCCTGAGTGGAACCTACAGATTGACGTTGCAGCAATGCGACCATTTCTTCTGCAAAAAGTGCGCGGTCAGAATAAAGCGCTTCACCCTTAGCTGTATAATGGTTAAAGGCGAGTACCGCTGGAATTGCAGCGAACAAACCGATTGCTGTGGCAATAAGTGCTTCTGCGATGCCTGGTGCAACAGTGGCCAGGGTGACTTGATCAACTGCTGACAAACCGATAAAGGCATTCATAATGCCCCACACAGTCCCAAACAGACCAATATAAGGTGCAACAGAACCAATACTGGCCAAGGCACCAAGTCCTTGTTCGAGGCGGCCTTGATCCCGACTTAAACCGACACGTAAAATTCGCTCAGTTCCTTCAATACTTTGAGAGGCGGGAGCATGGCGCTTTTTAAGTTTAAAAAACTCACCTAGTCCATGATAAAAGATATCTTCAAGACCTGTGCGTTTTGAGTTGAGCTGTGCATTGTTGTAAAGCGTATTCAGCTCTGCACCCGACCAGAACATTTTTTGAAAATGTTCATCCTGTTGTGCAGATTTTTTATAGCTCATATGTAACTTGGCAATCAGATACCAACTATAAATCGATGCGAAAAGTAAGATCAACATTACGGCCTGTACCACAGGACTTGCTTGTAAAATAAGATCAGAAATATGCAATGAAGATTGAGCTGGTGTTGCCATAGTTACGTGTGCCAAAGTTTGTTTTTTTAAGCTTGTTCCAATTCTTGAAGAATAAGACCACGAATTTCATCTGGTAAACGACGAGGGCGCAATTCAGCATTTAAACACGCCAGTTCCACTTCACCAGAAGCTAGCATGATTTCACCACGATATATATTTTGTTGCAATACAAATGACGAAGCTTTACATGAAACTACACTTGCTGTAACAGTGATCATATCGTCCATCATGATTGGGCGAATGTACTTCAGTGCAATTTTGTGCACAACAAAGTTATAGTCTTTTTGGTGCCAGTAGTGATCGATGCCAGAGGCACGAAGCCATTCTGTACGAGTTCTTTCAAGATAGCGAATATGGTTAGCATGATAGACGATACCGCCGGCATCAGTATCTTCAATATATACACGAATTTGGAATTCGAATTTATTCGCCATGAGAGTGTTCCGTCTTTTGATTCAATATTGTGTTTTGAGTTGGCGCTGTTCAAAATCTGTGGGAAAAGTAGAGAAATTTGCTCATGCGCCAAGGTTCTACCGCATTGAAGTTTATCAGCTTATCTGAAGCGTCCAATGGCACAACACTCCAATCATCATGATGATTTAAACGAAAAAAAAATTCTGGAATTTTTCCTAAAAATCCAGAATAATTAATATTTTAGTAGTGCGTAATTGTTTAATTTTAAGCAGAGTGCACTCATTTAAATTGCCATCAGTTTCAATTAAGATGGATTCTGATCTTTATTTAACCAAGCATCTTGTACTTTTTGCGCTACATTTGGATAGTCCAAAACAAACCGCACATGTGTTTCAACGCCTGTTTTTAAAGTTGCATCATCGACAATAAAATTAGGATTATGATTGGGTGCGGCTTTGTTAAGTTCAATTGTGCTTGGGGTTGCTCCAAGAAATACGAACAACGATGGCATGTATTGGCCATAGTATGAAAAGTCTTCACTCGCGCTGGCATTCGTATCTAGGCGATGTAGTTTTTGCACACCAACAACGGTGTTAAGTGTTGGCAGCATAGATTCAGTTAATATTTTATTATTTGAGGTGACTGGAGCATACTGTGCGATATCAACGTGGGTTTTCACATCATTTGCCAAGCCAATGTGCTCAACCATAACAGGTAAATCTTTTAAAATCGTTTGACGAATATCTTCATGATTAGAACGAATAGTCCCAACCATAGCAACTTGCTCAGGAATAATATTACCTGCCGTGCCTGCCTGAATATTTCCAATACTGACAACGCCCATTCCTTTTGATAAATCGGTACGACGACTTATCAAAGTCTGTAAATTATTGATAATCTCTGCTGAAGCGACAACAGGGTCGCGTCCATACCAAGGTGTTGAGCCGTGTACGGCTTGTCCCGTAACACGAATACGAAGCTGATCTGCACTGTTTAAAATCACACCATCTTTGTAATATAGCTCTCCACTTTTCATACCCGCGATCACATGAAGACCAAATATCACTTCAGGTTTTGGTTGATTTAATGCGCCATCTGCAATCATTTTACGTGATCCAATTTGATCACCCTGAGTAAAGTTATCAATATCTGCACCGCCTTCTTCAGCAGGCTGAAACAGAAACACCACTGTGCCCGCAATTTTATCTTTATGCTGAGCCAGAATTTTTGCAGCGCTCAGAAGCATCGCGGTGTGCGCGTCGTGACCACAAGCATGCATCACGTAACTTTCTTTACCTTGATAGATGGCTTTGGTTTGACTTGCGAAGGGAAGTCCTGTTTGCTCTTGCATAGGAAGTGCATCCATATCGGCACGTAATGCCATTACCGGACCTGGTTTTGCACCTTTTAATATGCCCACCACGCCTGTTTTAGCATAACCGGTTTTTACTTCAATACCATAAGATTTCAGCTCGGACTGGACCAGTTTTGAGGTTTGAAACTCCATATTCCCAAGTTCGGGATGCTTATGGATTTGATGACGTAACTGAATTGTTTGCGGTTCAACTTGTTGAGCTGACTGTTTCACCCAATCGGCATAACTCGCTGTGCAGACTGTAAAAAGTGACAGCGTGCATAGCAGTGCTTTTTTAAACTGTTTCAAGAGAAAATTCCTTTTTCAAAAATCGTTTTTTGTATTTTGATAACGTTATTTTGCCAATTTTATGGCGAAATTGCATGAGCGTATTAAGTATAAAAAAATACTTAATACGTATACTTATTCTTTGATTATTATAAAAATTACAGAAATGATATATGTAAAAAAGCCACGATTTAAATGTGCCAGAGATCAATTTTTTCTCGCTGGCACATTCTTAAAAATTAGCTTTTAGGCTCTGGCGGGGTTAAGCCAAATTGTAAATACGCCATGTTGGTGGCAATTCGGCCACGAGCGGTACGCATCACATAACCTTGTTGAATGAGGTATGGCTCAATCACATCTTCAAGCGTTCCGCTATCTTCTGCCATAGCGGCAGCCAATGCTTCCACACCTGCCGGTCCGCCATCAAAACGTTCAAGCAGCATGCTTAAGTAACGTCGATCGAGTGTGTCTAGCCCGTCTTTGTCTACATTCAGCATATCAAGTGCACGTTGCGCCATTTCTTGTGTAATTTCACCAGTCCCTTTTACCTGCGCATAATCACGTACTCGTCGGAGCAAACGATTGGCGATACGCGGCGTACCTCGTGCACGACGTGCGATTTCGGCCGCACCCGAATGTGTGATCGGAACATCCATCAGATTTGCAGAGCGCGTCACGATATGGGTCAGATCCTCGACCGAGTAAAATTCAAGACGCTGGACAATACCGAATCGATCACGCAGCGGCGAGGTGAGTAGACCTGCTCGTGTTGTGGCGGCCACTAGGGTAAACGGTGGAAGATCAAGCTTGATTGAACGCGCAGCAGGCCCTTCACCAATCATGATATCCAGCTGATAATCTTCCATTGCTGGATACAGAATTTCTTCGATGACCGGCGATAAACGATGAATCTCATCGATAAACAGCACATCACCTTCTTCAAGGTTGGTCAGCATAGCGGCAAGATCACCGGCACGCTCAAGCACCGGGCCTGAAGTTGACTTGAGGTTTCCACCCATTTCTCTGGCAATAATGTTGGCCAGTGTGGTTTTTCCTAAGCCAGGAGGACCAAAAATAAGCGTATGATCCAGTGCTTCACCTCGGCCACGTGCCGCACCAATAAAGATTTCCATTTGCTCACGAACCACGGGCTGACCAATATAGTCAGCGAGCGAGGTGGGGCGAATGGCGCGATCAAAATGATCTTCTGGTTTTTCACTGCCACTGATTAAACGATCACTCATTGATGGCTCACTTCATCATCGATTTTAATGCAGCACGAATAATATCGGCTGCTTCGGTGTGGTTGGCTTTTGCCGCTGCCACTGCTTTTTGTGCTTCTGCTGGTTTATAGCCCAATGACTGTAAGGCGGCTTCTGCTTCTGCCACGGGGGAGTTAGCGCTAAACTGGATCTGTGCTGGCGCCATAGCGGAGCCTGTGCTACTCGGAGTAGATAAGGCTTTGAAGCGATCACGTAACTCTATCATTAAACGTTCGGCTGTTTTTTTACCTACCCCAGGAACTTTAATAAGAGTATTGATGTCGTCATGCTCAATGGTATGGATCAGTAAATCTATGCTAAGGGTAGATAAAATGCCCAATGCCATTTTGGGACCAACACCGTTCACTTTGAGTAGCGTTCTAAAAACCAACTTTTCTTGTGCATCGATAAAACCAAATAGTTGCTGTGCATCTTCTCGAACCACCAGATGCGTCCATAATGTGACGCGTTGTCCTTTTTGCAACTGACAAAATGTTGATAGCGGCGTGTCGATTTCATAACCGACACCATTGACATTCAGCAATACGGTCGGCGCCTCAAGCGCAAAAACTTCACCAATTAAACAACCAATCATGCGATTCAATCACTCTTCAAATTCAAAAAATACAATAACAAAAATCTTGATACTCCACAGCAGATAACCGGCTGTTGTACAAGCAACTGATTTGATCTGGCGACTAAAATTTAAAACATGCTGACTTTATTGCCTTTGAGCTCTTGCGAAATGGCATAAGCCTGATGGTCGGAAAAACGACTGATAATATCTAAAATCTGCATGATGTTTTGATAGAGATCATCACTCATGATCATGCCAAGATTTTGCAAAATCACCATTAAACGCTGATCTTTAAAGCGTAGTCGCTGTTTTGGTTGGGCAAGCGGAATAAAAGCATCGAGTAAATGCTGCAAACTCGAGTGTGCCAGTAATTCAAGATCCGCTTTGTGTGGATGATCAAAAATTTTATCTCGAGTCAGGTTTTTTGCATTTTGAATACCAATATGAATATCACTTGGGCAATATTGCAATAAACCGCCATTGAGCTTACCCGCCAGTATTTCATCATGATGACGTGCAAAGGCATTGGTTACTTCTGCAACTAAGCGTTTCATCACCCGTCCACGTAGGGCCGCGACTTTCTGATGCCATGTGGCGTGCGGGAGGGTCAGTTCGTGTGGGGTGCCATAGTCACCAATCAAATTCAGAAAATAAGGCTCAACTTCATCATATTCGAGCATGTTCATGCTGATGCCATCTTCAAGATCAATCAGGGCATAACAAATATCATCGGCCGCTTCGAGTAAATAGGTTAAAGGATGGCGACAATAATGATATTCGCCCAACTGGATGAGCCCAAGTTGTTCTGCAATTTGCACCAGCACTTCTTTTTCAGACTGATAGCAGCCAAACTTGGAGCGCAGATGCGTTGAGTCGATATGGTCAACCGGATGAGACAACCACGGATATTTTAAATAAGCACCCAGTGTAGCAAAAGTGAGTCGCATCCCACCGTCATTGGGGTGATAATCCAGACGCGTTAAAATACGTAAGCCTTGGGCATTGCCTTCAAACTGACATACATCGGCATGTTGTTCGGGGGTAAGGCCTTCAAGATAGCGCTGATTTTCAGCTTCATCGAACCAGTCACGAATGGCATATTCACCTGCATGACCAAAAGGTGGATTGCCAATGTCATGTGCAAGACACGCAGCCTGAATAATGGCACCGATGTCTGATGGAGAAATCCACGCGGGAAGTTCATTCTTGATTTTTTCAGCAGCTAACATTCCTAATGTGCGCCCAACACAAGACACTTCAAGTGAATGTGTGAGCCGTGTGTGAATGCCATCTTGCTGGGTGAGCGGGTGGACTTGAGTTTTGCGGTTTAGTTGTCGAAAACTCGGCGAGAAGATGATGCGATCATAATCTTTATGATATGGGCTACGGGCCAATTCAGTTTTACTTTTTTTACTACCTAAACGAACCGCTGAAAGCAGCTCTAACCAGCGCATTTGTTCCATTTATAACTTTTCTTGAGATCTCTGATTTCATGATGCCAAAAAAAAGAAAAAAGCACTAGATCAGTGCGACAGAAGTTGGCGCTTTTAGTGAAATTTAATTTCTTTTCGTGAATGTGATTATTTTGATGCAATTCATTTAGATAATACGGAATGTTCATCTAGCCGATTTTTGCTTTTCACAGTAGAATATGCGCTCTCTCTAAAGTCACATTGCGGTAAAGTTCATCAGACTTGCCCGTGGAGCCAAAATCAACATGTTTATCGTGGCCGGTGCACCAGCACATTCTTCTTTTAAGAAAGCTCAACTATTAACACGTTTATCGTCAATTAGTTCTGTACAATCTTTTGACAGCCAATGGGTTTATCTGTTTGATCAAGCGCTCAACGAGCAGCAGCATCAATCTGCATTACAACTATTAAATGATGGATCATCGTTTGAGCTGCGTCAGGCGGCAACAGATGAAATCCAAGTTTTGGTGACGCCACGTATCGGCACCATTTCGCCGTGGTCGTCTAAAGCCACCGATATTTTCAAAAACTGTAATACACCGATTCATCGTTTAGAGCGTGGTATTTTGTTTACCCTTAAAGGGATTAGAGAAATGACCAATGAAGTGAAACAAGCACTTCATGACCGCATGACTGAAACAGTTTTTGCAGAAATTGACAGTGCCAATGCATTGTTTTTGGAAACTTCGCCAAAACCGCTCAACTCGGTTGATATTTTGGGTGAGGGTAAAGCGGCACTGGTTAAAGCCAACAATGAATTTGGTTTTGCATTGTCTGAGCAAGAAATTGACTACCTTACCGATGCCTTTACTCAATTGGGCCGTAACCCGAACGATATCGAGCTGATGATGTTTGCTCAGGCAAACTCAGAGCACTGCCGTCATAAAATCTTTGGTTCAGAGTGGACGATTGATGGTGAAGTACAGCCGTTATCCTTGTTCCAGATGATTAAAAACACCTATAAAGAGTCACCAGACGAAGTGTTATCTGCCTATAAAGATAATGCGTCTGTGATTGTAGGCTACGATACTCAGCGTTTTTATCCAAAAAAAGACAATGACACCGGTCATTATATTTATAAATATAAAAGTCAGGCTGCACACATCCTGATGAAAGTTGAAACCCATAACCATCCAACTGCAATCTCGCCATTTGCGGGTGCTGCAACGGGTTCAGGCGGTGAAATCCGCGATGAAGGCGCAACAGGCCGTGGGGGTAAACCAAAAGCAGGCTTGACCGGCTTTACCGTTTCAAACCTCAATATTCCGGGCTTTGAACAGCCTTGGGAAGAAAACTACGGTAAACCGTCACGTATGGCATCTCCACTTCAAATCATGATTGAAGGTCCATTGGGTGGTGCAGCATTTAACAATGAATTTGGCCGTCCGGCATTAAACGGTTATTTCCGTACATTTGAACAAAATGTCAACGGAGAAGTGAAAGGCTTCCATAAGCCAATCATGATTGCGGGCGGTTACGGCAACATTCGTCCAGATCATGTCGAAAAAGATGCAATTCAACCAGGCGATTTACTGATTGTACTGGGCGGACCAGCCATGTTGATTGGTTTGGGTGGTGGAGCAGCATCTTCTGTAGACAGCGGTACCATGGGTGAGAGCCTTGATTTTGCTTCTGTACAACGTGAAAACCCAGAGATGGAGCGCCGTTGCCAAGAAGTGATTGATACCTGCTGGCGCCTAGAAGATTTCAACCCGATTGTGTCTGTTCATGACGTTGGTGCAGGTGGTCTTTCAAATGCGATGCCTGAACTGGTAAACGACCATGAATTGGGTGCGATTTTAAATTTACGTAAAATTCCATCGCTTGAGCCTGGCATGAGCCCAATGGAAATCTGGTCAAACGAAGCACAAGAACGTTATGTGCTTGCGATTCGTCCAGAGTCTTTGGCTCAGTTTGAAGAAATCTGTGCGCGTGAGCGTTGTCCGTTTGCTGTGCTTGGTGAAGCAACTGAAGCGCGTCATTTAACGGTTGAAGATCCATTGTTTGAAAACAATGCGGTGGATATCCCGATGCAAGTCATGCTAGGTGGTACGCCTCGTATGCAACGTTCTTATGAAAGCATTGAACGTGAAGGTACAGCTTTTGATACGACACAGATCGATTTAAAAGATGCTATTTTCCGTGTACTTAAAAACCCAACTGTGGCATCTAAATCGTTCTTGATCACCATTGGTGACCGCTCGATTACGGGTATGGTGGCACGTGACCAAATGGTTGGCCCATGGCAGGTGCCTGTTGCCGATGCTGCGGTGACCACAACCAGCCTTCAAGGGTACACAGGTGAAGCTATGGCAATGGGTGAACGCCCGCCGGTGGCATTGTTAAACCCTGCGGCATCTGCACGCCTAGCGGTGGCTGAAGCGATTACCAATATTGCATCGGCCAATATCGAACAAATTGGTGACATCAAACTTTCTGCAAACTGGATGGCAGCTGCAGGTCAAAAAGGTGAAGATCAAGCTTTATTTGAAGGTGTAAAAGCCATTGGTATGGAAATGTGCCCTGCGCTGGGTATTGCGATTCCGGTCGGTAAAGACTCGCTTTCCATGCGTACCACGTGGAATGATAATGGTGAAGACAAAGCTGTGACTTCGCCAATGTCGGGTGTGATTACTGCATTTGCACCTGTGAGTGATGTGCGTAAAACCTTAACACCAGAGCTGAAAAAATTTGATGAATCTGTTCTGGTTCGTATCGATTTATCGAAAGGCCAGTTCCGTCTCGGCGCTTCGATTCTCACTCAAGTATACAAGGCAATTGGAACGGTCACGCCAGATGTTGACAGTTTTGATGACTTAAAAGCATTTTTTGCGTTGGTACAAGACTGGAATAATCGCAGTTTAATTCAAGCCTATCACGATATCGGTGATGGTGGCTTGCTCGCTACGGTTGCCGAAATGATGTTTGCATCACGTTTAGGTGTTGCACTTGAACAGCAAAGCATTGAAAGCCTGTTTGCAGAAGAAATTGGTGCAGTGGTTCAGTTAAAAGCTGCAGATTGGGACGCCGTACAAGCTGAAATTTCGGCTTCTAGTCTTAAAGATGCGATTTCGGTAGTTGGCCGTGTGAACAGTTTAGATCAATTAACTGTGAACGGTTTAACTTTTGAACGTGCCGAATTACAACGTGCATGGGCAGAAGTGTCTCATCAAATCCAGCGTTTACGTGACAATGTTGAAACTGCTGACCAAGAATTTGCCTTGATTTCAGATCAAGATCATAAAGGTTTGATTGCACAAGCTACTTTTGATTTAAACGAACCAGTTGAAGCGCCTTTCATTGCGACACGTCGTCCAAATATGGCGATTTTACGTGAGCAAGGTGTCAATGGGCACGTTGAAATGGCGGCGGCATTCGATAAAGTCGGATTCAACACCATTGATGTTCACATGAGTGACTTACTCGCCGGTCGTGTCGATCTTCAAGATTTTGAAGGTTTGGTGGCATGCGGTGGCTTCTCGTACGGTGATGTCATGGGTGCAGGTGGTGGCTGGGCCAAATCGGTACTGTTTAATCCGAAATTACGCGATCAGTTTGAGAGCTTCTTCCATCGTGACAGTACCTTTAGTCTGGGGATTTGTAACGGATGCCAAATGTTGTCACAGCTTGCACCGCTTATTCCGGGTGCTGATGCATGGCCACGTTTCCATCGTAACGTTTCGGAAGTGTTTGAGGCGCGTAGCGTAAACGTGCGTGTTGAAAAATCGGTGTCGGTATTGTTGCAAGATATGCAAGGTTCGATCTTGCCAATTGCAGTCGCTCACGGTGAAGGTCGTGTAGTGACAACCGATGCTCATTTGGCTAGCTTAAATGCCAATCAGCAAGTCACTTTACGTTATGTCGACAGCTTGGGTAACCCAACTCAGCATTATCCGCTGAATCCGAATGGCTCACCAGAAGCTGTTACAGGTGTGACCTCTAAAGATGGCCGTGCAACCATTATGATGCCGCATCCAGAGCGTAACTTCCGTGCCATTCAACACTCTTGGTCACCAGAAAACTGGACTGAAGATGGTGCATGGTTACGTATGTTCCGTAACGCACGTAAATTTATTGGCTAATTCAGCCGAATAAAAAAACGCCACCTTATGTGGCGTTTTTTTTATGCTGTTTATATTTTGTGCTGTGGTATGGCTTTTGCTTTAGATTTATCAGCACAATAAAAAAAGGATGTAACTGCTATGTATTCTAATAAGCACACAGTTCAGCACAAACGCAGAGGGTGGTGGTTATTTGGCATGGTGATGAGTCTGGAAATGCTCTGGATTGTGGCAAATTATTTACGCCTTAATGTGTCGTAACCACATTCGCGGGATTCGGTGTACGCAGTGTCCAGAGCAGGCCCCAGATCAAAACTGCCAAGCCCATGTAAAAGCTTTGCAGTAATGTCCCACCATGATCAATCCAGAGTTTAGCCAGCCACGGTCCAATTAGTTGGGTGCCAGCATATAGGCTAATCAGCGCTGCGTACAGTTTAGGGCCTTGATGCGGTTGAAAGATTCGCGCAATTCGCTGAGAGCATACCACAGTCCCCATAAAACTCCCGCCCATCAAAATCGCGCAGATCACCACACCGATTGCATTATGAAAGATCAATACAGCAATCAAGCTTAAAATTTGCACAATATAAGAACAAATCAGTGCAAAGCGGTCATTGGTACTTGCACCAAGCTTATTCCAGAAAGGTAACAAGATTAGGCAAGAAAGTGCCGTAATTAACCAGATATTGGTCAGAATGAATGGTTGGTTACGAATTAACTCATGTGCTAGTGTAGGCAAAAACGTCATCGGTAAAATATAGCCTAAGCCAGCACCTGCATAGCCGATAAATAACGGAGTACTGTTTCGGTCTAGTAAGCGTGATGAACGAATGACGACTGTAGGGCGAGAAGATAGTGTAATTTTCTTAAGTTGCCAGACACTAAATAACGCCAGCGGCAGCGCCACCAAGCCGATTGGAATCCAGCGCAATTGTCCGCTAAACCATGCCGATGACCAGTCGATTAATATACTGTCCAAAATGAGCCCAATCGACACGCCTGTAAACATCAGCCCGCTTAATTGTGTTTTATGATGCTCTGCCAACCATTCAAGAATCAGCGCAGGGACCAGCACAAACACCAGCCCGTTGGTGATACCATTGCATAAACGCAGCAGTAGAAAAAACGTATAATCTGTTGTGATAATTTGCAAAATAGTCAATCCTGCATTGACGAGTAATGCCCAGATCAGCACACTTTGCGTGCTGTTTCGTCCATGTAGAGAGACTGCCACCAGTGCACCGACCAAATAGCCAATATAATTCCAAGTTGCGAGATTAGCCCCTTGAGCAAGTGTGATCACATTATCTTGAATGAGATAAGGCAGTAAGGGGGTGAATGCAAATCGCCCTAGACCATGTGCCACAATTAAACTTGAAATGCCTGCGAACAGGATAAGTAACGTTTCGGCTGGGCGTGGCGAGGAGGCGGTGAGTGTCATCTGACTATAAGCTCCATCTATAGATCTGACAGCTGTATTTGGAACAGCTAAAATACCATGCTTTGGTTCGCTTCGAATATCATTAATCTATAACCACTATTTAAAATTATTAGGAATTTTATATGCTTAAACTAATTTATTACGTACCTGAATCTCATCTGGAATCGACCAAAGCTGCAATTTTTGCCGCTGTAGAAGGAGGTTGTTATGTATTTAATTTAGTCTGTAAACATTTTGATTTATAAAAAATTAATAAATTTTTCTCGTTAGATTTGATATTTCTAGACTTGAAAATATTATATGTTAAAATTAATTCTAAAGATGTAATGATTATAATTTCTAATGTTTTTATAAGAATTTATTGTAATTTTTATATTTTAATGAATAAGATTAAAAAGTTGTATATATATGAATTTAAGTAAGTATGATTATTTTATTAATCCTTCTTGTATAAAAATGATATTAGGTGAGATATTTTTATTAATATTTCTTTCTGCTGGTATATTATTCTTATTTCCGTCTGTTTTTGAATCGAACGCTTTACAAGTATATTATTTTGATTTTAATATATCATTATATTATTTATATCCAGTAGTCTTAGGTTTTTTTTGTATTATTGCTATAATAATAAAGATTTTCAAAACTTATCGTTACACTGTGTTTAGCTTTTCTTTTAAGGAGAACTTAATAAAACTGAATATATGTTGGTTCTTAACTGTTACTGTTAAAGACTTTGAAGTTGTAGTTGGTGAATCCTATCGTATTCAGTATAGAAATGGTTTTAAAAAAGAGTTTTTCGATTGCGTGGGTATCAAAAGCTCTAAATCGATATATCTTATTCCAGTAGTGGCCGATAAAAAGAATGAATTAATAAAAATTTTATCAGATCATATTGAAGAAAATTTTATTAAGATAAACTGAATTATAAAAAACCTAAATATTTATTAATTCTTAATAGTTAAAGTGATTAAAATATAGAGTAGAATTATAATATTTCTTTCTTGATGATTCTTATAATAAGAAGATTTAAATTTTTTTATAATATATTTTGAGATAGCTTGTATTTTATTTATGATATTATGAAATAACTTGAACTACTTTGATTTTTGGCAGTAAGTTAATGCTTAAACTAATTTATTACGTACCTGAATCTCATCTGGAATCGACCAAAGCTGCAATTTTTGCCGCCGGGGCAGGCGGTGTTGGTCATTATGAGCAGTGTGCTTGGCAAGTAAAAGGTATTGGACAATTTAAAGCAGTTAAAAATGCTCAACCTTTTTTAGGGCAACTAGACGCTCTAGAGCAGCTTGAAGAATGGCGTGTGGAAACGATTGTATCTGAACAAAAGGCCAAAGCAGTTGCCTTGGCCTTAAGTGCAAGTCATCCGTATGAAGAACCCGCATTTGAATTTATTCAAATGGTAGATATTGATTCAATCAGATTTTCTGAATAAACAGCTTACGATCAAATCGGTACTGTGGATAAAAAACACCATCTGTGGCACGCTCACCCGCCGCAATGACCATAATCGGAAATTGCTCGTCATTGAGTTTGAGCAGCTTATGTACCATTGGCTCGTCAAAGCCTTCCATCATGCAGCTATCAAATCCATAGGCTCGTAATGCCAAGACCAGATTTTCACAGGCCAATGCGGTACTCTTTGCAGCCCAAAGCTTTGCATCGGCCGGATTAAATGCCGTCACAGGCAGCTGGCGATCCAGTGTTCTGGCCACTTTAAAAGCCACTTTTTTTAAATTTCCCAGTGCGTTGAAATAGCCGGTTTTGTAGTTGAACGGAATAAAACGGTAATACTGTTTAACCATTTTAGGCGGTTCATTAAATGGAAATTCAGAAATATTTTTCTTGGCCATTTCATCAACACGATCGGTACGCGCAACACAGACGATCAGTTCTGACGCTGTTTTTGCAGCCAATTGCCCTAAGCAAGCCTTAACCAGCTGCTTTTTCTTGGCTGGATTTTGCACCACATAAAATGTCCATGGCTGAAGGTTTGACGAGTTTGGTGCCAGTAGGGCCAAATCCAGACAGGCATCTAAGACTTCAGTAGGAATGGCTTTATCGGTAAATTTGCGTACTGAGCGTCTGCTTTCAAGCACTTTACGAAAGTTATCAACATCGATATCTTGAGGTGCAGGCTCATAATAGCGTTTTTTTTCAGTTGAATCTGAGGTTGCTGAATCGTGAGAAGTCGTGGTCATGATCTTTACTTAAGCGAGACAATAAAATGAGCATATCACTGCATCAATTTTGTGATGTTAAAAAAATGTATCACAAAACTGATGATTAAGTGATTGATTGTATTGAAGTATAATAATTAGGCAAACTGTGAGAAATCAGGTTGGCGTTTTTGCATAAAAGCTTGCACCGCTTCTTTCATTTCTGCCGATTGTACACGTTGCATAAAAATTTCGGCTTCTTTGTCAATGCAGTCGATAATCTCAGAGAGGTCTTGCTTCATGAGGGCTTTAGATTGCTTGATGGAAGCCAAAGGAAGGGCAGATAATTGTTGAGCCGTTTTGTTTGCTAATGTATAGACATCTTCTGAAATCTGGTTGATCAAACTGGCTTGTAGCGCTTTTTCGGCATTAAATTTTTGTGCAGTAAACAGTAATTCTGCCGCACGATGATATCCTGCTTGTTGCACCAACAGACGGCTTGCAGCTCCTTCAGGTGACAGTCCTAGGCTGACAAATGGAATCTGGAACAACGCCGTATTGTCGGCGTAAACAATATCTCCATGTAGCAAAATGGTCACTCCAATACCAATGGCGACACCGCGAATTGCAATAATAAGTGGCTTTGAAAAGCGCGCAGCCGATTTTAACAAGACAAAAGGTGGTTGATCGCCAGCTTTGCCTTCATGCGGTTTTTGAATAAATGACATAAAGTCTTTCATGTCATTGCCAGCCGAAAAATCTGCATCGACACCACGTAACACAACCACTCGAACCTCAGACGATGCATCAGCATCATCGAGCGCTTTTGCCAGCCAAAGATATAATTCGCGATAAAGTGCATTTTTTGCTTCTGCACGATTAAGCGCTAAGGTAAGCACCCCATTTTCTAAATTTGCTTGTAAATGTTGATGAGGTTGTTGAATACATTGTAGTGTCATCGTACTATCCTTGGTTATTTATAAAAGGCTATGCGGCTCATTATGTCCTAAAACTGCTTGAAAAAAGCAACTGATGAGTTCATTGAAGTTAAGTTGATATATGTATACGTTTGATTACCTTGTTTTTATTGGGCGTTTTCAGCCTTTTCATTTGGCTCATCTTGAAACGATTCAAATTGCATTACAGCAGAGTCGACAAGTGATTATTGCTTTGGGGTCGGCTCAGGCAGAGCGAAATATTAAAAATCCGTTTCTGGCGGCAGAGCGACAAGACATGATCTTGTCAAATTTTACACCCGAACAGCAAACACGTATTTTGTTTGCGCCCATTATTGATGTCTATGACGATAAAAAGTGGGTTGAGCAAGTTAAATCTGGTGTTTATGCACTGGCTTCATCCACAAGTAAGATTGGTTTAATTGGCCATTTTAAGGATGAGTCATCCTACTACTTAAAGTTGTTTCCAGAGTGGCACATGGTGGAACTGGACAGCCTAAAGCAGTCTATGTCAGCCACGCCGCTGCGTGAAGCGTTCTATGAGGGTTGCATTGATGAGTCGGCTTTTCCACAAGGCACTATTGCATTTTTGAAGGCTTTTCAAAAAACTGATACCTATCGAGAGTTACAGCACAAATTTTCTTATCACGACAGTTCAAATCTTTAATATGTTGACAATAGACTTCGCTCTAAGCGAAGTCTATTGGACTAGATTAGTTGGCTTGAAGCGCCTGAATATCCTCAAGCACCTGTTCTGCATGTCCAGCTGCTTTCACTTTACGATAGCTTTTGACTAATTTTTTATCGTGAAAAATAAAGGTTGAGCGTTCAATCCCCATCACCATTTTACCGTACATATTTTTTTCTTTGATTACGTCAAAATGCTTACACAACACTTCTTCTTTATCGCTGATCAAATCGATGGTGAGTGCTTGCTTTGCTGTAAAGTTTTGATGTGATTTCACCGAGTCGCGTGATACACCAACAATTTTAACATTCAGAGCATCAAACTGATCTTTCAAGCAAGAAAAGCCGACTGCTTGTGTTGTACAACCCGGGGTGGAGTCTTTTGGGTAAAAATAGATCACCAACCATTCGTTATCTAAATCAGATAAATTAATTTCACCCGTTGTAGTTGGAAACACTTGATCCGGCAATTGAATTTCTACGTTACTCATTGTTCTCTCCATAAAAAAACAAGCCACATAATGTGGCTTGTAATGTCATTTTAAAATGAACTTAGTTTTTCGCTGCTGGTGCGGCTTTCATTGCTTCTTCACTTAAAGTTTTAAGTTTTGAAGTCAACTGAGGGCCTAAGCAAGTTTGAAGGCTTTTGTTTTGCTGTTGTACAAAAGCCAATGTGCTTGGGCTTTTCTTAGCATTAATCGCGCTTTGAATTTCCCATTTTTGTGCATTGGTCATTCTGCCGTCTGCTTCTACTGCACATGAACAATATTTGCTTACTTCTGCGCTGTTCAGTTTATTACCTTTAGCAGTTTCTTCTTTACACAGATTGATCAAAGCACCTTTTACGTTTGTGCTTTTGTAGGCTTGCTGAAGTTTGTTGTCGTCTGCATGAGTTACAGATGCAAACAAAGCTGCAGATGCCATTACAGAAGAAAGTAAAAGTTTGGTATTCAAAAATTTCATAAATAGTACCTTATTATTGCGGTATGTAGCGTGTTGGATCTGCGACGCCAGCTTCAATAAAACCTTCTTTACGTAAGCGGCAGCTATCACATTTACCACAAGCACGGCCTTGCGTATCAGCCTGATAGCAAGAAACTGTTTGACTATAGTCTACGCCATGTTCAATACCAAGACGTATAATATTCGCTTTGGATAAATGTAACAAAGGTGTTTCAAATGTAAGAGGTTTTCCTTCTACACCCGCTTTTGTTGCCAAGCGTGCCATATTTGTAAACGCTTCGATATATTCTGGGCGACAATCTGGGTATCCAGAATAATCTACTGCATTTACGCCAATAACAATAGCCTCAGCGCCAAAAACTTCTGCTGCAGCAAGCGCATACGAGAGAAAAATTGTGTTACGAGCCGGTACATACGTCACCGGAATACCATCTTGTTGTTGTTCTGGAACATCAATGTTGTGATCGGTAAGGGCAGAGCCACCCAAATTACCTAAATCGATATTGATCACGCGATGTTCAACGCCAGCGCGTTGAGTCAGTGCTTTGGCTGCATCTAGCTCTGTAGATGAGCGTTGACCATACATAAAGCTTAAGGCCATGCATTCATAGCGCGCTTGTGCCCAAGCTAAACAGGTTGTTGAGTCTAAGCCGCCTGACAATAAAACAATGGCACGAGGGCGCATATATCATTCTCCAATCAAATTAAATTAACGACCCGTTTCATCGTTCCATAAAATTTTATGGAGCTGTAACTGAAACCGCACGGGGAGATGGTCGTTTAGAATCCACTCTGCTAAATCACGAGCCAGTTGAGGCAGTTTCGCTGCATTTTTCTCAACGGCAAAAGCAGGCGAGAACCATACGGTACTCACTTTTTTCTCAAGTTGAAATTGTTCAACCTGGAGTTTGGACCATTCATAATCTTCACGCTTACAAATCACAAATTTGATCTGATCGTGAGGAGTCAAATGATCAAGATTGCTCATCAGGTTACGCTTCTCTTCACCAGAGGTTGGCGTCTTGAGATCAAGCACTTTTGATACCCGAGCATCGACCATTGAAACATCGAGTGCACCACTGGTTTCCAGTGAAACGTCAAAACCTAAATCACACAGACGCGTTAATAATACCTGACAATTGGGCTGAGCTAATGGCTCGCCACCTGTCACACAAATATAAGGCGTTTTGTAGGCACGTGCAGTTTCTATGATTTCATCAATTGAAAGTCGTTGCCCACCTTCAAATGAATAAGTGGTATCACAATATGTGCAGCGTAAAGGGCAACCCGTTAAGCGGATAAAAACTGTTGGTAAACCCGCAGTATTGGCTTCCCCTTGTAAAGAGTAGAAAATTTCCGTTATGCGTAGTCCCGCAGCCGGGTCCGTCACTGGAATTGTCGTAGAACGTAAAGAAGTCATTACAGCATTACCAAGAGTTGAAAAACAAAAATCTCTACGATCAGGCTTGACCGTAGAGACGAGAAGCGAATCAGGCTCCGAAGAGCATCAATATTTCGCTAATCTGTGAGAATTACTCAGCGCGAAGCAAATCGTTCAAACTGGTTTTCGAGCGTGTTTGCGCATCTACTTTTTTCACAATAATTGCAGCATACAGACTGTACTTGCCGTCTTTAGACGGTAAGCTGCCCGGTACAACTACTGAACCTGCAGGTACACGGCCGTAATGAATTTCACCAGTTTCACGGTCGTAAATACGAGTCGACTGACCAATATATACGCCCATTGAAATGACAGAACCTTCTTCTACGATTACACCTTCAACAATTTCAGAACGCGCGCCAATAAAGCAGTTATCTTCAATAATTGTTGGATTGGCTTGAAGTGGTTCAAGTACACCACCAATACCTACACCGCCAGACAAGTGAACATTTTTACCGATCTGAGCACATGAACCTACAGTGGCCCAAGTATCAACCATGGTGTTTTCATCAACATAAGCACCAATGTTGACATAAGATGGCATCAACACAACATTTTTTGCTTGGAAGCTACCACGGCGTGCAACAGCAGGAGGAACAACACGAACACCAGCTTCTTTAAACTGCGCTTCAGTCCAGCCTGCAAATTTAGTGTCTACTTTATCGTAAAACGCTAAATCGCCAGATTCAACAGGTTTGTTGTCGTTAAGTTTGAACGATAATAAAACCGCTTTTTTAACCCACTGGTGAACAATCCATTCACCATCAATTTTTTCAGCAACACGTAAAGTGCCGTTGTCTAAACCAGCAATAACGTGTTCAACTGCTTCACGAATTTCTGTAGGGCAATCAGCGGCGGTAAAGTTGGCACGATTTTCAAACGCTTGCTCAATGATCGTTGAAAGCTCAGACATGGACGTCCTTCCAAAAAAAATTTTAAAGATTCTACACGAAAACGGCCAAAGAATCTTGGGTTGAATGATTGCCGTGATTAAAAAACAATCAAAATTTAGACATTGCGTTTTTGCAGCAATAATTATATTTAAATTCAATAAAAATTGATTAAAAAACAAGCTAAAAGACCAACTTGTATCAAAAATTAACAGAAAATAAGCAAATTTTGTATAAAAACAAATCACAATTTCATCTACTATGGGCTTACCAAAAGAAATCAGATTTATTAGAACAAGCCTTTACTCTTTTTGAGGAGACGAAAATGAAAGTATTAAAAGTATTCGCATTAGCAGGTGCACTTAGCGCTGTAGCAGGCGTTGCATCAGCTGATGATGCTGTGGTACATGACCGCTATGCATTTGACGCGCAGCAGCTCATTCCTGTAGGTGTTCGTGCTGAAGTAGGCACAACAGGTTACGGTGGTGCTTTGCTTTGGCAAGCAAACCCGTATGTAGGTCTAGCACTTGGTTACAATGGTGGCGATATTTCATGGTCTGATGATGTGAAAGTTAATGGTTCTACTTACGATCTTGATATGGATAATAAAACTGCGTATTTAAACGCAGAAATTCGTCCTTGGGGTGCAAGTCAAAACCGTTGGGCACAAGGTTTATATGTTGCCGCTGGTGCAGCGTACCTAGACAATCAATACGATATTACACGTAATGTTGATGCCACTCGTTCATTCCGTGTTAATAATCAGGACTTTTTAGCCGGTCAAAATGGTGTTCGAATTAATGGTCAGATGGAATACAAGAATGACATCGCACCATATTTAGGTTTTGGTTTCGCTCCAAAAATTACTAAAAACTGGAGTGTGTTCGGCGAAGTTGGTGCTTATTACACAGGCAACCCAACAGTTAAATTAGTTTCTACCGGTACTGCTACTACTCAAGGTAGTCAGAGCTTAGAAGATGCTGTGAATGCAGAGGCACGTAAAATTGCTGATGATGACAAATACAAATGGTTACCTGTTGGTAAAGTGGGCGTAAGCTACAACTGGTAATCGTTTGAATATAAAAAAACGGGAGAAATCCCGTTTTTTTATGTTTTATAAATTTGATTTCACTCGTCTGGGTAAGCCACTTTTTTAAGCTGCTTAATGTCCGCTTCTGGTGAGCATAAAGAAATAAACTCGTAGCCGTAACCACGAAGTAAGTGTCCTTTACGAACCGCGATCCATGTTGTATTTAAGCCAAAAATTCCGGTTTTGAGTTGGCTCAAGCGATAATCTCGTTCTTTATCGTAGGCCACGTCATTCACAATTCCCACACCCATTCCGAGTTCTACATAGGTTTTAATGACATCGGCGTCGAGTGCAGACATGACGATATCGACATCAATGCCGGCATCTTCAAAGGCTTTGTCGATTTTTGAACGCCCAGTAAAGCCGCCGTGATAGGTGATGATTGGAAAATTTGCGAGCTTCTCAAGTGTAATGTCGGTTTCTTTGGTAAGCGGATGATTTTGCGGCGTGATAATGCTGTGTTCCCATTGATAGTAAGGGACGCTGGCCAGATTATCTTCGGTGGTCAAAGATTCGGTGGCAATACCGATGTCCGCTTCACCAAGCAACAACATTTCTGAGATTTCGGTTGGGCTGGCCTGTTGCAAGATTAAATGTACCTTTGGAAACAGTTTCTTAAATTGATTGACAATCGGAGGCAGCACATAACGAGCTTGTGTGTGCGTGGTGGCAATAGTCAAGGTGCCTTCATCAACTTTGTTAAAGTCATCGGCCAGACGTTTAATATTTTCTGCATCGACCAACATACGTTCAACAATGCCAAGCAAGGATTGGCCGGGTTCTGTCAAACCTAACAATCGTTTTCCTTTGCGAACAAAAAGTTGTACACCCAACTCATCTTCTAAATCTTTAATATGCTTACTGACACCTGATTGTGAAGTGTAAAGTGCAGCAGAAGCTTCGGTCAGATTAAAATTCTGACGCACGGTTTCCCGAATAATGCGTAATTGTTGAAAATTCATGTTCTCTTGATCCTCTCAACGAGAATGGGGGACTTGCCCCCATTTTTTAATTCTAAGCAACCCGTTCTTCAAAAAGATGAAGCTGAGACACACTGATCCAAACCGTTTGGTTCGGTCTAAATTGATGAAGGCGTGCTTCATCGGGTGTCAGGGCAATTTCGATCAGTCTGCCATTACGATCTTGTAATTCAGCAACGACTTTTCCAGCAATCCAGACTTCTCTTAAAAAGGTAGCTTGAATGGTGTTATCTGTTGGTTGTGCATGAATATGTAGTTCATTTGGTCGAGCAAATGCTATCACTTTACCATGAGGTGTTTGCGAGGCATTCGGTAAAATAATTTTGTCATCGCCCAATTGAATTATGTTTTCATAATAATGTCCATCAAAGCGATTGGCTTGTCCTAAAAAGTCGAAAACAAACGGGGTCGCTGGCTTTTCGTATACTTCACGTGGTGAACCGATTTGCTCGACATTCCCTTTATTCATCACAATAATCTGATCGGCAACTTCAAGCGCCTCTTCTTGATCGTGTGTCACAAAAATCGAGGTAATATGTAGCTCGTCATGCAGTGTCCGTAACCAGCGTCGCAATTCCTTACGCACTTTGGCATCCAGCGCACCAAATGGTTCGTCAAGCAGTAGCACGCGCGGTTCCACTGCCAGTGCACGGGCCAATGCAATACGCTGGCGCTGACCACCCGAAAGTTGAGAAGGGTAGCGATCGGCTAAAAAACCGAGTTGAACCAGATCCAGCAAACGTGTTACGCGCTTTTTAATCTCTGCTTCCGATGGGCGCGTCCGCCGTGAGCGTACACGTAAACCGAAGGCAATATTGTCAAATACGGACATGTGGCGAAACAGCGCATAATGTTGAAATACGAATCCCACTTGACGCTCACGCACATGAATATCGGTGGCATCGGTGCCTTCAAGCAACACTTGCCCGCCATCTGCCGATTCTAGTCCGGCAATAATACGTAAAAGCGTTGTTTTTCCGCAGCCTGATGGTCCTAACAATGCCACCAGTTCACCTTCTGGAAAGTCTAATGAAATATTTTTTAATGCATGGAATGCACCAAAATGTTTTTCAATATTTTTAACTTGAATACTCATTTGTCATTCCTCAAGATGAAGTTGAATCATGTTGTTTGTTTTGTTTTTCCTGACGCACTTCCACCCATGTTTTTAAAATCAGGGTCACAATCGCCAGTAGCGCCAACAGTGAAGACACGGCAAAAGCGGCACTAAAGGTGTATTCGTTGTATAAAATCTCGACATGCAGTGGCAAAGTATTGGTTTCACCGCGGATATGTCCTGAAACCACAGAAACTGCACCAAACTCACCCATCGCGCGTGCATTACACAAGATCACACCGTAAATTAAGCCCCATTTGATGTTGGGTAAGGTCACTTTCCAAAAGGTCTGCCAGCCCGATGCACCCAAAACCATCGCCGCTTCTTCTTCTTCAGTGCCTTGCGCTTCCATTAAAGGAATCAGCTCACGTGCCACAAAAGGTACGGTAATAAAAACAGTAGCCAATACAATCGCAGGTACGGCATACAATACCTTGATGTCATGATCCATAAACCATGGCCCGAACCAGCCTTGCATACCAAAGATCAAGACCAGCATCAAACCTGCAATTACAGGTGAAACTGAAAACGGTAAATCGATTAAGGTCGTGAGTATCGATTTTCCGGCAAATTGAAATTTTGCCACGGCCCATGCTGCTGCCACACCAAAGATGACATTGAGTGGTACCGCAATTGCTGCCGTAAGCAAGGTTAGCTTGACTGCCGAAAAAGTGTCTGGATTAATCAGTGCATTGATATATACCTCGACACCTTGTCGAAATGCTTCTACAAAGACCAAAATAAGGGGCAGAATCAGGCAGCTTAAAAAGAACAGTAACGCAATACTCAGCAGCGTATAACGAACCCACTTGGGCTCGCGTGTGGCATCACGGCTTTGAAGCTTTTCTGCCAGTAAATGACTATCGGTGACTAAGCTCATTTCACTGTTCTCCCGGTACGGCGGCTCGCCCATGCTTGTAAAAGATTGATCGCAAACAAGATTACAAAGGAAATCACCAGCATCACGACCGCAATTGTGGTTGCAGCCTCATAGTCATATTCTTCGAGTCTAGAGATAATCATTAGTGGTGCGATTTCTGTTTTAAAAGGTTGATTGCCAGCAATAAAAATTACTGAACCATATTCACCCACGCCACGTGCAAACGCTAAGGCAAAACCGGTGAGTAAGGCTGGAAATAAAATGGGCAAAATAATTTTGGTGATAATTTGAAAACGGTTGGCACCCAGAGCCGATGCAGCTTCCTCAAGTTCGGTTTCGATATCGCTTAAAACCGGCTGCACAGTACGTACTACAAAAGGTAATCCAATGAACACCAAAGCGAGGGTAATGCCAATCGGTGTATATGCAACCTTAATACCAAGCGGCTCAAGATACTGACCCACCCAGCCAGTCGAAGCGTATAGCGAGGTGAGGGCAATACCTGCAACCGCAGTAGGTAAGGCAAATGGTAAATCCACCAACGCATCGACAATACGTTTACCCGGAAAGCTATAGCGCACCAAGCACCATGCCAGAAGCAAGCCAAACACTACATTAATGAGCGCGGCAATCATGGCAGTCGTAAAACTGAGTTGCAAAGATTTAAGAATGCGCTCTGAACTCAGGATCTCCCAGAGTCCATCCCATCCCACACCCAGAGATTTGATAAAAACGGCAGATAATGGAATAAGCACGATTAAAGATAAATATGCAAGGGTAAAGCCCAGTGAAAGACCAAACCCTGGCAGCACTCGGGATCGCTGCGACATGGTAACTCCTGAAAAAGAGCAGGTTTGCTCAATCAAGCAAACGAAAAATAAAAAATCTTAATCCCAACATTGATTTACAGTGCGAAGCCAAAAAATCGATTGCTGTAACGCGCACGTACAGATCCAGTACGCTGTTTTTCTGGGAGAATGTAATCAAATATTTCTGGAAAAGGACCGAAACCCGAAGCCACATTGATATGACCAACGTGGCCTAGGCTGACGGCCTTTAACTTCCAGCAGTGTGCAAGATGCTGTGCATCTTGCACATGTAGCCACGGATCATTTTCACTCATCAACAACTGTGTTCGAACGATTGGTCTAAGTGATTCAAAATAGGCTAAATAATTGTTGGTGCTGTCTCTGGCGAATCCTGCATCTCCAAAACGCGCTGGATTCGCGGGTGCAACCAAGGTCAAATGCTTGATCTTGTGCGTCAGATCTGGATGCTCTTTCAAAGCCGCCAAACTGGTTAAACAGCCAAAACTATGCGCCACCAGTTGTACTGGTCCATGAATTGAGCGTACATGCTTCGCCAGTTGTTCTACCCATTCAGAAAGTACAGGTCGATGCCAATCGGCTTGTTCGACACGTGAGCATGACTGCAGTTGACGTTGTAACCATGACTGCCAATGATGTTGTTCACTACCACCAACACCCGGAACAATTACTGTATGAATCATCGTCATGCTCCTGAACGCTCAATTATTTTGCGCTATTTTCTTTGACAATTTGGTCAAAGACGCCGCCATTACTAAAGTGTGCCTTTTGTACTTTATTCCAGCCGCCAAACTCTTGATCAATCGTGACCAGTTTGAGTGGCTTAAAGGTGCCGCTGTAGCGTTTCAAAATATTTTGATCACGTGGGCGATAAAAGTTTTTCGCCGCGATATCTTGGCCTTTAGGTGAATACAAGAAGTTTAGATAAGCTTTCGCTAGGTTTTCGTTGCCATCTTTTTGAACATTTTTTTCTACAATTGCCACAGGTGGCTCAGCTAAAATTGAAAGCGAAGGCGTAATAATTTCAAACTTGCCGGGTTGTTCACGTACCGCCAGATAAGCTTCGTTTTCCCATGCCAATAACACATCGCCAATACCGCGCTCAGCAAAGGTTGTGGTCGCACCACGAGCACCTGAATCAAGCACTTTGGTCTGTTTGTAAATTTGGCGCACAAAATCGCGTGCTTTGGCGTCTGAACCATATTTATGTTTTGCCCATGCCCATGCCGCTAGGTAGTTCCAGCGTGCACCACCTGAGGTTTTTGGATTTGGCGTAATAATTTCGACACCTGGCTTGGTAATGTCGCTCCAGTCTTTAATACCTTTTGGGTTACCTTTACGGACTAGAAATACAATCGTTGAGGTATATGGTGTTGAGTTATTTGGAAATTTCTTTTGCCAGTCGGGTGGTAGTAGTTTTGCTTTATCGGCAATTTCATCGATATCAGCAGCCAAAGCAAGGGTAACCACATCGGCTTGCAACCCATCAATCACTGCACGTGCTTGTTTGCCAGAACCTCCGTGTGATTGTTTAAAGTTAATCTCTTGACCAGTACGTTGTTTCCAGTACGCACCGAACTCTTTATTGAAGTTTTCGTAGAGTTCACGTGTTGGGTCATAAGACACATTTAAAAAGTCTTTTGCTGCAAATGAAGAAACGGAGATTAATGCAGCCAGTACCCCAATTTTTAACTGTGCAAATCGCATATTCATATCCTTAAATAGGTTAGTTCTAAATCTAAAAAGGAGAATACAATGAGTTACTATCCATAAAAAATAATAAAAAATGAATTTTATATGAATAAAAAAGAAATAAGAAAATGCATCATTTTTATGGTTCGGTTTTACACTAAGCTGCCAAAAAATAGAGAAATTGCCTATGTGGTGCTTTAAAAATGCTCAACCCGTTGCGTCTGTTGCTTTACAGGATCGCGCATTTCAATATGGGGATGGGTGTTTTTCGACAGCACGCATTGTGAAAGGGCAGATTCAACTGGTCAATCGACATTATGAGCGCTTGAACTATGCCTGCCAGCAATTGGGATTAAATGTTGATTTAAAGCTGATTGAGCAAAGCCTCAAGCAACTGACTCATCAGGAGATAGTGCTTACCGGAACGCTGAAACTTTTGATCAGTCGGGGTGAAGGCCCACGAGGCTATAGCGTTCCAGATCATAATGCGGATCTGTATGTATTTTTCTATCCGCAAGCCTATAGTGACACCGCACCGCAGTATGTAGAGGTTGGTCTGTTACCACGCCGTATCGGATTGACCATGCCAGATATGGTCGGTATCAAGACGCTCAATCGACTCGAACAAGTCTTGCTCAAGCAGCAGGCAGATCAGTACGGCTGGGCAGAAGCACTGGTGGCAGATTTAAACGGGAATATTGTTGAAGGCGTAAGCAGTAACTGCTTTATTTACTTAAATAACGCATGGATTACGCCCGAACTTCGCTATAATGGCGTTCGCGGTTTAATGCGAACTGAAATTTTGGATCGGGCCCAACAGGCCGGTATCGATATTCTTGAACGTCAGATTCATCTCGATGAACTCGATCAGGTTCAGGCGCTATTTTTTTGTAATACGCTTCATCCGATGACCATTGCCTCGCGGATGCATTCGCGATCTTTAAGTACCGAGGCATGTTTGACACTTTTCCACACTCTTAAACTGAATCAGATTGATTGATATGTCGAAGCAGCCCACAAAGCCGAAATCTAAAAACACATCGCAAAAACTGCCTTCTTCGGGGTGGAAAAAACATCGTTTCACATGGGTACTATTGATCATCTTAGTGGCCATGTTTTGGGTGCTATGGAGTAATTTGTTTCGTGCCTACCCAATCGAAGGTAAAAAACAAATGCTGTCGATTGCTCCCGGTGATACCTACACGCGATTTATCGACCGTCTGGGTCGTGATGAAAAAGTCAGCTTGCCAATCGTTTTGAAAATTTATCAAAAGTTTTTTATTCATGACAGTTTAAAAGCAGGCGTATATGAAATTCAGCAGGGCATGAGTATTCGACAAGTTCTGGCAATGCTCTCAAACGCCGATAATGCGCAAATGAATCGTATTTTGGTGATTGAAGGTACCACTTTTAAACAGTTGGTCGAGATTCTTAAAAAAGATCCTTTGGTTGAAAAAAGCGTGGTCAATTTACCGCAACAAGAAATGTTGAAGGCTCTGGATATTCCGTACGATCATCCTGAAGGACTATTTGCACCAAACACCTATTTTTTTGCCAAAGGTGAGTCGGATAAAAAAATCCTGACCGATTTGTATCGCTATCAAATGAAAACCTTAGATGAGGCGTGGCAAAAGCGAGCACCGAGTCTGCCGTATAAAAATAAATATGAGGCTTTGATTATGGCCTCGATTATTGAAAAAGAAACCAGTTTGGATTCAGAGCTACGTCAAGTTTCGGGCGTGTTTGTACGTCGTCAAAAATTGGGTATGCGATTGCAAACAGATCCGACTGTTATTTACGGTATGGGTGAGCGCTATACCGGCAATATTACCCGTCAGGATTTGCGTACACCCACTGCCTATAACACATACACCATGGCCGGATTACCCCCAACCCCAATTGCATTGCCAGGTAAAAAAGCCATTGAGGCTGCCATGCATCCAGACAATTCTGACAATATTTATTTTGTTGCTACTGGCAACGGTGGGCATAAATTTAGTGCGACTTTGCAGGAGCACAATCAAGCGGTTCAACAGTATTTGTCCGTGTTAAGATCGAAAAATTAAGGTATTTGAATGTTTATTAGTTTTGAAGGCACGGAAGGTGTAGGAAAAACCACGCTCATTCGTAAGCTGTACGAATATTTTGAGGCAGCCGGTCAGCAGGTGGTACTTACCCGTGAACCGGGAGGGACACCGCTTGCAGAACAGATTCGCAGTTTACTGCTTGCTGTTAATCATAGCGAAAGTATGAGTTCAGACACTGAACTATTGCTAATGTACGCGGCGCGTGCGCAGCATATTCAAGAAGTCATTCAGCCTGCATTGAAACAGGGGAAACTGGTTCTGAGCGATCGTTTTACCGATGCCAGCTATGCTTATCAATGTGCTGGCCGTGGTTTAAGTAAAGACAAACTTTCGATTTTGAATCAAACCTTTGTCAATTGTATGCCTGAGCTGACTTTCTGGTTAGATGCACCGATTGAGCTGGGGATGTCGCGTGCGCGCGAGCGTGGAGAGCTGGATCGTTTTGAACAAGAAAAAATGACTTTTTTTAGTCGTGTTCGTGCAGGCTATGAAGAGTTGAGCCTGCAATATCCAGAACGCGTCAAGCGTCTGGATGCGACACAAGCGCCAGATCGAGTATTTGAAGCTGCGCTCGAGCATTTAGAAGCACGAATCTGACTTTAGATTCGTGCTAGGCCTTTATGCCAGATTGACGAGCGGTTGCTCCACTTCAAAATGAGGTGGAGTGAGCACCGTTTTTCGAAGTTCTGAGCCAAGCTCTGGATAATCCAGTGTGTAATGTAAGCCGCGTGATTCTTTGCGCTGCATGGCACAGCGTACAATCATCTCGGACACCAATACCAAATTCCGTAGTTCAATCAAATTCTTGCTGACGCGGTAATCTTGATAATATTCGGTAATTTCACTTTTAAGCATTTCGATGCGATGCAGTGCACGCTGTAGACGCTTGGTTGTTCTGACAATCCCCACATAATTCCACATGGTTGAACGTAGCTCATCCCAGTTTTGTAAAATCACCACATCTTCATCGGCATTGGTCACTTGTGAGTCGTCCCATGCAGGCACATCTGGAAAATCAAACGGTTGAGTAAATTTTCGCTCAATATCAGACGCTGCGCCCATCCCATAAACAAAGCATTCAAGCAGTGAATTACTGGCCATACGGTTTGCACCATGCAATCCGGTGTACGATGTTTCACCAATCGCATATAGCCCTTCAAGATCGGTCTGACTGTTTTCGTCGACCACCACACCCCCACAGGTATAATGTGCAGCCGGTACGACTGGAATCATGTCCGTGGTAATATCAATGCCCAGTTCCAGTAAGCGCGCATACAGGGTGGGAAAATGCTCCTGAATAAATGCTGCCGGCTTATGGGTAATGTCGAGCCAGACGTGACGAATGCCAAGTCGTTTAATCTCAAAATCGATCGCACGCGCCACAACGTCGCGTGGCGCCAATTCTGCACGTGAATCAAACCGAAGCATAAAACGTTCACCATCGGGTAAACGTAAGTAGGCACCTTCACCGCGCATGGCTTCAGTAATCAGAAATGAGCGTGCTTGTGGATGATATAAACAGGTGGGATGAAACTGGTTGAATTCCATATTGGCAACCCTGCAACCTGCACGATAGGCCATCGCAATCCCGTCACCTGTTGCAATATCCGGGTTAGACGTATACAGATAAGCCTTCATGGCACCACCGCAAGCCAATGCGGTAAAAGGCGCCAAAAATGTATGGATTTGATCTGTTGCTTCTTCAAGTGCGTATAAACCTACTGCACGATTGGGTTGATCTGCGTGTCCAAGCTTATGCAGACTAATCACATCAATGGCGACGAAATTTTCAAAAATTGTGAGATTGGGTGCCTCTTGTGCACGCTGCACCAATGTGGTCGAAATGGCCTTTCCGGTTGCATCCGCTGCATGAATAATACGACGCTGCGAGTGTCCACCTTCACGGGTCAGGTGAAGCTGTGCATCTTCATCGAGAGTAAACTCAACCCCTTGTTTTAATAAGAAATCAACGGATGGACGTCCGCCTTCCACGGTTTGCTTGACCGCATCTAATTCACACAGGTGCGCACCAGCAACCATAGTGTCGTCGATGTGTTGTTGAATAGAGTCGGTTTTATCGAGTACAGCAGCTACGCCGCCTTGCGCATAAAATGTGCTGGCTTCAGTGAGAGAAGATTTGGCCAAAATCGCAATATTGAAATGGCTCGGAAGTGAGAGTGCGAGACTTAAGCCGGCTCCGCCACTGCCCACAATAATCACATCAAACTGATGCGTAGAATTTAAATTAGACATGTCCATCAGCTAATTTTAAAAAAGTCTGATAATAACAACGCTTTTTTGCAAAAAAGGCAAGACTTCGACCGGTTTGAGGTGAATAAAAATTTCAATCATATTTCAATTTTGTAACGGAAAACTAAGGTCTTGTTTTGCCACCACTAATTAAACATATTATTACGAAATGTCTAAAAATCTTGTGATAAAAACAAAACGATTGAAGCGAATTGTGTAGGTGTAATTTGTGATGCGTAATAGTTATTTAAAAAAAGGATTGTATGCGGTAACGTTTACCGTGGCAGCTGCACAAGTAAATGCAGCAGCACCTGTGGACTTTTCCAATCTGGTCGAGCAAGTCAGTCCGGCGGTGGTCAGTGTCAGTGTCGTCAAGAAAATGACGCAAGAGGAGCTATTACAGCAGCAAGTTCCTGAAATCCTACGCCGTTTTTTTGGAAATCAGGTCATTATTCCACAGCAGCAGGCACCGCAAGAAAAAACGGGATACGGCAGTGCATTTTTTATCAGCAAGGATGGCTACTTGCTCACCAATCATCATGTGGTTGAGGATGCATCACGCATTACCATCACGTTAAATGATCGTCGCGAAATTGATGCCAAAGTGGTTGGAAGTGATGAACGTACCGATGTGGCTTTATTGAAAGTTGATGGTGCGAATTTTCCTGCATTAAAAATTGGTAATGTCGATCAGCTGAAAGTAGGACAGCCTGTTTTAGCGATTGGCTCGCCGTTTGGTTTTGATTATTCGGCATCTGCGGGGATTGTCAGTGCAAAATCACGCAATATGGTGGGCGAAACCTCAGTGCCTTTTATCCAGACCGATGTAGCATTAAATCCGGGCAACTCGGGCGGCCCATTATTTAATCAGCAAGGTGAAGTGGTCGGGGTCAATTCCCGAATTTTCAGCGGTACAGGCGGTTATATGGGGTTGTCGTTCTCCATTCCAATTGATGTGGCAATGGACGTTGCACAGCAATTAAAAACCAAGGGCAAAGTCACACGTTCGTATTTGGGTGTAATGCTACAAGATATTGACCGGAATCTTGCCGATGCCTACAACTTACCAAAACCTGAGGGCTCGCTGATTAATCAGGTTACACCGGGTTCACCTGCGGCCAAGGTTGGTTTAAAGGCAGGGGACATTATTATGAAATATAATGGCAACCCGATTTCACGCACTTCTGAGCTACTGAATTATCTGAATCGAACCATGCCGAAACAGGTGATTCAATTGGAAATCCTTCGAGACGGTAAGCCAATGAATGTTTCGGCTACGCTCACCACAGCACCAGACGATACACCTGCAACTTCTGAAAAAGCGGCTGCACAAAACGGGCCGGTATTGGGTATGGCAATTCGTAACCTAACTACCGATGAACAAGCGCGTCTGGATATTTCGGGCGGTATTTTTGTGCAGGATGTGACCCGTGGCGGTTTGGCTTCGCGCTCAAACTTAATGCCTGGGGATGTGATTGTTCAAATCAATTCAACTCGAATTAACAATACCAGCGAGTTTGCCAGAGCGGTTGCTGCGCTTCCTAAAAATTCGGTTGCTCGCATTTCACTGATTCGTCAAGGGCAACGCGCCATGTTGGGTTTACGTATTAACTAATCGGCACAATGTTAAAACGTACTTAATTTGAAGCCAGAAGCATCTGCTTCTGGCTTTTTGTTGTTTTAAACGTGTTGTTATTATTATAAGTCCCATGCTTTTTCGGCACTGGTGATTTGCTGATAAACGTGTTGATGTTCGGCGTACTTTAAGGTGTGCCAGAGCTCGCAAAACTCTCGACCTAGATAGTGCTGGAGTGTTGTATTATTTTTAAACCGATCAAGTGCATCTAGTTGCTGCTGAGGTAAAAAAATATGTTCGTGAAGCTGCTTGATTTGGTGGGAAGGTTTAGGCATTTCCAGTGAGTGCTCTATACCATGTAAAATTCCCGTTAAAATCACCGCTACGGTTAAATAGGGATTACAGTCTGCACCAGCTACCCGATATTCGAGCCGTTGATTCTCTGCATCTGCACAGGGAATGCGGATGGCCACATTGCGGTTATTGATATTCCAGTTGGCTTCCATAGGCACATGCTGGCCGGGTTGAAAACGACGATAAGAATTGATGTTGGGTGCTAAAATTGCCATGGAAGCAGGCATTAAATCGACCAGTCCACTAATGGCTTGTTGTAATGCATTGCAGGGTTGATCTGGCGAAGAGGTACGAAAGCGATTTTGCAAATTTGAATCGCAGATACTCAGATGAAAATGCATGCCACTTCCAGCCTGATGCAAATCGGGTTTTGCCAAGAAACAGGCCTGCATATGAAATTGTTTGGCGACCTGCTTAACAATACGTTTTAACGACATGATCTGATCACACAAGGTCAGAATATCAGGACGATGTAGAATATTGATCTCATATTGGCTCATGGCAGATTCTGCGACTAGGCCTGTAATGGGAATCGACTGTAATTTCGCAATTCGTTCAATTTCTTGCAGCACCTGTAAATCTCGTTCAGGCATGTCCATATCAAAGCTTTGATTACTGAGCAGGGCATCACGTGAGCTGGCGGTGATATCAAACAAATAAAACTCAAGCTCGGCCGACATCACTGGATAATACTGCTCAGCATGTAGCTGATTGACAATTTTCTTGAGCACATTCCGAGGTTCATAGGGACAGTCTATTAGCGTGTCATCTTGCATTGAAACATACACCTGAGCGTTGAATTCAGGTTGAATCGCTGCGGGTTTTAAACTCCCTAAAATAGGACGGCATAATCGGTCTGGCTCGCCAATATATTTACCTAAACCCGTCTCTTCATTGACTTTTCCATCTAGATTCATGGCATAGACCGATAGGGGGAAATAGCAGCCTTTATCGAGTTGTCGCAGGCTGTTGATATCGATGCGTTTGCCACGAATATGACCATTGAGATCGTGCAGGCATACATCAATATGTTGTGTATTTGGATAGCGTTTCAGGTATTCTTCGACTTCCTGCAAAAACGCAGAGCTGTTATTTTTAGAATGTGCGGTGGTAGGCGCTTCAAGGTCAATGGGCAATGAGCTCACTGAAAAGCGATGTGGGGTTTGCTTTGACATTGAAACGATCAGGCTACTCATGTTTTAAACCTATCTTTGTATCGTGCTCAAAAGCGTAGATGAAGCACAGCAAGATGTAACGTAAATTCTGCGTAACTTTTTCAATGACAATAACGGACAAAAGATGAGTGCAATTTTTGATTTGGCTCTGACGGTGAGCGCTGAACACATTGATCAACTGGGTCATGTGAACAATGTGGTTTATGTGCAGTGGATGCAAGATGTGGCCAGTAAGCATGTCAATGCACTGGGGCTTGGGTTAAAACAGTATCAACAGCTTAATCATGCCATGGTGGCGGTGGAGCATCATGTCCAGTATCGTAAGGCCGCGTTTGAAGGAGATGAACTGATTTTACGCACATGGCTAGATGCGCTCGATAGTTTGTATCTATCACGCCAGTACGTATTTTATCGCCCTAAAGATCAGACAATCTTGTTTGTAGCGAAAACCAAATGGGCCTGCATCGAGATGAGTTCAGGCCGACCAAAACGCATGTCTCCGACGTTTACTCAAGCGTATCAGCCTTTATCGAAGGACATTAATCCGATTGACTTTACGATGTGTTACGCAGTTCATCCGTCTCCATAACTGCGCGATTGATTGATCTGATGGGATATCAGTGCATGTTAAAGAGATGTCATAGAACAGCGGTTTAAGTGAATAAGGGAG
Organism: Acinetobacter soli; assembly: GCF_000760595.1. Lineage (GTDB taxonomy): Bacteria > Pseudomonadota > Gammaproteobacteria > Pseudomonadales > Moraxellaceae > Acinetobacter > Acinetobacter soli. The sequence goes on along the minus strand of NZ_BBNM01000001.1, from coordinate 300,039 downwards.
GCGTGGCTCAAAATGCAATGCTCTTAACCCATTTCGATTACTTTGTGAAATGCGCCGGATCGCACTATATTTTTGGTGTCTGGTTGCTTATACTGTGCAGCAATTCAGGACAGTCCTTTTTACACCTTGCATGCTATGTTCAGTATTGCGCTTTAAGGTGTACTTTTTTTCAGAGTAATCTATGGCATCGGCTAAAAAATCCGTTGATATCAAAAATATTCGTAACTTCTCGATCATTGCACACATCGATCACGGCAAATCGACACTTGCTGACCGTTTTATTCAAATGTGCGGTGGCTTGCAAGATCGTGAAATGCAAGCTCAGGTATTGGATTCAATGGAACTTGAGCGGGAACGTGGAATTACCATTAAAGCGGCATCGGTAACCTTGTATTACACGCATCCGAATGGACAAGAATATCAACTCAACTTTATTGATACACCAGGACACGTCGACTTTTCATACGAAGTGTCACGTTCACTTGCAGCATGTGAAGGCGCACTTTTGGTGGTCGATGCAGCACAAGGTGTTGAGGCGCAATCTGTTGCCAACTGCTATACCGCAATTGAGCAGGGCTTAGAAGTTTTACCGATTCTCAACAAGATTGATTTGCCACAGGCCGAGCCAGAACGCGTTATTCACGAAATTGAAGAAATTATTGGTATTGAAGCCACTGAAGCACCGACTTGTTCAGCGAAAACTGGTCTTGGGGTTGAAGGTGTGCTTGAGCGCTTGGTCGATGTGATTCCAGCACCAGAAGGTGATCGTGACGCACCACTGCAAGCACTGATTATCGATTCATGGTTTGACAACTACTTAGGCGTTGTTTCCTTGGTACGTATCAAGCAAGGTCGGATCCGTAAGGGCGACAAAATGCTGGTTAAGTCGACTGGTCAAGTGCATCCAGTCACCTCTGTGGGTGTATTCAATCCAAAACATACCGAAACTGACATGCTTGAAGCGGGTGAAGTAGGCTTCGTGATTGCGGGGATTAAAGACATCTTTGGTGCGCCGGTAGGTGATACCATCACACTTTCCGCAACGCCAGAAGTTAAAACTTTGCCAGGGTTTAAAAAGGTTAAACCACAGGTGTATGCGGGATTATTTCCAATCGATTCAAGCGATTTTGAACCGTTCCGTGAAGCGTTGCAGAAACTTCAAATTAATGACTCGGCATTATTTTTCGAGCCTGAAAGTTCTGATGCGCTTGGATTTGGTTTCCGCTGTGGTTTCTTGGGCATGCTGCACATGGAAATCGTACAAGAGCGACTTGAGCGTGAATACGATTTAGACCTGATCAGCTCTGCACCAACCGTAGTGTATGAAGCACTGACCAAAAAAGGCGATACGATTTATATCGACAGCCCGTCTAAAATGCCAGACGCCAGCACGGTAGAAGACCTTCGCGAACCGATTGCAGAATGTCATATTCTGGTGCCTCAAGAATATCTTGGTAATGTCATGACGCTATGTATCGAGCGCCGTGGTGTACAAAAAGACATGAAATTCTTGGGTAACCAAGTGTCGGTGACGTTCGAAATTCCAATGGCTGAAGTGGTTATGGACTTTTTCGACCGCTTAAAATCTTGCTCACGTGGTTTCGCATCACTCGATTACAACTTTGTCCGTTTTGAAAGTTCATCTCTGGTTAAGGTAGACGTGTTAATTAATAGTGAAAAGGTCGATGCATTGGCCATGATCTGTCACCGTCAGGATGCGCGTCACCGTGGTATTGCACTGGTTGAAAAAATGAAAGACTTGATTCCTCGTCAGATGTTTGACGTGGCAATTCAAGCGGCCATTGGTGCTCAAATTATTGCGCGCTCAACCGTAAAAGCCATGCGTAAGAATGTATTGGCGAAGTGTTATGGTGGTGACGTTTCGCGTAAGAAGAAATTGCTTGCGAAACAAAAAGAAGGTAAGAAACGTATGAAGCAGGTGGGAAGTGTTGAAATCCCACAAGAAGCGTTTCTAGCTGTATTAAAAGTAGAGAGATAACCTTTAGGACTCGCCCATGGATTTTGATTTTAATTTAATTCTCGTTCCTGTCACGCTCATTTTTTTCTTGGTGTGGCTTCTCGACAAGTTGGTGTTTAAGCAACGTGTAACCAAAGGACGGGGAAGCGAAAATTTTATCATTACTTGGGCGTACGACTTCTGGCCTGTGCTGGCCGTGGTTTTAGTGCTTCGATCGTTTATTATTGAACCATTTAATATTCCGTCTGATTCAATGGTGCCTACCCTCGAAACTGGCGACTTTATTCTGGTCAATAAATACGACTATGGTGTTCGTCTTCCGATCGTAAACACCAAAATTCTTGATGTAGGTGAGCCAAAACGCGGTGATGTGATTGTATTTCGTTATCCACCACAACCGACCATCAGTTACATCAAGCGTGTGGTTGGCCTGCCGGGCGATCATATTGTCTATGATCATGGTCAGTTAAGCATTAATGGTCAGAAAGTACCTAAAGTTGCGACTCAGTTTAGTCGTGAAAAAGACAGTTTAGACACTCCAACCTCGATTTATCATAAAGAGACCTTGGGTGAGCATACCTTTACCATGCGTGAGCTTGAAGGGGTCAACATTGCACGCCAAGCGCCGTTTATCAATTACATCGACAACGGTAAATATGCCGCTGAAGACGGAATGTACTGGGAAGTTACGGTACCAAAAGGGCATTACTTTGCCATGGGCGATAACCGTGATCAGAGTGCAGATAGTCGCTTTTGGGGATTTGTACCTGAAGAGAATCTGACTGGGCGTGCATTCTATATTTGGATGCATAAAGAACCTGGCTTTAAGATTCCATCCTTCAACCGAAATGGTACAATTGACTAAAATTAGAAATTAGGACAACAACAAATGCGCAAGTCTCAATGGGGTGCTTCGTATTTAGGTGTTTTTTTGGGGATTATTGTCTTTGCTTTAGTACTTAAAGCAGCAGTGGCAGTTGCTCCGGCTTATTGGGATGATCGAATCATCAATAACCAGATCGACGCCTTAATGCGTGAATCTCCTCGCAATATCGCGGTCGATAAATTTGTGACCCAGATGAATCAGCGTTTAGACATGAACAGTGTACGTGACGTTCGATTTAACGAGATTGCAAAGGTAACGAACAAAGGTGGTTTACGCGTTAGCAAACAATATGAAGTAAGAAGACCGTTCTTGTTTAATATTGATTTAGTTATAAAATTTGAGAAAAATTTTGAACAAAACGCAGTCCAAACTCAGTGATCCAAGATTACAGAGTCGGATCGGATACGAGTTTAAGCAGTTGGAATTACTTCAGCTTGCACTCACGCATCGATCTGTTAGTCACAAGTACAACTACGAGCGCCTTGAATTTTTGGGCGACTCGCTGTTGGGTATGATCATTGCCAATTATTTGTATCAGACTTATCCGCATGAAAATGAAGGTCGCTTAACGCGCATGCGTGCGACCTTGGTGCGTCAAGAAGCGCTTGGTAAAATCGCAAATGATTTGAAACTGAGTCGCTGTTTAATTTTAAGCACAGGTGAATTAAAATCGGGTGGACATCATCGCGAATCAATTCTGGCCGATACGGTCGAAGCGATTATCGGTGCAATTTATGTCGATAGCGCCGATTTAAATTTGTTAAACAAAATTGTTTTAAACTGGTATGTACCCTATCTGGATCATATCGAACCGACAGATCAGTTAAAAGATCCGAAGTCGCGTTTACAAGAGTATTTACAAGCACGTAAAAAACCTCTCCCTGTTTACGAGGTTGTGGATATTCAAGGGGATGCCCCTCACCAGCACTTTAAAGTAGAATGTGTGGTAGCCGGGCTACCAAATGTTTTAGGTGAGGGCTCGAGCCGCCGTTTTGCTGAGCAAGCAGCTGCGGCAGAAATTTTAAAGTTATTGGAGCAGTAATTTGCATGTCGATGCATTCTGATCAAATCAATCCAGATTCACATGATAATGATGAAAATCAATCCCCAAATCTGATTGATCAATTTTTTAGTTCCGCCGGTGTCGAGATACCTTCCGACTTCCGTAGCGGCTTTGTTGCAATTGTTGGGCGTCCAAATGTGGGTAAATCCACATTAATGAACCATTTGTTGGGTCAAAAACTTTCGATTACTTCACGTAAACCGCAAACCACACGTCATAAAATTGTGGGAATCGATTCACGCGAGAAATCTCAAGCGGTATATGTCGATACACCGGGTATGCATAAAAAAGAAGTGCGTGCGATCAACAAGATGATGAATCGTGCAGCGCACTCTGCACTGCGTGACGTGAACTTGGTGCTATTTGTGGTCGATGGTCACAAATGGACTCAAAATGACGATCTTGTGCTTGAAAAGCTCAAAAATGCAGATATGCCGGTCATTATGGTGATCAACAAAATTGATACCGTAGAAGAAAAACGCAGCTTGCTGCCTCTCATTCAAGAGCGCGCAAAGCTCATGAACTTTGCAGAAATTATTCCTGTTTCTGCGCTTCGTGGTGCAAATCTAGATCACTTGCGTGACATCATTGAAAAATACCTGCCGTTTCAACCGCCATTGTATTCTTTCGATCAAGTGACCGACCGTTCAGAGCGTTTCTTGGCCAGCGAAATTATTCGCGAAAAAATCATGCGTCAGCTTGGTGAAGAATTGCCATACGATTTGACGGTGCAGATTGAATCATTTAAAACTGAAGAACCGGCGATAAGTGAAAAGACTGGCCGTATGAAGCCTGCTTGTACCTATATCGATGCGACCATTTTTGTTGAGCGTGCTGGACAAAAAGCCATTGTGATTGGTGACAAAGGCGCTAAACTCAAACGGATTGGTATGGAAGCACGTACAGACATGGAAAAAATGTTTGAACAAAAAATCATGCTCACGCTTTGGGTGAAAGTCAAAGGTGGCTGGTCTGATGATGAGCGTGCGCTGAAAAGCTTGGGCTATAGTGATATTTAAACAAGAGTAATGTCGATGACAGTCATGATTCGCTGTGTTGTTCTGCTGGGTTGCGTGTTGATGCTTCAAGGCTGTATTACCAAGATTGTGACTGTTCCTGTCAAGGTGGCCTACAAAACCACCAAAGGGGTGGTTAAAGGTACTGCTGCGGTGGTGGGTGCCGTGATTCCCGATGGGGATGACGATAAAGACTCAGCCAAGAAGGATTAGTTTGCGTTTTTATGCGAAACCAAGTCCTTCATGGTTATCTGATTCATCACCGGCGTTATCGTGAAAAAAGTCATATCGTGCATTTGTTTAGCGAAGAATACGGTCGTATCGATGGTATTCTTCGGCAAAATCCTCCTCCGCAGTATCAGCCTTTTACCTTGCAAGCCACAGGCAAAGGTGACTTAAAAAATTTTACCAAGCTCGAAATTTTAAACTTTCCAGTTTTCTTTCAGGGCGATGCATTTTTTGCCGGATTTTATCTCAACGAAGTTTTACTGCGTTTATGCCCGCTAGAAGAGCCTATGCCAGAAACTTTCCGGCACTATCAGCACACATTGCTGCAATTACAACATTTGCATCAACAACAGGCACCGAGTCATTACCTGAAACAGATTTTACGGCAGTTTGAGCATGTGTTATTGCAAGAGCTGGGCTATGCCATCGATTTTGAAATCGATGCCAACCAGCAACCGATTAATCCGTTAGCGCACTATCAGTTTCAGTCTACAGAAGGCTTTATGCCTGTTTTACAGCACACCCAGTCGACCTTGTCTGGGCAATTGATTGGCTGTATGCAGAATTATCAAATCGGGAACGAATTTTCTCCCGACCAATTACAATTATTAGGTAAACTATACCGTCAGATGATTACATCCCTTTTGGGAGACCGACCATTAAAAAGTCGCCAATTGTGGATTCAAAATACTCAATCTCGTTCATAAATAGGATGTTTGTATGGCTGCTTTGCTTGGCGTCAATATCGATCATGTCGCAACTTTGAGACAGGCCAGAGGAACCGTTTATCCAGATCCTGTACAGGCTGCACTGGTGTGTGAGCAAGCAGGTGCCGAGGGCATTACACTGCATTTGCGTGAAGACCGCCGTCATATTCAAGATGACGATGTACGTCGTATGCGTCCAGTGCTTAGAACACGTATGAACCTTGAGCTTGCAGTGACAGATGAAATGATTGCATTTGCCAAGGAAATTCAACCTCAACATGTTTGCTTTGTTCCAGAGCGACGTCAGGAAGTCACCACAGAAGGTGGGCTAGATGTTCTGGGGAATTTTGAAAAAGTGAAAGCAGCGACAGCTGAATTAACTGCTATAGGGTGTGATGTGTCGTTATTTATCGATGCCGATGTTGCCCAGATTGATGCTGCCATTGCCTGTGGTGCGCCGACGATTGAACTGCATACAGGCGCCTATGCCGATGCAAGCAGTGAGCAACAACAGCGTGCCGAGCTAGAGCGGATTGTACGTGGCGCTGAATATGCTGCAAGCAAAGGGCTGGTGGTAAATGCAGGGCATGGCCTGAATTTAGAGAACATTACTCCGATCGCTGCGATCCCGCAGATTCATGAATTGAATATTGGTCATTCGATTATTGCAGATAGTGTCTTTGTTGGACTTGAGCAAGCTGTAAAGCAAATGAAGGCTGCGATTCAAGCGGCAGGATAAGTGAGTCAAGATGTCAAGTCCAAACTATGATGAACTGATGCAACCTGTAATTGAATTCTTGGGGTGTCAAACACCTCAAGCATGGTTGAACGAAGCGCTCAATAATCTTGAATTATTAATGCAAGATCACGCCAATTGTGAAAAAAAAGCAGCAGGAACAGCCATGAATTTGATGTTCCGCTACAGTTTTTTTACAGATCTACAGGTGAAGCTGGCGCAACTGGTGCGTGAAGAAATGTTGCACTACGAGCAAGTGCTCGAGTTGATGAAAAAACGTGGGCAGGAATGGAAGGCGGTCAGTGCAGGGCGCTATGCGGGTGAACTTCGCAAACAAATTAGAACTTATGAGCCAGAAGCACTCATTGATGTTTTAATCATTGGTGCTTTTGTTGAAGCGCGTTCGTGTGAGCGTTTTCATGCCTTGGCACCGCATGTCGATGACGAATTAGGGCGTTACTACCGATATCTACTCAAGTCTGAATCTCGGCATTTTGAGGACTATCTGGCACTGGCTTTAGAGGTTGCACAAACGGCAAAAATGAAGAACCCTGAAGAGGATATTCAACAGCGTATTGTGCAAATTCGTGAAGTAGAAAAAAACCTCATTCTCTCAGCAGATAAAGTGTTTCGTTTTCATAGTGGCGTACCAGAAGCACAGGCTGCTTAAAATAAAAAACCTCTTTGCGTAAGAGGTTTTTTTATAGCGATTTTTAGGCAAAAAAAAGCCCGCTTTAATGCTGCGGGCTTTTTGATATTTGGCTCTCCCACCTGGGCTCGAACCAGGGACCTGCGGATTAACAGTCCGTCGCTCTACCGACTGAGCTATGGGAGAATCTGAATGCGATTATAAGGAGATTTTGACAGGGGTCAAGCCAAATTTGTCATCTTTGTTTCATTTTTAGTGTGTATGTTTCTTATTTGAGCAAACTGGCTCAAATTATCAATTTTGCTTGCACGGCACGAAAATCACTGTTATGTTTTATATAAGAGAACGTTCAGATGGTCATCTGAACAGTGTGGATTTAACCAACTTGCCAGCACTAAATGGCTAAACCGGAGGGCTATATCATGCCGACTCTTCAAATTGAACAAATCTTTTCTGATTTCGCTTTCTATCAAAAAAACTATCTCGACATTATTCGCGATCCTCAGCAGTATTATCAAAATGTCACCGACGCACACATTCATTTTGCCGTTTTTAGTCAAGAAAAAATCTATTTAGGCGATTTATTGCAACTCTGGTTTGGCGATAAATGGACTGAGCATCAGGTTAAATTGCTACATGATTCAGCGGATCACTTGTGGGAACGTGCGTCTGAAAGCTGGGATAACTCATTATTTTTGTTTTCCATTGAGCGTAGCGGTTTATTTTCTCCTGCTTATGCCTATGCATGGAGCACACAAGATCAGCAGGTAAAACAGATCGAGATTGATCATACCTTTCCGTATTATTGTCATTATTTAACACTATCACGCCCTAAGCGTTATAGCTAAGCAAAATGCTGTATAAAGCTATATGATGAGCGGGATGCAGTGTATTTAAACGTATAAATATCTGTGCAAAAATAAAAATATATCAAGTGAAAAATAATGAACGATTCAGCCATAAAAAAAGCCTATCCGAAGACAGGCTTTTTTTATAAATCGGGAGCTTAACAGTTAAGCTGTTTTTTCAGCTTGAATTGATGCAATGGCTGCATCGATACCGTCAATGGATTCTGCCGCTTTTTTAATACGGGCTAATGCATCAACCAATACTTCATCTGCGGTAGCGTATGAGATACGCATAAAGCCACCAAGACCGAATGCATCACCAGGTACAACTGCAACACCAGTTTCTTCTAATAACCACTCAGAAAACTCGGTGCACGATTTGAGGCCTTTGGCACGAATCAATGGGCGAATGTTGGCATAGGCATAAAATGCACCATCCGCAGGCAGGCAAGAAATACCATGAATGGCGTTTAAGCCGTTTACAACCAAATCATGACGACGTTTGAACGCTTCAATCATTGGCTCTAACACATCTTGAGGGCCATTTAGTGCTGCTTCTGCTGCAACTTGTGAAATTGAGGTTGGGTTAGAAGTCGATTGCGACTGAATCTTCTTCATTGCGCCAATGATTTTTGCAGGACCCGCTGCATAGCCAATGCGCCAGCCAGTCATGGCATACGCTTTTGAAACACCATTTAATACAATGGTACGGTCGTATAAATCGGGTGCCACAGTCGCGATGTTGTAAAATTCATCTTCCCAACGAATCGGTTCATACATATCGTCAGATGCGATATATACTTGTGGGTGCTTGCGAAGTACATCGGCAAGTGCTTCAAGCTCTGCTTTGGTATAAATCATGCCTGTCGGATTTGATGGGCTGTTCAATACCAATAAGCGTGTATTTGGAGTAATGGCTGCTTCAAGCTGCTCTGGGGTAATTTTAAAGCGTTGCTCTTCACCGCATTTCACGATGACTGGCGTACCTTCGGCAATAATCACCATATCTGGGTAGCTCACCCAAAATGGTGCTGGGATGATTACTTCATCGCCTTTATTGAGCAACGCAAGTGCCAAATTGAAGAACGATTGTTTGCCACCACATGAAACCAAAATCTGGTTTGCTTGATAATCTAGATTATTGTCACGCTTGAATTTTGCAATAATTGCTTTTTTTAAGCCTGGCGTACCATCTACTGCGGTATATTTGGTGAAGCCATTGTGAATTGCTTCAATCGCAGCATCTTTGATGTGTTGCGGGGTATCGAAATCTGGTTCACCTGCACCTAAACCAATCACGTTTTTTCCTGCAGCTTTAAGTTCTGCTGCTTTGTTCGTAACGGCCAAAGTAGGGGACGGCTTGATGGCATTTACACGATCAGACAGACGTACGTCCACGGCAATATTCCTTCTTGTGGGATAAAAAATAAAAGCACACTATCTTAGCCCAAAAACCTCAGTTCGTGTTTTATTATCAAAACAAAAATAAAAAAACATTCAGAGACACCTGTAAATTCAGCTTGATCATCATCATTTACGATTTTTAAAAGCATCCTGAAGCAAAATCATTTAATATATGCGTTGTTCAAGAAAACTTGAGTACAGAACATGAGTCAAGCCAAGCCAAAAGCCAAAAAAGCTTTGGTTAAATTACCTTTTCCAATTGCAAATCCAGCAGATCAAAACGAAGAGGATGTCGCACACAATTATGTGCGTCCGAAACCTGAGCAGTATGCAGACCGCACCTGGATGCCACCGCGCGGAACACGTCGTTCGATGGGAAAACGCTAAGCAGCGTCATCAAACAATTAAAAAGCCCCTGCAACATCGTAGGGGCTTTTTTTGTATGAGATAAAATGGTTTAAACGCGATCATGATGCATTTTTTTCTTTGTATACATCTCGGCATCTGCGCGCTTTAACATGCTTTCTATCGTTTCATGTTCGCGTGTTGTGGCATATCCCATAGAAATACTGATCGGCTGGCTCGAATAAAACTGATTATCCAAAGTGAGTAGGGCATCAATGGTTTGTAGCATCACGCTGACCGCCGTTTCGTCTGCCCCATGCATTAAAATTACAAATTCATCGCCGCCAATTCTAGACGCCGTATATGGAGTTTGCTGAATCGATTGCGTTAAGATCTGACCCACACGCCTGAGTACATCATCTCCCGCATCATGACCATGATAATCATTGATAGCTTTAAGCCCATTCATGTCTAAAAAAATACATGAGATAGGGCGCACCATACTTCGTTCTAAGCGATGAATTTCTTCGCTATAAAACGAGCGGTTATGAAGTTTGGTTAGCACATCGTGTTTACCTAAATACTCAAGGTAATTTTCTGCCTTTTTGCGTGCTGTAATATCGGTTAAGGCGACCTGCACAATGCCCCAGTTGTGCTCATAACCCGGAAACACGGTAAATTGCAGTAATACATTGCGAATACTGCCATCGAGTGCATAATTAATTGCTTCTCGCTGATGATGGATATTGCCTTTCCATAGCTCGATAAGCTGTTCACGAAAGGTGCTGAGCATTTCTTTTGCAAATATTTTATGCGTATTTTTAAGCAGTGTTGCTTTATCGGGTGCTTGAAATAAATCGAGGGTCGCTTGATTGACATCTAAAATCAGGATGTCTTCCACACATTGATTGACAAACTCGGGATGGACATCAATAAAGGTTCTAAAGTCATCTATTCCCAGCTGTCTGAGCTGATCAAGCCGGAATTTGACACGACTGAAATCTTCAACCCATAACGAGGCCGGTGAATAGTGAAAACGAGATTCGGCCAGTTGACGATTTTTTTCTTCTAAGCGGCGTGCATGGTGAACTTGGGTGACATCTTCAGTGGTGACCAGTACACGCGCAAATGAATCTTCATAGCCCGGTAAAATGGTACCGTGCAATTGTATATCTAAGCGCCGACCACTGAGCGTGTAGTTGACGGCCATACTTGAAAATAGCGTTTTACCTTCCCATAAATCGACCAATTCATTCAAATGTGAATCGAGCATGTCTTGCTGAAAAATAACCGCCAGATTGTCGCAAAGCTGCTCAAACGATGCTGCTTCAAAAAGTTGTAAGGTTTTTTGATTGACACGAATCAGCTTGATTTTATGTGCGCATTGTCGAACACGTTCGAGATCTTCACGAAGAAAAGTTCGTAAATCTTGGATCCCTTGATCACGCCACTCATCAAACTGAATTTTGATTCCGCTGTAATCTTCGAGCCACATTGGAATAGGTGCAAGATCAAAAATTGAAGAATCTAGCGTAGGCATGGTGGCTCAACTTTCAAGGGCTATTTTTTCAGCAGTATAATCATAAGCCTTGTGTTTTTAAACAAAAAATAAGACTGGCTAAAAAAATCATCCAGTTAGGTCATCTTTTTTTTTACTGCTTAAAATGACCTTTAAGTGGTTTCGCTGATGGCTTGGCCTCGGTTTGCCGGATGAACAATTTCGATTTCGTTACGCCAGAGTTTGACGAAATCCTGTTCATCAATGTCATATAGTTCCATCAATGCAACAATCACGCTGACAAAAATCATGGCGCCTTCGGTATTGCCATGAAAATTAAAGATTTTACCGTTTAATTTTCCAAGAATGTCTTTTAGCTCGTGTTCACGACCACGTCCGTAACGATCTCGTGGGTATAAATCTTCATTTAAGACAATTAATGCAATGGCTTTCTCGGTATCACTCAATGATGTTTTTTGTAGTGCATCTTCGAAGGATTCACTGCCATGATCGAAGTAAAAAATCACCTCATCGGTAATAAATGCTTGCACCATACGCGAGGTGAGATTTGGAAACAGTGAAACCGCGTTCTCTTCGATATACGGTTTAAATGATTCTGGAAAGATAATATTGCTGCTCATACCACGAAATAGTGGCGCGATTTCCGATACTTTATAGCCTGCTATCCCGCAGCCGAGTGCCGTTAAAAAATACGTCATTTTGCTGTGATTTTGAGCATAAATTTTAAAATCATGGATATAGTGCGCAATCTGTGAAAGCGGCATTTGTTGTTGGTGTTCATTTAAGGTAGGAATCGCGAAGCTTTGGCCCGCCCAGCCACGTCCTACACCCTTTACAGCACCAAAATGCTGTGCGGCGATACGTGCAGCGCCATGCGTATGTTGCCCAGCCATGTTGCTACCAAATACAAACACGGTATTTTCTGGTAGCTCAGTCACAATTGTTTCGTCGTGGTATTGAAAGCTCATCATGATCTTATTCTTGCTGTAATAAGTTCATGGTGCAATTGATTCAGTCACAAATCAAGCAAAAAATAGTGCGCTTTTTTATTTTACAGGGTGTAGTAGCGTGACATGATTTTGAGAGAAACAGATCAAAAATAGTAAGATTATTTTTTCATGACATAAAATTCACACGCATTTTTTTATGCTGAATCTGTAGAAAATCATTATAAAGAGAAGATCATGAGCATACTTGTCGCAGGCGCCTCTACAGGCATTGGAAATGCATTGGTTGCAGCGCTAAGAGCGCGTTCAGACGAACCAGTTTACACCATTAGCCGTTCGGATTTGGGGCAGCATAATTTACAGATCGACTTATCCGATGCCTCGAATATTTCGGCAGTACAGACTTTTCTTGCTTCAATTCAACCGACCCGCGTTTTTTGCTGTGCAGGTATGTTGCACGATGACACCCATATGCCAGAAAAAATGCTCAGCCAGATTCAGGATGACTGGGTGTTTGAATCTTTTTCAAAAAATGTGCTCACGCATATACATCTTGCACAAGCCTTGGCTCCTGTTTTGACCAAAACCTCTTCACTCAAATGGCTATCTTTATCGGCTAAGGTGGGCAGTCTGGATGACAATGCATTGGGAGGTTGGTACAGCTATCGCATGAGCAAAACCGCTTTGAATATGTTTATTAAAAACCTGAGCATTGAGTGGGGGCGTAAATCGCCTGAAATTTATGTGGCGAGCTTACACCCGGGAACCACGGATTCTGAGCTGTCTAAACCTTTTCATAAAAATATTTCACCTGATCGATTGTACAGTGCAGAGCAGACTGCTACGCGTTTGATCGATGTTATGGATCAGTTTGGTCAGGCAGAGCAGGGTAAATTATTAAATTGGGACGGCACTGTAATTGCCTACTAACGACCAGTCATCGGGCTTGAAAAGTTTCAGTTTGCCCTAATAGTTTGTATGACCCCTTATTTTTGAGCGTGCCAGTGAACGACAACCAGCCTTTTGATTTAGTGACAAGTTTCCAACCCGCAGGTGATCAGCCTCAAGCGATTGAAAAGTTGGTCAATGGCATTGAGCGCGGCTATCGTAACCAGCTATTACTTGGGGTTACGGGTTCGGGTAAAACCTACACCATGGCCAATGTGATCGCGCAAACACAGCGTCCGACCATCATTATGGCTCACAATAAAACGCTGGCTGCTCAGCTTTATGGTGAATTCAAGGCCTTTTTCCCGAATAATTCGGTTGAATACTTTGTAAGTTACTACGATTACTATCAGCCAGAAGCATATGTGCCTTCGTCGGATACTTTTATTGAAAAAGATGCCGCGATTAACGACCACATCGACCAGATGCGTTTGTCGGCTACGCGTGCACTTTTAGAGCGACGCGACGCGATTATTGTGGCCTCGGTTTCGGCCATTTATGGTTTGGGTGACCCTGAAGCGTATATGAAAATGCTCTTGCATGTGGTGCAAGGCGATCGTGTCAATCGTGACGATTTGATTCGCCGTCTGGTCGAGATGCAATATACCCGGAATGAGCTGGAATTTTTACGAGGTACCTACCGTATTCGCGGTGAAATTCTGGATGTGTTTCCTGCTGAATCCGATCAGTTCGCGATTCGCATCGAGCTGTTTGATGATGAAGTCGATTCAATTCGCTGGTTCGATCCGCTCACAGGTAAAATGCAGCGTAAAGTACCCCGCGTGACAATTTATCCAAAAAGCCATTATGTTACGCCTAAAGATAATCTCGCCCGCGCCATCGGTACGATCAAAGATGAACTGAAAGAACAACTCAAATTCTTTAAAGACCATGACAAGTTGCTTGAAGCACAGCGAATTGATCAGCGTACTCGCTATGATTTGGAAATGATGCAGCAGCTTGGATACACCAATGGTATTGAAAACTACTCACGGCATCTTTCTGGGCGCCCGGCAGGCGAAGCACCGCCAACATTGTTTGATTATATTCCAGATGATGCCTTACTGATTATTGATGAGTCACATGTGACCGTACCGCAAATTGGCGCCATGTACAAAGGTGACCGCTCTCGTAAAGAAAATCTGGTGAATTACGGTTTTCGTTTGCCAAGCGCATTGGACAACCGACCGATGAAATTTGAAGAGTGGGAGCGAATTGTTCCGTCGACAATTTTTGTCAGCGCGACACCAGCCAAGTACGAGCTAGAAAAGTCTGAGCAGATTGTGGAGCAGGTGGTGCGCCCAACTGGTTTGATTGACCCGGAAATCGAAATTCGACCAGTACTCACACAGGTCGATGACGTACTTTCCGAAATCAACCTGCGTAAAGAGATTGATGAGCGCGTGTTAATCACCACACTGACCAAACGTATGGCAGAAGATCTCACGTCTTACTTAAAAGAATATGGCATCAAGGTGGCCTATCTACACTCAGACATTGACACTGTAGAGCGGGTGAAAATTATTCATGAGCTGCGTACCGGTGTATATGATGTGCTGGTGGGTATTAACTTGCTGCGTGAAGGGCTCGATATGCCTGAGGTGTCTTTGGTCGCAATTTTAGACGCCGATAAAGAAGGCTTCTTACGCTCTGAACGTTCTTTAATTCAGACCATTGGGCGTGCAGCGCGAAATATCAAAGGTAAAGCCATCTTATATGCCGACAAGATGACGGATTCAATGCAAAAAGCCATTGATGAAACTGACCGTCGTCGTACCAAGCAAATTGAGTTTAATGAACAGCATGGCATTACACCACGTAGTGCGGTGCGTCAGAAAATCAAAGAGATTGATACAGGCGAAGTCTTTAATGAAGACGAGATAGAGCTGTCTGAATCTGCTCAGGCAAAAGCACTGAGTGCAGATGAGCGACATATCTTGGCAGATCCTAAACTATTAGCGAAACATCTGGCCAAGCTTGAAAAAGAAATGCTCAAGGCTTCCAAAGAGTTGCAGTTTGAGCAAGCCGCTCGTATCCGTGATGAAATCTTGCGGCTTAAAGCGCAAATGATCCAGTAATACCAATGAATGTAGAGCTAAGTGCTACATATCTCTACATTAATTTCAAAAAAAAGCGCTACTCTAATGAACAATCCGTTGCAAAATATCATGATGAGCTAATATTTGAGGGAACTTGAATGCCATTGTATAAAAATATCCCACAAGGGGGCTGGCGTTTAGCAAAGATTGCATTGGGTGGCGCCGTATTGACAGGATTAGCGGTTGCAACCATGGCTTACGCACACAATAAACCACTCGCGCCTGTGGAGCGTGTAGAGTTAGACAAATACTTGGGGGTTTGGTACGAAGTGGTTCGTAAGCCCATGTATTTTGAAAATAAATGCGTCAAAAATATCACCGCAACCTATACTTTAAATGAAAACGGTAATATTACAGTCGATAACCAATGTATGGGCAGTGATGGTCAGCGCCATCAGTCGCTTGGCGAGGCCTTTGTGGTTAATCCTCCGTATAATTCTAAATTGAAAGTAAGTTTTTTACCAGAAATAGTACGATGGGTACCTGTTGCACGCGGCGACTACTGGATTTTAAAGCTGGACGAACACTATCAAACCGTTTTGGTGGGTGAGCCATCTCGCAAATATATGTGGATTTTATCGCGGACACCTCATCCCTCAGAAGACGTCGTAAATGACTATCTGGCCTACGCGAAAAGCTTGGGTTATGAACTCAATGACATTATTCGGCCACAGCATACGGCCCAATAAGCGCTACATAGATGAAAAGAAAAACCATGCCTAGCGTGGTTTTTCTTTTATTAGATGTTTAAATTCAGTATTGTACAACGTCTTTTTGATTATTTGGTCAAGCGGGGGAGAGATATGCTTCAGGGGATTGCGCTGTCGGTTTTGGCATCGGTTACGTTTGGGGTGTTGTACTTTTATAGCCAGCTTTTGACCGGAATAAACGCAGAGCAAACTTTTGGTTGGCGCATGATTTCAACCTTGCCTTTTTTAACCTTATTTATGTGGTTAATCGGGGATTTACATTTCATTAAACAGATTTATGAAAAAATAAAACAACACCCCGTTTTTCTACTGTATCTCTTGCTTTCATCTCTTTTAGTGTCGATCCAGCTTTGGCTATTTATGTGGGGGCCAATGAATGGTCGGGGATTGCAGGTATCGCTCGGTTATTTTCTACTGCCCTTGGTTTTAGTATTGGTGGGCAGTCTTTTTTACAAGGAAAAACTCTCTAAGTTTCAGCAAGCGGCAGTTGCTCTTGCGATACTTGGCGTTGCACATGAAATTTGGCAACAAGGCACCATCGCATGGGAAACCTTATTGGTCGCCTTTGGTTATGCTGCGTATTTCTTTTTACGACGCAAACTTAAAACTGATCATTTAGGTGGCTTCTGGTGGGATATCGTCCTCAGCTTACCGGTTGCATTTTATTATGTGTCGTATTTGGGCACCGTACCTGACGGATGGAGCATATTAAATTTACTTTTGGTGGTGACTGGGCTTGGGTTATTCAGTGCCATTGGACTTGGAAGTTATATTTTGGCGAGCCGCTTTTTACCCATGGTATTGTTTGGATTGCTTAGCTATTTAGAGCCAATTTTACTGGCGCTTGCTTCGCTCATGATTGGAGAAACAATCAACCCAGAAGACTGGTGGACTTATATCCCAATTTGGGTGGCTGTGCTGTTATTGGTGGTAGAAGGTGCATTGCATTTATGGCGACAGCAACGCAACACGCGTATGCTGAAACGTAATGTCGCTCAATATGAAAAGAGGCAGGATGAAAATTGAACAAGAAATGAAGCTTTTAATGAATAATGCTTGTTTTCTAAGCATATTTTGACGTTTAATAATTTCGTCACGAAATATTATAAATAAATTTTAAAAAATATTTTTAATCATTTTATAAATTTATAGTAATTATATGAAAAAATATAGGTGTAAGCGCTGGCGCCCGATTTAATCTTGGCGCCTTTTGATTTACAATTATCGCGTTTTGAAATTCACGCCTAGATAACATTAATTAGAGGACGTATCTGTGAGCAAAGAGACTATCATCGCACTGCATGCTGAACATCAAGGACGTTGGACAAATCGCGAAGAAATCGCGGAACATATGATCGCTTTGATTGGCAAGTTGTATCGCGAAAAAAATATCGTTGTTTCTGTTTATGGCCGTTCTTTAATTAACCGCTCTGTCATCCAGATCTTGAAATCACATCGTCGTACACGTGTTGTCGATGTCGAGCTTTCTGTTGTGAATACTTTCCCAATTTTGGAAGCCTTGGCAAAACTTGACAATATTGGTTCTGCCGAAGTAGATATTGGTAAGCTGGCAGTGGCCTACAAACAGCAAGGTGGCGATGTCGACGCTTTTGTTGCGCAAGCTGTTGAATCAATCAAGGGCAATGCAGCCTCTGAAGAGCCAAAAGATGTCGTTCTCTACGGTTTTGGTCGTATCGGTCGTATTTTGGCGCGTTTGATTATCAGCCAATCTGGTTTGGGTCGCGGTTTAAGCTTAAAAGCCATTGTGGTTCGTAAATCATCTGATGGCGACTTGGCAAAACGTGCATCTTTGCTACGTCGTGATTCAATTCACGGTTCATTCGACGGTACGATTTCAATTGATGAAGAAAACGAAGCAATTATTGCAAACGGTAAGTTCATCAAAGTGATTTATGCATCGAGTCCAGCAGAAGTAGACTACACTGCTTATGGTATCGACAATGCGCTTTTGATCGACAACACTGGTAAATGGCGTGATCTTGATGGCTTGAGCCAACATTTGAAGTGCCCAGGTGTTGCACGTGTAGTATTGACTGCACCAGGTAAAGGCGACATGAAAAATGTGGTATTTGGTGTAAACCAAGCCGACATTTTAGATGAAGATAAAATCATTTCTGCTGCAAGCTGTACAACGAATGCCATCACTGGTGTACTTAAAGTAATCGATGATAAATACAAGATTTTAAATGGTCACGTGGAAACTGTTCACTCATTTACCAATGACCAAAACCTCATCGATAACTACCACAAGGCAGACCGTCGTGGCCGTGCTGCAACACTCAACATGGTGATTACCGAAACTGGTGCTGCAAAAGCGGTGGCCAAAGCATTACCTGCACTGAAAGGTAAACTCACAGGTAACTCGGTACGTGTACCAACACCAAACGTTTCATTGGCGATTTTGAATCTAACGCTTGAGAAAGAAGTTGATCGTGATGAAGTGAATGAATATATTCGTCAAATTTCAATCAACTCAAACCTTCAAGGTCAAATTGGGTATACCAATTCGACTGAAGTAGTTTCAAGCGACTTTATCGGCTCACGTACTGCAGGTGTATTTGATGCGCAAGCAACCATTACATCAGGTACACATTTGACAGCATATGTATGGTACGACAACGAAGTTGGCTATAGCTGTCAGGTACTTCGTATTGCAGAAAAAATGTGTGGCGTAAACTATCCGAAAGTGCCTGCACTTAGCGTGGCATAAGCCAGTTTAAAAAATATAAAAAGCTCAGTTTCGACTGGGCTTTTTTATGTATGATGTAATGACAGTTAAATTGGAAACCAAGCTGGATATTGGTGAGTGATTACCAAGCTGAAAGCCAAGTAAAATAAAAAAGTTGCAAAAGGAAAGTACGTTGCAGGTCAAGAAATTGCTCGGAGGGCTGGTGTTTATTGTGCTGGCCAGTATTGTCGGTGTTACGATTGGTATCTGGGTATTTAAACATTTTAATGTGTATATCCCGCTTGAAAATCAGGCCGTGAATATTGATTTACAAGAACCACTTCAAGCCAAAGTTAAAATTCAGGATGCCTTGAATGTGGATGTGAGCGGACGCGTCAATGCCACTATTCCTATACACGAAAACCTGAATATCCCACTCACTCAAACGCTGACGCCGCGGGTGTACTTTGATAATCAGGTGCCGATTAAAACCATCATTCCGGTAAAAGAAGTGCTCAAGGTTCGTCAGGATTTACCGATTGATACCAAAGTACAGGTCAGAGTACTCGGACGTGATATCACGCTGCCGATTAAAGGCACCATTCCCATTAACCTAGACGTACCTCTAGACATTCAAGTGCCACTTGATCAAAACGTCCATCTAAAATTTGATGCGCCTGTGCGAACAGTGCTTCAAGAAAACTTAAATATACCGCTCAACACGACCTTGAAAACCAATATTCCAGTCGATGGGCATTTAAATGTACCAATCAAAACTGCACTTGCAGCAAGCGTAGAAGTGAAGAATACCTTGCCTATCAAAATTCAGAAAGGCGAATTAAAAATTCCGCTGTCTAGCGTGACGCTAAAGAAACAACCCGTTGCTGCTCCCTCAACTGCTGTCCAGTCGGGCGTGCAATAGGGGGTGACTATGTGGTTATTTGGATCATTGAAACGCACATTACTGAGCTTTGTTGCGGTGGTTGGTCTTGTGGCATTGCTATTTTGGCTTTACCTCAACATTCAGGCTTCCATGTATGTTTCAGCGCAGCATGCACAGGTGCAATTATCGGAGTATTTGCCTACACGCATCGAGGTAGGCAACCATTTAGAAACCCATTCTATGGGGCAGCTCAATACCGATATCCACATTAACCGACAGCTTTCCTTGCCCCTTAAAGGCAAATATCTGGCTCAGTTGGCCTTTGAAGTAGAAACACCTGTTTCTGTGAGTGTGGATTATTTAACCACCATAAAAATTGATGAACAGATGCCGGTCGAGAGCACGACAGATCTGATTTACCAAAATCAGCTGTTACCTAAATTTCCGCTGAAAATGAATATTCCGATTCGGCTGGATGTGCCATTTCGTTTGAATCGTACTTATCAGGTGCCCATTAAAATTGTATTTAATGGTCCGGTGTATTTTGAGTTTGACGAACCAATCAATCTGGCTGTGAAACATCAGTTTAAACCGACTTTGAATATTGATGATCCGATGACCATGCGAAAAGTCGCGACATTTAATGCCATTATGTATAACGAGGTAAGAGAAACACAGGCCAATCTGGATATGCACATCCAGTTACCACTACGAAATATACACCCCTAAACAGCTCAAATGAAGATGTTGTTCTTCATATACAGCAAGCCTCTGCATCGGCTTTCTCGCGTACAGGTGAAATAACTGATTTTATATTCGAGAAATCCTTTAAAATATGGCAGAATAGGCGGTTTTAGAGATTTTAGAGGATTGGCAAATGCGCTTTGTTGATGAAGCAGTCATTACCGTAGAGGCTGGCGACGGTGGCAATGGCGTGGCCAGTTTTCGCCGTGAAAAATTTGTACCTTTTGGTGGTCCAGATGGGGGTGACGGTGGTCGAGGCGGGAGCGTCTATATTCAGGCCGATGACGACACCGGTACACTGGTTGACTACCGTTATACCCGTAAATTCCGTGCAGAACGTGGTAAAAATGGCGCCGGCGCAAACTGTACAGGCCGTGGTGGCGAAGATGTTGTATTAAAAGTACCAGTAGGCACCACCATTGTGGATGTCGATTCTGGCGATATTATTGGCGATTTGGTTGAAGATGGTCAGCGTGTTTTGGTGGCTGGCGGTGGTGATGGCGGCTTAGGAAACACACACTTTAAGTCATCGACTAACCGTTCACCGCGTAAATTCACCACAGGGATTAAAGGCGAATTTCGTGAGATCCGTCTTGAGCTGAAAGTACTTGCAGACGTTGGTTTGCTCGGTATGCCAAATGCAGGTAAATCGACGTTTATTCGTGCAGTGAGTGCGGCGAAGCCAAAAGTTGCAGACTATCCGTTTACGACGATGGTACCAAACCTAGGTGTGGTCGATGCCGACCGACATCGTTCATTTGTGATGGCCGATATTCCGGGATTGATCGAAGGCGCTGCGGAAGGTGCAGGTCTTGGTATTCGTTTCTTGAAACATCTGGCACGTACACGTATTTTGTTGCACATTGTGGATGTTCAACCGATTGATGGTTCTGATCCGGTACACAATGCCAAAGCGATCATTGGTGAATTGAAAAAATTCTCTCCGACGCTGGCTCAGCTTCCTGTTGTACTGGTACTCAACAAACTCGATCAGATTGAAGAAGCCAGCCGCGAAGAATGGTGTAAACATATCTTGGATGAGCTAGAGTGGACTGGCCCGGTGTTTCGTACCTCAGGCTTACTCTTAGAAGGCACCAAAGAAGTGGTGTACTATTTGATGGATCAGATTGAACAGCAGCGCGAACTTGAAGCTGAAGATCCAGAATACGCACGACAAGTAAAAGCATTCCGTGAACAGCTTGAAGCTGAAACACGTGAACAAACGATCGCAGCAAAAGAAGCATACCGAGCCATGCGTAAAGCACAGCGTGAAGCAGGTCAGGGTGATGATTTTGACGACGATGATGACGAAGTAGAAGTGATTTACGTTCGTTAAGACGAACTCGAGGGAAAAATGATTGAAGTGATCGATGGGCAACGACAGCTCAAGGCGTGTAAACGTATCGTTGTTAAAATCGGATCATCTCTTCTTACCGCCAACGGACAAGGTCTAGATCTAGATGCAATTTCGCATTGGGCAACTCAAATTGCCGATCTACACACTGCCGGACACGAAATTATATTGGTGTCGTCTGGTGCGGTTGCAGAAGGTATGGTTCGCATGAAGCTTTCGAGCCGACCCACCGATCTACCCAGTCTTCAAGCCTGTGCGGCCATTGGTCAAATGGGCTTGATTCACACGTGGTCGAGTGTGCTCGATAAGCACTCGATTCAGACGGCTCAAGTCTTGCTAACCCATGATGATCTGGCAGATCGTCGACGTTATCTCAATTCATGTGATGCCTTGCAAAATCTGATTGAGTGGCGTGTGATTCCGGTGATCAATGAAAATGACACTGTTTCGACCGATGAAATTCGTTTTGGCGACAACGATACGCTGGCAGCGATGGTGGCGGGCCAAGTACATGCTGATTTGCTGATTATTTTGACCGATCAGCAAGGGATGTTTGACTCCGACCCACGCAATAATCCAGAAGCAAAACTGCTCACCATCGTCAATGCACTCGACGATCGTTTGTTTGAAATGGCCGGTGGTGGTGGAGTTTTAGGCCGCGGCGGTATGGTGACTAAGGTACGTGCAGCACGCTTAGCCGCGAAGTCTGGTTGTCCAACATTGATTGCCAGCGGTGAAAGCGACCGTGTCTTGTCTCGCTTAATGGCGGGTGAAATGCTCGGAACGCTCTTTAGTACCGATAAAGATCGTATGACTGCGCATCAGCAGTGGCTTGCCGCACATTTGCAAACGGCTGGTCGTTTAGTCATTGATGATGGTGCCGTCGATGCGATTAAACAGCGTCATCGTAGTTTATTGCCTGTAGGCGTTAAAGCGGTTGAAGGCCATTTTAATCGTGGTGATGTGGTTGAGTGTGTTGATCAATTGGGGCAGCGAATTGCGGTTGGGCGAGTGAATTTTAGTTCACGTTCGGCTGAGATCATCAAAGGCCTCGCTTCAGATAAAGTCTATCAGGTATTGGGTGAAGCTCGATCACTTGAAATGATTCATCGCAATCATATGGCGATTTATTAAGATCCAATGTGAACAAAAAAGCCCAGAATGAATGTCTGGGCTTTTTTTTGAAATTTTTTATCTGTCTTGATTGATATTAGGCAAATTTCTTAAGTTGCTCAATGTGAGGTAATGTTTGATCTTCGCCAACCATATAGCTGGCATCGGCTAACGACATCATCTCTAAATCTTCATGGCTATTGCCATAAGCATAAACCAGTTCAAAATGGTCTAAATTATACTGCCTTAAAACACGCTGCTTTTTTTGCTCAGAACTACAGTCGGGTGTGGTATACGTGCCAGTGATGATTTGATTGCGGATATCGACTTCGGTACAAATCAGTTCAACATCGAGTAGATCAGCCAATGGTTTGAGATATAAGTCTATTGAAGCCGAGACGATCACCACTTTATCGCCACGCAACTGATGTTGTTTGAGCTGAGCGTACAGTTTCGGATCAAGATGATTCATCAATTGCTGCGCATATTCTTTTGCGAGTTGCTGAATGGGGGGCAACGGAGTATCACGAAACATGCTGTCGAATAGTTTGATCCGCATGGACGGGGCAGGGTAAAGCTTTAAATAATATGCCTGAATCCAAGGCAAAATTTTAATGCCCTGACGCACAATATGGCGTTTAGACAAGGCATAAAAAATAAAATGCGTAAAACTGTCTCTCGTGCATAAGGTGCCATCAAAATCAAAAAGTGCAAGATTTACAGTTTGATCCGTTTTGCGCGTTGCATGCATGTCTGATATCTTCCGTTTACACGTGTGGCATACCAATTTGTATTGTAATCACGACTGAGCTTTGGCCCAGAAATGACGACCTGCGGCATAATGGCGTAAGGGGCATCTTTGCCCGTTTGTTTCTCGTACAATTTAATAATAGCAATATATGTCGGTGATTGCTCAAAACTTTGAGTTTTTTCAAGTTTTAAATCTGTACGAATCTGGTTAGGTGTAATCAGAATATTGTTTTGCGTAAACAGTTTGATCAGGGCTTTTTCCGAGCTACTCTTGGTCCCCAAAACGGAACCATCTTTGCTGTAAAGCAACATGTCTCCATCTTCGGTAAGTTGCTCACCGCTAAGCTTATTGATCATATCCTGAACAGACGCATTGCGGCTTGAATACATACCAGAGTTGTAATCTGCAAATCGATAAAGCGGCTTACTGTAATCTGCCTTATAAAGCATCAAGCGATGAATGCCATAATACAGCCCGCCATATTGAGTATATAAATCATCGCGTAAATCATTGACACTTTGCAGCTTCACACGCTTGTGCTCTTTGGCATAAACGATATTGACCTGCATAGAACCCAGTGTGGTAATCGGATTCATCTTTTCTGCAATATCCTGACCGACAAGTTTAGCCGCACCAGTAATAGCGCTCACATGATAATGGCCAGCCATATAGTCAAACATTTCTCGATACAGCACATCTAGATCTTGTTCTGTGCGTACTTTGCGCATTTGACTCATGTAATTGTCTTCTTTAGACGGTTGGTTTTTGAGAACATCTTCAAAATAACCAGCCACTGGCCCGCCTATGGTTTTGCCCAGCTTATCTTCAAATTTCTCGTTTAAACGGGTGCTGACTTCTCGAACCGACTTTTCCCCTAAGCCAGCCACCACAGGGTTTGCCACAAAATTTGATTCCTGATCGACCACCGCAATGACGGTACAGACGTTATCTTTGGTTTTGGCAATACTAAGTTTTTGCATGATTTCATCAATGTCATTGGCCCACGATTGACGGTCATGCACACGTGATGGAATCAGTTTTTTAATTTGTTCTGCTTTGAGTTCGGGTTCATCATTGCTTGACCACCATGAACTATCACTGCACCCTGCCATTGTTAACCCTAAAAGTGCAACAGACAACGTTTTAAGCAAACCACCGGAAAGAGTTGAATCGTTCATGCAAGCAAAACACCTTGAAAAAGGATGAGTCAAAAAAGCGGATGAAGTATACTATGTTGATCGTAAAATGTATGAATATATATGTATATTGGGTCTTATCAACTGTCAAATAATTTAATCGTTGCCCCTATGGCAGGAGTAACGGATCGTCCGTTTCGTACACTGTGCAAATACTTTGGCGCCGGTCATGCCGTAAGCGAAATGATGACGGCCGATAAGACCTTGAGAATGACGAAAAAAAGTCTTTATCGTGCAAACTTTGACGGTGAACTGGCTCCAATTTCGGCACAAATTGCGGGTTCTGACCCAGAGCAACTGGCCGAGGCGGCACGTTATCAGGTGGCTAACGGTGCTCAAATTGTCGATATCAATATGGGATGTCCCGCAAAAAAAGTCTGTAACAAGCTTGCCGGTTCAGCACTTTTACAAGACGAAGATCTGGTGGCGCGTATTTTAGACGCTGTAGTTGCGGCCGTTGATGTGCCTGTAACACTTAAAACACGGCTTGGTTTTTTAAATGGTCAAGAAAATATTTTGCGCGTGGCCAATCAAGCTGAGCAATCAGGTATTGCGGCCTTGGCGTTGCATGGTCGCACACGTGAAGACATGTATTTAAATACTGCGCGTTACGAATTGATTAAGGAAGTGAAATCACGCCTTAAAATTCCCGTGATTGCCAATGGGGATATTGATAGCCCAGAAAAAGCCAAATATGTTCTCGATTATACTGGTGCAGATGCCATTATGATTGGACGTGCGGCACAGGGGCGCCCCTGGATTTTTAGAGAAATTTCTCATTATTTAGCTACGGGTACACATTTAGATGCACCGACTATTTTAGAGGTGAAAGAAGTATTGTTGGGGCATCTTGCTGAGCTATATGCATTTTACGGTGAATACTCTGGATGTCGAATCGCGCGTAAGCATATTGCGTGGTACACCAAAGGCTTACGTTCGAGCAATGAGTTTCGTCAAAATATGTATCAAGTCGATAGCACATTACAACAAGCGCAGGTCGTTGAAGCCTATTTTGATGCATTGTTGGCTCAGGGAGAACGTATGAGTGATGTTCAGACCGAGCAAGTTAATTTATTAGAGGTTAGTTAATTTCTTCTGATGAGAAAATGGTCATGAATCGTGGCCATTTTATCATAATTCCAAAAAATCACTTGAGTGATAATGGGTATATAGTTGATCTTTAAATAAAAATATCGATCTAAAGATATACTGGTTCTTAAATATACATCATGAGAAAAGATTGTATAAAAGCAGTTAAAAATGAACAGTTTGAATAA
This sequence comes from Acinetobacter soli, assembly GCF_000760595.1. Taxonomy (GTDB): domain Bacteria; phylum Pseudomonadota; class Gammaproteobacteria; order Pseudomonadales; family Moraxellaceae; genus Acinetobacter; species Acinetobacter soli. Next base: position 273,949 of record NZ_BBNM01000001.1, on the reverse strand, counting down.
ATTTGATCCACTCATTTCAGTGTAGTGTGCTAATATTCATAAAAATCGATATAACGCTCCTTAAGAATTCTGTTAACGGATTAAAGATGCAAAGAAACTTAAAACGATCACGGATCATGCAGGTCGCGACGGATCTCTTTAGCTCGTTTGGATACCATGCAGTTGGGGTGGATTGGATCATCAGAGATGCCGATATCTCAAAAAATACGTTATATAAGTATTTTTTCTCCAAAGAAAATCTCATTTTAGAAGTGCTTAAAGAACGTGACCGTGCTTGCCGGGAATCACTGAGTCAGTTGATTCCGAATGAACTTCCACCCATTCAAAAGCTTGAGCTGGTATTTGATTGGCACAATGAATGGTTTACCGCAAAGAACTTTACGGGCTGCTTATTTGCCAAAGCAATTAATGAGTTCCCCAGTAAAACCAATGAAATCAATAGAGTTGCTACACAGCAAAAAGAGCAGTTGATTCACGAGATCGAACAGATTTTAAGTGAACTCATGGATGATACTCAGGCAAAAAATGTAGCACCGATCATGATGATGTTGCTCGATGGCGCTACACTTTCGGCCCAGATTATTGGCAATCGGCATGCGGCCCTAGATGCTTGGAACGCAGCGAAACGCCTTATCCAACAGACTTAACATACTTGAGTAAGCTGTCGTAGTATTCCTGACAGGTTTTCAAGCGATAGACCACACCAAGTAAAATGTCGCGGCTAACATCACGCTCTTTTAAGATCGGCGCGATGACGTAATTGAGCCAGCCTTGAGAATGTTCGATGTCGATCTCAGAATGTTCAGAGTAGTAACGATACAACCATTCAGTTAAGCCATGACGCTGGCATGCGACTTGAACTTTAAGGTAAGACTGTGGATCGATAATTTCGGTCGCAGCCATAATGCCGAGTAAAAGGTAATAATGCTTTCTGTTTAAGGATCCCAGCATAAATAGGTTATAGCCTGCCATTTTTTGCCAAGAATCATGCGCAGGAAATGACGCTTTATTATCCAGATTGAAATGCTCCATCAAGTCATTAAACATGTTGACGTGCGTTTCTTTGCGGTCGCCTTTACCAGATTCGTCCCAAAGATTTTTGATCATTTCCATGCGTGCAGTTGCAGGCGAATTTAAAAGCGTCAAAATGAGCAAATCGAAGAAGCGGATATTCAGCTCATAGTCACTATGGAAAAAAGCATACAGCTGACGATCGGTTGCCTCATGAGCCAGAAAATCAAACAAAGGATGAGCCGATAAATTCTTGCTCTCGCATAGCTGCATAATTGTGTCTGAAATATCATCAGCTGAATGGTCTAGCTGATAAATCGAATCTAGATTTAAATGATTTAACCAGTATTCTTCAATGGTGTTGCGTAGTGCATAAAAAAATGGCTGATGCTGATTCAGTGCTTCTGAAGAAAGCGGGTCTGAGATTTGCAGATTATACAATTGGTAAAGCGATGAGTGAATTTCGTAGGCGGCTTGATCATCTTTCTCAACAAAGGCTCTTTCAAGCGTAGATTCAACTAACTTTAGAAAATCTTGTTCAAAATCGGGATCTGATTGGAGAAATTGATTCAGTTCGGTGCATTGAATCATATGCTGAAGACTAATATGCACTGGATATTTCAATAAACAAGCAACATCCGTGATGGACAACGCGGCTGAAGATTCTGCTGGTGTTAAAAGCTTTTCCATAATTCTACCAATACATTATTTATTAAACGGTTTGACACGTGAGCGTGCCCTAAACCGCAACAGAATATACAGGAATTCAATTCAAATATGGCTATTAAAAACAGCCAAAATCTTAAAAAATAAACTTAAAAAACTGACGCTAAATATAAAGAAAGATGATTTTTATTAAAAATAAGCAATTGAAATAAATAAACTTATAGAGACTATTTAAATATAGGATCTAAAAAAATTAACTGCACATTTCTAGTAAAATTTGATTGATCAGATCGGTGGCTTCTAACTCACGGATTTGCGCAACATGACTGCCAGCCCAAAATGCACCGTATTCATGATATCCGTGTGTAGCCGCCAGTTGATGCAATTGTTTGGCCAGATCATACGTATATGGATAAGCCGGTACATTTGGACGCTGAGGATGATCACATTCAGTATGCCAGCGATTGATAATACCGCGAGCAGGGCGTCCTGAAATACTGGCAGTAATTTGCGTGAGTGGTTGCTGTCGAAGTGCTTGTCGGTATGCCGCATTGGCGTTTGAAGTTTTACATTGAACAAATGCCGTACCAAGTTGTACCGCAGCCGCGCCCAGTCGCATCATGTGTTTCGCTTGCTGACCCGTCATGATCCCACCTGCGGCGATGACTGGACATTGACAATGCTGGTGAATCAGTTGAACCAGATCGGCTGTATTAATGGCTGCATCAATAGTGGGATTAAAAATACCCCGATGTCCACCTGCTTCAATCCCTTGCGCAATGATGATGTCGATTCCCGCAGCCTCAATGGCTTTTGCTTCTGCCAGATTGGTTGCACTAACCAGTGTGACAATACCCGCCGCTTTTAAAGCCTGAATTTGATAGGCATGGGGAAGGCCAAAATGAAAGCTCACTGCTTTGGGCGCAGTAGCCAAGACCAATTTTAAAAAGTCGTCATTTTCTAAAAAACTAGGATAGATACGGTTTAAGGTGGATGGCGGCGTGGCATTAAAACGAGAAAATTCCGGGCTTAAAAAATCAATCCATGCACGGGCATGCTCAGCATTAAGTGCTTCTGGCGTATGGCAAAAAAAGTTAAGTTGAAAAGGTTGATCGGTCAGTGTCTGTGTATGTTCGATTTGCTTTTTTGCATCATTTAGGGTGCTGGCACCTAAGCCTAAAGCGCCTAAACCACCTGCATTTGAAACCTCTGCTGCAAGTTCGGGGGTCGAAACTCCCGCCATCGGTGCAAGTAAGATGGGATGTTTAATCTTGAGCAACGATAATAATGACATCCTTTTTTATCCTTATGCGATGGTTCAAAAGCTTGCAATGATTCATGCAGCATATTTATGAGATGAATTATTATTCTACGTTAAATAAATTTTTGTAAAAGATAAAGCAGTTTCAGCACTTGAAATACTATTCAATAAAATGAGAAAGATCATGATGACAGGTTTAAAATGATGCTGGTTATGTTATGCATCAAAACATGACATAAACTACATTATTTTGTACTCAAATGATGCATAAAAAATTCTTATTAAGAATAATAAAACTTTTAAAACTCTAAAATATTGAAAATTTAAATAATTTATTCATGGCATGTTCTTTGCTCTAAAAAAATAACTGACAACTTTGCAGGAGATGAAGACATGAAAATCGACAGTGGATTCAAAATCAAGAATATACGTTTGATTGGTCAAACGACCTGTGAACTGTATATGGAAAATACTGAAACATCATGTGTGAAAGGCTGGATTATCAATTGTAATCACGTATTTGTGCATCAATTTCATGATCAGTTAAATCAATTATGCCAGTCTGCCAATCCATTCGATTCATTGTTGCAACTCAAACAATTTCATACCGTCGAAGTGTTGTGCTAATTCCACGCTTTATGTGGATAGTCCAAATCGGGATTATCCATGTTTTTGCACGTCTGTATATTTATAAGTAATTGATAATCATATATAAAAAAATATTCCCCACAGTAAAAAATTTTTCAAATTCACTAGACGAGAGATTTATTTTCTTATATAAATTACCAAAAGGAAACTTAATTTCCTGATAGTAAACTTACCGATGTTTGCCGATTGCATTGATTACATCGTTAAGTGTCTCGAATCTGTTAATTGGGGAAACATCATGGCCAACGATCTTGTCGATCAGTATGTTCTAAAAATCTCTTGTCCTGCTGCCTCGGGTATTGTGGCTGCTGTGTCGAATTGTTTAGCTGGAAATAATTGCTACATTAGCGAGATGGCACAATATGACGATGAAATTACAGGACGTTTTTTTAGCCGTATTGTATTTCGTTTTAACGAAGGGCAAGGAGATTTGGCATTACTCAAAGAAAAGTTTGCAGATGTCACAATGAAATTTGCAATGAAGGCAGATTTTTACGAAAAGAAAAATCCGATGAAAGTGTTGATCATGGTGAGTAAGTTTGATCACTGCTTGTTGAATTTGTTATATCGACATCATAAAGGTGAGCTGGATTTTCACATTACTGCCATTGTTTCCAATCATCTGGACTTACGTGCCATCGCCGAGCGTGAAGGGATTCGCTTCATTTATTTGCCAGTGACCAAAGAAACTAAACAGCAGCAAGAACAAGAACTACTAAAAATTGTCGATGAAACCAAAACTGAATTGGTCATTTTAGCGCGCTACATGCAGATCTTATCCAATAGCTTATGTACTCAATTATCTGGACGTGCAATTAATATTCATCATTCATTCTTACCGGGTTTTAAGGGTGCTCGGCCGTACCATCAAGCCTTTGAACGAGGCGTCAAGCTGATCGGCGCAACTGCACATTTTGTCACCAGTGATTTAGATGAAGGTCCGATTATTGAGCAGGAAGTACAACGTGTTGACCATGCGTATATGCCAAATGATTTGGTCTCTGTTGGGCGCGATACTGAAACCGTCGCACTTTCTAAAGCCGTAAAATATTTTGTCGAGCATCGCGTTTTTATGAATGATGACCGTACGGTGGTGTTCAAATGAGTCTTGTCTTATTAAAACAGCACAGTCCCAAAATCATTGACGGTAAAGCCATTGCGCAAAGCGTACTTGATGAAGTCAAGTCAGACGTTGAGCGTTATACGGCTCAGGGTGTTGAGCCATGTCTAGCTGTTGTGCTGGTTGGAGAAGATCCAGCAAGTCAGGTGTATGTACGTAATAAAGTTCAAAAAGCGGCATATGTTGGAATTCGTTCATTGGAATTCCGCTTTGATGCTGACCTGAGTGAAGATGAACTGCTTACACAAATTGATCGGCTAAATGCAGATGGCAGCATACATGGCATTTTAGTGCAGTTACCTTTACCTAAACAAATCAATGAAACTCGCGTGCTTGAACGCATTCACCCTCAAAAAGATGTGGATGGTTTTCATAGTGAAAATGTGGGGGGCTTAAGTCAAGGACGTGATGTTTTAACACCATGTACACCGACGGGCTGTATTCGTTTACTTAAAGACAGCTTAGGTGATGATTTAAGTGGTTTACATGCGGTCGTGATTGGGCGCTCCAACATTGTAGGCAAACCGATGGCGGCATTACTACTGAAAGAGAGCTGTACGGTCACGGTTGTTCATTCCAAAACCCCCAACATTGAGCAGGTCTGTCAGCAGGCCGACATTGTAGTGGCGGCTGTGGGCAAAGCCAATATGGTCAACGCATCGTATCTAAAAGCCGATGCCGTGGTGATTGATGTGGGCATTAATCGAATTATGACACATGAAAAAACACGCTTGGTGGGTGATGTCGATTTTGAAGATGCCTTGCCGATGGTCAGTGCGATTACCCCTGTGCCTGGTGGTGTAGGCCCAATGACCATTGCGTATTTGATGAAAAACACCTTGCAGGCAGTACGTTTGCAGCATCCACAAATATAAATGATGAAAAGGCGTTATGACACGCCGCGGAGAAATACACCATGCCTTTGAGTCTGCTGAAGTATGGATTAAGTGATGAGTATCCTGTGGAAGTGGATTTGCCACCCCCTAAGGAACTTAAGTCTCATTATGACGTTGTGATTATTGGTGGAGGTGGACATGGTTTGGCGATTGCCTACTATTTATCGAAATATCACGGCATCAGTAATGTTGCGGTACTGGAAAAATCATATTTGGGCGGTGGTAATACGGCACGTAATACGGCAGTGATTCGTTCCAATTATCTGACTTCAGACGGTGTGAAGTTTTATGCCGAGTCGGTTCGGATGTTTAAAAATCTATCAAATGAATTTGATTTTAACATTATGTACTCCGAGCGTGGTCAATTAACCTTGGCGCATACAGATTCGACAGTTCGAGCATTTCGTCAGCGTGCAGAAGTCAATAAGCATTTTGGGGGGCGCACTGAAATGATTGATCGAAAGCAAATTAAGGAGCTGGTGCCATGTCTCAATCTAGATCCCGCACATTTACCTGTATTGGCTGGGTTGTGGCATATCGACGGTGCGACAGCGCGTCATGATGCTGTCGCGTGGGGATATGCCAAAGAAGCTGCGAAACGCGGTGTGGAAATTCATCAGCTTACCGAAGTACAAGATTTTGTGGTGCAAGGCAATCAGGTCACGGCAGTTAAAACCAATCGCGGTATGGTGCAATGTGGCTGTGTGGTTCAGGCCATTGCGGGTGCGTCTTCAATCTTAATGAATAAGCTCAAGATCCGCGCGCCGATTCATACCTATCCTTTACAGGCCATGGTTTCACAACCTTTTAAGCCATTTATCAATCCGCTAGTAAGTTCTTCCGCGCTGCATTGTTATGTGCAGCAAACCAGTCGGGGAGAAATTGTATTTGGGGGGGGATCAGACCCGTATCCGTTGTACAACACGCGCTCCACCCTAGATTTAAAAGAAAGCCTGCTTGCCCATGCGATTGAAATGTTTCCGTTTATGGCCAATGTCAAGCTCATGCGTCAATGGGCGGGAATCACGGATATGACCCCAGACTATAGTCCGATCATGGGGAAATCGCCGTATGACAATTACTATCTGGATGCAGGTTGGGGCACTTGGGGCTTTAAATCGACGCCTATTTGCGGCAAAACCATGGCAGAGCTGGTCGCAACAGGGCGTACCCCCGACCTGATCAAGCCATTTGAGCTGTCGCGTTTTAGTCGTTTTCAACAAGTCAACGAAATGGGCGCGACTGCGGCGAGCCATTAAGGAGAACATGAAATGAAAATTATGCATTGTCCTTTAAATGGGCCACGAAATATCAGCGAATTTACCTACGGTGGTGAGTTTAAAGAAATGCCGGATCAGAATACGTGTAGTGATCTGGAGTGGGCAGATTATGTATTCAATACTGACAATATTGCAGGCGTGGTTTTGGAGTGGTGGATGCATACCCCGAGCAGTTACTGGTTCATTGCACAAAGACATACCGTGACCGATGAAATTTTAAGAACTTTTGATCCTAAAGAAATCTTTGATCGACGTGTTGAATTTTCTGCAGTCAAAACCAGCGCATCTGCTACACCTATGAAGGAGTCTTTGACATGAGTAATCTTGCTTTACAACGGCTTCCGCATCCGTACGGTCGTATGATCGATCGTACCCAAGTCGTAGCGTTTGAATTTGATCATCAAAAATATCAAGGCTTTGCAGGGGATAGCATTGCCAGCGCCTTAATTGCCAATCAGCGCTGGGTTATGTCGCGCTCTTTTAAATATCATCGTCCACGTGCACCATTGACCATGGCTGGACAAGATGCCAATACCTTGATTCAGCTTCCAGAAGAAGCGAATGTTTTGGCAGATACCACAGACATTCAACCGCAATTACGTGCCGCTGGACAAAACTTTTCAGGCTCTTTATTGAAGGATTCTGATGCCTTTTTAGGTAAGTTTTCTAAATTTATGCCTGTTGGCTTTTACTACCGTGCATTTTACAAACCTAAGGGCGTGTGGAAACTCTGGGAACCATTCATTCGTAAAAAAGCAGGTTTGGGTGTTCTGGATTTAAACTTTGAACCAGAATACTACGACAAAGCCTATCTGTTTCACGATGTAGTCGTGGTCGGTGGTGGGCCAGCAGGTTTGCAGGCGGCATTGTCTGCTGCAGAGCAAGGCGCCAAGGTACTTTTGGTCGAGCAAGAGAAATTGTTGGGTGGCAGCCTGAATTATGCACGCTTTGATGTTGAAGGAGTGGTGGCCGATCAGCTACGCGAGCAACTGGTGAATGCCGTTAATGCACATGCCAACATTCAAGTCATGACGCAGGCAGTATGTAATGCGTGGTTTACCGACCATTATTTACCTGTGATTCAGGGTAAGCGCATGTATAAAGTGCGCGCCAAGCAATGCATTGTAGCCAGCGGTAGCTTTGATCAACCTGTAATCTTTAGAAATAATGATTTGCCAGGGGTGATTCTAACCAGCGCAGTGCAACGTCTCATCAAGTTATATGCCGTCAAGCCTGGACAAAAAGTTGTCATTTTAACTGGTCATGATGATGGTTATTTGGCAGCACTGGACATGCTTGAAGCAGGTATAGACGTGGTTGCGGTGGTCGACTTGCGTGAAGTTCCACGTAATAAAGCCGCCTATGGTGCGGTCAAAGCCAAAAATGTGTCCTGTTATCTGGGCAGTACCGTATTTGAAGCTTTGCATGACAAAACCATGCATCGCGTTCATGGTGTTGATATTCGAAAAATTGTATCTGAAGGTCAAGTCGCTCAAGAGATAAAAAAACTGGATTGCGACGTACTGTGTATGTCTTCTGGATACATGCCCGTGTACCAACTGCTCTGCCAAGCAGGTGGAAAGCTGAGTTATAACGATCAAAAAGCCGAGTTTCATCTTTCAGGCTTGCCTCAAGGCTTACATGTCACAGGCTCAGTCGAGGGTATACATGCCATTGAGCAGGTGGTGGAGCATGCAAAATATACGGGCACACTGGCTGCACAGTATGCTTTAGGACAGCCGCTTAATATTCAATGGCCTTCAAATACTGTATTAAAAAACAATCCAATCAATTTTCCTTGGCCGATTTTTGCCCATCCTAAAGGCAAAGAGTTTGTCGATTTTGATGAAGATTTACAAATTCGAGATATCGTCAATGCCACCAAAAGTGGTTACCGCGATATCCAGTTGGTGAAGCGCTTTTCAACGGTTGGCATGGGGCCATCGCAAGGTCGTCATTCAGCACTGCCCACAGCTCGTTTGGTCGCTAAGTCGACTCAGCGCAGTGTAAGTGAAACAGGGGTGACCACAGCCCGACCTCCATTTACTGTGGAAAAACTGGCACATGTCGCAGGGCGTAGTTTTGATCCGTATCGCCAAACTCCGATGCATGCGCAACACCTTGAAGCAGGCGCCACCATGATGCCGGCAGGAAATTGGCAACGACCAGCCTTTTATGGTGATGCGGCACACCGATTACAACATATTGAAAATGAAGTGAAGCATGTACGCAATCAAGTGGGCATGATTGACGTTTCTACGCTCGGCGGGCTTGAAATTCGTGGGCCAGATAGCGCTGAATTCATCAATCGGCTTTATACCTTTGGCTTTACAAAGTTGCCAGTGGGGAAAACCCGCTATGCCGTGATGTCGAATGAGCACGGAGTAGTGATTGATGACGGTGTTGCAGCGCGCTTGAGTGAGCATCACTTTTATGTGACCGCTACTACAAGTGGTGTCGATCGTATCTATCAACAAATGCTGAAATGGAATGCACAGTGGCGTTTGAATCTAGACATTACCAATGTGACCACCGCGTTAGCCGCGGTGAATATCGCAGGCCCACAGTCACGTGCCGTGATGCAAAAAGTGTGTCACGATGTTGATTTGTCAAATACGGCGTTTCCATATTTAGGTGTAAGGGAAGGACATATACAGGGCATTCCTGTACGTATCTTGCGAGTTGGCTTTGTAGGCGAGTTAGGCTATGAAATTCACTTTCCGGCACGCTATGGCGAGTTTATGTGGAATCACCTCATGCAGGCTGGTCAGGCATTTGATATCAAGCCATTTGGCGTAGAAAGCCAGCGTCTGTTACGTCTGGAAAAAGGTCATATCATCATTAGTCAGGATACCGATGGCATGACTCATCCTCAGGAGGTTGATCTAGGATGGGCCGTTGCCAGAAACAAGCCTTGGTTTGTGGGCAAGCGTTCAATTGCAATCCTTGAGCAACAACCCTTAAAACGTAAATTGGTGTCATTTGTACTCGATAAATCGCAGGAAAAACCCTTAGAAGGACATATTGTGCTTGAGGGTGAGAATATTTCTGGAAATATCACCTCATGTGAATATTCACCTACGCTCGATAAAATTATTGGAATGGCGTATGTCGGAATTGGGCAAAGTGAAGTTGGACAGCAATTTCCAATTCGTGTTGAGAAGGGTGCAATGGTGCATGCCACTGTAGTGAAAGCGCCTTTTTATGATCCAGAAAATCAGCGTCAGGAGATTTAACCATGCAATCACTTTATCAGGCAGAACGTAGTCCTATTGAAATAGGTGGATCTCAAGTTGCATATCAAAGCTTTGGTTTGGGAAAACGCTTTCTTAAGGACCAATCTTTTTCCGATGAAAAAACGATAGCCCAGTGCAGTATTGTAGATTTAACCAATCTATCCCGTGTGGGGTTTAGAGGACAAGATGCCGCTGCCTACTTGAGCAGTTATGGATTTCAATTACCACAGCAACCGAATCAGGCCATACAGCAAGAAGATGGATGCTGGGTACTTCGTTTATCTTTGACTGAATATTGTGTACTTGGGTCGCTTCAGGATTTTGGTGAGCGCGTGAGCCAGTTGGAGCAAGGTTGGCAAATGGATGAGTGTGCCAATTATTTACTGCCACGCCAAGATAGCCATGCATGGATTCAGTTATCTGGCGCGCCTGTAGCCGAGGTCATGGCAAAGTTATGTGCTGTGGATATGCGACTTGATGTATTTCAGGTGGGTCAGATTGCACAGACATCCGTCGCACGAATCAATGCAATAGTGGTAAATGTTAGTGATCCAAATACGCATAAGTTTAATATTCTGTGTGATCGTGCGGCAGCACTCTACTTGTGGGATGTTTTGCAAGATGCGATACAGGAATTTGATGGAAAAATATCTGGAATCAATGTGTTATTGTAATGCGGGAAGATCATTGCAAGCGTTCATCACTTCCCCATTAAAATGATGAACGCGATCGACTCGTTTTTGGACAAATATCTGCCCAATGTATTTGTCCTTTTTTTAAGGAGTATTTGGGTTTTGTCTTAGCTTGTTGGCAAGCCTTCTACGAAGCTAATCATCACATCTGCACATCTTTCACGCGCTAAACGCGCCTGTTTATATTCTTCTGAGTCATAACATTGTTGTGCAGTCGCCAGATCTGAAAACTCAATAATGACATGACGCTGATAAGCCTGTCCTTCTAAACAAACAGATTCACCCCCACGCGCTAAGAATTTTGCACCGTATTTTTCAAAGGCAGCCGGCGCAAGTTTCATATATTCCTGATATTGCTGCATATCATGAATGGTGACATGTGCGATCCAGTAAGCACTCATATTTAATCCCTTTGATTTATTGTTCCTGTGTTTGTTTTTCAAGAATTTGCTTGGCGATTGTCGATGCCTCATGCAAATGTGCAGCAACGGCTGCTTTGGCTGCATCGGCATCTTTCATTAAAATTGCCTCGACAATCGTACAAATACGTTCGTAACCCGACACCGCACGATGGGGGGAATTAATGGTCATGGCACGTAAACGGCTGATTCTTCCGTTGAGGCGTTCAACTACTTCCCAAGCAATATCATGATTGGCAATTTCAAAAATAAAACGATACAGATCTCTAGAAACACTGAGTAAATCCTGCATTTTTCCATCTTCAAATGCATCATGTAGCTTTTGTAGATGGCTTTGAAGTTTCTGACTACCTTGCTCGTCAAGCTTTTTAGTACAGTCAACTACGGCACTTTGTTCGAGTAATAAACGGATATCATAGATCTGCTGCGCAACATGCCAGTTTAATACCGATACAATCGGGCCTTTATTGGGTAGGGTTTCTACCAATCCTTCTGCTTCCAAATAACGAATCGCTTCACGTACCACCGTGCGGCTCACGCCTAATTCTTCACATAATACTCGCTCAACCAGACGTTTTCCTGCTGGGAAATAGCCTGTAATGATGGCATTACGCAGATTGGTTAGTGCCATTTCCCTCAACGTAATAGGGGGATGCTCGATTTTTAGATTCAAAGTCATACACTCACTCAAAATTTATTTGTGTAATTTTTGGTTACATTTATAGGTATCAATATTAGCAAAAAAAACGGTACTTGAGTAGTCTGTACTATTGTATACCATAATATTGTGTTTTATATTGATGTAAAACAAGGGAGGAAAATCCGTGAGCCTAATCCGAAAAACAGTACTGCACGTAGAAACAATTTATGTGGATGGTGGCAAAGAAGCGCCAACACCATTAAAGATGGTGGCTGCTGCTGCGGTACTTAAAAATCCATGGGCTGGACAGGGATATGTCGAAGATCTTGCACCAGAAATCCGTCGCATTGCGCCAGAGTTGAGCAAGCATTTAACCAAGATGATTATTGATGAAGTTGGTTCTGGTGAAGCCGTCGAGGCATTTGGTAAATCTGCTGTTGTCGGGCTCGATGGTGAGCTCGAACATGCTTCTGCACTCATTCATACCTTGCACTTTGGTAATACTTACCGCAGCGCTGTGGGTGCGAAATCTTATTTGGCATTTAACAATACACGTGGCCCAGCAAATGCGCCGATTTTAGTGCCGATGATGGACAAAAATGATGAAGGTCGCCGTTCACATTATTTGACAGTTCAATTCGCGATTGCCGATGCACCCGCTGCAGATGAACTGGTGGTGGTGATTGCAGCCTCAACCGCAGGTCGCCCACATCACCGGATTGGTGATCGTTATAAAGATTTAGAAGAGTTAGGCCATGATCTCAAAAACCCTGCAGCTGTCAAATAATCGTACCGCTCATTATTTTGAGCAAGGTGAAGGAGAACCGCTGGTTCTCATTCACGGTGTAGGAATGCAGGCCGAGGCATGGTATCCACAAATTGATTATTTTTCAAAGCATTATCATGTTGTTTCTCTGGATATGCCAGGGCATGGTCAGAGTACTGCACTTGCAGCAGATGCACAGCTACAAGATTTTGTAGACTGGGCCATTGAGTGTATTTGTGCATTAAATCTGGGGCCTGTCAATCTGGCGGGACATTCGATGGGGTCACTCATCACTACAGGTGTAAGTGTGACCCGACCAGATCTAGTAAAGCGCATGGCAGTACTCAATGGCGTGTATAAGCGTACCGACGCGGCTCGAGAAGCTGTGATTCAGCGAGCCGAAGCGCTCAAACAAGGTCATCTGGATATCGATACACCTTTGCAGCGCTGGTTTGGCCAAAGCGAAATTGAAAAGACCGCATCCGAACGGGTTAAATCGTGGCTTGAAAACGTGAATATGTCTGGATATACCACCGCCTATCGTGCTTTTGCACAAGGGGACTTGGTGTATGCAGATGGCTGGGCGGATATCCAATGTCCAGCACTGGTATTAACTGGAACAGATGATCCAAACTCAACCGCAGAAATGACTATACAAATGGCAAATCAGGCCAAGCATGGCACTGCAATTGTGATTGAAAACGAACGGCATATGGTGAATCTCACCGCACCTGAGAAAGTCAATCAAGCGATGCAAGCGTGGTTGGAAACAGCCCCCTAATTTGTTTCAGAGATTGAAGGAGTATTGAAATGAGCGAAATGGATGCAGTGAATAAAATACGTGAGCTACGCGATGCCTTTGGATCATTTATGACAGGCGTGACGGTCGTGACCACGTGTAAAGATGACGGGACGCCGCTTGGTTTTACCGCAAACTCTTTTGCTTCGGTGTCTTTGGACCCAGCTTTGCTTTTAGTCAGCATTGCCAAGACATCAAGCAATTATCATAACTTTGCAGATGCATCACACTTTGCCATTAATATTTTGGCAGAAGAACAAAAAGATGTATCTAATACCTTTGCCCGCCCAAGCGATGATCGATTTGCTCATTTAGCTTGGACAAAAAGTGAATATCAAAATCCATTAATTGACGGCGTCAGTGCTTGGTTCGACTGTACCACCTATCAGGTGGTCGATGCAGGTGACCATGCCATACTCATTGGTAAAGTAGAAAATTTTGCTTCGGCGGGTTTTGCAGGTCTTGGCTACTATCGCGGTGCCTATTTCACGCCAGCCAAATCCTCTACAGATGTCATTTCAAGCATGAAAGTCATGATGATGGCATTGATTGGGCACGAAAATAAAATCTTGCTCGAACAGACAGCCGATCATAAATGGGCCTTGCCGCATTTGATGGTCGAAAAAGACGGTGCAGAAAAAGCCTTGGAAAAGATCTTTGCAACCTATCAGCCAGAGGCATCACCCAGCTTTATCTATTCTGTGTATGACGATATCACCACTCAGCAGCAATACATTGCATTCTTGTGTAATACCCCTGTAGCGACTGCGCATAGAGGTCAGTTTGTCGATTTAAATGACCTTGAAAAACTCACGTTCGTCGACAGTGCTTTACAAAGCATGCTGATGCGTTATCGCAAAGAAAATTATCTGAAAACCTATGGTGTTTATTACGGTAATCATACCAGTGGCACAGTTCGTCAAATTGTTAAAGAGGGAGTTTAACCATGCGTTTTTCACTATTTGTACACATGGAACGTGTCTCGGATCAGCAAACACAAAAACAGCTTTATGATGAAATGATTGAGTTGTGTCAGATTGCCGACCGTGGTGGTATGCACGCAATCTGGACGGGTGAGCATCATGCCATGAATTTCACCATTGCGCCGAATCCGTTTTTGAATCTGGCCGACTTAGCTAACAAAACCCAAAATGTACGTTTGGGAACTGGTACCGTAGTGGCACCGTTTTGGCATCCGATCAAATTGGCTGGCGAAGCGGCTATGACCGACATTATTTGCAATGGCCGTCTGGATATCGGGATTGCCCGTGGTGCGTACTCTTTTGAATACGAGCGTATGGTACCCGGTATGGATGCATGGAGTGCTGGTCAGCGTTTACGCGAAATGATTCCCGCCGTTAAAAACCTATGGAAAGGGGATTATGAACATCACGGTGAGTTTTGGCAGTTTCCAAAAACCACATCGGCACCTCAGCCACTACAGCAACCTTATCCTCCAATTTGGGTGGCAGCACGTGATCCAAATAGTCATGAATTTGCTGTACAAAATGGCTGTAACGTACAGGTAACTCCGCTTCATCAGGGCGACGAAGAAGTCGAAAAGTTAATGGGACATTTCAATAGCGCCTGTGAAAAGTTTCAGGATATTGCACGCCCTGAAATCATGTTGCTACGCCATACTTATGTGGCCGATAGTGAAGAAGATGCGCAGCTTGCGGCTAATGAGATGAACGTGTTCTACAACTATTTCGGTGCATGGTTTAAAAATGAACGTGAAATCAATCAAGGTCTGATTGCACCATTATCAGATGAAGAAATTGCAGCGCATCCTTTTTATACACCTGAAGCGATGCGTAAAAATAATGTCATTGGTCAGGCACAAGAAGTGATTGAGCGTTTAAAAGCGTATGAAGCTATGGGATACGACGAGTATTCATTCTGGATTGATACCGGAATGAGTTTTGAACGTAAAAAAGCCTCTCTCGAACGTATGATTAATGAAGTTATGCCCGCATTTTCTGAATCAAAACTGGATCGCCGTCATGCAAAAATTTCAGCTGTATATTAACGGTCAGTTTGAGAATGGTGCTGCGCAATTTGACAGCATCAATCCGGCTACAGGTGAAATCTGGGCAAAAATGCCAGAAGCACGAACAGATGAAGTCAATCGTGCGGTAGATGCAGCCGAACAAGCATTTTATAACGCCAGTTGGGCGGGGTTGACGGCCACCCAGCGCGGCAAGTTACTTTATAAACTTGCCGACCTGGTCGAACAGGCGGCGCCACGACTTGCTGCTTTAGAAACCACAGATACCGGCAAGATTATTCGTGAAACCTCCAGCCAGATTGCTTACGTAGCAGAGTACTATCGCTATTATGCAGGGCTGGCAGATAAACTCGAAGGCAGTTTGATTCCTGTCGATAAACCCGATATGCAGGCATGGCTTGTACGTGAGCCAGTGGGTGTGGTTGCTGCGATTGTCCCGTGGAACAGTCAATTGTTTTTGTCTGCGGTTAAACTCGGACCAGCGCTTGCGGCAGGTTGTACAGTTATATTAAAAGCCTCTGAAGAGGCACCGGCACCCTTACTCGAATTTGCTAAATTGATTGATGAGGCTGGTTTTCCTGCTGGTGTGGTGAATGTAATTACTGGTTTTGGGCCAGAATGTGGTGCTGTATTAAGTGCACATCCTAAAGTGGCCCATATTGCATTTACTGGTGGCCCAGAAACAGCCAAACACATTGTCCGTAATAGTGCAGAAAATCTGGCAAAGGTTTCACTGGAACTCGGGGGTAAATCTCCGTTTATCGTATTTGCAGATACAGATATGAATAGCGCCTTAAATGCACAGATTGCAGCAATTTTTGCTGCAACAGGCCAAAGCTGCGTGGCGGGTTCGCGTCTTTTGATTGAAGCAAGTATCAAAGATGAATTTTTGCAGCGTTTATCCGAACGTGTACAACGTATCAAGATGGGTTTACCCGATGATATGCAAACCGAATACGGCCCACTGTGCACGCTCAAGCAACGTGAAAAGATTCAGCAAGTGGTGCAGCGCTCAATTGAACAAGGTGCAAAACTGATCACGGGTGGTCAAGTGTGCGCAGGAGCGGGGTATTACTATCCGCCGACGATTCTGGATTGTACTGGCGTGCCCGATGCACAAAGTATTCATACCGAACTGTTCGGTCCGGTGCTATCGGTCGATACGTTCATTACAGAAGCAGAAGCGATTCAAAAAGCCAACAGTACGCCTTACGGGCTGGCGTCTGGTGTGTTCACTAGCAATCTAAATCGGGCGCATCGTATGACCCGTGCCATTCGTGCGGGGATTGTATGGCTCAATACCTATCGGGTTGTTTCACCACTGGCACCGTTTGGTGGTTATGGACTATCAGGCCACGGTCGTGAAGGTGGTTTGAGTGCTGCACTTGAATACACCACCACAAAAACTGTCTGGCTTCGAATGTCAGATCAGCCAATTGATGATCCTTTTGTTATGAGGTAGTGAGTCAAATCAGGATGATTTTGATGTCGTAAATTTACTTGATTATTCAAGTAAATTAAAGAAAGGGATTAATGTCAGAAAATGGATTTTCTAAGGCTAAACCTGAAATTGGTATTGGTTTGGCTAAGTTTTATTTTAAATAAAAATATTTAAAAAACAAAACAATGAAAACTCCATTGAACTTAATATCCATTTTTAGCTGTTGGAAAGGAAGCGTAAAGATGAACACTTTCATTCAAAGAAATTTTTAAAATCTGTATATAAAATGGTCTAAAAATTGCTTTGAATTAAAGGAATAAAAAATTCCTTTCAGGAATGATTGGAATTGTCATCTGGGTCAGTTGTCTTAAAAGTGAGACTAAGGAAATGAGTCAAAATGCAACATCAAACAAAGCGTTTGAAATAGAAAGCAACAGTATCGATTATGTGGATGCTTCTCAACGTAATGGTCACGTGAAAGATTTATTCACGCTCTGGTTTTGTACCAATATTGCACCTTTAGCTGTCATTACGGGTGCGATGTCAGTGCAAACATTCCATCTCAATATCATGAGTGCATTGACCGCAATTATTCTCGGTCATTTTTTTGGTGCCTCCATTTTGGCACTGACCTCTGCACAAGGGCCGCAGGTGGGTATTCCACAAATGATTCAAAGTCGAGCACAGTTTGGACGCTATGGTGCTTTACTGGTTGTCATTTTTACCACCTTTATCTATCTGGGTTTTTTTACGTCAAACATAATTTTATCTGGAAAAACGTTACATACCGTGATTCCTGCTATTCCGGTACCAACAGCAACTGTGATTGGTGCAATTACAGCAACGTTGATCGGGATTATTGGCTATCATTTTATTCATAAATTTAACAAAATCGGAACATGGTTTATGGGCGGCGCATTGCTCATTGGCTTTGCTCTCATGATTCCACATGTGACAGCAGATGTATTGGCAAAAGGCTCTTTTAATTTGAAAGGCTGGTTTGCAATGTTCTGCGTGTGTGCGATCTGGCAAATCAGTTTCTCGCCATATACCTCGGATTACTCTCGCTATTTGCCTAAAGAGATTGGAATTTTTAAGCCGTTTATTTATACCTATCTGGGTGCAGCTCTTGGTACTGTGGTGGCATTTTGTTTCGGTATGCTTGCGGTAAGTTTATTTACCATCAATGATGCTATGGAAGCGGTGAAAACTGCCACGGGTGGTTTTGGCGTGGTGCTCATGATTTTGTTCTTATGCAACATTATTGGTCACAATGCCATGAATCTTTATGGCGCTTCGCTTTCATTTATTACCGCAATTCAAACATTTGCAGGTAAATGGATTCCAACCAAATCGACACGAATCATGCTTTCGATTTTTGTCCTCATTCTTGCAACCAGTACGGCACTTTGGGCATCAAGCAGTTTTATCAGCTACTTTCTTAACTTTATTTTTGCCTTGCTTTTCATTTTAGTGCCTTGGGTGGTGATTAACCTGATGGACTTCTATTACATCAATAAAATGCAGTACGACATTGCTTCAATTTTTGATGAACATGGTGGTCAGTATGGCAAGTACAACATGAAAACTCTGGTGACGTATTTTGTTGGAATTGTGGTTCAAATTCCATTTCTTACCAATTCATTTTTTACAGGGCGCTGGGCCAATGTCATACAAGACGTTGATATCTCATGGATTGTAGGCATGATCGTAACCGCTGTTGTTTACTTTGTATTTAACCAGTCTAAAGTAACAGCACGTGATTACACTGTCTCGACCAAAAAATGCTAAGCCAAAATGAAAAGCGGGAAAAAGTGATGAAAAGACAATATTTGAGTAGTTGTGTGGGGTTGATCAGTATCTCAATGGCATTACCATGCTTTGCAGGCTTCACGTTTGGCGATGCAAAAACAGATACGGGGGCACTGACGATTTCGGGCTATGTACGCGCCAATTATCAGGATAAAAACTACGGATCGGATAACGATCATAAACTCCAGTTTAATGCGGCTAAATTGGCGCTAGATTATGATTCGCCTCAATGGTTTGGTCATGCCGAATACCGTTGTTATCAGTATAGTACCTTGTGTGATTTCTCGACATTGGTCGATGCTTATGCAGGATATCGTTTTACTGATAAGCAAACATTAACCTTAGGATTACAGCCTGTTCCATTTGGTATTGGTCGTTTTTGGGAAAGCTCACTCTATGGTGGGATTAATAACACCATGGGATTAGAAGATGCACATAATCTGGGTGCAAATTATCATCATGAAATCGGTTCGACCAAAATTGATTTAGGTTACTTTGTAACTGATGGTGGGCACTATACGGGCGATAGCCGTGATTCAGCGCGTTATACTGCAAATTTTGTCAAAACCAGTGATCCAACCCAATCGACGTTAAATGAAAAAAATATGTGGATTGCGCGCGTAAGTCAGGATATTAAACTCTCACCTGACATGAGCATGAATGTGGGTGGTTCTTACTGGTACTCCGATATTGAAAATAAGACTTCTGGTTTAGATGGAAACCGTAAGACATGGGCGTTGTTTACAGGCCTGAATTACAAAAATCTAGCCTTAAGCTTCACTGGCGGCCAAAATGATGTCACCAATAAAGATGCGTTACATCCTGATTATTCGGTGATGGGATCTTATGATGGCGAATATTATGTGGCCAATAAAGGCCAGTTTTATACCGCAGATGCTCGCTACGTCTTTAAAGACGTTTATAAGGGTATCAATATTACGCCTTATGCTACCTATACCAGTTATATCAAGGATACAGACGGTTATAAAAATTCAACACGTCACTTTTTAGGTGCATCATTTGACTATAAGAAGGTGTCTTTGGTTGCTGAATACATTATCAGTAAAAATGATCCATTCATTGGCGGTGATACGACCTCATTGGCACAAGGAGATAATGCCAACAAGTCGAACCGATTACTCAACTTGACTCTGTTTTATTATTTCTAAGCCTTTTGGTTAAGAGCAGCAGTGCTCAAATTTTTTTCTTAATTTAAATGGTATACCATATGTGTAAGATATGGTATCCATTACAGTGGTGGGCTATAAATCTCATTTATAGCCGTTTTAGACCTCAAAAGATTGAATGGGATTGGCAAACATGGATCTTCAAAAACAGCCTTTATTTCGACAAAAAGCACTTGTCGCAGGGCAATGGTGTGATGCCGATAATGGTCAGCAAACGCCAATTTACAACCCTGCAAACCAAGAAATGATTGGATGTGTTCCGAATATGGGACGGGCTGAAACCGAGCGTGCAATTGAAGCAGCGTATGCTTCATGGAATACGTGGAAAACAAAAACCGCCAAGGAAAGATCAGTTTTACTCAAAAAATGGTATGAGCTGATTATCGCCAATCTTGATGTACTTGCAGAAATTTTGACGACCGAGCAGGGTAAACCTCTTAATGAAGCAAAAGGCGAAATTAGCTACGCGGCGAGCTTTATAGAATGGTTTGCAGAAGAAGCTAAAAGGATCTATGGCGATGTGATTCCAAGCCCTTATCCGGATGCACGAATTGTAGTAAACAAACAGCCGATTGGGGTGGTGGCTGCAATAACGCCATGGAATTTTCCGGCTGCCATGATTACCCGAAAAGTGGCCCCCGCATTGGCGGCAGGCTGTCCATGTATTGTCAAACCTGCACCTGAAACACCATTTACAGCCTTGGCACTGGCTGATCTAGCAATACAGGCAGGAATTCCTGCCGAAATGATCAGTGTGATTACAGGTGATGCTGTTCAGATTGGTGATGCCATTTTCGCCAGTGATCATGTACGTAAGTTTACTTTTACCGGCTCAACCCCGATTGGTAAACTCTTACTGGAAAAATCTGCAAAAACACTGAAAAAAGTCTCGCTCGAATTGGGCGGCAATGCACCGTTTATTGTCTTTGATGATGCTGATATTGAAGCAGCCGTTGAAGGTGCACTCATTGCAAAATTTAGAAATGCAGGACAAACCTGCGTATGTGTAAACCGTTTCTTGGTTCAATCTGGTGTTTATGAAAAATTCATTCAGGCATTTAAAATCAGAATCGAAAGTTTAAAAATTGGACATGGCCTAGAAGCAGGCAGTGAAATTGGGCCTTTGATCAATGCGCAAGCAGTAAAAAAAGTACAATCTCACATTCAAGATGCACTAAGTAAAGATGGTCGGCTAATTACTGGTGGACACGTCGACGCTACAGGTGAGCTATTTTTCGAACCGACCCTGATTGCCGATGCCAATTCCGAAATGATGGTTGCAACGCAGGAAACCTTTGGTCCCTTAGCTGTAATTTTCAAATTCGATACCGAGCAGCAAGCGATCCAGATGGCTAATGATACTGAGTTTGGCCTGGCGGCCTACTGCTATACACGTGATTTAGGACGAGCATGGCGGATGAGCGAACAGCTTGAATACGGTATGGTGGGCATCAATAAAGGACTGATTTCAAATGAAGTTGCACCTTTTGGAGGAATCAAGCATTCTGGTTTGGGGCGTGAAGGCTCAAAATACGGCATCGAAGATTATCTTGAAATTAAATACACACTGTTTGGAGGGTTATAATGAGTAATGACAGATTTGAAAAAGGCTTAAGTATTCGCAAACAGGTGTTGGGTGAAGAATACGTCAACAACTCGATCAATCATGCAGACGACTTCAATCTACCGCTACAAGAGTTGGTCACTGAGTATTGCTGGGGTGCAGTCTGGGGACGTGAGGAGCTGTCTAAACCAGAACGAAGTCTAATCAATTTAGCCATGATTTCTGCATTGAATCGACCTTATGAATTAAAACTGCATGTGAAAGGTGCGCTGCGTAATGGTGTGCCCAAAGAAAAAATTCGTGAAGTATTACTACAGGTGGCAATTTATTGTGGCGTACCTGCAGCAGTCGATAGCTTTCGTATTGCCAAAGAAGCCATTAAAGAATACGAAGCAGAACAGCTTGCAAAATAATTTAAGGTCTAAGTTAAAAAAGAGAGCCATAAGCTCTCTTTTTGTTGCTCAATGGATTAATTATAAGCACGCTCGTTGTGCTCACTCACATCGAGGCCTTGTTGTTCCTGTTCGGATGTGGCGCGTAAACCGATGGTTTTATCGATGACTTTCATAATGATCCAAGTCAGTACGCCACAGTACACAACTGTTAGGCCAATACTGGCAATTTGCGCGATGAACTGTTTAAACAGATTTACATCCTGATTGCCTCCAAGAGCAGGGATACAAAATATTCCAGTCAGAATACAACCTACCATTCCTCCAATGCCATGTAGTGAAAATACATCTAATGCGTCATCAAAGCCGAATTTACGTTTGAGCCCCGTCACCGCAAAGAAACAGCATATACTGGTTATCAAACCGACTGCAATTGCACCAAAAGGGCCAACATAAGCAGCTGCTGGTGTAATACCAACCAAACCTGCAATGACTCCAGAAGCAAGACCCAATGAAGTCACATGTTTGGTCATTATTTTTTCAACCATCATCCAGCCCACAATTCCACCGCAGGTTGCAATGGTGGTGGTCATGAGTACTAGGCCCGCTGTAGTATTTGCTGCCAGTGCTGAACCAACATTGAACCCATACCAGCCAGCCCATAGTAATGCAGCGCCCATCATGGTAAATACCAGATTATGAGGAGGCATTGGAGTTGTTGGCCAGCCAAGACGTTTCCCAATAACGATTGCACCGACCAGAGCAGCAACACCTGAATTGATGTGTACAGCGGTTCCACCTGCAAAATCCAGTACACCCCAGTTATGCATAATTGCACCGGGGCCGCCCCATACCATATGTGCCAAAGGTCCATACACCAAAACCAGCCAGAGTGCACCGAACAATACCACAGCACCAAATTTCATTCGCTCTGCAAAGCCACCAATGGCAATACATGGTGTGATCATGGCAAAGGTCAAACCAAAAATACATAAAACATATTCAGGCACACCTGCAACCAGCGTTTGATCGGTAATTCCTGCCATAAATGCTTTACCCAAACCTCCAACAAAACTATTGAGATTAAGGCTACCTTCACTCATATGTGTAGTATCCGCCACGATGCTGTATACAATAGCAATCCATAAAATGCCGACTACACCTGCAACTGCTAAAAACTGGGAAAAAATTGAAAGTACGTTTTTAGCTCTCAGCATTCCGCCATAAAACAGTGCCAGACCAGGAATGAACATCATGAGCACTAAAATTGCTGAAAGCATGAGCCATACAGTGGAAGCAGCATCAAAAGGTGTATCGGCAGCAAATACATCGGCAGGCATCAGTATAAATAGACACAATCCTAATTTTTTGAGTATATCGGAGGGCATGGTAGAAACTCCTAATGCAAAAAGAAAATAAAAAACTTTTTATTCCTAAAGGGAATATTAATTTCATTTTGTTAAAGCAATTCTTATACCACGATGGTTTTTTGCACTTAATTTTCTCAATGTCAGGCCTAATCAAGTTGCCTAAATCTTCGTTAGTAAATGCAATAAGGGTTTTGATTGACTACTGAAATGAAGGATGCTCTGTAAAAAGTTGGATCAGATGATCCATTACAGTTCTGATTCTTTTGGCCGTAATCAAATTACTATGTACCACTAACCAGATAGGTTGTTCAACTCGAGTATTTTTATTGATTTGAACAAGTCCTGATTGATTCGCAATAAAGTCTGGCAACAAACCAATGCCTAAGCCAGATTTCACAGCATCAATTTGTGTGGAAAGACTATTGGTTTCAATCTTGAAGTTTTGATTTCGTATAAAGTCTTTCATCCAGTGCGCAAGTGACAAATGTTGATGAGTATCGGCCCAGCCTACATAGTGATATTGATCAGGTTGAAGATCATTGTCTTGAATAAACTTCATGTAAGATGTAGCAGCATAGAGTCCAAAACGAAGTGTTCCCAAGCGTTTGATGGTGAGATTACCAGCGTCAGGTTGAATCGTTCTGATGGCTAAATCGGCATCTCGACGATGCAAGTTAGTGAGTTGCACACCACTGTTAATTTCAATACGTAACTCGGGATGGCGAGAAAAAAGCGACTGTAAGGAAGGGATCACCAAACCATTGGCCAGATTTTCTGAAACAGCTAAACGAACCAGTCCCTGTGCTTGTGCATAATTTTGTCCACTTTCTGTCAGGCTGAGGGCTGCATTTTCGAATGCTTCTGCATTACCAAGTAAGGCTTCACCTTCGAGTGTAAGTTGATAACCTGTTTGATGTCGCGTAAACAGCGTCATGGCCATATCTTGCTCTAGGCGCTCCAAACGCCTCGATACGGTGGCAATACCCAAATTTAATTTTTCGGCAGCGGTGGTGAGTGTGCCTGTTCGGGCAACTGCAAGAAAAACTTTCACATCATCCCAATGCATATATTTTCCAAAAATGAAAAACCAGTTTCAATTATTATCTATATAAATTTCAATCATGGAAACAGATACTTCGGCTTTCACATGCTGAGGATATATAAATGTCTTTAAAATTATGGATAGCTTTGATTGTTTTAAGCTTGAGTAGCTTTGCCATCGTCACAACCGAATTAGCGCCGATAGGTTTACTTTCCGCCTTGGCACATGACCTGAATCAAAGCGAAGCCATAACTGGACTGATTGTGACAGGATATGGTTGGGTGGCGGCTATCTCGGCGTTATGCTCGATCGTTTTGCTCATTCGGTTTCCACGAAAAATGGTCTTAATGATCATGCTGCTGATTTTGGCAATTTCCAATATCATCGTGGCCTATAGTTCATCATTTAATATGATTCTTTCTGCGCGTATTATCGGTGCAATTGCGCACGGTAGCTTTTGGGCCTTGATTGGAGCTGTCGCTTACAGTCTGGTTCCGAAACATAAATTGGGTTTGGCTACATCAATTATTTTTTCAGGTGTTTCAGTTGCGAGTATTTTGGGTGTACCTCTGGCGAGTTATCTGACTCAACTGAGTAGCTGGCGGCTGGCGTTTGAATTTCTGGGTCTTTTATCTTTCATTGTTTGTATTTTAATTCTGCTCTTTGTGCCCAAAATTCCAGATCAAGCCCCTTTAGCATCTGGTTTTTTTAAAAAAGTGCTTCAGCATTCGACTTTAAATCGTTTATTTATTCTTACAGCACTGATCATTTCTTCACATTTTGCTGCATTTACATTTATTGAACCGTTTCTGAGCCAAATCGCACAGCTTGAATCGGGTCAGATCACATTACTTCTTCTTGTTTTTGGTTTGGCAGGTTTAATCGGCAATATCCTTGCTGGAAAGTTGATAGATCGACATTTACACACAATCATCTTGGTCAGTTTAGTATTCATTTCGGGAAGTGTGTTTGCTTTTGGATATTTGGGGTATCAAGTTACTTTGAGCATCGCGATCGTATTTTTGGCGTTGTGGGGCGTTTCAATTGCAAGCATATTTGTAGGGTTACAAACTTGGGTTTTGAAGCAGGCAAATGATTTGGCAAGTGCAGCCTCGGCAATCTATGTTGCAGTTTTTAATGCCAGTATTGGCTTGGGAGCGTTAGTCGGGAGCTTCATGCTGCAATATGTCACGCTTAATCGAGCATTTGAAATCATTACAATCTTTCTAATTATTAGTCTTTATCTGCTGCAAAAATTTAACCGAACGCATTAATTAAAGATTGGATCGTATCTCTATTTCCAGTGTCATCTAAGTACAAGAAAAGTGGTGAAGAAATAGAAGATACGATTGCTTCAATTCATGAAGAGCAATTACTCTTCGCTGCTTCCATAATTCATTACAGACAAGAGACGAATAGGCACCTGCACTAGTTTTTCTGGTCCATGAGGAATTTCACCTTCCAAAGTCAGACAATCTCCTGGTTGCATGTGAAAAACTTCTTGTCCATGTCGATAAATCAGCTCTCCTTCAACCAGATACAGCATTTCTGTGCCTGGATGAGCGAAGGTCGGGAATTCTTCACTGGCATCATCCATACTCACCAGATACGCCTCAAAGTTCTTTCTTGGGCCTCTAGAATGCGTTAATAAACGATAAGTATGGCCTTTTTCAGTACCGCGGCGTACCACCTCCATACCATCTCCAGATTTAACCAGCATGGCATGACTTTCTTGCTGATCGTACTGACTAAATAAAGTCGACATTGGAATTCCGAGTACTTCGCACAGGCGGCTCAAGGTTTCCAAGCTCGTAGACACTTGTGCATTTTCAATCTTACTGAGCATGCCCTGACTAATCCCTGCAATCTGAGCTACTTCTGAGAGTTTGAGGCCTTGTTCCTGACGATGTCGTTTAATTTGAATACCAATATATTGTTCCAGCTTCACGCTGTTTTTGGTGTGTCTCATTATGGTTCAACTCTGCACTATTTTGATGACAATGAACTGAGAATTTTACTCAAAACAAAAAGTAGATGTAATACATTTAAAAAATCTTGTGGTGAAATATATATTCTTATTGGGAATATATAGCGTATATGATCGTTTATTACAAAAACAAAAGAAATTTTTAAAAGTTGGCAAGGGATTTGCTTTCTTTATAGGAAACAAAGTTTCTTGTATTGAAAGCTAAACAATTTAAGAAACGAACGTGCATTTTTTGAGCCAAATACAGTTTTGCCATATTAGGAGTATGTCAATTATGTTGCAGCAAGCCGTGAAGGAGATGTTTGATCACTATGAATTGACCAGTCAACCGATGTACCGTCCAGAAGTACAAAAGGTCATTGATCAGCATCATTTAAAATATGTTTTGGCGCAATTTGTTGATATTCATGGTGCTGCCAAAACCAAGTCGGTCCCGATTTCGGGCTTAAAAGCAATTGAGAAAGACGGTGTCGGATTTGCAGGTTTTGCTATTTCTGGTATGGGAATGCAACCCCATGGTCCTGACTTTATGGTGAAAGGCGATTTATCTACTTTAACTCCAGTCCCTTGGCAACCGGGTTACGGACGGGTGGTCTGTGAAGGGTATGTGAATGGAAAGCCGCATCCATATGATTCACGTTATGTACTGCGCCAGCAAGTCGAGCGTCTAAAAGCTCAAGGCTGGACATTAAACACTGGGCTTGAGCCGGAATTTAGCCTGTTTCGTCGTGGCGAAGACGGCAAACTCAAAATGGTAGACGACTCCGATAATCTGGATAAACCTTGTTATGACTATAAAGGCTTGTCTCGTTCACGCGAATTTTTAGAACGATTAACTGAAGCTCTCATTCCTGTGGGTTTTGATATTTATCAGATCGATCATGAAGATGCCAACGGTCAGTTTGAAATCAACTATACCTATGCAGATGCCATGAAGTCGGCAGATATGTTTACCTTTTTCCGTATGGCTGCGGGTGAAATTGCCAACGATTTAGGCATGATTTGTTCATTTATGCCAAAACCTGACCCGAAGCGTGCAGGCAACGGCATGCATTTTCATTTGTCGATCGGCAGTGAAAAAAATAGCAATCTTTTTCATGATGCCAGTGATCCAAGTGGAATGGGTCTATCAAAAATGGCCTACCACTTTATTGCAGGTCTGCTTGAACATGGTCCGGCACTCTGTGCTTTTTGCGCACCAACGGTAAATTCTTATAAACGCCTCGTGGTGGGTCGTTCACTCTCTGGCGCGACATGGGCACCAGCCTTTATTGCATATGGCGGCAACAACCGCTCAGCCATGGTGCGTATTCCGTATGGTCGTATTGAGCTGCGCTTGCCCGATGCAGGCTGTAATCCTTATCTGGTGTCGGCTGCCATTATTGCAGCAGGACTTGACGGAATCGAACGCGAACTGATGCCACCACCGGCCTGTAATGAAAATCTATATAGCCTTGGGCTTGAAGAAATTGCAGCACGTGGCATTCAAACCTTACCGCAGTCGCTTAAAGAAGCCATTGATGCACTCAAAGCAGATCCACTGTTTGCACAGAAAATGGGATCTGAAATTGTGAACGAGTTTATCGAACAAAAAAGCATGGAGTGGGTGGAATACTGCCGCCATGTGTCCGACTGGGAAATTCAGCGCTATACAGAGTTTTTCTAAAGCCTTAAACAACAAACAGATTAAAAATTAAATTTTGGAGACATCCTATGTGTGGAATCGTTGGTTTATATCTTAAAAATCCTGCGCTTGAATCCCAACTTGGCAAATTGTTTGAGCCAATGCTGCAAGCCATGACCGGTCGTGGTCCCGATAGCGCAGGCTTTGCGATTTATGGTGATGAGGTTCAAGACGGCTGGGTCAAATTAACCTTGCAAACCACAGATGAAACGTTTAACTGGCAGGCATTTGCACAAAAGCTTCAAGCAAAATTATCTACAGGTTTTGACTGGTTTCAAAATGCAACTGCTGCCGTCGTAAAAGTTGAAGCAGATGAAGAAATAGTGCGTACAGCAATCGATGAAATTGCCCCTGAACTAAAAATCATGAGTGTTGGACAAAGTATCGAAATTTTAAAAGGCATGGGCTTACCTGTCGAAATTTCTGAACGCTTTGGCCTTGCCAACATGAAAGGTAGCCACATTATCGGACATACCCGTATGGCCACTGAAAGTGCCGTAACCATGGAGGGAAGTCATCCATTTTCAACAGGTGCCGATTTATGTCTGGTTCACAACGGCTCGTTATCGAATCATGCACGTTTACGTCAAGAGTTAAAGCGTGAAGGTATTAGCTTTGAAACAGATAACGATACCGAAGTTGCAGCAGGGTATCTCACTTGGCGTTTACAGCAGGGCGATAATCTGGAACAGGCGTTGAATCACGCACTCAATGATCTGGATGGTTTCTTTACCTTTGCGATTGGAACCCGTGATGGCTTTGCTGTTATTCGCGATCCGATTGCATGCAAACCTGCTGTACTGGCCGAAACCGAAGATTACGTTGCGATGGCCTCTGAGTATCAGGCATTGGTTTCTTTACCCAATATCGATCAAGCCAAAGTGTGGGAACCCGAACCAGCCACCTTGTATGTATGGGAGCGTTCGTCAGCCAAAACGAACGCAGCGGCATAAGTTAAACGGTTAAAAAATCAGGAGCAGCAGTATGAACAGCACAGTATTGGCAGACAAAATTGAGCAAACACTTTTAAAAGATACTTACGATTTAAATCTAGATAGCGTACGCGATCTCAATCAGGCATTGCATAGCAAGGATCTGGTCAATGAAATTGCACAGTGGACGGTTAAAAACCCTGCGGGTATACATAATATAGCGGTGGGGATTAAAGCTCCGATTTCGGTCACCATCGATGGTCATGCAGGGTATTATTGTGCAGGCATGAATCAGGAAGCGGATATTGTCGTAAATGGTAACGTTGGGGTAGGCGTTGCAGAAAACATGATGTCCGGCTCTGTGCGTATCAAGGGCAATGCCTCTCAGGCTGCGGGTGCAACTGCACATGGAGGATTGCTGGTGATTGAAGGGGATGCAGGCGCACGCTGTGGTATTTCTATGAAAGGTGTAGATATTGTCGTGGGAGGCAATATCGGTCATATGAGCTGCTTTATGGGGCAAGCGGGCCGTTTGGTCGTCTGTGGTGATGCAGGTGATGCACTGGGCGACTCTCTTTATGAAACCCGTATCTATGTGAAAGGTGCCGTAAAATCTTTAGGTTCAGACTGCATTGAAAAAGAAATGCGTGCTGAACATCTTGCCGAATTGGCGGAGCTGCTGGCCAAAGCTGGTTTTAACGAATCCCCAACCTCGTTTAAACGCTATGGCTCAGCCCGCCAACTTTATAACTTCAAAGTAGACAATGCATCTGCTTACTAAGATCAAACGTAGATCGGAGAAATAACCATGACACAATCAGCTACTCAATTTGAACCAGTACTACGTGAATCGGCTACGTTTGATCGTTTGACCATTCAGGAAATTCAACGTGCTGCCGCGACCGGAATCTATGATATTCGCGGTGGTGGTACCAAACGTCATCTGCCACATTTTGATGATTTATTATTGCTGGGTGCGAGTATGTCTCGTTATCCGCTAGAAGGGTATCGAGAAAAATGTGGTACCGATGTGGTTTTAGGCACACGTTTTGCCAAAAAACCGATTCATCTGAAAATTCCTGTGACTATTGCAGGAATGAGCTTCGGTGCGTTATCTGCCAATGCCAAGGAGTCTTTAGGCCGTGGCGCGAGTATGGTCGGTACGTCTACTACCACAGGTGATGGCGGGATGACCCCCGAAGAGCGTGGGCATTCCGAAACGCTGGTATATCAATACTTGCCATCGCGCTATGGTATGAACCCAGACGATTTACGTAAAGCCGATGCCATTGAGATTGTCTTGGGGCAAGGGGCCAAACCTGGGGGGGGCGGTATGCTGCTCGGAATGAAAGTGACAGAGCGTGTGGCGGGAATGCGCACTTTGCCTGTTGGCGTCGATCAACGAAGCGCCTGCCGACATCCAGACTGGACTGGGCCAGATGATTTGGCCATCAAAATTGCCGAAATCCGCGAGATCACAGACTGGGAAAAACCGATTTATGTCAAAATTGGAGCAAGTCGTCCTTATTATGATGTCAAGCTTGCAGTTAAGGCAGGAGCAGATGTGATTGTACTCGATGGCATGCAAGGCGGAACAGCCGCGACTCAAGAAGTGTTTATTGAGCATGTGGGAATTCCGATTTTATCTGCCATTCCCCAAGCGATTCAGGCTCTACAGGAAATGGGCATGCACCGTAAAGTACAACTGATTGTCTCTGGCGGTATCCGCACTGGTGCAGATGTGGCAAAAGCGATGGCACTCGGTGCCGATGCAGTCGCAATTGGTACTGCTGCCTTGATTGCTTTGGGGGATAACCATCCACGCCTTGATGATGAGCTAAAAAAAATCGGTTCGGCATCAGGCTATTATGACGATTGGCAAAATGGCCGTGACCCTGCCGGAATTACCACCCAAGATCCAGAACTTGCCAATCGTCTAGATCCAATTGAGGGTGGTCGACATTTAGCCAACTATTTGCGCGTATTGGTTTTGGAAGCTCAAACCATGGCGCGTGCTTGTGGTAAATCACATCTACATAACCTCGATCCAGAAGATCTGGTTGCCCTAACAGTAGAAGCCGCTGCCATGGCACGTGTGCCATTGGCTGGAACCAACTGGGTACCGGGGCAACTCCAATATTAAGTATCGACCTTGTGAGCGTTATTTGAGCATAAAGCACCTAAAAAGGGTGCTTTATGCGTCGGGTGTTAATTCATTTAAAAATAGAAAAGAACAGGATAATTCAGATATGATGCTAATCCTTAAGTCACATCGTGGTGTACGGGTTTAGCTAATGAACTTTAAAAGTATTGAAAATTTTTATTGGGTGGCCCGTTTAAATAGTTTTAATAAAGCCGCAGTTAAACTTAATACCACACAACCTGCGGTGTCTCAGCGTTTAAATACCTTTGAGCAAGAACTTGGAGTCAAGCTTTTAGAGCGGACATCACGCAGCTTGCAATTGACCGAAAAAGGCCAAATCGTTTACGCCTACGCAGAAAAATATATTCAACTCAATCATGAGTTACTCAAAGCATTGTCTGAAAAAACGGCACTTCAGGCCACCATTCGCTTGGGTGTTGCAGAAACGATTGTACACACTTGGCTGGTCGATTTTATCGAGCAAGTGCAACAAGAGTATCCTGCTGTAACTTTCGATATTGTGATTAATATTACCCCCATGCTCAAACAAGCGGTGGAAGCGGGCGAACTGGATATGGCGTTTTTACTTGAATCAAGCTGTAATTTTGATTGTGTAGAAATACCACTATGTCAGTTTCAACACAGTTTTTTAATTGCACCACGTTTCCACAAACGCTTTTTAGAGCGTCAGCTTACTCTCAAGGATGTGTCCAATAGCACCATTTTGACTTATCCCAAAATGACCTATCCCTATATGGATTTAAAAAATCAGCTGATGCAGCACAGCTTAAAAGAACCTAAAACCATTACCAGTTACTCCTTAGCCACTTTAATTAAAATGACCGAAGAAGGTATGGGAATTGGGATTATTCCACATTTATCGGTGATTCACGAACTACGTGAAAAACGGTTACAGATTTTGCCCTCTGATTTGGTATTAAAGCCATTTCGTTTTTCCTGTGTGTATATTGCGGGTAAAGATGATCTGGTAAAACAAAGTTTGTCGAAAATTGCGCAGCAGATTGCACAGCACTCACTGCGTAAGCTCAATAACCAGTTTGATGGCGATGATTATCGTTAAATACACGCTCAACCGCTCTGCATTTGATTAAGATGAGTTCTTAAATGAACTCATTTGGATGTGTCCAGATCAGCGCAAAAAAGTGCGTCATATAAGTGCAGTATGCACTATTAAAGTACTGATTTTTAATATTTATTTTTTTAGATATAACCGTAGCTAATCGATATCGATAAGCAAAAATTATTAATCATTTTTAAGTCAAAAAAACCATATAAATGAATAAGTTATTTTTTATCTTTCCTACTGTGTAAATATTGTTCCAATCCTGTCTGCTGTGTTTAAGTAAATAAGCGCCAATATTAGTGAAGAAACTAAAATCTGTTTCTTGCTCAGGGCAACGTGATTCCTCCTCAGGCTAAGCAAAGAGCGAATAAATTTTATGGACAAAAAGACATTTTTTAGTGAACGGCAGTGGGCGATTGTTGCCTCGATTTTCTTAATGGCAACGTCAGCCATGGGGCCAGGTTTTCTCACCCAAACTGCAACATTTACCGTCAAAATGGGCGCTGCATTCGGGTTTGGTATTTTACTCTCGATTATTATTGATTATGTGGTACAGCAAAATATCTGGCGCGTGGTCACACTAACACAAAAGCGTGCTCCAGACATTGCCAATATTGCGTTGCCCGGAAGTGGCTATGTACTTGCAGTGCTGGTTATTTTTGGAGGATTCTTTTTCAATATCGGTAATATTGCAGGGGCGGCGCTCGGATTAAATGCCTTGTTTGGACTCGATACCAAATGGGGCGGCGTCATTAGTGGTGCTATGGCAATTATGATTTTTGCATCGCGTAAAGCCAGTTTGGTGGTCGATAAGAGCATGATCATTCTGGGTATTTTAAAAATCGCGATTATTGTCGTGGTGGCTTTTATTGTGGCACCGCCAATGGCCGATGCATTTCATCAAACGATTTTGCCAAGCCATGTCGACTTTGCCAGTATTACTACCATTGTAGGCGGAACAGTCGGTGGCTACATCTGCTATGCCGGTGCGCACCGATTACTCGATAAAGGTGCCGTGGGCCCTGAGCATATTGCAGAAGTCTCACGTGCTGCAACCAAAGGCATTGTGGTGGTTGGCGTAATGCGCTATGTATTGTTCTTGGCAATTTTAGGTGTAGTGGTCAGTGGTGCAACCATTGATCTGGCTTCTCATAATGCCAACCCAGCCGCTCAAGCCTTTCAATATGCTGCCGGTGAGTTCGGATTTAAACTGTTTGGCCTCATTTTTTGGGCAGCCGGTATCAGTAGCTCAATTGGTGCAGCTTACACTTCAGTTTCGTTCTTTACAGCATTTAAAAAAGACCTTGATCTCAAGCAGCGTAACTTTTGTACCATTATTTTTATTGCGCTTGCATTGTTGCTCTATGTCTTGATTGGCGCAACGCCAGCGAGCCTATTGGTATTTGTCGGCGGTTTAAACGGTCTGGTTCTACCGATTGGTCTGACTATCTTTGTATATGTTGCCGCATGCCGTAAAGATATGCTCGGCGGCTACAACTACCCAATGTGGCTGACCGTTTTAGGCGTACTGACCTGCTTGCTTACGTGGTACATGGGTTATGTATCGTTTAACACGATTTTTAATTACCTCAAAACTCTATAGGACATTCCCATATGCGTATCGATTTGAATAGTGATTTAGGTGAAAGCTACGGATCTTGGAGCATGGGGAATGATGCACAGATTCTACCTATTGTCAGCAGCGCCAATATTGCCTGTGGTTTCCATGCCGGTGATCCGCTGGGTATTTTTAATACCTTGAAACAGGCAGCACAGCTACAGGTGACGGTCGGGGCACATGTGTCTTATCCAGATCTGGTCGGTTTCGGGCGCCGTAATATGCAGCTTTCTTACGATGAACTCATGACTGATGTGATGTATCAGATTGCGGCCTTGCAAGGTTTAGCCAAAGCGGCAGGCACCGAAGTGAAATATGTAAAGCCACATGGCGCGCTGTACAACACCATTGCCACAGATCTGGAGCAGGCCAGAGCCGTGATTGATGCAATCAAAAAGATGGATTCAGACCTGACGTTGGTGGCACTTGCTGGTTCAAGCTTGATTAAATATGCCCAGCAGCAAGGCCTTCAGGTGGTGGCCGAAGCCTTTGCAGACCGTGCGTACAATGCTGATGGATCATTGGTATCGCGTCGGTTGCCTGGCGCGGTGCTGCATGATGCCGACTTTGTGGCACAACGTGTTGTGAGTATGCTCAAAGAGGGAGGTGTTGTCTCAATTGATGGTCAATTTACACCAATCGATGCACAGAGTATTTGCTTGCACGGCGATACCGAGGGCGCATTGTCGATGGCAGCAGCCATACGTGAGGCCTTGATTCAAGAGGGTATCGAGATCCGCTCATTTTGTGAGGGCACTTAAATGAATCAGCTACAATTTGCCCATGGCGAAGCGCTTTATGCTGCAAAGCAAGCACGCTATGACATTCGTAATGGCTTTGACCTCCCGACGGCTGGCTTGGCGGCGGGCCTAACGCAGGTCAACATGATTTCGGTTCCCAAGGCATGGGCCTATGACTTTTTACTGTATAGCCAGCGCAATCCACAAAGCTGCCCTGTACTTGATGTAATTGAAGCTGGCCAGTTTCAAAGCAAACTCATTCAAGAACCTGGCCATGATATTCGCACCGACTTTCCGCGGTATCGAATTTGGGAACACGGTCAATGTACCGATGAAGTTACCGATGCCACATCTATTTGGAATCAGCACAACGACTTGGTGACGTTTTTAATTGGATGCAGTTTCTCCTTCGAAACAGCACTGATAGAGGCTGGTATTGAAGTCCGTCATATTCAAGACCAACGAAATGTTCCGATGTACCTCACCGATATTGAATGTGTTCCCGCAGGACGAATTTCAGGTCGATTGGTCGTCTCTATGCGTCCAATTAAAGCATCACAAGTGAGTCAGGCCGTACAAATTACTGCAAAAATGCCCAATGTTCATGGGGCGCCAGTGCATATTGGCCACCCAGAAAGCTTGGGAATTTCAGATCTGAATTGTCCAGATTTTGGCGATGCACCTCGCATATTAAGCGATGAAATTCCGGTCTTTTGGGCATGCGGTGTGACGCCACAAGCTGCTGTCATGCAATCAAAAATTCCGTTTGCGATCAGTCACGCGCCGGGACATATGCTGATCACCGATGTGCCAGATCGGGCATGGATGCGCTAAGGGCAAGGAGAACTTCGAGATGCGATTTTTATCTGTAAATAGCGACAGTTTTCTAATCGAACTGGGTGATTTACAACACACCATGCAGTTGTATCGACATTTGCGAGACGCCGCGCATCCGCATATACGTGAAATGGTACCTGCCGCAGCGACCATTTTAGTGTATTTCAATCCGCTTCAAATCACTGCCAAAGCACTCATCCATTGGATTAAAGCACAAAAACCAAGTGCCGATACGCAGTCAAATCATCGTCATATCGAGATAGAAGTTTGCTATGACGGGCCTGATTTACCGCATGTCGCTGAACTGCTCAACTTATCAGTAAAAGAAGTGATTGAGCGGCATACTCAAGCGCCGTGGCAGGTCGCATTTATTGGTTTTGCACCCGGCTTTGGTTATTTAAGTCGTGCAGACCAGCCCTTTGGTAGCGTACCGCGACTGGATTCACCACGTAAAAAAATCCAATCCGGTTCGGTGGCATTGGCAGGTGAATATTCTGGGATTTATCCCAAAGATAGTCCCGGCGGTTGGCAACTCATTGGGCAAACCACCTGCAAAATGTGGGATCTGACACGCGAGCATCCGGCATTATTACTGCCCGGCGATCAGGTCCGTTTTATCGATGTGACGCATCGGCCAACCCATGTGGCTGTACATGATGTGGAGCTTAAAACGGCTGATATCGCACAGTCTGAGCTTTCGCCTGTTTTAGAGGTATTACAGGCAGGCCTGCAAACCCTGATTCAAGACGAAGGCCGCAAGCACGTCGCCGCCATGGGCGTAGGCGCGGCAGGCGCTATGGACCGTGCTGCTTATCATTTGGCTAATCAGATTGTGGGTAATCGCCCAGATGCGGCGGCACTTGAGGTGCTCAACGGTGGAGTAAAATTCAAAGTATTAGCACCCACTGTTGTCGCTGTGACAGGGGCACAGAGCAATATTTGGGTGATTGATCGAAATGCGGTGCGTAGTCGTGTTTCTGGTTATACCGCATTGGCACTTGATCCAGAAGACATGCTTCAGATCGATCCACCACAGGCTGGAATACGCAACTATCTTGCCGTGCGTGGTGGCGTTGCCACTGCACACGCATTAGGAAGCGCAAGTTACGATACTTTGGCTGAGTTAGGGCCAGCCCCTTTACAGGTACATGACCTGATCTGTGTGGGTAACGCTGCTGTAAGTGCAGTTGAACTTTATGCGCAGGCACCAGATCAGCTAGCGAAAGTCGGTGAAGTTATCGAAATCGATGTGGTTTTAGGGCCACGCACCGACTGGTTTGAACCGGAAAGTATTCAGCAGTTTTTTAAGCAGCAATGGCAGGTCACACACGAAAGCAACCGCGTGGGATTACGTTTAAAGGCACCACATGGATTAAAGCGACAGATTCAGCAAGAGCTACCCAGCGAGGGAACCTGTACAGGTGCTTTACAAATCCCGCCCAATGGTCAGCCCGTTTTGTTTATGAATGATCACCCTTTGACTGGCGGTTATCCGGTATTGGCGGCTGTTGCCACACACGATCTGAATAAAGTTGCGCAAATTCCGCCGGGTGCTTTCATTCAGTTTCGCCAATTTACACATGTTTTAGATTTGGACGCCGAGTAAATAGATAATGGACAAACAACATAAAATTTTAATTGCCAACCGTGGTGAGATTGCAGTACGTGTCATTCAGGCATGTAAAGATTTAAACATTCCATCTATTGCGGTGTATGCCGATGATGATATTGACAGTTTGCATGTTCAATATGCCGATGAGGCATGGGCATTGTCTGGCGTTACCGCCAAAGAGACTTACCTGAATATTCCGCGTTTGATTGAAATTGCACAAAATGCTCAAGCCACCATGATCCATCCCGGCTATGGCTTTTTATCTGAGCGTGCCGAATTTGCGCAGGCTGTGTTAGATGCCGGCCTGATCTGGATTGGACCTTCGCCAGAAAGTATTGAAAAGTTAGGCGATAAGATCGAAGCCAGAAAAATTGCGGCATCGGTGGGTGCTCCGTTGGTTCATGGTACAGCTCAGCCCTTAAACAATGCCCAAGAGGCACTTGAATTTGCTCAAACCTATGGCTTACCTATGGCCATTAAGGCCGCATTTGGTGGCGGTGGCCGCGGTTTGAAAGTGGCATGGCAGCTCGAAGAAGTTGAAGCGTTGTATGAGTCTGCGGTACGTGAAGCCATTGCTGCATTTGGTCGTGGTGAATGTTTTGTCGAGCAATATCTGGATAAACCCCGTCATCTGGAAGCGCAGATTATCGCCGATCAGCATGGTCATGTCGTAGTGGTGGGAACCCGTGATTGTTCATTACAGCGACGCAATCAAAAATTGGTGGAGGAGGCACCTGCACCGTTTATCGATGAACATATACATCAACAAATTCTTAGCTCATCGACCAATATTTGCCGAGCTGCGCAATATGTGGGTGCGGGAACGGTCGAATATTTACTGAGTCGAGATGGCAAATTATCTTTCTTGGAAGTAAACACCCGCTTACAGGTTGAACATCCGGTCACGGAAATGATCTCAGGCATCGATCTGGTTTGTGAACAAATCCAGATTGCATTGGGTCGGCCTTTAAGTATTCAAGAGACACCACAACCTCAAGGTCATGCAATCGAGTTTCGAATTAATGCTGAAGATCCGGCGCGCGGCTTTATTCCAGCTTTTGGGCTTATCGAAAAATTTACCGCACCTTTTGGTCTGGGAGTGCGTCTCGATACTGGTGTGCTCTCGGGCAGTCTGGTGTCTAGTCATTTCGACTCACTGATGGCCAAGCTGATTGTATACGGCCCAACCCGAGAGATTGCATTACAACGTGCCCGACGAGCACTTGCGACTTTTGAAATTGAAGGCGTTGCATCGGTGTTGCCATTTCATCGAGCAGTACTGACACAACCGGATTTCACTGAAAATTTTCAGGTGCATACGCGCTGGATTGAACAGGACTTTCAGCATAACTTTGATGTTGCACCGCGCAGTTCGCTGAGCAGTCAAAGTGGTGTACAGCATTTTATGCTGGAAATTGATGGTAAGTTACACCGCGTGGGCTTACCGGTTGGCGTGTTTAGCGGCTTTGCAGCCCAGTCTCAACCGAGTCGTGAAAATCTAGTTGAACAAAGCAGCAGCCCAAATGATGTGATTGCACCGATTAATGGGGTCATTACTACATGGAAAGTTGTAGAAGGTGCGCAGGTTGCAAAAGGTGAGGTGATTGCGATTATGGAAGCCATGAAAATGGAGATTCAAGTAACGGCACATCAAGCTGGTACACTGCAACATCTGGCTCAAACTGGAAAAACCTTGAAGGCAGATGAAAAGATCGCGGAAATCATCGCGACTTCTTAAAACGCTGTCTTTTAAATAGCCGATGTGATTATTTAAACACTCGGGAGATGCTATAGGCAGCCCCCGAGTATCGAGATTTAGTCAATCAGTTCAATGGCAATAGCGGTGGCTTCTCCGCCACCAATACACAGCGCCGCAACACCTTTACGCTTGTTCAGACGTTTGAGTGCATGAATTAGCGTTACAATAATACGTGAGCCGGAAGATCCAAGTGGATGCCCCAAGGCGCAGGCACCACCATGAATATTGACTTTTTCAGGATCAAGCGCAAAGGCATCAATGGCTGCCATGGTGACCATCGCAAAAGCTTCATTGATCTCCCAAAGGTCGACTTCCTCAGCCGACCAACCGACTTTTTTCAGTAACTTTTCAATTGCACCCACTGGTGCGATCGTAAACTCTTCAGGGCGCTGTGAATTCGAGACGTAACCCTTAATTTCGGCCAATTGAGGCAACTGACGCGTTTTGGCTTCTTGTTCGGACACAATCAGCAGTGCAGAGGCGCCATCACTAATTGAACTAGAATTGGCGGCAGTCACTGTTCCATCTTTGGCAAAAGCTGGTTTTAAGCTTGGTATTTTGTCAATTTTGGCATTGCCCGGATTTTCATCATGTACAACGGTGATGTCACCTTTACGTGTTTGAACAGTCACAGGCGTAATTTCAGCGTCAAAATATCCTTCGGCAATGGCTGTTTGTGCCCGCGTTAAAGACCGAATGGCAAAGGCATCCATGGCTTCACGAGTGTAGTTTTTCTGATCGGCCATTTCCTGCGCATAAGAACCCATCGCGCGGCCAGTGTAGGCATCTTCAAGACCATCTAAAAACATATGGTCAAGCACCTGACCATGGCCCATACGATAACCCGAACGCGCTTTAGGCAACAGATATGGCGCATTGGTCATCGATTCCATACCGCCCACTACCGCAATCGAAATACTGCCGGCTTGAATGGCGTCGGCTGCAAACATTGCAGCTTTCATACCTGAACCACAGACTTTATTAATGGTGGTCGCACCCACATGATCGGGCAGTCCGGCTTTACGCATCGCCTGTCGTGCAGGGCCTTGCTTTAATCCGGCAGGTAGCACGCAGCCCATAATTACTTCATTAATATCATCGACTGGAAGCTGAGTCTGTTCAACCACGCGTCGAATAACCACGGCACCTAAATCGGGGGCCTGCAAATCGGAGAGACTGCCTTGAAAACTTCCCATCGGGGTTCGAGTGGCTGCTGCAATGATGACTTTTGACATGTTCAATTCCTTCTTTTGGGGTTTGACAGAGCGCCATCAAACCCATCATGAAAATTTAAAATACGGGAGGGCTGTAGGTCAGGGTTTTGCCCAAGATCCAAAGTAAAAACATCACCAAAGGCAAATGTACCACCAGTTGAGTCACGGTAAATCCAATCACGTCTTTGGCTTTGAGTTTCAAGATTCCCAACATGGGCAGCATAAAAAATGGATTGATTAAGTTTGGTAAGGCCTCGGCTGCATTGTAGATTTGTACCGACCAACCTAAATGGTACTTTAAGTCGATCGCAGCCTGCATGACATACGGCGCTTCAATGATCCATTTGCCGCCACCAGAGGGTACAAAAAATCCCAAAATAGCCGAGTAGATTCC
Source organism: Acinetobacter soli (assembly GCF_000760595.1). GTDB lineage: Bacteria > Pseudomonadota > Gammaproteobacteria > Pseudomonadales > Moraxellaceae > Acinetobacter > Acinetobacter soli. The sequence goes on along the minus strand of NZ_BBNM01000001.1, from coordinate 233,695 downwards.
CATCACCACAGCAAAGGTATCATGCGAGGCAATCGAGACAAAAAACTCGGCAATATAATGCGACAATGAAAAATCTTGCGCATTCACTGCTTGGGTCATAATAAAGGCAATACTGCCGTAAAGCGGAAATTGAATCAGTACACCCGAAACCGCAGGTACAGCTTTACTCACGGCATTTAAAAAGTTGCGTGGTGTGCGATGCAGAGCAAGGCCGAGCATCAGAAAAATAAAGTTGTAGGTGTTCAGGCTGGAAATGGCAATAATCGGATTGTTTTTAGAAAACTCAAGAGCCATCCAGATTAAGCCGAGTACTACCACCAAAATGGTTAAGATTGGAGAGTTTTCGAGCCAGTCTCCTGGACGATTAGATTTCTCCTCGACTTGTTCATCTTCGTCAAAATCAAGCTGGAAATCTTGCATCGTTTTGACGTTTTGCCCTTTTGGCGCCGACCAGTAGGCAATCACGATCGAAACTATCACCAGTACCAGTGTCATGACTAAAGATTGCCACAAAAAAATGGTTTCGGTAAATGGAATAACGCCGGTTAGATTATAAATCGATTCTGGCAGACTGGCCTTGTTGGCTTGAAGCTGTGCGGCAGATGAGCTAATTCCCAATGCCCATGTGGCACCCATCCCAATGATTGCAGCAGCCGCAGCAGCGCGATAATCCATATTGAGTTCTTTACGCTTGGCCAGTGCAATCACCAGTAAGGCCGTCAAAATGGTACTGATCGCCCAGTTGACCAACGACACCAGTAAGCTAACTGTCGCGACCAGCACAATTGCACTACGGCCTGAATGTGGAATTCGGGCCATTTTATAAATCAGTTTTTTAACCGGTGCCGACACCGACACCACATAACCGACAATAATCAGCATGGTCATTTGCAGTGTAAAGGGGATTAGGCTCCAAAAACCGTTTCCAAAAGCACCAGCCACATCTTTAACTGGTGCACCAATAAAAATGGCAGCCACTGAGACAATAATCACGCCCAATAAGGCAAAAATGTAGGAATCGGGGAACCATTTTTCAGACCAGTTACTGACTTTTAGTGCAAAACGCTCCAATAGAGCGGGTTGTTTATCCATAATCAACATCCATTTTGTCGTTTTAGATAGATACACCGAATCGGCATAGGGCTGCCGATTCGGTTTTTTATTTTAAAATTCCGTCATGGAACCGGTTTTTTATCATCAGCAACATCGCTTAAGCGGGTGCTGTATTGCGTAGCGTTACACCTGTTGCGGCCTGAATGTCTTCGAAGCCAACGCCGTCGGCCAGTTCAATCAGTTCAATCCCACCGTCGACTACATCCATCACACCCATATCGGTGATAATACGATGCACGACGCGCTGACCTGTGAGTGGCAAGTTGCAGGTTGGCACAATTTTAGGTGAACCATCTTTTGCGCAGTGCTCCATCAGCACCACAACACGCTGTACACCGACCACCAAATCCATGGCACCACCCATACCTTTGACTTTTTTGCCGGGAATCATCCAGTTCGCTAAATCGCCTTGCTCAGAAACTTCCATCGCGCCCAGAATAGCGATATTCACATGACCACCTCGAATCATGCCGAAGGATTCACTGCTCGAAAAAAACGCTGCGCCGGATCGGGCAGTCACGGTTTGTTTACCTGCATTGATTAAATCGGCATCGACGCTGTCTTCTGTTGGAAACTCACCAATACCGAGTAAGCCATTTTCCGATTGCAACCAGACTTCAACATCTTCTGGAATATAATTGGCCACCAAAGTGGGTAAACCAATGCCTAAATTTACATAAAATCCGTCTTGTAACTCTTTTGCGGCACGTTGTGCCATTTGCTCGCGGGTCCATGCCATGATTATGCTTCCTGTGCTTTTAGGGTTTTTTGTTCAATCCGCTTTTCCGGGGTCGCATTGAGCACCACGCGATTGACAAAAATACCGGCCAAATGGATGTCATCTGGATCTAATGTACCGGTCTCGACAATTTCCTCGACTTCGGCGACGGTGATTTTGCCAGCCATTGCACATTCGGGATTGAAGTTTCGAGCCGTTTTACGAAAGATTAGGTTGCCGGCTTTATCGGCCTTGTAGGCTTTCACCAGTGCGATATCGGCAGTGAGAGATGGCTCTAAAATATAAGTTTTGCCTTCAAATTCACGTTGCTCTTTACCTTCTGCAATGAGCGTACCGACACCGGTTTGGGTATAAAATGCAGGAATGCCTGAGCCACCGGCACGCAATTTTTCGGCCAGCGTGCCTTGAGGGGTAAGTTCGACCTCAAGTTCACCATTGAGATACTGACGTTCGAACTCTTTATTTTCACCCACATACGAAGAAATCATTTTTTTGATTTGACGGGTTTGCAGTAATAACCCTAAGCCAAAATCGTCGACACCCGCATTGTTAGAAATACAGGTGAGGTGCTTCACTTGCGTATCTTTGAGCGCATTGATTAATGCTTCTGGTATGCCACATAAACCAAAACCACCAACTGCAATGGTTTGATGATCTTTGACGATGTCCTGAAGTGCATCGGCTGCACTTGAATAAACTTTATTCATTGTCTTTACTCATAATCCCTTATTTTTAGTTTTAGCATTTGCAACTTGCTTAAAGAAGTTGAAAATTTTAAAGGTTTAATGAGGAAAACTTATTAATGATGCTGATTTAACAATCAAAGACAATGTGATAACGACAATCGCAAATCAAAGGACAAAGCTGGATACATCATGAAAAGCCCATCATCAGGCGCTTTTTAAAATCGAGGCATAAGGAAAACGTGTGAGCGCTTCAATAAACTGTAACGAGACATTGGAGAGTTCACCATCTTTTTTATAGACAATCCCGACCGCCTGATGCACATCGCTGTTTTCGATTTCAAGTAAGACATTGTGTTCTTTATCGATAAAATTTTGAAAATGACGCGGAATGGCACTGACTCCTATATCGAGTGCGACCAAACTTGAGAGGGTACTGATTTGATGGCACTCAACTTTCAAATCTAAAATTAAGCCGTGTTGTTGTGCATTTTGTTCGAGCAGATGCCGCACAATCGATGGATGTTGTAGCGTCACAAACGGGCAGGCATATAATTCAGACCACTGTACGCTATTTTGCTGAGCCAATGGATGATGCTTAGGCACGAGTGCCAAAAAGTCTTCATCGAAGAGTGGTTTAAATTCAAGCTGTTCGTTCATCACAGGCTCAAAACAAATACCCAGTTCGAATATACCATCCAGAACATTTTCAATAATTCGTTCGTTGGGAATATCGTGAATGGAAAAACTGAGATTCGGATGTTCACTGGAAAAAATCTTGATCACCTCAGGCAAAATAGCATGGGTCACAAAGGGCATAGAGGCGATGCTGAGTGTGCCACGGTGTAATTTAAAACGCTGTTTGACGTCTTTTTCCATGTCTTCCCAGTTGGCCAGCAATTTACGTGCAAATGGAATCAAGGAGAGGCCTTCTTGGGTCAGCTCGACACGTCGGGTATTGCGCTTAAACAGCTTTCCGCCCAGTTCTTCTTCGAGAGATTTAATGCTTAAGCTCAATGCTGACTGACTCAAATGTAGCTCAGTTGAGGCACTGGCGTAATTCAACGTTCTTGCGAGTACCAAAAATGCTTTCAGTTGCTTGAGGGTCATGCGAGGTCATCCTGATCGATTTTTTGATTTTTGTTATGTAATTATATGGAATTTATCAAGTTTTATACGGTTATTTTTGTAAAACCAGTGTATCGTGTTGATCCGTTTTAAGGGATCTAAAACGTTAAGATTTTTTTGAAATAGATTCATATTAAAATAATGCGACATTTATTTATTAAAATGATTAATGAGTTTTTTAAAATAAACAATTTGTTTTATAAATAAATAGGAATATTGTTTTTTATAATATTAAAACTATGATTTTTAATGATATAAATTTATTAATTAATAAATTAAAATTAATCTTCTTGTATTTTTTCTTTTTGTTGATATTTTAAAAAATTAAAGCGGTTTTATATTTTAATGATTGCTTTTTATTTTAAGCAATTGTGTCGAGACAAGGATGAGGTCGGCCAAAACCCACGTTTAGGCAAGATATGGGGGCTGTACCTGAGATGTATTCTTGGTAATGGAGTAAAAGAATATGTGGGAATTATTTGTCATTTTGCTGTCGTTAGGACTGTTGATGTATACAGCCTATCGCGGCTTCTCAGTCATTTTAATGGCACCGCTATGTGCCTTATTAGCGGTGATGCTGATCAATCCAGCCAATGTTTTACCATTTTATTCGGGCGTATTTATGCCCAAAATGGTTAATTTTATTAAAGATTACTTTTTAGTATTTTTGCTTGGTGCAATTTTCGGAAAAGTGGTCGAAATGTCTGGTATTGCAGAGTCGATTGCCAAAACCATTGTGAACTTGATTGGGGCTAAAAAAGCCATTTTGACGGTGGTATTACTCGGTGCAATTCTGACCTACAGCGGTGTGAGCTTGTTTGTGGCAGTATTTGCGATTTATCCGTTTGCCAATCAGTTATTTCAGCAGGCCAATATTCCAAAGCGTCTGATTCCGGGAACCATTGCACTCGGTGCATTTACGTTTACCATGGATGCATTGCCTGGAACGCCCCAAATTCAAAACGTAATTCCAACCACATTTTTTGGAACCAATATTTATGCCGCGCCATTCTTGGGCATTATCGGGGCAATTTTTGTATTGTGCATGGGTTTGGCTTATCTGGAGTGGCGTCGCCGTGTGGCTGCAAAAGCAGGTGAAGGCTATGCCGGTTTTGATCAAGCAGATCTAGTGGCGGCAAGCACCGTGGTCGATGCTAAAAATAATGGCTCGGCTGGGCGTCAATTATTGGCATTTGTCCCCCTGATTTTGGTTGCAGTCATGAACAAGTATTTGTCGGGTGCCATCAAAACATGGTATCCCAACGGATTCGATTTCAACGCGATTGGCCTTGCAAATTACACGGTCGATGTTGCAAAAACTGGTGCCATCTGGGCTGTTGGTCTGGCACTCATCGTCGGGATTATCGCGGCCGTTCTGTTTGATTATCAGCGTGTGGTAAGTCAGTTTAAAGAGGGCGTCAATGCCAGTATCGGCGGGTCTTTGCTTGCGGTCATGAATACCGCATCGGAGTACGGATTCGGTGCCATTATTGCAGCCTTGCCGGGTTTTGCATTAATTAGCCATGCCTTGAGTAATACCTTTACCAATCCATTGGTCAATGGCGCGATTACCACCACCACGCTGGCCGGGATTACCGGATCTGCATCGGGCGGTATGAGTATTGCGCTCAGTGCAATGGCCGAACAATACAACGCTGCGATCTTGGCTGCGGGCATACCGCCTGAAGTGATGCACCGCGTGGTAGCCATGGCATCGGGTGGTATGGATACGTTACCGCACAATGGCGCTGTCATTACCTTGTTGGCCGTGACGGGATTAACACATAAGCAATCGTATAAAGATATTTTTGCAGTCACGATAATCAAAACCATGGCCGTATTTGTGGTGATTGCCGCATTTACATGGTTCGGTATTGTCTAACTCATATTAAAGGTGTACACGCGTAATCGTTGTGCGTTGTACACCACTTACCGCATGAAAAATAGGAGAGCGCAAGTGACTCAACAACTCGAAGCAAAAGTTGCGTTTATTACAGGTTCTGCCAGTGGTATAGGGCTGGAAATTGCAAAGAAATTTGCCCAAGAAGGTGCAAAAGTCGTTTTATCAGATGTCAATGTACAAAAGTGTGATGAGGCTGTGCAGCAGCTTAAAAGTGAAGGATTTGAAGCACTGGCTGCACCTTGTGACGTTACCGACGAAGCCGCATTCCAAGCTGCGCTGCAACAGACCAAAAGCGAGTTTGGAACCATTGATATTTTGATTAACAATGCTGGCTTTCAGCATGTTGCAGCCATTGAAGACTTCCCAACCGATGTGTTTCAAAAGCTGGTTGGTGTCATGCTGACGGGTGCTTTTATCGGAATCAAGCATGTTTTCCCGATCATGAAAGCGCAGCAATCGGGGCGCATTATCAATATGGCGTCTATTAATGGTGTGATTGGTTTTGCAGGTAAAGCGGGCTACAACAGTGCCAAACACGGCGTGATCGGGCTGACGAAAGTCGCTGCGCTGGAAGCTGCCAAAGAGGGTATTACGGTAAATGCTTTATGCCCAGGCTATGTCGACACGCCACTGGTGCGAGGGCAAATTGCCGATCTGGCCAAAAACCGAAATGTGAGTGAATCCACTGCACTTGAAGATGTTATTTTGGCAATGGTGCCGCAAAAGCGCTTACTGTCTGTTGAAGAAATTGCCAATTACGCGATTTTCCTGTGTAGCGATAAAGCCGCAGGCGTGACGGGTCAGGCGGTGCTCATTGATGGTGGTTACACTGCACAATAATCACTTGCAATAAAAAAAGACGGTACTTGTACCGTCTTTTTTTATTGCGTTGACTTTAACTGTGAATTGCCACCATGCCAGACGCGATCGAGAGCATTAAGCCAGTTATCTAAACATAATTTATGTTGCAGTTCCTTTGAGTAACCACGCGTCTCGAAGGCCTGTTGTAAGGCAGTCAAGCCCCTAACATCTTGAAGCTGATCCGAAATAAATCCGCCATCGAAATCTGAACCTAAAGCCACATGGTCTTCGCCCAGATGCTGCATCAAATACTCGATATGATCCAGAATGATATCTAACGATGTTGCCTTGTTACGCTGTCCGTCAGATCGTAAAAAAGCCGTATCAAAATTTACACCCACACAGCCGCGGCTTGTTTTGATTGCATTAAGCTGACGGTCGGTCAGATTGCGTGCTTGCGCACAGAGCTGATGTGCATTGGAATGCGTGGCAATCAGGGGTAACTGACTCAGCTTGGCGGTATCCCAAAAGGCCTGTTCGTTCATGTGCGATACGTCAATCAGGATTCGGCGTTCTGAACAGTACTGAATCAGTGCTTGGCCCAGTTCGGTCAAGCCTGCGCCTGTATCGGGCGAATGTGGAAAGTTGGCCTGCAAACCATGCCCAAACTGATTGGGCGTGTTCCAGAGTGGCCCAATGCTTCTTAAGCCACGCGCATAGAAGTAATTCAGCCGTTCAAAGTTGGCATCTAAAACATCAGCGCCTTCCATATGAATCACGACTGCCAATTGATTCTGCTCTAAGGCATTACGAATAGCAGGCACATCACCACAAATCTGAATTTGCCCTGAAGAGCGCGCGGCAAGCTGTTCAATGTAGCTCAGCTGAGTCTCTATAATGTCACTGATCTCTGTTGCATCAAAAGCCGTTTGCTGCGTATGTTTGAGCTTATCAGGATGATGCTTTTGTACGTAATCGAAAGGTGGTACAAACAGTGCAAACAGCCCACCTGCAAAAGGGCTGGCCTGACAGCGTTTAAGATCGAGATGTCCGGGTAATCCAGTCTCTAAAAATGCAGCAACAGGATCTGGCGCATTACTGAGCCACATACGGGCCAGTACATCGTTATGCCCATCAAATACCTTCATCATGGTGTATCCGATACATTAACTGTTTTAAAAAACAGTTTAGAGTTTCTGCTGTTGCGTAATACCAAATCTTGGGTGGTTGGTTGCTGCTCATCGGCATCTGCACGAGCGGCCTCGATCTGATAATGCTCAGGTGATTTACTGCACACCGGATCGGTGGCATACATGTTTTGTGTCATCATGTAGGCTTGACAGCGGCATCCACCCAAATCCTTTTCTTTGTCTGGGCATGAACGACATGGTTCTTGCATCCAGTCAGTGCCCCGAAAGGCATTAAAGGCGAAGGCTTCGTTCCAAATCGTTTTGAGGGACTGATCGGCAACATTGGGAAAGTCTAAAGGCAGATCTTTGGCGCTCTGACAGGGTAGTACCGTTCCGTCAGGGCTGACGGTAATAAAAATTTGTCCCCAGCCGCCAATACACTTTTTAGGACGCGTTTGATGAAAGTCGGGAGCAACCAGCATCAACTTGGTTTTTAAGCCCTGTTGATCGATCTGCGCTCGGTAGGCTTTTACTCTGGATTGTACATAAGCAATCTGTGTGGAAGTCGGCAAAAGAGCGGCCTGATTCAGTTTGGCCCAACCATAAAACTGGCAAGTGGCCAGTTCAACATAATCGGCACCCAGTTCAAGGCTCAATTCAATCATCTGATCGATCTGCTCGATATTAAAGCGATGAATCACAAAGTTGAGCACCATCGGATAACGATGCTTTTTCACCGCACGTGCGATTTGCTGCTTTTGTTCGAAGGCTTTACGTGACCCAGACAGCAGTTCACTCAGCACTGGATCACTGGCCTGAAAACTGATCTGGATATGATCCAGACCTGCCTCGCTAAATGCTGCAATTTTGTCTTCAGTCAACCCGATTCCTGACGTAATCAGGTTGGTATAAAAGCCCAACCGATGGGCATGCTGAATCAGCTCGGGTAAATCTGGCCGCAGTAAAGGCTCTCCACCAGAAAATCCAAGTTGTACACTGCCCAAGGCGCGTGCCTGATCAAAAACCTGTTTCCATTGTGCTGTGCTCAGTTCATTTTTTACTGCGGCGTAGTCCAATGGATTAGAACAATAGGCACATTGTAATGGACAACGATACGTCAGCTCGGCCAGCAACCACAATGGCGGCTTGATCTGCGGCACTACCGGAATATTCATGACAGATCAATCCACTGCCGCGATTCAGCCTGCTGTAAAAAGTCGATCACATCCTGATCGAGACCATCGGCATCTGGAAACTGTGCCTGCAAAAGCTGAATAATCTCCGTAACGCGACGTGAACCATCAATCTGCTTTAAAATCAGGGTGGCTGTATCATTTAAACGCACCAGACCTTCGGGATACAAGATCACATAACTTTGCTGTGCTTCTTCCCACTGAAAACGATAGCCTCGATTAAACACAGGGGTATGGTTGCCGATATCCTTCATGTTAATAATCCTTTTTGGTGCCATGCGATATCTTGAGTGACCGTATGATACGGCGCACGATGCAGCACATAGGCCATGGTCATGCCATCGAGCAGTGTCCATAAGATATCGAGCTTAAACTGTAAAATATTGAGCATACGCTGCTGACGCTCAATCGTCGTGCAATACTCAAGTGCCAGTGCCAGACCATGTTCAACATCACGATTGGCCTGACCCAAACGGCTTCTGAAATAAGCATAGCCTTCAGCATCAATCCAAGGATAATGATTTGGCCATGTATCTAGCCGTGACTGATGAATCGCCGGTGCAAACATCTCGGTGAGCGAGCTACAGGCCGCTTCTTGCCAGCACGCACGGCGGGCAAAATTGACATAGGCATCCACTGCAAAGCGTACACTTGGCAACACCATTTTTTCAGACAAAATTGTGTCGCGGTCAAGCCCGACTGCTTCACCTAACCTTAACCATGCTTCAATACCGCCATGATCATCGTGCTGTCCATCATGATCCAAAATGCGCTGCACCCACTTTCGACGCGTTGCAGGGTCGGAGCAGTTGGCCATAATGGCGGCATCTTTTAGTGGGATATTGACCTGATAATAAAAACGGTTGGCCACCCAGCCCTGAATCTGTTCTTTGGTGGCTTCACCTTGATTCATCATGATGTGATACGGATGATGAATATGATAGTAGCAGCCCTTATCACGCAGTGCCTGCTCAAACTCGGTTGGGCTTAAAAGTGATGCAGCCATATTAAACCTCAATCAGCATGCCGTCATAACTCACTTCGATCTCAAGCTGTTTGAGTGTTGCGTGTTCGACAGACTGTTCATTTAAAATTGGATTGGTGTTGTTGATGTGGATCAGCACTTTGCGCTGTTGCGGAAATTGCGCCAGCAAATGAATCAAGCCGCGCTCTTCTTGCAAGGCCAGATGACCCATATCCTGACCAGTGTTGTGACCAACACCGAGTAAGGCCAGCTCTTGATCTTTCCATAGCGTACCATCAACCAGCAAACAGTTTGAGCGCTGCATGTAGCTTAAAATCTGCTCATCCATTTGTCCAAGACCAGGCGCATAAAACAATGAATGTCCAGTGCGGGTATCTTCGATCCAAAGCGCAATATTATGACCTGGTAGCGGTCGGTGACGATATGGCGAGTAGGGCGGTGCATTGCTTAAAATAGGCACTGGCGTAAAGCGAATTGACGAGCATACAGCCACCTGAAACGGAGTCTGGATATCAATTGGATGATGTACCAATCCGCCATTCCAATGCTTGAGCATATTAAAAATTGGAAATCCGGTGCTGAGATCTTCGTGTACTTCAGGCGTAGCCCAGACCTGATGCGGACAGCCCTCTCTTAAATTGAGCAAACCTGTGGTGTGATCAATTTGGCTGTCGGTCAAAATAATCGAACCGATCGAGGTACCGCGGCGAACCGATGCTGGCGCCTGCAATTCGGGATTGTGGGCAATTTGCTGTGCAATATCGGGTGATGCATTGCACAAGATCCAGTCTGTACCGTTATCGCTAATGGCAATAGAAGACTGGGTACGCGCACGTGCCTGAAGCGTTCCCTGTTTAAGACCAAGACAGTTTTCACAGTTACAGTTCCATTGTGGAAAACCGCCACCCGCGGCAGAACCTAAGATTTTTATCAGCATGAATGTTTAAAAATTGATAAGTTAAAATGAAAAACATCCACAAGGTTGTGGATGTTTCGACGCGCAATCAAATTACTCGACAGCAGCATACATTGTGATTTCAAAACCTAGACGAATGTCTTCAAAAGCTGGTTTGGTCCACATAGCAAAATCTCCATTTTAGAAATCATCTTGAACGCAGAAGCATATATTATTTTTATTTAACAAAAGCTATTTTTTGACATAAAACACATAAATTTTGTGCGCTCATCGTATCAATTGCTGCAGTTTTACTTAATAACTTACATTCGCCATACAAACCAAATCTTATTTATAGTAATTGAAATAGTAAATGGGCGGTTTAATTTTTTAACCGCCCGAAACTTTTTTACACCACGAGATTTATTTATCTAGCGTTTTACACAATGAACAAATGGTGCCGTGATGTTTGTGAGAGAACAGTACATCGGGGCGTTCATATGGCTGATCACACACGACGCACTCATAAATGGTTGCCACAGGCGTACCTTCGGCATCGAAACGAGGCTCTTGAATGCCGTCGTGCGCTTGCTTGATGTAGTATTTGCCTTTGGTCAAAATGCCCATCAATGGCGTCATCACAAACGCAACCACCAGCGCGATGATAGGTGAGTAAGCAGCCAAAAAGCTACCAAATAATCCAAAGAATGCAGCAATTGATAGTCCTGCTGCAGCCAAAAATGCCACCAAACCCACAGGATTAATATTGTGCAGCATATCGCGGCGATATTCTGGCTCTTTTGGAGAAAGCTTTAAGAGATATTTATTGATAGAAATATCGGTTGCAACCACCACCACCCAAGCGATGGCAAAGTTAGAATAAAAGCCCAGAATTTTGCCCAGCACTGCAAACATGTTGCCTTCCATCAGTGCCAGAGCAATGACCAGATTAACCATCACAAACACGATACGACCCGGATAATGTTTGGTCACGCGCGTATAGGCACTGGTCCATGCCAATGAGCCTGAGTAAGCATTGGTGACATTAATCTTGATTTGTGAGATCACCACTAAAATCACGGCCAGAGAGAGTGCCAACCAGCCCGGCAGCATGTCATGAAATGCGGCATTAAACTGTTGTACAGGTTCTGTCGAGTTAATGCCGGGTACTTTGGTCAGTAAGTAAAAACCCAAAAATGCCCCGATAATTTGTTTAATCGCACCCAAGATCACCCAGCCCGGACCCGCCGAAATCACGGCTGCCCACCATTGTTTGCTGTTTTGTTTGGTTTTGGCAGGCATAAAGCGTAAGTAATCAATCTGCTCACCGATTTGCATAATCAACGACAAACATACACCGGCACCCAGCATGATCGCGGCCATGTCCATCGGTGCGAAGCCTTCTGCACCGGTGTAACTGGCAAATTGACCCACCAGATTAGGCTCTTTGTGAATCAGATATGCCACAGGGCCAATCATCAGAATCAGCCAGATCGGTGTCGTCCAGACCTGTAAGGTACTTAGGGCTTTCATGCCATAAATCACCAGTGGAATCACCATCACCGTAGAGATGAGATAACCCAGCCATAACGGAATACCTAAGCCGAGCAACAGCCCTTGTGCCATGATCGAGCCTTCAAGGGCAAAGAAAATAAAGGTAAAACTGGCAAAAATGATACTGGTCAGCACTGAACCAATATAGCCAAAACCGGCACCGCGGGTGATCAGATCCAGATCAATGTTATAGCGTGCAGCGTAATAAGCCAGTGGGATACCGGTTAAAAAGATAATCAGCGCTGCAAATAAAATTGAAAAAACGGCGTTGGTGGTGCCATAGGCCATACCAATACTGGCACCAATCGAAAAGTCGGCCAGATAGGCAATGCCGCCCAATGCTGTAATGGCCACCACTTTAGGGCTCCAGCGGCGAAAACTGTGCGGTGCATAGCGCAGTGTGTAATCTTCGAGGGTTTCATTCACGGCTTTACGTGAATCGGCGTCGTCGACGGTACCAATAGTTGAATGCTCGGATGCGCGCATAAGCTGGATCTCCCCACAGAACGAATAACGGCAATATTGGATTGCTTGATGTAGAGGAGTCTGTCGGGTTAGGGCAAAATTGGAAATACGTTATTTTGCGTATACGTGCGCATGCAATAAGCATAGCAATCTGCGTCAAGATTTGGCAAAGTGACCATATAGCCTTAGTCTGCCCAGCCATTGCTCGCCATGTCAAATTCTTCAAAAACTCCGCACGCACCACAACGTGTGATTAAAACACGTCGTGACTATAATCTTTGGGTGGCCGACCAGAGTATCGAAGATTTTGCGCTGCGCTATGCACCAGCGTCGGTACGCAAATGGTCGCCGTGGACAGTCACCAATACTGCCATCTCGACGGTCAGTTTTCTGGCCATGGAAGCCATTGGTGCCACCATGCTGTGGCAATACGGTTTTAGCAATGCCATTTGGGCGGCGATTGTGGTGTGTTTGATCATTTTTATGACCAGTTGGCCGATCAGTTACTATGCAGCGAAATATAATGTCGATGTCGATTTACTCACGCGAGGCGCAGGCTTTGGTTATATCGGCTCGACCATCACTTCACTGATTTACGCCAGCTTTACCTTTATTTTGCTGGCATTTGAAGCAGCCATTATGGCAATGGCGCTGGAACTGGCACTGAATATTCCGCTGAGTATTGGCTACTTAATTTCTGCACTGGTCATTTTACCTTTGGTGGTGAAAGGCATAGGGTTTATCAATAAAGTACAAGCCTATACTCAGCCGTTATGGCTGATTTTGTTGGTGCTACCGTGGATCGTGGTGCTTTGGAAACAGCCACATTTGCTCAGTGACAGCATTCATTTTGCGGGTGTTGTGTCGGCCTCAAGCGATTTTAACCTGTATTATTTTGGCGCTGCCTGCACGCTGATTTTTGTGTTTGTGATTCAGATTGGCGAACAAGCCGACTACTTGCGCTTCTTGCCACAACAGCAACAAGCAAAGCGTTCGTGGCATCTTGCAGTATTTTTGGGTGGCCCATCATGGATTTTGGCGGGTTTTCTTAAAGTTTGCATGGGGATGTTGCTCATGCTGTTGGCTTATCAATTACTGGTTCCGATTGCTGAATTAGATAACCCGACCTACCTCTACTGGATGGCTTATCAGCAGTTTATTCCATCGCCGCAAATCGCCTTGTTACTCACGCTGTTACTGGTTTGTCTGGCGCAAATCAAGATCAATGTCACCAATGCCTATGCGGGCTCGCTGGCGTGGTCAAACTTTTTTGCGCGTTTAACACACAGCCATCCCGGCCGAATTGTGTGGTTGATTTTTAATGTGCTGATTGCAGTGGTACTCATGGAGATGGGAATTATCCATGCGGTCGAGCGAATTTTAGGGCTATATAGCAATCTGGCGTTGGCATGGATTGGCGCCGTGGTGGCAGATCTAATGATTTGCAAACCGCTTGGGCTAAGTCCCAAAGGAATTGAGTTTCGACGTGCTTACTTGTACGACATCAACCCGGTAGGCGTAGGTGCGCTGGTGATTGCATCATGTGTCTCAATGCTATGTTATTTGGGAGTGTTTGGCTTTACGGCAAAAGGCTTGGCCAGTTTTATTGCACTCGGTACGTCTATGCTCTGTGTGCCGCTCATTGCATTACTTACCCGTGGCAAATACTACCTTGCTCGCCCACCTGAACAGATTGCCTCAACTCCTGTAGCCACTTGCGTGGTGTGTGAGCGTGATTATGAAGTAGCCGATATGGCAGTGTGTCCAGCTTATCAGCACTCAATTTGCTCACTCTGCTGCTCACTCGAAGCACGCTGTCATGATTTATGTAAGCCGCATGCCCGCTGGACAGTACAGCTTAAAACATGGATCGAGCGATATTTGCCTAAAGCATGGTCACAGCGGTTAAATACTCGCCTAAGCCAATATTTACTGTTAATGCTCTCGCTCGGGCTTATTTTAGCGGTATGTTTAAGCTTGGTGTATTTACAAGAAAAAACCTATTTGGAAGCAGTCAACGAGCAAGCTATCCAGCAATTATTTACTTTATTTTTAAAAATCTACACCATTTTATTTCTACTGATCAGTGTTGCGGCGTGGTGGTTGGTGCTTAATGATCAAAGCCGCCGTAAAGCTGAGCAGGAAACGCATCAGCAAACCCGTTTGCTCATAGAAGAAATCGCAGCGCATGAGCAAACCTCACAGCATCTTTACGATGCCCGTATTCAGGCCGAGCGTGCCAATGAAGCCAAAAGTCGTTATGTGGTGGGCATTAGCCACGAACTCAGAACGCCACTCAACAGTATTTTAGGTTATAGCCAGTTATTACAAAAACAGGAGCAGCTTTCGCCACAAGGCCAGACGGCACTGGGTGTGATTAGTCGGAGTGGTCAGCATCTGACCTCACTCATCGATGGTTTACTGGATTTATCGCGCATCGAAACCGGTAAGATCAGTCTGAATATGGTCGATGTACATTTTCCTCATTTTATCGAACAAATGATTCAGATGTTTCAGCCGCAAATCGAGCAGAAACGGCTACATTTTATTTGTGAGGTGAGTGAGCATTTACCGGAATATGTCCGAACTGACAAAAAAAGACTGGAACAAATTTTAATCAATTTACTGGGGAATGCGCTTAAATTTACCACCAAAGGCGAAATCCATTTGAAACTGGAATATCGTTTTCAAACGGCCTATTTTGAAATTCGAGACACCGGATGCGGTATTGCAGCGCAAGATCTTGAGCGGATTTTTAATCCATTCGAGCGTGGCAGTAATGTGGTGCAGGGCGGGTTTACCGGAACCGGGCTTGGACTACCGATTGTGAAATTACTGGTCGATTTGCTTGGTGGCCAGCTCTCGGTAACAAGCGAGCTAAATCAGGGCTCATGCTTTAAAGTTAAATTGTACTTGCCTTCTAAGGCACTGGTACATCCTATTTCAAATGTACAATCGAATCAGATCACGGGCTATATCGGTGAGCAAAAACGGATTTTAGTGGTCGATAATGAAGCCGTTGACCGAGGTTTGGTGGCGAATTTTTTACGCCCACTTGGTTTTATTATTCAGGAAGCAGAATCAGGTATCGATTGTTTAAGGCAGGTGCCAGTGTTTCAGCCCGATCTTATTTTAATGGATTTAAATATGCCCATGATGGGCGGCTGGGAAACGGCACATTTACTACGTCAAAATAATATTACCAACGTCCCGATCTTGATTATATCGGCCAATGTGAATGAGCGTGAGGGTAATCCGCAAGATGCCGTATTAAGTGAAGACTTTATGCTAAAACCGATCGATCTGAATTTACTTTTAAATAAAATTGGCGATAAATTGGGGCTTACGTGGATTGATCAGTCTACAGCTTCAACCACACAAGCCTCCCTGGCAGCGCAAAAATCAGAACCGATTTCTGCTCAGCCATTTACGACCACAGCGGTCGTAAATGAGCCTCAACCTACCCATACACAGTCGATGACGTTTGATCAGGCTTTGAATCATCTAGAGCAACTGATTGGGCAGGGCTATATACGCGGTATTCAGCGCGCCGTGCAATAGTATCAACATGATTTTCCAGAATATAACGAACTATGGGGACAACTGAATCAATCTGTGCAAAAATTTGACTTAAAACACGCACGCCAATTACTTCAGGACGCACGATGAGTCAGGACATTGCTTCGATTTCTCCATTTCGCCCGCACGATCAGGCGGTGATTTTAATTGTGGATGATGTGCCTGAAAATCTCGGATTATTGCACGAAAGTTTGGATCAGGCGGGTTATCAGGTATTAGTCACCACAGATGGTTTAAGTGCCATTGAAATTGCGCACCGCTGTCAGCCAGATATGATTTTGCTCGATGGCAATATGCCACATATGGATGGTTTTGAAAGTTGCTTACAGCTCAAAGCCAGCCCAATTACGCAGTTTATTCCGGTCATTTTTATGACCGGATTGTCTGAAACTGAACATATTGTCCGTGGCTTTCAGGTGGGTGGCGTCGACTATGTCACCAAACCACTCAATATTGAAGAAGTTCTGGCGCGGGTAAAAACACATCTGGCGCATGCGCAGCTTTTACGTCAGCAAAAGCAGGTAATTGATGCCACTGAAGTCGCGATTTTGGCACTCGATCAGCTCGGGAAAATTGCATGGACCACAGAGAAAGCCAATATTTTGCTGAACCAATATTTGCAAGATCGTGAACGCTTTGAAACTGGTTTAACGCAGTGGTTTGCCGAAATTAAACGCGATAAAGACAATAAAAAGAAAATGAGTTGCACCTATTCTAGTGCATCGCATCAACTGCAACTTATTTTACTTACGCCATGGCACGATCAACCTGTGGGTCACGCCACTTATCTGGTACAAATTAAAATGTCTGCTCCGGCTTTGGGCGTTGAGGAGATTTTAAAATATTGCCCGCAACTGACCCAGCGAGAGGCGGAAGTTTCGCATTGGCTGGCACTGGGTAAAACCAATAAAGATATTGCAGAGATATTAGAGCTCAGCCCAAGAACTGTAAATAAGCATCTTGAACATATTTTTGAAAAACTCTGTGTGGAAAACCGTACAGCAGCGGTGGCTTATATGAATAGTTTGGTGCAAGAAAATACGATGTGAGGAGGGAATAATCATCACATTGGATTTTATATTCATTTTTTGAGATATTTTAAATCCAAAGTTCACCTTTAAAATTAAACTTAGACGACAAAATATGTCGCTTAAGTTTGAATTCATAGCGACATACGCCACTTAGAAATAAATCTAATTATAAAAAAACGCTGCTTCTTACGAAACAGCGTTTTTTAGTTCCAACTTCAATCAAGCGGGTAAATCAAACCAAATCATTTCACTGTCTTCAAGCGCATTAATCGCTGTTTTTTCATTAAACAGCAGCGCATCACCCGCTTTTACAATTTGGTCTTCAATCATAATTTGACCCGATACCACATGCACAAAATTATGTTTTTTGGTGGTCGCAATTTCAAGTGATTGTCCAGCCTCAAGTACCGCAGCTTTAACCTCAGCATTCTGACGAATAAACATCGGTGCGGTATCATCTGGGCCTACAATCAAATGCCACTGATTCGGTGCAGCATGCGGGTCAAGCTTGATTTGCTGATAACTCGGCTCGGCATTACGGACATTTGGTTGAATCCAGATTTGAAACAAATGTACCGGTTCATCCGTGTTATTGATTTCACTGTGCTGAACACCCGTACCTGCACTCATCAATTGCCATTCACCCGCATGGATGTACTCTTCGTTGCCCATACTGTCGCGATGCGTTAAACGGCCATGCGTGACATAGGTCAGAATTTCCATATTGTCATGTGGGTGAGTACCAAATCCGTTATTTGCGGCAATGGTATCGTCATTAATCACACGAAGTGGCCCAACTCCCATATATTTCGGGTTGTACCAGCTACCAAATGAAAAGCTGTGATAGGTATTTAGCCAACCAGCTTGGACATGACCACGGTTTTCACTGCGATGTAGATAAGCATTCATGCGGTATCTCCCAAATATTGTCGTTCTTTCATGTGAGTAGATTAACAAGATTGAATATCGCCAAAAACCATAGAATCAGAACAAATTGTCCTAAATTTAGTACGGTATTATGCCAACGTATAAACATACATTAATTATAGGACAATTTGTTTTTATCTTGAAAATAAAAAAAGCCTGCACGTGCAGGCTTTTTTAAGAAGCAAAATTATTCTAAGAAACGAACAGTTACACCACTACGCACCTTGTTACCCAAGTCGTTGGCATCCCAGTTGGTTAAACGGATACATCCGTGAGATGCAGTTTTAGAAATAGCAGATGGATTAGGTGTACCATGAATACCAAATGATTTCTTGCTCAAGCCAATCCAGATATTCCCTACAGGGCCATTCGGGCCTGGTGGTAAAGAAAGTGGCTTTAAGTTATTGCCTTGAACAAAGTTACTTGGCGAGTAGCTATACCACGGATTACGTGCCACACCCACCACTTTGTAAGTACCTGCTGGTGACGGTGTATCGCTACTACCAATCGTTGCAGGGAAAGAGGCAATCATCTGGTTGCGGCTATTAAAGAGATACAACTGACGTGCGCCTTTGTGCGCAATAATCAAGTGAATGTCTTCTGGTAAATCGTTGCGCACATTCGCCACAATGATTTTTTCGCCGGCCTTTTTAAAGGTTGCCTTCGGATTTAACTTTTTCAAAAAGTCTTCATCCATATGGAATTTTTCACCCAGCATTTCGGTCACACGTACATAGTACAAACCTTTCATTTTGGCTTGTTGTGCGTAATCGTGTGGAATAGACGCCGCATACGGACCTTTCAAGTCATCTTCAGTCAGGGTGTATTCAACATAAGCCGGTTTGTTTTGTTTGGCCAGTAATGCATCCCACGTTTCTTTGGTGAGTTCGCCTGTGGCTTTTAAACCGTTCATTTGTTGAAACGAAGACAACGCCTTTAATGTATTCATGCCGCTGGTACCATCAATAGCACCCGGAGAAGCATGAGTATTGTTTAGCATGACTTGCGCGCGTGCATAGACTGGGAACTGACCACGGCCAATATTTTCATACCAGTCGGCATTATTGAGACTGTCTAGCGTCCAGGTCACTTTTGCGGGTGCCTGAGCAGTCTTGCTGCTTGCTGCTGTTTTTGCCGCTGGTGCGCTTGAAGGAGCTGCACCTGTGTCGGCTTGCTTATCTTCTGTGCTTTCAAGACGCTGTAGCGTTGCCGACGCTTGGTTCAGATCTTTTTCTTCTTGCGCTGTAATGGATGCGCTATCTGGAGCAGATGCCGCAACTGGTGCAGAAGCAGCAGCCGGGCTCGATGCCGCAGATGCATTACGCGCAGCAGTCACAGGCTTATAATTGACTGTGTTGCTAGATTTGGTCGATGCATCTACAGCAAGTGGATCAATCGGATCTTGAACTAAATCTGTACTACGAACGACTTTAGGATGCAACGGTTGCTCAACCGTTGAAGCCGCGAAAACTGTACCGCTAATGATGCAGCTTAGACTCAATGCGAGTAAAGAGCGAACAAACATGCACTTCAACCTTAAGAATTATTCATATTTCAGGGTATAAAACATTGCAAGTATTACAGAAATTAATTGGCGATGCAGTATTTGTTTTGTGTAAATCCTGCTTTCCCGAGTGTTTGTATAATTTCTCGGATTTTGCCCTTATTCATGGCCAATTCTTTTTGTTATTATGCGATCAAGATAAGTATTTAGATTGAGAAAGTAAATGACGGCTTTAAAAAATGATCGTTTTCTACGTGCTTTATTGCAGGAGCCCGTCGATACCACGCCAGTCTGGATGATGCGTCAGGCAGGTCGTTATTTACCAGAATATCGTCAAACACGCGCTCAAGCGGGTGACTTTTTATCGCTTTGCAAAAATACCGAATTTGCTTGTGAAGTGACTTTACAACCTTTACGTCGCTACGATCTTGATGCCGCAATTTTATTCTCCGATATTCTTACCATTCCCGATGCGTTGGGGCTTGGGCTTTATTTCGAAGCGGGTGAGGGGCCAAAATTTAAAAAAACCATCCGCAGTGAACAAGATGTGCTGGCATTGCCAAATTTCAATGCTGCATCCGATTTAGACTATGTCATGAATGCGGTATCAACCATCCGTTCGGCACTGGGCGGGCAAGTGCCGTTGATTGGTTTTTCTGGTAGCCCTTGGACATTGGCCACTTATATGGTCGAAGGCGGATCAAGTAAGGATTTTCGTTACACCAAACACATGATGTATGCGCAGCCAGAAGTGTTGCATGCCTTACTCGACCGACTAGCCGTGGCAGTAATTGATTACTTAAATGCTCAAATCGATGCAGGTGCACAGGCAGTTCAGATTTTTGACAGTTGGGGCGGCGCTCTGGCACATCGTGAATACCATGAGTTTTCGCTCAATTACATGCGTAAAATCGTGGCTGGTCTAAAGCGTGAAAATGATGGTCGTCGTGTTCCGGTAATTATATTCACTAAAGGCGGCGGTCAATGGCTTGAGCCAATGGTGGCATCTGGCGCAGATGCTTTAGGTCTCGACTGGACCACGCCATTAAATGTGGCGCGTCAAACCGTGGCAGGGCGGGTGGCTTTACAAGGTAATCTCGATCCGGCTGTACTGTATGGTGACGCCGAGAGTATTCAAAAATCGGTGAAAGCCATGCTCGATGATGCCTATGCCAACGGTGAAAAAACTGGCTATGTGGCCAATCTTGGTCATGGTATTACGCAATGGGTCAATCCAGATCAACCCAAAATTTTTGTCGATACCGTACATGAGTACAGCGCGAAATATTTAGGATAAGCCACTCGTGTACCCACTCAAACTCACGTGTTTATTTGGATTTAAGGCAGCTTCGGCTGCCTTGTTTGGTTTATTGCTCTTGATTGCATTTGCGCTCACTGCGCCCATGGGCAGTCGGGAGTACTACGGTTTTTTTCGTTATGATTATTTGCTGTTTTATGCGGTCATTATTCAGGTGTGCCTGATTTACCTCAAGTTAGAGTCGTGGGCAGAAGTACGTGTGATTGCGTTATTTCATCTCATGGCGATGGTCATGGAGATATTTCTAACGCATCCTGCAATTGCTTCATGGCAGTATCCACAGCCCGCAGCATTCCGGCTCTGGACGGTTCCGCTGTTTGCGGGCTTTATGTACTCTGCGGTAGGGAGTTTTTTTGCACGTTCGCTACGCTTGTACTCGGTATCTTTCACAAGGTTGCCTACATTTGGCCTGATGATCGGTTTGGCGGTGTTGTCTTATTTGAATTTCATGACCAAATTTTTTGTGCCTGATATCCGCTACGTTCTTTTTGCGGTCAGTGTGGTCATGTTTTGGAAAACGCGTTTAAGCTTTCAGCTCGATCAAAAACGGTTTAATTTGCCGATGTTACCTGTCTTGATTTTGCTGGCCTTTCTCATTTGGATAGCAGAGAACATCAGTACATTTTATAAGATCTGGCTTTACCCCAGTCAGGTCGATGCGTGGCATATGGTGGGCTGGGGCAAGCTCGGATCGTGGTATTTATTACTCTTATTAAGTCTGGTGCTTGTGCTCAAGATACTGGGTCAGCGCAGTGCCACCGGTTCGTGGCAGTTGCATGCTCAGCATCAAACAAACGCAAATCGTTAAGCATGTTGCTGCACTATAAAGTACAAGTGCAGCAACCACTGATTAGTCAATATCACCAATCATCATGACGGTATGGCCCAGCAAATAACCTGCCGTCACCAAAATCGCAATCCAGATAAATGCACCAATCACGTTATAAATTGAAAACACGGTATAGTTCATACCGCTAGAACCCGCAGCAAAGGGTGCAAATGAACGTGCAAACGGAATAAAGCGCGCGATCAAAATGGTAATGGCGCCATGACGACGAAAGTAATCGTGCGTTTTTAACAGATATTCATGTTTGATAAAGCGGGATTTGACTTCAAAAACACGTACGCCCATTCGGCGTCCAATATGATAATTGACGATATAGCCCAAGGTTGCCGCAAGAAATAACAAGAAAATAATAAAGCCCAGATTCATAATCGCTGTGGTGGCACACAAGGCACCCACCGCCAGCAACAGACTGTCACCGGGCAAAAAGAACATAAAAATAAAAGCAGTTTCTGCAAAAATAATCAAAAATAAGATGGCATAAATCCACAATCCATATTCTTGGATCAGGATAGGTAAATAATTTTCAAATCCAATCAAGAAATCAAAAAATTCCATTAATTATCTACCTTCACTACGTTTTTACCTCTTCGTTAATGTATTAACCCAAGATACGACTGACTCAGATAGACACTCAACGCACATCAAACGTCAGCTCATTAATAGCTTTCAGGTACTGCGCTTAAAAATTCGCGTCTTGCTTCCTTGTCAGTTTTAAAATCGCCAATAAAAGAAACGGTCCGTGTTGTCGATTCTTGCTTGCCTACACCTCGCATCATCATGCACATATGCGCTGAATCAATCATCACCGCCACACCACGTGCTTTGGTCACTTCTTCAACAGCCTGTGCGATTTGCTGGGTTAAATTCTCCTGAATTTGTAGACGTCGAGCAAACATTTCTGTAATGCGCGCAAATTTAGAAAGTCCGAGCACTTGGCCTTCAGGAAGATATGCAATGTGCACACGTCCATAGAATGGCAGTAAATGGTGTTCACATAAAGAATAGAATTCAATATTTTTAACCAAAACCATTTCATGGTTATCTGAAGGAAATACGGCGTTGTTGGTCACTTCTTCCAAACTTTTGCCATAGCCCGAGGTTAAAAACGAAAATGCCTTGGCAGCGCGGATTGGCGTATCTTTAAGCCCAGGACGATTTAAGTCTTCGCCCACTGCGGTCAGGATATTGGCATAGGATTGCTGCATTGACATAAGACGTTTTGACTTAACTTTACTAAACAAGCTCGGCATTGTATCAGAACATGCTCAGATGTTCATATCTTGTCGCGCTATATTTATACGCTTCTGGTGCCGATGCATAAAAGATGCTGCATTTTCATGAAAAAAATGTGCAATTCAGAGCGCTTTGCCTCGCTTTCGACTCGTTTTATCGGCCGCTTTGTGATACACCTGATCACAACAGTTTCTTTTTTTCTATCGAGATCGGGCCGTTGTGAGGCGTCATTTATTTGGATATTCAGTTTATATTCTAAATCAAATAATGATTATTCAAAGCCATTCAGATCAACAAGATAGCGTTTTAATGGCACTTAACTTGCTGTTTATCAGCATGCTTAAGGTCATGATGTAAAATTCAAGGATAAAACATGTCGGAACGTCCAATTACTTTCTTTTTTCGCGGACAAACGCAGCAGGTCCAAGGTGTTTCACCTGTCATGACGGTTTTGCAGTTTTTACGTGAACATGGATTGGCTCAACAGGGTCGTCAAACCGGCACCAAAGAAGGCTGTGCCGAGGGCGATTGTGGTGCATGTACGGTGGTCATTGGTGAGTTGGTCAATCAGCAGTTGCAGTTACGTAGCGTCAATGCCTGTATTCAGTTTTTACCTACACTAGACGGCAAAGCGTTATTTACCGTAGAAGATTTAAAACAGTTGTCGATGTCTGAAGATCAGTCCTTACATCCGGTTCAGCAGGCCATGGTCGAATTACATGGCTCACAGTGTGGCTTTTGTACGCCGGGCTTTATTATGTCGCTTTGGGCCATGTATGAAAATGAGCCGAATGCGCCGTCTAAAGAGACTGTTCATAACTATTTATCTGGCAATTTGTGCCGCTGCACAGGCTATCGCCCAATTTTGGATGCTGCACAAAAAGCCTATGATTACCCAACCATCCGTTTAGCACGCCAAAACATTATTGAGGTACTCAAACAGTTACAGCAGTTACCAGCACTTGAGTTTCGTCATGCGTCCGCGCAGTTTTTTGCACCGAAAAGCTTAGATGCATTTGCTGATTTGCGCGTGCAATATCCGCAGGCTCGTTTAGTGGCAGGCAGTACCGATGTGGGGCTGTGGGTGACCAAACAAGGTCGTCATTTGGGCGATATGCTCTATATTGGGCAGGTTGAAGCACTAAAACATGTCAATCTTCAAGAGGGTCAGCTCTGTATTGGTGCAAATGTCACCTTAACCGATGCTCTAACTCATATTTCTGTCATCTATCCAGAATTGGCCGAATTACAGCGCCGCTTTGCTTCGATGCCCATTAAAAATGCAGGTACGCTAGGTGGAAATATTGCCAATGGCTCACCAATTGGCGATTCCATGCCTGTGCTCATGACTTTAAATACGCGTCTGCGCTTACGCTGTGGCCAGCAAACACGTGAAATTGCATTAGAAGACTTTTATCTGGATTATCAAAAAACAGACCTTCAACAAGGCGAATTTGTAGAAGCCATCTTAGTGCCTGTACGTGCTAAAGATTCAGCGCTTAAAGTGGCCACATATAAAATTTCCAAGCGTTTTGAGCAGGATATTTCTGCTGTATGTGCTGCACTCAGTTGCGAGCTCGATGAGTATCATGTGGTGCAATCCATCAAAATCGCTTTTGGTGGAATGGCGGCGATTCCAAAACGTGCTGTTCATACCGAAGCGGTTTTGCTTGGTCAGCCTTTTGATATGGCTTTACTGCGTGAGGCACAAGTAGCCATGGAGCAAGACTACCAGCCACTGAATGACGGGCGTGCCAGCGCTGCGTATCGTTTGCAAGTGGCAAAGAACTGTTTAGAACGTTTTTTTGTTGAACATATTCATCCACAATCGATCACGCGTATCGATAATCTGATTACGATGGTGGAGGCATAAAAGATGAATCATTCAATTGACCTGAATCCTCGTCAGCGTTCTGCCAAAGCAGGACAGTCTATTGCGCATGAAAGTGCTCATTTGCACGTGACGGGTGAGGCGGTGTATATCGATGATATGCCCGAACTTGCAAATACCTTGCACTTGGCCGTCGGCTTTTCAAAATGTGCCAAAGGCAAGATCACAGCATTTGACCTAGAGGCTGTACGCGCTGCACAGGGCGTACATGCAGTGTATACCGCAGCAGACATCCAGATCGAAAACAACTGGGGGCCAATTGTCAAAGATGATCCTATTTTTGCCGATGGAGAAGTGGAGTTTTATGGTCAAGCCTTGTTTGTGGTGGCTGCCGATACCTATCAGCATGCTCGCCAAGCAGTACGTTTAGCCAAAATTGAGTACGCCGCAGAAACCCCTATTTTAAGTATTCAAGATGCAATCGAGCAGCAATCTTGGGTGTTGCCACCCGTCGAGTTTTCGCATGGTGAGGTCGATGCCGCGTTTGAGCATGCACCTCATCGACTAAGTGGTTCAATCGATTTGGGTGGGCAAGAGCATTTTTATCTCGAAGGGCAGATCTCTTATGCAGTGCCTTTGGAAGATCAGAGCTTAAAAGTTTATTGCTCCACACAGCATCCGACCGAAATGCAACTATTGATTTGCCATGCACTGGGCCTACATATGCATCAGGTCAGTGTTGAAGCACGCCGTATGGGTGGTGGTTTTGGTGGTAAAGAATCGCAGTCGGCGCAGTGGGCCTGCATTGCCTCCTTGGCAGCGCAGCACTCGGGCCGTCCGTGTAAGCTACGTTTAGACCGTGACGACGACATGACGTCAACCGGCAAACGTCATGGTTTTGCCTATGAGTGGTCGGTGGCCTTCGATCAGGACGGTTTGTTGCATGGTCTTAAAGTTCAATTGGCATCCAATTGTGGCTTTTCTGCCGATTTATCTGGCCCAGTCAACGAGCGAGCCATTTGTCATCTTGGAAATGCCTATTATTTAAATGCGGTGCAAATTCGTAACCTACGCTGCAAAACCAATACCGTTTCAAATACGGCGTATCGTGGCTTTGGTGGCCCGCAGGGCATGTTTGTGATTGAAAATATCCTTGATGATATTGCCCGCTATTTAAACTGCGATCCGGTACATATTCGTCAAAAGAATTTTTTTGCGGAAAAACCGGGGCAAGGCCGTGACCGTATGCATTACGGTGCCGAAGTGCGAGACAATGTCGCACCAAAAATTGTCGAAGAGCTACTGGTTTCAAGTCGTTATTTCGAGCGAAAAGCCGAAATTGAGCAGTTCAATCGTGACAACAGCATCATCAAACGCGGTCTGGCATTGACTCCGCTCATGTTTGGTATTTCATTCAATGCGGTGCATTATAATCAGGCGGGTGCCTTGGTTTATGTGTACATGGATGGAACAGTGGCCATTACCCATGGCGGTACTGAGATGGGGCAAGGCTTATATACCAAAGTACGTCAGGTCGCTGCACATGAGCTTGGACTATCGATTGAAAAAGTGCGTTTAATTGCCACCGATACGTCGCGTGTACCAAATACCTCAGCCACTGCTGCATCGAGTGGTGCAGACCTAAACGGTAAAGCTGTGCAAAATGCCTGTATCAAGATTCGTGAGCGCTTAAGCCAGTTAGCTGCCGAAATCAGCCAGACAGAAGCATCGACTGTACATTTTGAAAATAATACCGTGAGCACGCAAAGCGGTTTGTCTTGGCCATTTGATGAACTGGTGCATCGTGCTTATATGGCCCGCGTACAACTCTGGGACAGTGGATTTTATAAAACGCCTGAAATTCACTATGATCAGGTCAATCATTTAGGCCGGCCATTCTTTTATTATGCCTACGGGGCAGCTGCGAGCGAAGTTGCGATTGATACTTTAACTGGCGAAATGAAAGTACTTCGTGCAGATATTTTGCATGATGTCGGCCGTTCGATTAATCCTGCAATCGATATTGGTCAGATTGAAGGTGGCTTTATACAAGGTATGGGCTGGCTGACTACAGAAGAGCTGTGCTGGCAACCTCAAGGGCCGCATGCAGGCCGTTTGTTCACGCATGCACCGTCAACCTATAAAATCCCGACCAGTCTGGATATACCGCCGGTATTTCATGTGAAACTGTTTGATAACAGCAACGAGGCCGATACCATTTACCGTTCAAAAGCGGTTGGTGAGCCGCCGTTTATGCTCGGGCTTTCAGTGTTTTCTGCCATTCGGCAAGCTGTACAGTCGACCATTCCAAAGGATGCACCGCTGGTACTTAATGCGCCGGCCACAGCCGAAGAAATCTTACGCGCGATTGCAATTGGTCGCGGTCAAGCGCTTGCAGAACGTCCTCAACCGCGTTTGAAATAAGCCATGCAACAACATTTACAGTGGTGGCATGATTTGGCACACGTTTCACTACATGGTTGTGCTGAATCATCGTCCGTAGTTTTGGTGACCGTGGTTCGTGCTGACGGATCCACTCCGCGTGAAGTGGGTGCAACGATGCTGCTCGGCTTGCGCGACAATCAGGTTTATCAGTCCGATACCATCGGTGGTGGGCATCTTGAGTTTCAAGCCTTCGATATTGCGCAGGCCATGCTGAAAGGTACCGATAAGCGAACGCTTTTTGTCGAACGTTTTAATTTAAGTGCACGGCTGGGGCAGTGTTGTGGCGGTGTGATGTGGTTGCTGTTTGAAAAACTCCAGCCACGAGAGCATGCTTCAATGCTGGCATCTGCTTATGCTGCGTGGCAATCAGGGCAACCTATCGAGCGGCAAGTACATGAAAATGGGCATTCGAACTGGCAAGTGACTCCAGCACAGGTGCCATCTATCGCTATTTTTGAAAGAGGTGAAACCGGTTGGCGCTGGCAGCAGTGTGTTCAACCCTATGCCCTGAAGGTTTTGTTATTTGGTGCAGGACATGTCGGGGAGGCGATCGTACGGTGTTTACAACCAATCGGGGTGCAAGTGACATGGGTCGATAGCCGTGACAATATTTTTCCGCCAGATTTACTCAAACAGGTCAATTGTGTTTGTACTGATGTGCCAGAGGCAGAAATTGCGCGGTTTGATCCGCAAGGTGCAATCCTGATTTTGACTCATGATCATCAGCAAGATTTGCAGTTGTGCATGGAGGCGCTTAAATCTTCACAATCACGCTTTGCTTATGTCGGAATGATTGGCTCTAAAAGTAAACGTGCCATTTTTGAAAAACGTATGCAGGCGAGGGGCTATGAGCAGGCCCAATTACAGCGTTTGGTCTGTCCAATTGGTATTACAGGCATTAGTTCGAAGCAACCTGCCATCATCGCCGTTTCGGTAGTGGCAGAGCTACTTCAAATCTTCGATCAAAAGAAATGATGCTGTCGCATCATTTCTTGGTTTTATATATTGGATTTTTCTCAGCACGTTTGAGCAAGACCAGAACAGCGCCTGTACCCCCCTGATTTTCTGGGGCACTCACAAAAGCCAGAACATCACGGTGCTGGCGCAGCCAACCATTCACGTAAGTCTTCAAAATGGCTTCTGGCCCTTTACCATGCACGATCTTAATCACGTTTTGGTTTTCGGTCTTGGCCATCTGAATAATTTGCAAGACCGCAGCACGCGCTTGTTCAACAGTACAGCCGTGCAGATCGACTGCTTCAAACCAGCGCATTTTTCCAGCTTTTAGGTCTTCAAAGACTTTATGCTGTAGCGTCGCAATGCGATAACTCAAACTGGCTTGGCTTGCGACAGGATTTAATGCCGCCTGCGTATCCGAAAGCTCAGCGAGTTCACTTTCGATCGCACCTTCAGCCGCCGCCCGTTTTGCTAAAATCTGAGCATCTACTTTTTTGCTGCGCTTGGGTTTGATATCTGCAACATTGCCATGATCAATCGGCTTGACACCTTGCAGCGCTTTTTTAAACAAATCTAGCTCTTCAGCCTCACGATCCACTGGCTGATCGGCACTGTTTGTTGCATGCTCACTACGATTTTCAGTGGCGTGTGAATGCGGCTGACTGATCTGCTTTTTAAACTGCTTTAATAATTTTTGCTGTTCTTTAGACAGCGCAGAATCTTTATTACTCATAGGACTCGTTTTAAATCGTAGCAGGGTGGCCAAACAATGCAGTAAAGGCCTGATCAGGTCGAGGTTGTTTCATAAAACTTTCACCCACCAAGAACGCATGAATATCATGTTCCTGCATCATTGCAATATCGGCCGGAGTGGCGATACCACTTTCGGTTACCAATAAACGTGACGGATCAAGTAAACGCTTCAAGCGTAAACTGGTGTTTAAGTCTACATCGAAGGTTTTCAAATTACGATTGTTGACGCCAAGAATACATTTTTCGGAAAGTCTGAGCGCACGCTCAAGTTCTTCTTCGTCATGTACTTCAACCAATACATCCAGATTGTACTCAAATGCTGTTTTTGACATCTCTTCGAGTTGCTGATCAGACAAGCATGCCACAATCAGCAAAATACAGTCGGCATGGAGGGCACGTGCTTCAATCACATTATATGGATCGACCAAAAAGTCTTTACGCAGTGCAGGTAGCTGACAATTGTTGCGCGCAATCGCGATATTGTCATCATGACCTTGAAAGAAATCGACATCGGTCAATACCGACAAGCACGCTGCACCCGCCTGCTCATATTGTGCTGCAATTTCAGCAGGGTTAAAGTCGGCTCGAATCACACCTTTGGAGGGTGATGCTTTTTTAATTTCAGCAATCACGCCTGGGCGCTTAGCATTTAATGCACGTGCAAAGCCACGCACAGGTGAGGCCGCTTGTGCCAGCGCTTCGATATCTTGAAGGCTACGTTGCTGTAAACGCGCCGCAAGTTCTTCATGTTTGCGATCGACAATTTTACCCAAGATGGTATTTTGAATTTGAATCATTTTGGATAACCTCACGTGTTCGAATAGTGTTTGAGTGCTTTGGTAAACTCGGACAAAATACTCATTTTTTCGAGGGCCTGACCCCCATAAATAATATCATGTGCCAAGGCCACACCTTGCTTGTAACTGGTACTCAAGCCAGAAACATAGATGCCAGCACCTGCGTTTAATGCAATCATATTGGCTGCTTTTTCGCCGAGGTCAGATTTGTTACGCCCAAGTGCGTCTTTAATCAGCTTGAGGCTTTCACTCGAATCGGCCACAATCAAACCCGATAACGTTTGTGAGGGAATTCCCACATCTTCGGGGTTTAAAACCCATTCGGTGATTTCATTATTTTTAAGTTCAGCCACATGGGTTGCCGAGGCCAGGCTGATTTCATCTAGGCCATCTTTAGAATGCACCACCATCACATGCTCGGCACCGAGTTGTCTCATCACCTCGGCAATCGGACGGCACAATTCATCTGAAAATACCCCAAGCACAAAGCGCTTTACCCCAGCCGGATTCGTAAGCGGGCCAAGAAGGTTGAAAATACTTCGTATGCCCAATTCACGACGAGGCGCAACTGCGTATTTCATAGCTTTATGATGATTGGGAGCAAATAGAAAACCCACACCCATTTCACGGATGCATCGCTCTGTTTGCTGCATATCTAAATCAAGATTAATTCCAGCCTGTTCAAGCAAATCTGAAGAGCCAGATTTGCTTGATACACCACGGTTACCATGTTTGGCAATGGTTGCGCCTGCTGCTGCAATGACGAAGCTTGAAGCGGTCGAGACATTAAACAGATTTTGACCATCTCCACCTGTTCCCACGATATCTACCAAATGTGGGATATCACTGACATCAATTTTAATGGCCAGTTCACGCATGACGCGTGCAGCGGCAGTAATTTCATCAATGCTTTCACCTTTCATGCGAAGGCCCATCATCAGCGCACCAATTTGTGCGTCTGTGGCTTCACCTTGCATGATGCTGCGCATCACATCTTCCATTTGCGGCTGAGTCAAATGAATGTTTTTGGTAATGTGGTTTAATGCTTGTTGAATATTCATTTATGCATAAATCTCTAAAAAATTCTTGAAGATTTGGTGTCCGTGCTGGCTCAAAATGGATTCTGGGTGAAACTGCACACCTTCTACAGGCAGTGTCTTATGCTTTACACCCATGATTTCTTCGATTGAACCATCGTTCTGATTGGTCCAGCAGGTCACTTCCAGACACTCAGGCAAGGTCTCCTGTTCGATCACCAAAGAGTGATAGCGTGTCGCAGAAAATGGTGAAGGCAGGTTGCTAAAGATTCCCTTATCAGAATGATACATATCCGACAAACGACCATGCATCACGGTTTTCGCGCGAATGACCTGTCCACCAAAGGCTTGTCCAATTGCTTGATGCCCCAAACACACACCGAGTAATGGAATTTTGCCGGCAAAGTGATGAATGGCAGGAATTGAAATTCCTGCTTCAGTTGGAGAACAAGGTCCAGGACCCACCACCAAATACTTCGGCTGCCATCGTTCAATGTCCTCAAGAGTGACTTGGTCATTGCGAACCACTTTAACGTCTTGATTTAACTCGCCAAAATATTGGACGATGTTATACGTAAAGGAGTCGTAATTGTCGATCATGAGAAGCATTTTAGATATAAGCCTTTGTGATTAAAAAACTTTTAGAAATTGGTATTAAATCGTACTCAATTCTGTACTCAATGTGATGAAAGTGACCCCAATTTAAGTATTAAAAAGCCACCTTAATCGGTGGCTATATTATCACTAATTTCTGTTGGTTTGACTATGTATCCAATCTAAGTCTTTAGATTACTTCATCTAACTGATTAGTATTAGTCATTGTGTCGTGATCTAATCAATTTCGACAGGTGTAGACATACGACGAAATTCTTTTTTAAAAGTTGATTCTGGTCGATCCTGAATTGCATAGCACACTTTTGCATGGTTGTAAGCATCTCGATAAGCATACAATTCACCCTCAACGCATAACTCTTTGTTGTTTAAAGAATAGTCAATAATTGGAGGGTGTTCTTTTCTAGTATTTCTTGAATCAGTGTATCCAGAAATTGCATCATTCAGTGGAAACACCACTCCTGTTTTTGTATCTATCGCAACAAATCGCACATAATCTTTTATTCCCACATTTAATAATAGTTTATCAGTATCAAAATTAGGTTGTTTTGTCGCAAGAGCATGTTTATATTTCTCAATATTTTCTTTGCTACAAAAATTAAAATCATCATAGTCAAATTGACATTCTGCGATCATTTTATCGCTCAGGTTGGCAAAACTGACAGTACTGTAAATCAACATCAAAAATGCACTGATCAATGCTACTTTCATTTTTTTTATTCCATTGCTAAGAAATTTTAAGATTATCATTCCACAATGTATTTATTCAATCAAGTGAATACCTATGGATAAATTGAAATAATTTAAGGTAAATCAATAATATATCTTTATCTTATGAAATTGATTAAACTTTTCTCAAAGGTGTACTAAACTTCCAACTTAACATTGCACCGAAGCTAACACCGAGCGTTCCGAGCCAGAAGCTCCAGCTAGGTAAGGTATGCAAGATAAGACTGCTCATTAAACTCGACAAAATAGGCGTAAAATAAGAAGCCAATAACAACAATTGGATATTTCCAAACTGTAAGCTCTGATTCCAGTTTTTATAAGCAATTCCAACCAAAGCGCCAACCACAATAATCATGAGGCCCATGCTTAAACTTGGCGTTTGCCATGCTTGATCACTCAGGCAAAATAACAGCCATAAGGCCACACTGGTCAGGCAAAAAAATAAGGCGATTCCATTTTTACCTTGGGCATAACGTGGCGTGAAAACACAATATAAGGACCATAAAATTGCGCCACAAAAGGCCAGTGTATAAGCCAGTGGATTATTTGAAAGTGTTTGAATGAAGCCCTCAGCCGAAACAATGCTCGGATTGACAATCAAGAGCAGCCCTAAAATAGAAAGGATCAAACCGGCAAAGGCTGGCGCTTTAAAGTTGAGCTGTCCGAGTAGATAGGACAAAAACAAGGTGAAACATGGCCATAAATAATTGATCATGGCCAGAATAAGCGCTTCCTCACGTGTTTTGGATAAACCGATTGAGCACAAAAATAAAACTTCATAAAGTACGAAGCAACTGCCACAGATTAGCAGGTAACGTCGAGGCAATGTTTGCCACAAGTATTTCCTATCTATAAACGCCACGCACAACGCACTGATGCTATAAATTAGTGCAACACCCAAAATAGCACCCAACTGTTCAGTGATCATTTTCACGCCACTGACCATACATGCCCAGATCATGATAGAGGTAATACCGATAAAATTGGCTTTGCTGCGGGTCATGATGTCAAAATTATTGAATAAATCTGGCGTAGTGTATAAAAAGTGCATCGACATCACCACTACATCGCGCAAATTATGCACTGGATTAAGCCAATTATTTAAAATTGCACTATTTTGATGCTATTTGTGGGTTTTGTGAAAAGCATGCCTCAAAAATGTTTGAATATGGTGCAATTCAAAACACAAACAGTATAATGGTTCAAACAGGTAGCTGGACGCGTATCTAATTTGAATTAAAATTCAAACAATTAGATGTGTTTTTTAAAGTTGGTACGAGATTTGCTTAATAACTGCCAACGACTAACACGCACTTCACAAGTGCAATAATACTTCATTGGAGCAAAATGAGCATGGCGAACAAGGTCCTTAAACTCATACAAGAAAGTGGCGCAAAATGGGTCGATTTTCGCTTTACGGATACAAAAGGGAAAGAGCAGCACGTTACTTACCCAGCTGATTCAATTGATGAAGATACATTTGAAGACGGTAAAATGTTCGACGGTTCTTCAATTGCAGGTTGGAAAGGCATTGAAGCATCAGACATGATCTTACGTCCAGATGCAGAAACTGGTTTTATCGATCCGTTCTTTGCCGAACCAACTGTTGTTGTAACTTGTGACGTTATTGAGCCATCTACTGGTCAAGGTTACGAGCGTGATCCACGTTCGATTGCTCGTCGTGCAGAAGAATATTTAAAATCAACTGGTATCGGTGATACTGCATTCTTTGGCCCAGAACCTGAATTCTTCGTTTTTGACGAAGTAAAATGGGAAATCGATATGTCTGGCGCGCGCCATACATTGATTGCTGAAGAAGCTGCATGGTCAACTGGTAAAGATTACGAGTCTGGTAACTCTGGCCACCGTCCACGTGTAAAAGGCGGTTACTTCCCAGTTCCTCCAGTAGATTCTTCGCATGATATGCGTGCTGAGATGTGTAACAAAATCGAAGAAATCATGGGGCCTGGTCGTGTAGAAGTACACCACCACGAAGTTGCATCTTGCCAGTTAGAAATTGGTGTAAGCTTCAACACTATGGTTCGTAAAGCAGACGAAGTACAACAGTTTAAATATGCTGTTCACAACGTTGCGCACCAATACGCTAAAACTGCAACCTTTATGCCTAAACCAATGGTTGGCGATAACGGTTCTGGTATGCACGTTCACATGTCAATCTCTAAAGATGGCAAGAACTTGTTTGCTGGTGATGAATATGCAGGCCTTTCAGAAATGGCGTTGTACTTCATCGGTGGTATCATCAAGCATGCGCGTGCTTTGAATGCAATCACAAACCCATCTACAAACTCTTATAAGCGTTTGGTTCCACACTATGAAGCACCGATTATGCTTGCTTACTCAGCGCGTAACCGTTCTGCTTCTATCCGTATTCCTTACGTTTCTAGTCCGAAAGGCAAGCGTATCGAAGCACGTTTCCCAGATCCAATGATGAACCCGTACCTCGGTTTCGCTGCATTGTTGATGGCGGGTATCGACGGTATTCAAAACAAGATCCATCCGGGCGAAGCTGCTGATAAGAACTTGTACGATCTTCCTCCTGAAGAAGAAGCAAAAATTCCTACAGTTGCACACAGCCTAGATATGGCACTTGAAGCGCTTCAAGCTGACCATGAGTTCTTGTTAAAAGGCGGCGTGTTTACTAAAGAAATGCTTGATGCATATATCGAACTTAAAACTGAAGATGTACGTCGTCTTAACACGACCACTCACCCAGTTGAATTTGATATGTACTACAGCTTGTAATACGTCTCATATAAAAAAGCCTGCAAGTTGCAGGCTTTTTTATTGGCGATTTGTTGAGTTATCAATAATCCAAATGAATTCGTTTATACGTATTAAGAAATGCTTTTTTCAATACCGCGATATACGCAGATACCCCAGATCAAACCTGCCACAAAGCACAAGCTGATATACAGGCCGATCAGGCTTGCTTCAGGTAAAGTTTGATCAATAAAAATATAACGATGAATCAGCGTCAGAAAAGTAAAGCCACTGCCCCAGAAAATACCACCGTAGAGCAGAATAAATTTTAATTTATCGTTCATCATGCCTAACCATAATCGGTCTAATCACTAAACGGCATCTATGATAACTCAAAATAGCGACAATGAAAAAGAATTAATAAACATAGAACAACAAAGCCGAATCGCACCCTTGCTCAAAGCATTTAACTTTGCCCGATTTCGGTTACACTATAGTTTGTGAATGTAGTGGATTGCACATGCAGAAAAACCAATTAAATCAGAGATACAATGATGATTTAACGCCAGAATTAAAAAAATGGTTATGTGCATCAGGCTCACTGACCCAGCAATTGACCGATCTTGCACATGGTGCCTTTTCAGTGAAACCTATATCGGAGCGTTATCGGCAGATGTCTCGTATAGACAGTCAATGGATGAAAATGCCAGCGGCACATATTGCTTGGGTGCGTGAAAGCTTACTCTATGGATGTGAAGCACAGCCATGGGTTCAGGCCAAAAGTATATTCCCCATTTTAAGCTTGCAAAAAAAAGCCCGTATTTTTAAACATATTGGTAAACAACCGATCGGCCGATTTTTATTTCAGCGAACCACGCCTCAGTGTGAGCGGCGGATCATACGTTTAAATGAGGGCTGGACTCGGCAAAGCTGTTATACGTGGCACGGTTGCAAATTTATTGTCCAAGAAACTTTTCTGCCTTCATTTGAAGCGTACTTACAACATCATCGCATTTAAGGATAGATATGGCATCCGTACAATCGATCACCTGGCGAGAACGACTTACAGCATATTATTATCTGTGCCGTTTTGATAAGCCTATTGGGACTGAGCTGGTATTTTGGCCCACCATGTGGGCACTATGGATTGCAAGTGCAGGGGTACCCAATTTAAAAATCCTGCTTTTAATGTCTTTAGGTGTATTGTTTATGCGCGCAGCAGGCTGTGCAATTAATGATTTTGCCGACCGTAAAGTAGATGGACACGTGGCCAGAACCAAAACGCGTCCGCTGGCAACGGGTGTGATTCAGCCGATAGAAGCCATTTGGGTGTTTTTATTTTTGGTCGCTGCAAGTGCCTGCCTATTGCTGTTTTTGCCATTAAATACGTTTTACTGGTCGTTTGGCGCATTGTTTCTCGCGTTCATTTATCCTTTTATGAAGCGCTATACACACTTACCGCAAGTGTTTTTAGGAGCAGCCTTTTCGTGGTCTATTCCGATGGCTTACACTGCTGCAGGCCAAACACCTGATCTGGTTTGTTGGTTATTGTATTTTGGTAATTTGGCATGGACGGTTGCCTACGATACACAATATGCAATTACCGATCGCGAATATGATCTGAAAATTGGTGTGAAATCGACCGCGATTTTATTTGGTCGATACGATATCGTCATTATTTCTTTATTACAGATCAGTAGTTTGGTGTTGATTGGTCTGGCATTATTCATGAAAGACCTACTTTTTCCGTGGGGCATCATTGGATTGCTGATTGTCGCTGCCGATTTTATTTATCAATGGACCAAAACCAGAACCAAAGATCCACAATGGTGCTTCTGGGCATTTCGACACAATCGCTGGGTAGGGCTAATGATTTTTATCGCGATTTTTATGGGATTGATGACTCAATAAAAATAGACCGCCAATGCATTAACAGCATATTGAATCAAATTAAAAAACCGATCATTTATGATCGGTTTTTTAATCGTTCGTTTTCAGCTTTATAGCGGATTATTTGTAAGCCAGTTGCCCAAACAAATAAACCATAATAATCAACGTAAATACGGTAGATGAAACTAAAGCAAATTCTAATGTTCTCATGTGCCCCCACCTTTATATTGTAATTTATTGTATTGAGTATTTTTTATACACCATGCTAATAAATAATACAAGAGATCCCTTAGTATATTCTCAGCATATATTCAGCACAATTATAGATAAAACACATATAAAACAAGAAAGCCCCATGTGCGCGTTACGGCATATGGAGCTTAGAATTCTTCAAAACTATAAAATGATTAGAAAAAATTTATAGAATCAACACATCTGTCATTTACGCTTTTAGATGATCCTCGAACTCTTCACCGAGCTGAACTGCCAAAGAGTTACCCGATAAATCACAAGTCACTAGCCCATATTCCTTTTTAAAGCTAAATGTAAAACCTTTGCCATCGGCTAGGTTTTTAACCGAATAACCTAACTTTTCTAACCAAATACGAAATGCAATTAAATTTTTTGCTTTAACAACTTTCTTCACTTCAAAATTCCTTCTCATGTAACGCTGATATCTAAATTAATAAGGGTTTTGATTAAGTTTTTAAAGGGCTAAACTGTTTAAATATTTTTCAACTGATTAATATTGTTTATTTAATCAGCAGTAGATCATTTAAATTGACTCAATAAATTGGTTTTAAGTCTTAGTTTTTATCTTAATCTATTGAATTTAAAGATAATATTTAAAATAATCCGTTTTTTAAAAGTTACATATTGTGTTTATGATGAGTTGTAAATAAATATGTAACTTTAGTCGTAGTGTGTCAAAAATTATCTTTAAGCGTACGAATTCGAGCAAACTCTTCAACGCTTTCGGTACGTAAAAATGGATTGGTCGCCAGTTCAATTTCAATACTGGATGGTAAGGTGATGATATTTTGTTCTCGCAACTGCTTTACCTGTTCATAACGCTCTTGTAGTGCAAGATTGTCGGGTTCGATGGTCAGGGCAAATTCGGCATTAGACAAGGTGTATTCATGGGTACAATACACTTGGGTATCTGTTGGCAGTGCAGCAAGTCTGTTAAGTGAATGATACATCTGTTCAAAGGTGCCTTCAAACACACGTCCACAGCCCATCGCAAACAAGGTATCACCGCAAAATACACTACGTAATGCTTCAACAAAATAGACAATATGCCCTAAGGTATGACCAGGCGTTGCAACAACTTCTACATGTAGGTCATGAAACTTGAATTGATCATCATGTTGTAGTGCATTTGAAATCAAATGAATTTTACTGAGCTCTTCACGCGGGCCAAATACAGGAATTTGGGTACCTTCGATCAAGTCTGGCACACCGCCAATATGATCTTTATGCCAATGTGTTAGCCAGATTTGCGCAAGCTTGAGCTGATGTAATTGGCAGTAGTCCTGAACAGGCTTTGCTTCTGTTGGATCGATCACCACAATTTCTGAAGTATGGGTGTCTTGAATAATCCAGATATAATTTTTAAGGCTGTTTTTTACATCAATATAATCAATTTGATAACGCATGACGGATAACCTGATCAAATGGTATGTACTGTTTTTATTTAATCACGATCTGCGTAGTGCAGCACCAGTAGATACGAAAAAATACAGCTTCAGATATAAAAAAACCCTCCGGAGAGGGCAGCAATCTAGCGAAGTTTAGAGAGCCAGTCGCCCAGCATTTGAATAAACTGCACCAGCAATAATAAGATGATGACCGTAAGAATTACCACACTGGTATCGAAGCGTTGGTAACCGTATGAAATCGCCAGGTCACCAATTCCGCCAGCACCTACTGCACCGGCCATTGCCGTTGCACCAATTAGACTAATGGTGGCTGTGGTTAAGTTTAAAATGAGTGAGCTACGTGCTTCTGGCAAAATAAACTTGAAAATGATTTGAAACGGAGAGGCGCCCATGGCTTGCGCAGACTCAATAATACCTTCGTTGACTTCAAGCAAGGAGGTTTCAATCAATCGGCCCATATAAGGACCAATATAAATGGTCAACGGGACAATTGCGGCCCATGTTCCAATTGAACTTCCCACTAAGAATTTAGTCAAAGGAATCACGGCAATCAACAAAATGATAAATGGCAGTGAGCGCAGGGCGTTTACAATTGGATTGAGCAAGTGATAAATAAATCGGTTAGGTAAAATACCGTTTGGTCGTGTCACCAACAGCACAATTCCTTGGATAAATCCCCAGATGCCACCAAACAGCAGCGAGAAGCACACCATGTGAAAGGTTTCTTGAAGCGCTGTGACAAACTGATCAATCGAAAGTGAACTGTTCCAGAACGGTTGTGTCAATTCGGTCAGCCATTGCACAATTACGTCTCTCATACTTGTTCTCCACTTTGATTGACACTGACACCATGACGCTCTAAAAACTCGATCGCTTGCTGGATAAGGGTGTCGTCACCAAGTAATTGAACAAACATCTGCCCAATCACCGTGCCATCAATTTCGGTCATATTGGCAAACAAGATATTCAGACTGATATCAAACTGCTTGATCATCGATTGAATCACAGGTTCTTGGGCTGATTTGCCTAAAAACTGTAGTCGATAAATACTGTGATGATGCTGATGTTCGAGCTTATTTAAAATATTGACCGGTAAATGTTGTTGCAACACGGTCTGGATAAAGGTTTTTGTCGTTGGGTGCTGTGGACGGCTGAAAATTTCCACGGTCGGCCCGGTTTCAATCACATGACCAGATTCCATTACAGCCACATGGTCACAAATAGATTCAATCACGTCCATTTCGTGAGTGACCATCACAATTGTGATGCCTTGCTCCTGATTGATCTTTTTGAGCAATGCCAGTACGGATTTGGTGGTCTGTGGATCGAGCGCGGAGGTGGCTTCGTCACAAAGTAAAATTTTAGGGTGATTGGCTAGCGCACGTGCAATACCGACACGTTGTTTTTGACCACCCGATAGCTCATCTGGAAAGGCATCTTTTTTATGTGCCAGATCGATGAACTCAAGTAGCTCCATCAAACGTTTTTCGCGCTCGGCTTTGCTATAACCCAAGAGTTTCATTGGCATTTCAATATTTGCAGCCACAGTTTTGGTTTGCAATAAATTAAAATGCTGAAAGATCATACCTATATTTGCACGTTCCTGACGTAATGATGCTGCATTCAGGGCGGTAAAATCTTTTTGATTGATAATGACCTGTCCCTGTGTTGGGCGTTCGAGCAAATTAATCAAACGAATTAAGGTACTTTTACCTGCACCACTATAGCCAATAATGCCAAAGATACTGCCTGCCGGAATATCCAGATTAATCTGATCCAGTGCGCGAATCGTTTGGCCTTTCAGCTCGTAGTGTTTAGAAATGTTTTTAAATTGGATCATGTCGTCAGAAACTATACATAAAAGAAAAAACAGGCAAGTCGACCTTGCCTGTTTCAATTACACCATTATATTACTATTTTGATTCAGTAAGGTAGCTAATCGGCTTATTAACATCCACCTTCGTACCACCAAACTTCTCATCAATGAATTTTTTCACTGCTTCTGTATGGTAAAGCGTACCTAATTTTTGCAATACAGGATCGTTTTGACGTCCTTCAGCAGTCACCAAAAGGTTGACATACAGTTTAGTCGACTGATCTGCTGGCTCATAAAATACGGCATCTTTAAGAACGTTCAAGCCGCCTTCCATAGCTAAAGTGTTGCCTAGCACAATTCCGTCAACATCGCTTTTTACACGAACAGCTGTTGCCATTGGAATGGTTTTAAGCTGAATCTGTTTCGGATTTTCAATGACGTCGTTGGTTGTGCCCTGAATTGGGTTAAAGTCTGCTTTTAATTTGATTAAACCAGCAGTTTGCAACAATGAAAGTGCACGTGCTTCATTTGCAGCATCGTTTGGAATTGCAATGGTTGCTTTTGCTGGGAACTGATCAATTTTTTTGTATTTGTCAGAATAAAGTCCCATTGGTTCGATATAAGTTGTCGAAACAGGTGCAACTTTATCTTTGCTTTCGGTGTTGTAAGCGACCATGTAGTTATAAGACTGGAATGCATTGACATCGATTTCTTTGTTTGCCGTCGCTTTGTTCATTGCCACGTAGTCAGTGAAGTTTTTCACTTCAAGATTAATACCTGCTTGTTTGGTTTCAGGTAGTGTCGCAATAAATTTCCAAACGTCGGTATCAGAACCTGTAGACGCCAGCACGATTTTTTTAGTCTGATCTGCAGCAGCTGCATTGCCTTGCTCAGGCTCTTTTTTGCTACAACCAGCCGCAAGCAATATGCTTGAGGTAAGAACAACACTCAATACTTTTTTCATCAGGTTTTTCCCAGTTACAGCGTTTTAATATCGTCCGGATATCATACTGTGTGTACATGATGATGTGTAGATGACAGTCATCCCAATCCAACGTTAAACGCAATAAAGTCAGTTAATCTTAAAAGTAGGCGAGTATAGTGTTTTTTGATCAGAACGCAAAACAATATAAACAAAAATATATATGAGTTTTTCTGAAAAGAGTTATTAGCCTGAGAGGCATCATAACAATAAAAAAACGCGCAAAAATGCGCGTTTTTTGAGTATTAAAATCAGGCTTGTTCGCGTGCAATCGCGCGGTATCCA
Source organism: Acinetobacter soli (assembly GCF_000760595.1). Taxonomy (GTDB): domain Bacteria; phylum Pseudomonadota; class Gammaproteobacteria; order Pseudomonadales; family Moraxellaceae; genus Acinetobacter; species Acinetobacter soli. The sequence goes on along the minus strand of NZ_BBNM01000001.1, from coordinate 192,151 downwards.
ATATCGCTACGATATTGCATGCCTGCAAAAGTCACCTGACCGCATACCTCAAGCGCATTGATTTGTGCTTCAAGTACGGTATCGCCAAGCGCAGTTACGCACAATACGCGTCCACCCGCAGTGATGATATGACCATCGGCTGTCGTGTCTGTACCAGCATGAAAGATTTTAGTATCTTCTGGCGACTGGCCAAGACCTGAAATCACATCGCCTTTACGTACAGTTTCAGGGTAACCTTCTGCTGCAAGCACGATACCAATCGATTTACGCTCGTCCCACTCGGCTTCACTTGGCAACTGACCCTCAAGACCTGCTTGCACAAGATCCACCAATGATGATTTAAGGCGCATCATGATTGGCTGAGTTTCAGGGTCGCCAAAGCGGCAGTTGAACTCAATCACACGTGGTTGACCTTGCTCATCAATCATGAGGCCAGCATATAAGAAACCAGTATAAACATGACCGTCTTTGGCCATACCATCAACCGTTGGTCGCATAATGTCTTTCATGACACGATCAAACACGTCTGGAGTAACCACAGGCGCAGGGGAATACGCACCCATACCACCGGTATTAGGTCCATGATCACCTTCAAAAATGCGCTTATGATCTTGAGAAGTGGCCATTGGTAAAATATTTTGACCGTCGATCATACAAATGAAACTAGCTTCTTCGCCTGCGAGAAACTCTTCAATCACGACACGTGAACCCGCATCACCAAATTTATTGCCTGCCAGCATGTCATCAATGGCTGCAAAGGCTTCCTCATTGGTCATCGCGACGATCACGCCTTTGCCGGCTGCAAGACCGTCAGCTTTAATCACAATCGGCGCGCCGTGCTGCGTTACATATGCTTTTGCAGCATCTACTTCAGTAAACACATCATAAAATGCTGTTGGAATCTGATGCTTTTTCAGGAAGTCTTTGGCAAACGCCTTAGAGCCTTCAAGCTGTGCGGCATATTGTGTTGGGCCCCAAATTTTTAAACCAGCTTCACGGCATGCATTGACCACGCCATTGACCAATGGTGCTTCTGGACCAACAATAATCAACTCAACCTGATTGTCCTTTGCAAACGCAATGATGGCTGGGTTATTTAAAATATCCAGTTCAACATTTTTGCATTTGTCTTCGGTTGCAGTGCCTGCATTACCGGGTGCAACAAACACTTGAGTGACTTGCGGATCTTGAGCGATCTTCCATGCCAACGCATGCTCACGACCACCGCTACCGAGAACGAGAATATTCATTGGGTTCATACTCCATGAGTCGAGAACCAAATCCTTCACTTTACCTTGCTGCTTGAGTACAAGACCCTCTCACATGGAGAGGGTAAGTCAAGATAAAGAACCGGAAAGTTTCTTATGCTTTAAATGAGTTTTAATTAGTGGCGGAAGTGGCGCATACCTGTAAAGACCATGGCAATACCATGTTCGTTTGCAGCAGCAATAACTTCTTCATCACGCATTGAACCGCCAGGTTGAATAATACACTTAATTCCAGCTTTTGCTGCATTATCGATGCCGTCACGGAATGGGAAGAATGCATCCGATGCCATCACAGCGCCTTCAACCACAAGGCCTGCATGTTCTGCTTTAATTGCCGCAATACGTGCAGAGTTGACACGGCTCATCTGACCTGCACCAATACCAATGGTTTGACGGCCTTTTGCATACACGATCGCATTTGATTTCACATACTTGGCAACTTTCCAAGCAAAAATCAGATCATCGATTTCCTGTTCTGTTGGTGCGCGCTCAGTTACTACTTTAAGGTCGGCTGCCTTGATCATGCCAAGATCTTGATCTTGTACCAGTAGGCCGCCATTTACACGCTTGTAGTCGAGTTGTGCTGCACGTTCATCAATTGCTGGAAGTTCGCCACATACCAATACGCGAACATTTTTCTTCGCACCGGTAACCTCAAGTACACCATCAGCAATACTAGGTGCAATAATTACTTCAACAAATTGACGCTCTACAATCGCTTTTGCTGTTTCAACATCAAGCTCGCGGTTAAAAGCAATGATGCCACCAAATGCAGATTCTGTATCGGTTGCATATGCCAAATCGTAAGCAGCTTTAATGCCATCTAAAGATACGGCTACGCCACATGGGTTAGCATGTTTAACAATCACACAGGCAGGCTTTGCAAATGACTTAACACATTCAAGTGCAGCGTCTGTATCGGCGATATTGTTGTAAGAAAGCTCTTTACCCTGAAGTTGCTTCGACGTAGAAACAGACGCTTCGGTGGCTTGCGGGTCGATATAAAATGCAGCTGACTGATGCGGGTTTTCACCGTAACGTAAGTCTTGCGCTTTTTGAAGCTGTGTATTAAAGGTACGTGCAAATGAATCTGCCTGACCTTCTTCTTTACCCACACGTGCGCCAAGGTAAGACGCGATCATACCGTCGTATTGAGCGGTGTGTTCAAATGCTTTAACTGCAAGATCAAAACGTGTTTCGTATGATAATGTGCCGCTTTGCTCAAGTTCTGCAATCACTGTCGCGTAGTCGCTGGCATTGACCACGATGCCAACAGACGCGTGATTTTTTGCTGCAGCGCGAACCATTGTTGGGCCGCCAATATCAATATTCTCAATTGCATCTGCAAGAGAACAGTTTGGCTTCGCCACGGTTGCAGCAAACGGGTAGAGGTTGACCACAACAAGATCAATCGGATCGATGTTGTGTTCTTGCATTACGGCTTCGTCCAGACCACGACGAGCCAAAATACCACCATGAATTTTGGGGTGAAGTGTTTTTACACGGCCATCCATCATTTCTGGAAAGCCAGTGTGTTCTGAAACTTCAACTACAGCAATGTTATTGTCTTTGAGTAGCTTGTAAGTTCCACCAGTAGATAAAAGCTCTACCCCAAGTTTCGCAAGATTCTGAGCAAATTCAACAATTCCTGTTTTGTCAGAAACAGAAATCAAAGCGCGTTTAATAGTCATGATAAAGTCAACGGTTTAAGTCAAACAGATTAAAACAAATAGGCATAAAAAATGCCCACGAGAACGTGAGCATTTTATCAATTATTCACTCATCAAACCGTGAGCTTTTAACTTTTTACGTAAAGTCCCACGATTGAGCCCTAAAATTTCAGCAGCGCGGGTTTGGTTACCACGCGTATATTCTAGAACAACAGATAAAAGAGGTTTCTCCATTTCTGCCAGCACCATGTCGTAAACTTGTGATGGTTGCTCACCTTGCAGTTGTGCAAAGTAATGGCGAACTGCGCGATCCACATGGATGCGTAGAGCAACATCAGATTGTGCAGTAAAAATAGGAGATTTGCTATTCATGCGAGTTAATCCGAAAATCAAATACCGCTTGGGTAAAGCAGTATATAAAAGTGGTCTAAAAATTACTGAACCCCGTTTTAGATCCTAAAACAGTGGTTCTAAAACTTGGAAACAATTAGCTTGCCACAACTCCTCACATTTGTATGAAAAATAAGCGTAACAATAATTTAATATTTGTTACCGCTGCGATTTAAAAAACAAAAAAGCCACGCTACGCACTATCTTCTGATAAAGCACGCATGACAATAATGATTATTGTGAGTAAATCGCGAGGACGATGTAGGGCTAAGCTTTCGTGGCGCGTATCATACCATTGTCTAAACAAAAGTGAGCAAATTAACTGCATTTTTTTTTAAATTTTTTGTATTTTTTTTGAATATCTAGGCCTTATAAAACCTAACTTAGAGCGAATAAAACGATTTTAAAATTTGCCAATCGTAAATTCTAATTAAAATATTGGGTTTGGATAGATTTATTTAATCGTACTTAAGCTGATATGATTTTTTATATTGAATAAACTCGATATAAAAAGTGTCATTATCGTCTTCGAATTTATTAAGTCATTGTATAAGCATCACGTTTGAACAGGTGAATTGATGAAATATGATGCATAGAGGCAGGTAAATGAGTCATCACCCGACATGCTGTCGGCAAGCGGACTGAGTCTTTAAAGAAACCAGCAATTAAAATAAGGCGCGTAGTTGACGCAAGATTTCATAATGTGCCGCAAGCTCTGGATTAAACCATACAATCTGCAACAATAATAAGCCAAATAAAATTAAGTTAATCACACACCAGATTAGATAGTATTTCCAGTGTTTACTTTTCCGTTGTTTTATTTGCTGCTGACGCAAGTTGTCACGGTCACTCGATAAATACAACAATGGAGAATTTAAGCTGTCTATACTTTGAAAATATTTTAAATTGTTGAGATAGGTTAATAAGTCAATATTGGAGTTTTCAATTTTCTGCTGAAAAATTTCAAGCACATTGGGTTTTTCACTGTCATGCTGTATGGCGGATGTAACATGATGCAGCTCATCAAATTTATCAACCAGCGTTGCTGGTGCATACAAATGTGTGATGGCATTAAAAGTGAAATTACACTTTGCGCAACAAACCATACCCTGAGCCAGCGTAAGCTGCTTTTGCGTTACGTGGTAAATCGTTTTGCACTGAGGGCAGCGGGTTTGTTTGGCGCTCATGTATAGACCAGCCTCGTCTAAAGCTTACGCGTGGCGTTTTCCAGAAATACGACACCAGTTTTCTTCGCGTTTCTCGATTTGCAAGATATCAAAATACTGCGTGTAAACGGCAGAGACATCTTCAACCTGTTCTTCAATCACGCCTGCAAGTGCAAATTCGCCTTCGGGTTTTAGTAGCGTTGCAAATTCTGGTGCCAGCATCATGAGTGGACTAGCCAAAATGTTTGCCACTAATACATCAGCTTGAGATTCTTTTGATTTAAATTCTGCATCGAACTCTTCAGGCAAACCTACATACAGACGATCAAGTACGCCATTGAGTTCGGCATTTTGCTTGGTTGCAAGTACCGCTTGCGGATCGATATCGGTGGCATATACCTTTTTAGCACCCAATAGAAGCGCTGCAACGGCTAAAATGCCTGAACCACAACCAAAATCAATCACCGTCTTGTCTTTTAGATCGGTTTGCCCCAACCATTGCAGGCATAAGAATGTACTGGCATGATTACCGGTTCCAAAAGCTAGGCCCGGATCAAGCTTAATATTGACTGCATCTGCATCGGGTGCTTCTAGCCACTCAGGTACAATCCAGAACTTCTCGCTAATTTGGATCGGATCATAGTAATCCATCCATGCGCGTTCCCAGACTTGATCTTCAAGTTGTTCATGACGCATTGGTGCATTAGGCAATTGCGCACTTAAAAACGCTTCAAGTTTGGCAACATCGATTGGATCTTGCTCATCTTCTTGATAAATTCCAGTCACAATCACTTTATTCCAAAGCGGTGTTTCGCCTGGAAGCGGTTCAAGTAATGCCTGATCTTCTGCATCATCTAAAGTGACACTGACTGCTCCGAGTGACAAAAGCAATGTTTCAGTGAAATCAACGTGTTCTTGATCGACAGTAATGTGTATTTGTAACCACTTCACGGGAATGAGACCTAAATTTTCTTCTAAAGCGGTATTGTAACGGATAAATGCAAAGCCAGAACATTAATTTCTTAAGCCATACGATTTATCCGTATTTATGGCGCTTTACTCGGTTTTTATAGCCATCTTATTTTCAGTCGTTATGGGTGAATAACGCTTCAACATACTGCCGAAGAGGGCAGCAAAAATGTACATAAAGATTGAGTAAATAGCGGCTGGCATGGCGATGGTGGTACTCGATAAAATCGTGAGCGCAATGGTCATGGCCAATGTACTGTTATGAATCCCGATCTCAAACGCACAGGCGCGCGCTTGCGTACTATTAATACCGAAGTAGCGTGGTACAAAGTAACCAATAAACAGGCTTGCAAAACAAAAAAGTGCAGTTGCCAGTCCGACTTGAGTAATGTACTCCATAATATTGTGTCGCTCTCTGGTAAGGGCTGCCAAAATAATAAACACCAAAAAGACCACAGCAAAGGTGCGTACGGGCTTATGCAAGCGGTCTGCCAGACGAGGCAAAGTATGCCGTATAATCATGCCCAAGCAGACTGGAACCAAGATGATTAAAAACACTTGAATCACTTTACTAAACTGTAATCCGAGTTGCTGACCGTCATTAATAAAGTGTTGAATTGCAAGATTGACAATAAAGGGTAAGGTAAACGCGGCGATGACCGAGTTGATTGCAGTGAGCGTAATATTGAGTGCAATATCACCTTGATATAAATAACTGAATAAATTTGCAGTGGGCCCACCCGGTGATGCGGCGAGCAACATTAAGCCAACGGCAAGGAGGGGTGAAAGGCTTAACAGTTTGCAGATGAAAAAAGCAATTCCAACCAGAATGACCAATTGACATACTAATGCCAGTAAAACTGCCTTAGGGTGCTTAGCAACGCGTGTGAAATCCTGAGGGCGAAGTTCCAGACCCAGCCCAGCCATGATAATGGCAAGCGCAATGGGGAGGAATACCGTAATAATACCTAAATCCATTTTTTAAATCCTGAATGAGCTGTTGTTTTAATTCTGTCGTGACTTTTATGTTATTTCATAGATCATTGATACATACAAAAACACAGGTTATTAAAACCTGTGTTTTTACTGGGCGAAATAATTTGAATCGTTTGGGTTATGGTGCAGGTGCTTTGAATTGCAGTTTGCCATCGGCGTTTGGCTGACAGGTGCCATTGAATGTGACACCTTTGTAGCCATAAGAGGCCCAGTCACCTTGCTTTTTCTTCATACACGCTTTTATCTGAGCATTGGTTTCTGCTTTGGTCATTTCAGCATTTGCCATACTCATTGCTGCTAAGCTGACAATTGCCACAGAAAAAGTTTTTAACATGATGTTTTTCATTTTGCATACCTATTATATAAATTTGATTTTGAAAGTGATTCATAAGTGGTGGTACATTTTTTATTCTAAAATTGATTTTAAAAAAGTCTATTGCTTTCTATTTTAATACTGAAACAAATTGTCAAAACCTGTGTGCGACTATGAATTTTGTATCAATAATTTTGTAATAACATGCATGATCCTAGGGTGAACTTTGCTATAATGTTCCGTCTTTTTTTTCTGGTGATTTTTTTGCCATGCATTATCCTAAAGTTTATGATGTTATCGTGATCGGTGGCGGGCACGCAGGTACCGAGGCGGCATTGGCTGCTGCACGTATGGGACGACAGACTTTGCTCTTGACTCACAACATTGAGACTTTAGGGCAGATGAGCTGTAATCCGGCCATTGGTGGTATTGGTAAATCGCATTTGGTTCGCGAAATTGATGCCTTGGGTGGTGCTATGGCGCTGGCAGCAGATAAAGGGGGGATTCAATTTCGAATTCTCAACTCAAGAAAGGGTGCAGCCGTTCGTGCAACGCGTGCACAGGCAGACCGTGTACGCTATAAAGCGGCTATTCGTGATTCACTTGAAAACCAGCCAAATCTAGATATTTTTCAGCAAGCAGCCGATGATCTGATTGTAGAAGGTGATACCGTCAAAGGTGTTGTCACCCAGATGGGCATTCGTTTTGACGCCAAAACAGTGGTTTTGACCACAGGTACGTTTTTGGGCGGTGTGATTCATATTGGCTTAGAAAAGTCGAGCGGTGGTCGTGCCGGTGATCCGCCTTCTATTGCTTTGGCTGATCGTTTACGTGAGTTAAAACTTCCGGTGGGACGTCTTAAAACAGGTACGCCACCACGTATTGATGCACGCTCGGTTGATTTTTCTGTCATGACGGCTCAGCCAGGTGATTTTCCATCTCCTGTGATGTCGTTTATGGGTGATGTATCCATGCATCCAGAGCAGGTAAGCTGCTATATCACGCACACCAACGAAAAAACTCATGACATTATCCGTGGTGGACTGGATCGTTCACCAATGTATACGGGCGTGATTGAAGGGGTTGGCCCACGTTATTGCCCATCTATTGAAGACAAGATTCATCGTTTTGCCGATAAAGATTCACATCAGGTATTTTTGGAGCCTGAAGGGTTAGATACGCACGAACTTTATCCGAACGGGATTTCAACATCATTGCCGTTTGATGTTCAGTTTGAATTGGTCCGTTCAATTCGCGGGATGGAAAATGCCCATATTTTGCGTCCAGGCTATGCCATTGAATACGATTATTTTAATCCGCAAGCATTAAAATTTACTCTAGAAACTAAAGCGATCCAGAACTTGTACTTTGCAGGTCAGATCAATGGCACAACCGGTTATGAAGAAGCTGGTGCGCAGGGTCTATTGGCGGGTCTAAATGCAGCACGTCGTGCATGGGATCAGGAACAATGGACGCCTAAACGTGATGAAGCATATATGGGTGTGTTGGTCGATGACTTAATTACCTTGGGTACGAAAGAACCCTACCGTATGTTTACCTCACGTGCCGAGTATCGCTTAATGCTACGTGAAGATAATGCAGATCAGCGTTTGACCCCGATCGGACGTGAACTTGGATTGGTCGATGATACCCGCTGGGCAGCTTACTGTGAAAAAATGGAAGCAGTTGAAACTGAAACGGCACGCTTGGCGCACCTTTGGGCTGCACCAAACAACCCAATGGGTAAAAAGTTTGTCGAAATGACTGGTGCTGACTTAAGTAAAGAGTGCAGTGCAATCGATTTGCTTAAACGCCCAAATATTAACTTTACCCAAATTGCTGAGCTTACAGGTTCAGATGTTGCTGTACATGTGGGTGAGCAAATTGAGATTGCAGTCAAGTATGAAGGCTATATCAATCGTCAGCACGAAGATGTCGCACAGCTCAAGCGTCTTGAAGAAACAAAAATTCCAACCGATTTTGATTATGACGCTGTATCTGGTTTATCAAGAGAAATTACGCAGAAGCTCAAAACCGTTCGTCCTGATACGCTAGCTCAAGCACATCGCATTCCGGGTGTAACTCCTGCAGCCGTTCAGCTCATTATGATTACTATCCGTAAAAATGCGCAATTAAAGAAAACAGCATAGTTTAAGCCTTATGCTGAACAAAAAGCCCAATTTTGATTGGGCTTTTTTTATGAACGTAAAGACGAAAGCAGAAATACTGTTAAACATTTAAATGCATATTCTGTGCGTTTTTTCTTATTTTTCATCTGATCAAATTTTTTCTATAGTGGCTTTACATTCTAAAGCGAGAGGTAATGTTTATGACCATGAAATCCATTCGTTACAACGGTTATGACCTTGCATGCTGTTTTTCATGTATGGCTTAACACGTATTACGGGTGTCACACTTAAGAACGGGGCTTCATGTGGCAAGTTCTGTACAATAAAAACTGACAGCGCAAAACTAAGAACAGCAATAAAAACGATTTTCAAGAGAGCATAGTTGCTCTCTTTTTTTTATTCTTCTATTTCATTGACGGCTTGATGAAGTTCGGCTGGTTCAATATGAATGAGTTTTTTACCAAAACTTCTGAGCCACCATACCAATTGTGATGTAAACGGCACTTCAGCGCTCACTTCATACAGATTTTCATCGATCATCTGAATATGCTGTTCTTTGGTAAGCTGGCTTTCGTAAAAGCTCTGCGCCGTACTTTCATTAACGGTGAGTTTGAGCTGGATCATCTCGGTCGGTTTACTGTAATCAAAACGGAAACCAAGGGCACCCGACTCAATGTAGTCATCGATATCGAAATCGACGGGGTGCAAAGCGCGCGAATTCAGTACAGTTGCTGATTTAAAACGGTGCAAGGCAAAGGTTTGCACTTCACTTTTACCATGACGAGTACAGATCAAATAAATAATTGCACCTTTTTGAACCAATGCAAGTGGATTTAAAATATAGGTTTTTTCATCTGCCTGAATATTGCGTGGTGTGTAAATACATTCGATTTGCTTGTCTTGCAATAAACCTTCGTAAATTGCCTGCTGAGCCTGCTTGTCGACAGTGGGTGGAATCAGAGGTTGGCTAGCAGGTACAATCCGAACGCGATTGATCCATTGTCTGACGTTATTTTGAGTAGACAGGCTTCGACGTGCCAGATCAAACCATGGGTTCATTTCGTCGATCAAACTGGGTGGAAGTAAATGTTTGAGATGCTGTTCCACCATCATAAACGTAACTGCCTGAGAGCTGGTCATGTGCGGTAAACTTTGTAGCGGTGCATCTGCTCGCCAGCGCCATCCCTGAGGAACGGTTTTATTGCTTTCGATTGGAAATCGTTGTGCAATCTGGTTTAAATCTCGCTGTATGGTACGCAAACTGATTTCAATGCCTTCACGCTCTAAAATTTCTTGCAATTCACGTGTGCCCATCCATTTTCCGGTCGAGAGTCGTGATAAGATGTGCCACTGGCGAAAGAGGCTATTCGATGTTTCTTTTTCTTGTGAAGACATAAGCGACTAAATCAAACAAAATACTTTAATTACCTACACCTTAAAAAAACTATTTTGGTTTGGCAAGAATGTAAGAACAATATTGCCTATATTTTGATACAGGTTTATAGATGAAATACATCACAACTCGGTTCATTATGTAAGACAAGAAACACAAAGAGACAGCGAAATGGCATCATATTTGCTAGTCATAAAATAAGTAAACGAGAAAGGCGAGGTCTGTATGTTAGAAGAAGAGAAAGACTTGCATACGATAAGTGAGCATTATATGAAAGAAAAATTGACCAACGTTTTATCAACCCAGCCTTCGTTTCTGAACCAGCTTAGCGTAAGCACAAATCTTTTTGATCAACTTAAATCTAAGTTTTTTAACGAGATGCTGGATGATGTAACGTCTAACGGAGAAGCATCAAAAAAAATTGAACAATGGCTATCGACTCATTCATTGGAGGAGTTAAAACAGTTAAATAATCATGCGAAGCAGCACTTTTTGTATGAAGGAATTACGTTTACGGTTTATGGCGATCAGGAAGGAACAGAGCGAACTATCCCATTTGATCTTATTCCACGAATTATTGAAACAAAACAATGGGAAAAAATTTCTACAGGTTGTGAACAGCGAGTTAAGGCACTTAATTTATTTTTAGACGATATTTATCACCATCAAAATATACTCAAAGAAGGTATTGTACCGCATACACAAATTATGACCCACGAAGCTTTTCAGCCACATATGCTGAACCATAGTTTAAAAGGGCAGGTTTATTCACAAATTAGCGGTATCGATATTATTCGAGATGGAAAAGGTGAGTTTTTTGTTTTAGAAGATAATCTACGTACACCTTCTGGTGTTTCATATATGCTGGAAAGCAGAAAAATCAGTAAAAAACTGATGCCAGAACTTTGTGTTGCAAACAAGCTACATGAAATCGAACAATATCCAACAGTGCTCAAGGCGATTCTGGCCGAAAATGCACATGTGGATAATCCTTTAATTGTGATATTGACACCGGGTCGATTCAATAGTGCTTACTATGAACATGCCTTTCTCGCCCGAGAAATGGACGTTCCTTTAGTCACTAGTCGCGATTTGTATGTTGAAAACGATACGGTTTATGTCAAGACGATACGTGGTCGTCAACGTGTCGATGTGATTTATCGTCGTATCGATGATGCATTTTTAGATCCGCTTACATTTAGACCTGACAGTAGCTTAGGTGTACCAGGTTTGATGTCTGCATATTTAAAAAATCGTGTGGTGATTGCCAATGCACCGGGAACGGGTGTGGCCGATGACAAATCGGTTTATCCGTATGTCGATGACATGATTAAATTCTATCTGAATGAAACTCCAATCTTAAAGAATGTCCCGACTTACCAGTGCCGCCTGGATGAACATCTAGACTATGTACTTGGTAATCTTGAGCGTCTGGTGGTTAAAGAGGCTCAGGGCTCGGGAGGATACGGAATGTTGATTGGGCCAAAAGCTGAATCTGCTGAAATTTCCGAATTTAGAAAAAAAATCCTTGCGCATCCGCATTTATATATTGCTCAACCTACACTCGATCTATCGGTTGCTCCGACATTAACTCAGGATGGTATTGCTGAACGTCATATAGATTTACGACCATTTGTACTGACTTCACCTGATCGCACTGAAATTGTTCCTGGTGGTTTAACCCGAGTTGCCATGAAAGAAGGCTCTCTTGTGGTTAATTCTTCACAGGGTGGCGGAATTAAAGATACGTGGGTTGTTGATGCACTGCATTCCTAACTAAATCAGGAAGGAACTTTATGATTTTACTTAGTTCAAACGCGAATAATATTTTTTGGTTAGGGCGCTATTTAACGCGCATCCAGTACTTTTGCAATAAACTCCCTTTTACGGACGATCAAAAGGCAATTGATTTTAGTCATGCGTTTTGTTTGCCAGCTTATGATGCTGCATCACTCAACACCTTGGCACTTGACCCTGAACAGCAATTTTCATTAATGAGCCAGTTTGCAGTGGCACGCGATAATATTCATGAACTGCGCGCAGTATTGAGTGCTAATACATACGCTGAAATGATTCAACTAGTGAAAAATGCCAGTAGTCAGCCGGGTTATATATGCGATGTTGTTTCGGAATGTAATGAGCTGCTGGAGTCTGAATCTGAGGATGTCTTTTTGTTTTTTAGTTTGGGTCAAAAGCTTGAACTGCTAGACAGTCTGATACGGTTTAAACAAGACCCATCATCGGTATTAAATGAAATCGATGTGATTGTAGGGCTATTAAATGAATTGGGATGGACTGCACTTGATGATGCTTGGATTTCATTGAAGCAGTCTCCAGACACCATGTCACTTTATCACTTTGGCGATCAATTGCAGTTAATGTTTGAGGGAACTGCATGAAGTTAATGGTGAACCATCAAACGCATTACCATTACAGTGAAATGGCGTGTAACAGTATCCAGTATATCAAGATGGTTCCCCAAAGTTCAGCGCATCAAACTGTACATAACTGGGACATTAGTGTCCCAGGTGTACATGATGTTCAGCGCGATATCTTTGATAATATTTGGATGACTTCGTCGCAACGTTTTAATTATCTGAATCTCACCATTATGGCGCAGGGTATAATTGAGTTGTCTCCTCAAAGTAGTGTAAACCATGCACTGCACCTACCTGTGGAATTGTTTTTGCAACATACACCTGCGACACAATGCTCGGTTGAGATGCTGGACTTTGCGATGTCTATTATGAGTAATAAAACGCTCAATAGTTTGCGTGTTTTGAGTGAACGTATCTTAAGTCACGTCTCGTATTTGCCTGAATCGACAACAGTGCAAACCACTGCTGAGCATGCGTTTGAGTTAAAAAATGGTGTGTGTCAGGATCATGCCCACATTATGGTGGCAATGTGCAGGGCGCTTGGATTACCTGCGCGCTATATTTCTGGTTATTTGTATGATAATAATTCGCCGCACTTGGCCAGCCATGCATGGGCGGAAGTGTATCTTGACGAAAAATGGCATTGTTTCGATGTCAGTAATCAGATTTTTGAGCCAAACACGTTAATTTATGTTGCAATAGGACGTGATTATTTTGATGCCGCTCCTGTACGGGGGATTCGTGAAAAGGGGGGTATTGAAAAGATGATATCAACGGTGCAAGTGTTGGCGTGTTAGATGGAAGTGGAATATATGACCTATTGTTGTGCATTACGTTTAAAAGATGGTTTGGTGTTTATCAGTGATACACGAACAAATGCAGGTGTGGATCAAATCTCGGTTTTTCGCAAACTTTATACTTTTGGTAAAGAAGGGGATCGTATTATTGCGATTCAAACTGCCGGAAATTTAGCAACGACTCAGGCGGTGATTGGACATTTGCGTAATCAGTTAACGTTGCAAGAAGAGCCAAATATTTATACGCTCAATACCATGTTTGAGGTGGCGCAGCATGTTGGGCGTACTTTACGTAAAATCATTGCAGATGTGACCGATGATACCCAAGAACAAAGTAATTATTATTGTAACTTGTTGGTAGGCGGACAAATTGGTAATACTGAAATGCAGTTATATCATATTTATCCTCAAGGGAATTTTATCTGTGCCACTAAAGATACGCCATTTTTTCAAATTGGGGAAAGTAAATATGGTAAGCCGATTCTAGACCGTGCGCTTACCTACGATATGCCACTCGATGAAGCTGTACGCTGTAGCTTAATTTCGTTTGACTCGACGCTCAGATCAAATGTATCTGTGGGTATGCCACTCGACTTGCTGGTTTATCGTGCGGATACATTGAAAATGCCACGAGGGAAACGAATCACTCAACAAGATGAGTATTTTCAAAAGATCAGCCGACAATGGTCTGAGACTTTGCGCCGTGGTCTACATGAAATTCCTAAACCTGAAGAAGACTATCTGGAATAAAGACTTAAATTTATTCCAGATAAATGCAGTCAGCTCAATTTAAATTTTTTGACGCTGTGGACGTTGCGTAAGACGACACAGCAGTTCATAGCCGATCGTTCCATTGGCTTTAGCTACATCATCGACCAAGCGTTTTTCGCCCCACAATTCGACTTCTGCTCCAAGTTCAATCTGTTCATCTGTGATATCAATAGCCAGCATATCCATACTCACGCGACCAATCAGTGGCTTTAATTGGCCATTTATTGAAACATAATTTTGTTCAATAAAGGCACGCGGGTAGCCATCACCATAGCCAATCGAAACGATGGCAATGTCCATTGCATGGGGCGCAGTAAATAGTGAACCGTAACCAACACGATCACCCGTATTAAGATGATTAATTGCCATCACACTGGCAGTTAAACGCATCACCGGTTTCAGGCCTAATTCTTCTATACTTCGATCTGCAAATGGGCTTGCACCATAAAGCATAATACCTGGGCGGACATAATCAAAATGCAACTCTGGCCAGTTATAGATCGCGGCTGAATTACAGCACGAGAGCTCAATAGGTGCACATTGAGATTGAATGCTCAGCAGGGTGTCGATCTGCTGCCGATTCATAGGATGATCAGGCTCATCTGCATTGGCAAAATGCATAGTTAAAACACAGTGAAAACCTTCAGATTGTAGTAATTTAATTACATCTACAATCACTTCTGGTTTAAAACCCAAGCGGTTCATGCCGCTATTGAGTTTGACCCAGACCTTAAGTCCTTGCGCGTTATATTGTGTTTTGTGAGCAAGCAGCCAGTTTAACTGCTCAGCATGATGAACCACGCATTCGAATCGGTGCTGAAGTACAACAGGCATTTCTTGTTCTGAAAACACGCCTTCTATCAGTGTCACAGGGTGTTGATAGCCAGCTTGTCGGATTTCTAAGGCTTCACTCAAGCACGCCACCCCAAATGAATCTGTAGCATTTAAGGCATCTAAACAGTCTTTGACACCATGCCCATAAGCATTGGCCTTGACCATACTCACCACCTTGGCATTTGGTGCCAGCGCTTTAACACGATTAAAATTATGCTGAAGTGCTGTTTGGTCGATGTAGACTGTCGCTTGACGCACCCTGATTACTCCCTTGCAAATCTAACTTACTCTTCGTCATCGTATTGGCTGTAATACTCTGGCGAGAGATTACTAAAACGTGTGTACTGTCCCTCAAAAGCCAATCGCACAGTACCAATTGGGCCGTTACGTTGCTTACCAATGATAATTTCGGCTGTGCCTGCTTCTTTAGATTCTTTGTTATAGACTTCATCACGATAAATAAACATGATTAAGTCGGCATCCTGCTCAATCGCACCCGATTCACGCAAATCAGACATGACCGGACGTTTATTGGGTCTATTTTCTAAACTACGGTTGAGCTGAGATAGTGCAATCACAGGACATTCCATCTCTTTGGCAAGTGCTTTTAAACTTCGCGAAATTTCACCAATCTCACCTACACGGTTGTCACCCATGCCCGGAACTTTCATGAGCTGCAAATAGTCGATCATGATACAGCCGAGTTTGCCACCATGTTGTTTGGCAATACGTCGAGCCCGTGCACGAACTTCTGTGGGTGGAAGTGCAGAGGAGTCATCGATGTACAAATGCTTTTCTTGAAGTTGTAAAATTGTACCTGTGACCTTCGACCATTCATCGCCGTCGAGCTTGCCCGAACGTAAATGCCCTTGATGCACTTTGCCATAAGATGAAATCAGACGCATGGCAATCGAATCTGCGGGCATTTCCATCGAAAATACCAACGCAGGTAAATTACAGTTGAAAAGTACACTTTCGACCAAATTCATGGCAAAGGTAGTTTTACCCATTGATGGACGTGCGGCCACGATAATCATATCGCCAGACTGCATTCCGTAAGTTTTATTATCAAGCTCAAGAAAACCAGTAGATAGCCCGGTAATATTGCCATCAAGTTTCGATAGTTCATCGAGTTTGGTGATGACATCTGCGGTTACCGAGCTAATCGATTTTGGGCCTGCATCTTTTTTGTTGTTATTGTGCTGTTCGGCCAGCGAAAAAATATTGGTTTCAGCTAAATCCAAAATTTCGCTGACCGGGCGACCTTTGGTGTCATAGGCATTTTGTAAAATGTCACTGCTGACCTTGATCATGCTTCGAAGTGTTGAAAACTCTTTAATTTTATTGGCATAGGTTTCAAGATTGTAAAAACTCGATGGCGAATCTGCCATTAGTTGCATTAAATATTCTTCACCGCCAATGGCATCGAGTAGATTTTGTTTGAGTAACCAGTCATTGACCAATACAGCATCGTACGGAGAGTTCTCAAGGGCTAATTTTTCAATAGCACGATAGATATATTTATGGCGTGTCGCATAAAAATCATTTTCTTTGAGTAAGTCACCCACTTGTTCAAAAGATTCGGCAACGGTCATTAAGGCTGCCAAAACAGCTTGTTCAATAGCTAAATTATGCGGTGGGGTACGAAATTCTTTTAACTGACCTGAGTCACTCACTTTACTCTCTGTGTTTGGAGAATTTTTTGTAAAATTGGCATTCGCCTGTGACATAGCAAGACCTAATAAAAAGATGAACCAAAAACCAAGTGCCTATCTTAATGCAAATGCAGCGGAACAGGACAAATAAATTCATTGAAAATTGTGTAAGCAGTACAATAGTCTATTCAATCAACACTTTGATGATAAGCACACAAAACACTGAGGTAGATTGTGCAGTGGTATTAAGGGGAAAAGATGATTGAAGGTGATTTCTATTCGATCATTCATGAAGAGATGAGATATTCAATCTCTTCATGTTTATTTTGAGTAAAATAAAATTTAAGGCTTGGCAAACCAGTCTTTTTCAAACTTGCCATGTTTTAATCGATAAAGCGAAAGCCCATAACGAAGATTATTATGAGCTGCATCTTTGACAAATCCAGTATCTTTCCCAAGAGAATAAAGAAATGCATCGATCAGCAGTAGAGTGAAGTCGATAAACCACCAAAACCCCAGCCCACCTAGCGTAATTAATTTTAAAAAACCACTCAGTTTTTTTCCAAGATAGAAGCGATCTAGGCCTAGAATTCCAAAGAACATGGCAAGAATAAGAGCAACAATTCGATTTTTCTTTTTCATCGTTATTACCGTCTATAAATCATCGTGTATAAATTCATCATTTTAATAATAAAAAAAGCATGCTAAAAAGCATGCTTTTTTTGTGAAGCAAAAATTACTCAGATACGATTGTAACGAGAACTTCTGCAACAACATCATGGTGCAATTGGATTGCGATGTTGAATTCACCAGTGTGACGAAGCGCACCGTTTGGTAGGCGTACTTCAGCACGGTCAACTGCAAGACCAGCATTTGTTAATGCGTCTGCAATATCACGAGTACCGATTGAACCGAATAGTTTACCTTCGTCACCAGCTTTCGCAGTGATTACGATGTTAACTTCGTTCAATTGATCAGCACGTGCTTGAGCAGAAGACAAAACTTCAGCTTCTTGTTTTTCAAGTTCAGCACGACGAGCTTCAAAAGCAGCAGTATTTGCTTCGGTTGCAGCAACAGCTTTACCCTGAGGGATCAAGAAGTTACGGCCATAACCAGCTTTAACTGATACTTTGTCACCAAGTTTACCTAGGTTTTTAATGCGTTGTAATAAGATAACGTCCACAGCTCACCTCACTTATGGTTGTCAGTGTACGGAATCAAAGCCAAGTAACGAGCTTGTTTGATCGCAAGCGCGAGTTGACGTTGATAACGAGCTTTAGTACCAGTGATACGGCTAGGAACGATCTTGCCGTTTTCAGTGATGTACTGTTTTAAAGTGTCGATATCTTTGTAGTCGATGTACGCAACATTCTCAGCTGTAAAGCGGCAGAACTTGCGACGACGGTAAAAACGTGCCATTGATGTTCTCCTTAAGCTTCAGCAGATTCTTGAGCTTGTTGTGCTTCTTCACGTTGAGCTTTACGCGCACGTTTTTCTTCAGCACTTTTAGCAAGTAAAGATTCTTCAGTGATTGCGTTTTCACGACGGATAATGATGTTACGAATAATTGCATCGTTATAACGGAACAATTCTTCAAGCTCATCAAGAGTCGTTTGACCACATTCAACATTCATTAGAATGTAGTGTGCTTTATGAATCTTGTTAATTGGGTAAGCCAATTGACGACGGCCCCAATCTTCTAGACGGTGAATTTGACCTTCAGCTTCTTTAATTTGTGAGATATAGCGTTCAACCATACCCACAACTTGATCGCTTTGGTCTGGATGTACCAAGAGTACGATTTCGTAGTGACGCATTGTCAGCTCCTTACGGTTTAAACAGCCCCTAACCATATTGTGGTCAGAAGCAAGGAGTCATAGCTTAAAAAGCCATGTCGCAAAATAGCGAGGCTAGATTATAAAGAATAACGGTATTGAAAACAAATGAATTAGCAAAAACGACGTGATTTATTTCTGATGATATATAAAATAATCCTCTCTTATTAAAAGAGAGGAAGATTTGGAGCAGGGGACTGATAACTAAAACTAAAGCTTAAGCTCAATAACGTAATCAAAATTACAGAAAAGAGAAACAAACGCTTTGCCCAGAGTTGATCATTTTCTGCCTTGAAACCAATAATCGACAAATATAACCAGTATGCACTGAGTGCATTAAAGGTGATCAGGAAGAAAATATTGGTATAGCCAAAACAGTACAGCCCATTTAGAACCGCCGCAAAAAGTACAATGTAAATTAAACATTCCACTTTGGTTCGAAAGACGCTACGTGCAACAGGAAGAATGGGAATCCCAGCATTTTTGTAGTCATCAAATCGATAAATCGCAATGGCCCAAGAATGAGGCATTTGCCACAGCGCATAAGCCAAAAATACAAGCAATGCCGCAACATCAAATTGCTGACTCACTGCCGTGTAACCAATAACCGGCGGACATGCTCCAGAGACACTGCCAATGATAGTCTGATGAATAGATGTGCGCTTCGTCCAAAGACTATAAAGCACCACATAAACAACAAAACCAACTAAAGCAAATGCAAATGAATACGGATTTACCCAAAACCATAAAATACCAAACCCAATTAAACCTAAAGCCAAGGCAAAAATGAGTGCAGTAGTAGGAGAAATGATTTTTTTCACTAAGGCACGATTTTGTGTACGCTCCATTTTCTGGTCGATATCTTGATCAATCACATTATTGACCACACAACCAGAGGCGACAACAAAAGTGGTTCCTAGAAGAGTAAGGATAAGTAAAAGGAAATCTACATGGCCTTGGGCGGCTAAAAAGAAGCCGCCCAAGGTGGTAATGAAATTACCAAACAGAATTCCTGGTTTTGTCAGGAATAAATACTTTTTCAGCATGACAATCAGTTTAGATCATCATGTTGAAATGAAGGTAATTCATGATCCATACCGAACCGACTAGCAAGATAGCAATCGTTAAAATGGTATAGATAAATGCAATAAGATTCCAGCGTTGTTCAGATGAGGTGTTCATGTGTAAAAAGAACACAAGTTGAACCAATACCTGAGCAACGGCAGTAATACCGATTACAGTCATGAGTAGGCCACGACCAAACCCTCCAGCCATAACCATTCCAAACGGAATAATGGTTAACACGACTGATAGGATGAATCCAATCGTGTATTGCTTGAAGTTACCATGTGAAGCGCCAGAAGCATTATGATCATGACTCATTAGAGAACTCCCATTAGGTAAACGATACTGAATACACAGATCCATACGATATCAAGGAAGTGCCAGAACAAGCTTAGACAAGCAAGACGACGGGTGTTTGGTAAAGTGAGGCCTTGTGTCTTGATTTGATACATCAAAACAAGCATCCACACCAAGCCAGAAGTTACGTGAATACCGTGCGTACCTACCAAGGTAAAGAACGCAGATAAGAACGCACTTGTGCTCGGACCATGTCCAGCGTGAACTAAATGATGAAATTCATAAAGTTCCATACCAATGAACGATGCACCAAAAATGAAGGTGACAAAAAGCCATACAATCACTTGGTTGACGTTCTTTTTGTATGATGCAAGAACCGCAAAACCAAACGTTACAGATGAGATCAAGAGAGCAAATGTTTCAGTTAAAACAAAGCCTAATGATTCACTGAACAAATCGTGTGCTGTTGGTGTGCCTGGTGGAACATGGCTGCTCAATACAGCGAACGCGATGAAGAGTGTACCGAATAAAATCAAGTCACTCATCAAGTATGTCCAAAAACCAAAGACCGTTAAGTCCGTATCATCATGTTCATGATGATCGTCGTGTCCATGGTTTTCGTGATGAAGTACTTCAGCCATTTACTTAGTCCTTCTTCAAGTGTTTTTCAAGTAACGCGTAACGTTCGTTTTCGATACGCTCAACTTCAGCAGCAGGTACGTAGTAATCCACTTCTTTTGTGAATGAACTGCGAATCAGGCTTACAACTGAAGCAATAAACGTTACTGCTACTAGCCACCAGATGTGCCAGATAAGTGCAAAGCCCATAGCGCTGATAAACATCGCCATAACAAAGCCAGCTGCACGGTCTGTTGGCATATGAATGTCTTCATATTTAGTCGGGCGTGCATACGCTACACCGTTTTCTTTGTCAGTCCAGAACGTGTCAATACCACGGATTTCAGGAATTTTAGCAAAGTTATAAAACGGAGCAGGAGAAGAGGTAGACCACTCGAGCACACGACTATCCCATGGATCGCCTGTATGGTCCATGTTTTGATGACGTTGTAGGAAACCTACAATAATTTGCATCAAGAAACATGCAATACCGATTGCAACAAGCACGGCACCAAAGAGTGCAATAGCCAAGTACGGGTCCCATTCAGGGTTGTCATATGTATTCAAACGACGAGTCATACCCATGAAACCAAGGATATAAAGCGGCATGAATGCAAAATAGAAACCAAAGAACCAGAACCAGAACGCTGCTTTACCCCAAGCTTCATTAAGCTTCCAGCCAAACATTTTTGGCCAGTAGAAAATGATACCTGCAAACATACCAAATACCACACCACCAATAATAACGTTATGGAAGTGAGCAATAAGGAACAAGGAGTTGTGAACCAAGAAGTCTGCTGGCGGTACAGCCATAAGAACACCGGTCAGACCACCAATACCAAAGGTAACCAAGAAGCCGATTGTCCAAAGCATTGGCGTTTCGAAAGTGATACGACCTTTATACATGGTAAATAACCATGAGAAGATTTTCACACCAGTCGGAATTGCAATGACCATGGTCATGATACCGAAGAATGCGTTAACGTTGGCACCAGCACCCATAGTAAAGAAGTGGTGTAACCAAACGACGAACGCAAGCACAGTAATTGCAATTGTTGCATACACCATTGATTTGTAACCAAAAAGTGTCTTGCGGGAGAACGTTGCAACAATTTCTGAATACAAACCAAATGCTGGAAGCACCAAGATATATACTTCAGGGTGACCCCATGTCCAGATCAAGTTCACATACAGCATTGGGCTACCGCCAAGCTCGTTTGTGAAGAAATGGAAGCCAAAGTAACGGTCAAGCGTTAGCATAGCTAGGGTTGCTGTTAGCACAGGGAATGCAGCAATAATCAGTACCGCAGTACACAAAGATGTCCAGGTAAAGATTGGCATGTCCATAAGTTTCATGCCTGGTGCACGCATTTTAATGATGGTAACAAAGAAGTTAACACCAGATAAAAGTGTACCTAAACCAGAAACCTGAAGCGCCCAGATATAGTAATCAACACCCACGCCTGGTGAATACTGAATACCAGATAGAGGCGGGTAAGCCATCCAACCTGTTGCAGCAAACTCACCAAGTACAAGCGAAGCCATCATCAGGCCAGCCGCACCAGCAAATAACCAGAAGCTTAAAGAGTTAAGCAAAGGGAATGCTACGTCACGTGCACCAATCTGTAGTGGAACAGAAATGTTCATCATACCCACTACAAGACCCATTGCCACGAAGAAAATCATGATCACACCGTGTGCGGTAAAGATCTGATCGTAGTGGTCTGGATGCAAGTAACCTTCACCACCGCCACGGGCGAGGAAAAGTTGAAGACGCATCATGATCGCATCTGCGAAACCACGCAAAAGCATGATCACGGATACGATGATATACATGATACCAATCTTTTTATGGTCTACAGTTTTAAACCATACATTCCAGAGGTATCCCCACTTTTTAAAGTAAGTGATCCCGCCAAAAACAGCAATTGCACCAATTGCCATAATGACCATGGTAACGAGTACAATCGGCTCTGTTGGAATAGAATCCCAACCCAGTTTGCCAAAAATCATATCCATGTCTTATTCCCCTTGAGCAGCGTGTGGAGCTGCAGCATGAGTGTCTGCCGTTGCATGTCCAGCAGAGTGATCAGCACCATGATAGTTACTCATGTAACGATTGATAACTGTTTCAAACAATTTAGGTTCAACCGAAGAGTAGTATGTCACAGGGTGTGGCTTGTTCGGGAACGGCTTCATCGCTTCAGCTTTCGCAAGAGCTTCTTCATCACCAGCAGCTTTGGCACGATTGACTAAAGCTTCGATCTGGTGTTTAGAGCGGTCACCGTCTTTAAGCGCAGCAAGTTCAGGCTGATCAAGAAGACCTTTTTGAACAGCGGCAGGATTAATTGTATTACCCTTACCAGCTTTTACTGCTTCAACCCATTGAGCAAATTCAGCGTCAGTTACACTGTGCGCTTTAAAACGCATTTGTGAGAAACCGTAACCTGAGTAGTTTGATGATATACCGCGGAATACACCAGTTTCATCAGCTTGCAAATGCAAATGAGTTTGCATGCCCGCCATTGCATAAATCTGTCCGCCTAACTGTGGAATGAAGAACGAGTTCATCGTAAAGTTAGAGGTGATTTTGAAGCTTAATGGAGTTTTTTCTGGGAAACGTACTTCATTAACCGTTGCAATATTTTGTTCAGGATAGATAAAAATCCACTTAAACTGTTCAGCAATAACCTGAATAGTCAAAGGTGCTTTATCTGAATCCAGAGGGCGGTATGGGTCATACTTGTGGGAACCCCACCAAGTTAACCAAGCTAGAATACCAATAATAATGACTGGAACACCCCATACTACAATCTCGATTGCAGTTGAATGTGCCCATGTAGGTTTATAGTCTGCATCTTTATTCGACGCGCGATATTTCCAACTAAACCACAGTGCCATGATAATTGATGGGATAACCACCAATAACATTAGGTAGATCGCAGTCATCATGAGGTCGCCTTGACCCTGACCCACTGGACCTTTTGAGTTTAGAAGTACCATATCACCACCACACCCTGTTAAAAGTGCGGCAATCGTAGATAAAGACAATACAGCTAAAATCGTTTGTCTCATTTTACAACCTCGGTGAAGAGTCCCATTCCCGTTTGAAAAAACGGGATAGCGATAAAAGTGTCGCATGATTGAGAAGAATAATTTCTATGTAAAATAGAACATATTTCTCGATCATGAGACACTGCTACGTTGTAGGGCATTATGCCTGATAACGACAAACTAAGCTATACAAAAGTCGCTTTATATGCCTGTTGATAAACCTGAGTTTTTCACTCGGTTTAGCTTATTCTAGCGGTTTGACAGCAGGCACATCAAGCTCAAGAAATGAACTGCGCAGTGTAAATTTTAAGCGACAATTATTTAGAAATATCAATCACTTTTGTTTTTGCAAGACGGTCATGTAAGCTGTTGTTTCCTTTTGAGAAAAACAAAACGAGATCGGCAATAAACACGATGGCGATTAACGGAAATAGGCTCACGAATTGTGAAAGAATAATGAACAAAAAAGAGCGAATAAAAAATCCACGGAATTGGCCCACTAACTTGTTGGTTGTGGCGTCGACAATCTGTAATTTGAAAAGTTTCTTGCCGATCGATTGACCGCTTTTTGAGATCAAAAAGTTTTGAACAAACAGCAGCCCGAGGGTGTAGGCGAGTAAGACCATCGGAACCCAAGATGGCATATTGTTGGACATGGCTTCTGCGATCTTGATCTGTTCGTTCACATCAAAACTTTGTGCTTGCTGGATCAGGTCACGAGGTAAAAAAGCCAGTGTCACTAAAATCTGTGGCAACGTAAAAAGTAAGAGATCAACCAACTTCGCAGAAATACGCTTTCCTACTTTGGCTGGCGTGATGATCGCTTTGTTATTCACTTGAACGTGTTTGATCACATCATTGTGATGAATTTCTGCTGACGGTAATTCATACGCTTGAGTTTGTGGCATTTGTGGCTGATAAAAAAGTTTACCTTGCGTTAACTCACCTAAGGCTTTCCATTCGGTCATACCTTCATGCCAAGCCAAATCGGTCAAGAGCACCTGTTGACTCGCCAACATCTGATTCAGTTGTTCTAAGGTGTATGGGCCAGCTTGTTGATTATTGCGCGCCAAATAAATTTGCATAAGTCTTTAATCTCAACATCCAATGATGAAAAAAGACCCACGAATGGGCCTTTTTTACGAATAATTAGGCTTGCTTGATTTTTTCTTCTGCTAAGAAGAACCATGTATCAAGAACAGAGTCTGGATTTAATGAAACAGACTCAATACCTTGCTCCATAAGCCATTTAGCTAGATCTGGATGGTCAGATGGGCCTTGTCCACAAATACCCACATATTTGCCTGCTTTACGACACGCATGAATAGCCATTGATAACAACGCCTTAACTGCTGGATCGCGCTCATCAAACAGATGAGAAACAATACCAGAGTCACGATCAAGTCCGAGCGTTAATTGAGTTAAATCGTTTGAACCAATCGAGAAACCATCAAAGTGCTCCAAGAATTGCTCGGCAAGTAGGGCATTGGTTGGCAATTCGCACATCATGATCACTTTAAGACCATTTTCACCACGCTTAAGACCATTCATTGCCAAGAGTTCGATCACTCGTTTTGCTTCTGCAACAGTACGAACAAACGGAATCATAATCTGGATGTTGGTAAGACCCATTTCATCACGTGCTTTTTTCAATGCACGGCATTCAAGCTCGAAGCAGTCGCGGAAGTTGTCCGATACATAACGGCTTGCACCACGGAAGCCCAGCATTGGGTTTTCTTCTTCTGGCTCGTAAAGCTTTCCGCCAATAAGGTTGGCATATTCGTTCGATTTAAAATCTGACATACGCACAATGACTGGCTTTTCAGCAAATGCAGCTGCCAAAGTAGAAATACCTTCAACCAGTTTTTCGACATAAAAATCGATTGGTGAGGTGTAACCCGCAGTACGCGCCAGCACAGCAGCACGTGTTTCACGTGGCAAGCTGTCGATATTCAGCAACGCTTTCGGGTGAACACCAATCATACGGTTGATGATGAATTCAAGACGTGCAAGACCAATACCTTCGTTTGGAATTTGAGCAAAGTCAAATGCGCGGTCTGGGTTACCCACGTTCATCATGATTTTAAACGGTAGTTTTGGCATTGACTCAATCGAGTTGCGCTGTACTTCAAAGTCTAGTGCGCCTTCATAGATAAAGCCTGTATCGCCTTCAGCACATGAAACAGTCACTTCCTGACCATCGTTCAAGACTTCGGTCGCATTACCACAACCCACGATTGCAGGTACACCCAATTCACGTGCAATAATTGCTGCGTGACATGTACGACCACCACGGTTGGTGATAATCGCCGCTGCGCGTTTCATCACTGGTTCCCAGTCTGGATCTGTCATGTCTGAAACCAGAACATCACCGTCTTGGACTTTATCCATTTCCTTGATCGACGTCACAATGCGAACTTTACCTGCGCCAATACGCTGACCAATCGAGCGACCTTCGCATACAACTGTTCCGCGTTGTTTGAGTAAGTAACGCTCCATTGTGCCTACATTTTGACGGCTTTTAACCGTTTCAGGACGCGCTTGAACGATATAAATCTGACCGTCATCTCCATCTTTGGCCCATTCAATATCCATTGGTGCGCCATAGTGAGATTCAATAATAAGTGCTTGTTTGGCTAATTCTTGTAGTTCGTGATCATTCAGTGCAAATTGCTGACGTTCTTGTTTCTCGACGTCAACCACAACTACAGACTTGCCTGCAGCGCCTTCGTCACCATAAATCATCTTTTGGTGTTTAGAACCAAGATTACGGCGTAATACAGCATGTTTGCCGTTACGTATTAATGGTTTAGAAAGATAAAATTCGTCTGGGTTGACAGCACCTTGTACAACCATTTCACCTAAGCCATATGAGGCTGTGATGAATACGACATCTCTGAATCCAGATTCTGTGTCTAGGGTAAACATTACGCCTGCAGCGCCAGTTTCTGAGCGAACCATGCGCTGAATACCAGCAGATAATGCCACAACATCGTGATCAAAACCTTGGTGAACACGATAGGCAATTGCACGGTCATTGTACAATGAAGCAAAAACTTCTTTGATGGCAATCAGAACATTGTCAATGCCACGGATATTCAGGAAGGTTTCTTGTTGGCCTGCAAAAGAAGCGTCAGGCAAGTCTTCAGCTGTAGCTGAAGAACGAACGGCAACCGCGATTTCCGGGTTGCCGTTTGACAAAGCACTAAATGCTTCGCGGACTTCTTTTTCAAATTCTGGCGTCAGAGGAGTTTCAATAATCCACTGACGAATTTTAGCACCTGACTGCGCTAGGGCATTCACGTCTTCTACATTTAACTGGGCAAGTTCTGCTTGAATTTTAGCGTTGAGTCCACTTTGATCGAGGAATTCACGATAAGCGCCAGCCGTTGTCGCGAAGCCACCTGGTACTGATACGCCAGCATTGGATAAGTGGCTGATCATTTCACCCAGAGATGAGTTTTTCCCACCTACAAGTTCGACGTCGTGCTTCCCTAATTTTTCTAGACCGATTACGCGCGCTTCCAATGTTTCTACTCCACATTTCCAGTATTTAGTACTATCTTGGCATGAAGACATGATTAAATGTCCTTAGGTTTTGATTTTACTAAGCGACAGTTATATAAGATCAGTTTACTATAAAGATTATATAGCACTAAGACAAATCTGTGAGGAGAATTTTGATGTCTGAAGGAAAACAAATTAAGCGCAGTGTGTTCTTTATTTCGGACGGAACTGCCATTACAGCAGAAACTCTCGGACATTCATTGCTTGCACAATTTCCTAACGTAGACTTTGATATTCATATCATGCCGTATATTGCAACAGAAGAAGCGGCTATGAACATTGTAGAGTCGATTAATCAGTGCCAGTCGCGTGATGGAACCCTGCCATTGGTATTTGATACTTTAGTCGATCCCAATGTACGTGAAATTATTAATACGGCCAAAGCCGTCAATCTAGATGTTTTTGAAGGGCTGATCAGTAAGCTTGAGCAAGAACTCGGAACGTCACCTACCACTTTAGTGGGTCAGACGCATGCAGTCACTGACTCGGAATATTATAAGGCACGTATCGATGCAGTGCATTTTGCACTAGACAATGATGATGGCGCATTGACACGACATTATGATAAAGCAGATATTATTTTAATCGGGGTATCGCGATCAGGTAAAACGCCTACATCGATCTACTTATCTTTGCAATTTGGTATTCGAGTTGCCAACTATCCATTGACAGAAGAAGATCTCGACGATAACCGCTTACCTAAAGTGCTCAAAGAGCATAAGAACAAGCTTTTTGGTTTAATGATTGATGCGGAACGTTTGGTCGCTATCCGAACAGAACGTAAAGCCAATAGTCGCTATGCCAGCTATAGTCAGTGTCAGATGGAGCTGCGTGCGGTGGAGGGAATTTTCATTTCGGAAGGCATTCCGTATTTAGATGTTTCTGAAATGTCGATTGAGGAAATTTCAACTCGCATTCTTCAAACGACGGGTTTAAAACGCCGAATTGGCTAATTTATTTTGATTTAAAAAGAGAAATACAAAAAATGTATTTCTCTTTATCGTTGTTTTGTTTGACTTTACTCATTGAGTACTAAAATTAAAACTTGAAAAATTATGACAATAAGTGTACAAACCAAATGTAAATTGCGTCACATTTTAGTTTTATAATCTATCAAGGGTGGCAGTTACATTGACTTTTTTCATTCGTAAGTAGGAGAGATGCGTATGAATCTTATGACTCCACGTCATCTTGGCTGTTATGAACTTGATTCGAAAGTTGATCGTATTCGCTTGCACAAGACCGCTCATCACCTTGCGGTTCATCCCTTGTCAGAAAATATCTCACACCAGCACAATGTTCATATTGAAGACGTCGCAGAACACAGCACTGAAATAGACGCCTTAACCGGTTTGCCAGATCAATCGGGATTTAATAAGAAACTTAATCTGATGATGAGAGAGTGTCAGATCAAACTTGATGAGTCGTTTGGATTAATTTTGTTTGATTTCGATTATTTTAATCAAATTAATAGTAATCATGGACATTTGGTTGGCGATCAAATCTTAAAAACGCTTGCAGAACGAGTTCAACGCGTTTTACCGCAAGAAGTTTTCTTCACACGATTGGGTAGTGATGAGTTTGCATTACTTATTCCTCATATTCATTCTGATGCTTACCTCATTGAAACCTATGCATTGATTCATCAAGAAATTTCGAGACCAATTGAATATTTAGATCAAATTATAGAAAGTAATATTAGTGCAGGATGTGCCATTTATCCTCGTGATGTGACAGATACCATGAACGTTGTACAAGCTGCCAATATCGCATTGTGTCGCTTAAAACTTTCAGGGCGTGGTGGATACTGTATTTTTAAACGTGAAATGCAAATTGAGCAAAATGTGATTGCACAACAATTCAATTGTGCCCGTTATATCTTAAGGCACAATCTAATTTGTCCTTTTTATCAGCCAAAATTTAATTTAAAAAATGGTCAACTCACCGGTTTTGAAGCATTACTGCGCTGGTATGATCAGCATGATCAGCTTCAACTGCCCAGACGCATTAAAAATGCTTTTGAAGACTATAACCTTGCTAGCCGCTTGAGTGAAATCATGCAGCTACGTGTTTTTCGAGATATGGCCGAATGGATTGATCAAGGTTTAGATATGGTGCCTGTCTCGATTAATGCCGCACCCGTGGAATTTTTAAAAGATAATTATGCTGAACTTTTGCTTGATCGGTTAGATCGTTTCAACATTCCGCATTCTTTGGTAGAAATTGAAATTACTGAGCATCTTTTAGATGAACATGGCAAAGCCTATATTTCGCGTGCATTGAACAAGCTCAAACACGAGGGAATACGAATCGCATTAGACGATTTTGGTACAGGGCATTCATCTCTGACTCGTCTGGCAAATTTACCTGTGGATTGCCTTAAAATAGACTGTGATTTCGTGCAGCGTATGGAGCAAGAAAAACTCATTTTTGCGATTGTTCAATCGATCATCAGTATGAGCTCAAATTTGGGGATCGATGTGGTTGCCGAAGGTATTGAGAATGTTCACCAGCTAGAATTACTCAAACAACAAGGCTGTGAAATCGGGCAGGGCTTTTTGTTTAGCCATGCTTTGGCTCCTGCTGAAGCCAAAGCACTTTTATCATAATATAATTTAAGCTGCTTATTTGGCGCGTCAAGCCATGCATATTAGGCTACGCGTTTTTGATGTCCATTAGATAACTGAAATTATCCAAGCGTTTTTGCGTATCGTAAATATCGCAGGTAAAAATAAACTCATCCACGGCGTATTGATCGACAAGTTGTTCAAGACCAGCTTTAACTCGTTCGACCGAACCAATTTGAGCCATACCAAAAAAGTTTTCTACAGAGAGTTTTTCTGCTGGCCCCCAAAGTAAATCCATTGAATCCACAGGTGCTTTAAGGCGCAGACTTTGACCTCGCATCAGTCCTAATATACGTTGATAAGCACTGGTTGCAAGATAGTTTGCTTCTTCATCCGTTTCTGCCACAACAGTCGGCACACCCATCGATACATACGGTTGGTCTAAATATTTTGAAGGCTGAAAATTATCACGATACAGTTGGATCGCCTGTCCGAGCATACGCGGTGCAAAGTGGGATGCAAATGAATACGGTAAGCCTAATTTTGCGGCCAATTGAGCACTAAATAAACTCGATCCGAGCAGCCAGACGGGAACATGGGTACTGTGTCCGGGTGTGGCAATAATGGATTGGTCTGGTTTTGGCGTATCAAAGTAGCGAAGAATCTCTGCAACATCTTGTGGAAATTGCTCTTCAGTTTCCTTGTGCCCACGGCGCAGCGCACGCATGGTCATTTGGTCGGTACCGGGAGCGCGGCCAAGTCCGAGTTCAATTCTGTCTGGATAAAGCGTTGCCAAGGTTCCAAACTGCTCTGCAACAACCAAAGGAGCATGATTGGGGAGCATGATACCGCCCGAACCGAGTCGAAGAGATTGTGTGTTTGCTGCAATATAGCCAATCATGACGGCCGTTGCAGAGCTAGCAATACCATCCATATTGTGATGTTCGGCAAGCCAAAAACGACGATAACCCAGCTGTTCTGCATGTTGTGCAAGTTGCAGGGCATGTTGCAAAGTAAACTGAATGCTTTTGTCGTCACGCACAGAAGCTAATTCGAGAATGGAAAACTGTGTATCTTTAAGCGACGTGATAGACATATCTACTCTCATATATCGATGTTTTTCGATATTATACGATATTTTATATCGATAAAAAACGATAAATAAAATTGACTTTGTAAATTTTTACAAACAAAAAAGGCAGCATGTGAAATGCTGCCTTCGGTATCAGTAAAGATAAATTAGTAGCGACGGTGGTGACGGTGATGTTTTTTCCAGCCGCGATGATTACCATTGTCGTAATAACGCTCTTCGGCACGATCTTTAGAAATCTTGTTACCTAAAGCTGAACCACCTGCTGCACCTAAAGCTGCACCAATGTAACCGCCATTTGTACCACCGACATTACGACCTACGGTATAACCACCAACACCACCTAAACCACCACCAATAGCAGAAGAGGTACGGTCACGACGGTTACTTGCGACAGCAGCACCACCAGCGCCACCCAATGCAGAACCAATCATGGCACCAGACTGACCGCCCATTTGTTTACCCAATGCAGTACCCACGACACTACCCAAAGCAGATGTTGCAGCGACACGTGTGGTATTGTCTGCATGCGCTGAAATGGCCATCATTGATGAACTCGCGATCACGGCACTCATTAACCAAGTTTTAATTTTCATTTTTAACTCCATGCCCCGTGTGTGGATACAGGACCTTCTATATTTCGTTGAAGTAAATGTAACAAGAGATGAGTCAAAAAGTGTGAAGACGATCATCCAGACTATTGCGATTTGGTGTGCAGATTGTGATGTTTTGTGTCATTACCCCAAAATATGAAGAACTTATTTATTTTATTTGATGGAAATATACGCAATAAAGAAGCATTTTTTGTTTCAAGAAATTGATTTATATAAATTTAATCATTTTATTCATAGTTTGATTAATTTTTCATTAATAAGAAATTAAAGTTTTGAGGGATTGCTTTTCGTTTTTGACTTATTTAAATCCCTCGACATTCCTTTATCAGCCTTGTGAATCATTAAAAAAACAACTTGGTTTTTTCCTTACTGCGCAATCGCTATGTCTTTTGCATAGGAGAGTCTGTAAACTATGCGCAATTTTTTATTCTTAGATGGTTTGTCAAGTCTTAGTCAGATTAAAGCTAACCAACCAGATTTATTGAGATTGTTCTTCTTATGAAAGAATCGCTACGTTTACGTTTAGATCAATTGTGTGATCGTCATGAAGAGCTGAATGCATTGTTGGCCGACGCCGAAGTTATTTCAGACAATAAACGCTTTCGAAAATTATCGCGTGA
Source organism: Acinetobacter soli (assembly GCF_000760595.1). Classification (GTDB taxonomy): domain Bacteria; phylum Pseudomonadota; class Gammaproteobacteria; order Pseudomonadales; family Moraxellaceae; genus Acinetobacter; species Acinetobacter soli. The sequence goes on along the minus strand of NZ_BBNM01000001.1, from coordinate 160,095 downwards.
GCACAGTGACTTAAATGAGATTGTGCAGGTTTGGGGACAGTATCGTCAGGCTGAAGAAGACATCAAAACAGCAGAAGAAATGCTGGAAGATCCTGATTTTAAGGATATGGCACAAGAGGAGATCAAAGAAAATCGTGCTTTGATTGAAACGCTCGAGGGCCAGTTAAATATTTTGATGATCCCTAAAGATCCAAACGATGCCAATGCGGCTTATCTCGAAATTCGTGCAGGCACGGGTGGTGATGAAGCTGCGATTTTCTCTGGCGACTTGTTCCGTATGTACAGCAAATATGCCGAGACTCAAGGCTGGCGTATTGAAGTGTTGTCTGAAAATGAAGGCGAACATGGCGGCTATAAGGAAGTGATTTGCCGTGTCGATGGCGATAGCGTATATGGCCGTTTAAAATTTGAAAGTGGTGCGCATCGCGTACAACGTGTTCCGGCAACTGAATCTCAAGGCCGTGTGCATACTTCTGCCTGTACAGTTGCGATTTTGCCTGAAGTCGATGTAGACACTACCGTCGAAATTAATGCAGCCGATTTACGTATCGATACCTATCGTGCGTCGGGTGCCGGTGGTCAGCACGTCAACAAAACCGATTCGGCAGTGCGTATTACGCATATTCCAACGGGTGTTGTGGTTGAGTGTCAAGAAGAACGTTCACAGCATAAAAACAAAGCCAAGGCGTTAGCACTATTGGCATCTCGTTTAGAAAATGCAAAACGTGCTGCGCAAGAAAGTGCGACCTCGGAAATGCGACGTGACTTGGTGGGATCGGGCGACCGTTCAGAACGTATTCGTACCTATAACTATCCGCAAGGTCGAATGACGGATCATCGTATCAATTTAACGCTTTATAAATTGGATGCCATTATGGAAGGTGATTTGACAGAATTACTCGATAGTTTGCATCGTGAATATCAGGCTGATCAATTGGCCATGTTGGCACAAGAGAATGGTGGTTGATGAATATTGCGCAAGCACTAAATTTGCGTGGTGAGCCTGACAGCTATGAACGGCAAGAGGCAATCTGGCTGCTTGAACATATTGTTCACCTTAATGCGCTAGAGCTTAGAATGCGTTCGTTACAAGTATTGAGTTCAGAGCAAGAGCAAGCTTACCTTGAAGGCTTAGTCCGCTTGGCACAAGGTGAGCCATTGGCCTACATCACGGGTTCGCAGCCATTTTGGAGTCTGGATCTGATCGTGACTAAAGATACGCTAGTACCACGACCAGACACCGAAATCCTGATTGAAACGGTACTCGAATTGACCTTGCCCAAGCACAGTAACGTGGTTGATTTAGGTACAGGAACTGGCGCGATTGCGCTGTCTCTGGCAAAAGAGCGCCCAGACTGGCGCGTATTGGCGACAGATATTTATCAACCTACATTAGACATCGCCGCAAAAAATGCCCAGAAGCATCAGCTAGATCGGGTGGAGTTTGTGTGCGGTGCATGGTATGAGGCAATTCCCGCACAGCGATTTGATTTGATTGTATCTAATCCGCCCTATATTGATGCCGATGATGTGCACATGCAGCACTTGGCTACAGAACCACGTCGTGCCTTGGTTGCAGATCATCAGGGTTTGTCTGATCTTGAGCATATTATCAAGCAGGCACCTCAGTGGCTCAATGTTGATGGATGGTTGGTGCTCGAACATGGCTATGATCAAGGTAATGCGGTGCGGCAGATTTTTAGTGCAGCAGGGTTTGCGCAGGTGCAAACAGTAAAAGATTATGGTGGAAATGACCGTATCAGTTTGGGTCAGATGAAGGGTTGAGTCTGCTGCCGATAGGCTCCTGGGCTCACACCAGTCCATTTTTTGAATGCACGATGAAATGCACTGGCTTCATGGAAGTTAAGTGCATCACTAATTTCTTGAATGCTTTGTTGTGTATGGGTCAATCGATCAATCGCAATATCGCAGCGGATATCATTTTTCAGCTGCTGATAGCTGGTATTTTCATTTTTTAATCGCCGTTGAATGGTGGCTTCTGATAAGCATAGCTGCTGTGCCAGTATTTTGAGTTCAGGCCAGCTCGAAGGATGTAGATGTATCAATTGCCTGCGAATAATAACACTCAGCGCATTTTCATTTTTATATTTGACCAGCAAATTATGCGGTACCTGTTCTAAAAAGGCATGTGCAGCTTTTTTATCTTTTTTTACTTTTAGCGTTAAATAACTGAGATCAATTTCAATGCAGTTGACCGTATCATCAAATACGATATTTTCACAGAATCGCACATAATAATCTTGCGGATATTCAGGTTGAGCGCATTTCACACGGATCTGGTGAATCGGAATACGCTGATCTGAAATCCAGCACAGCAAGCCATGAACCAACATGATATAGGTGGCATAGGTAAACATCCGTTTGATGTGTATCTGGTCATCGAGATAAATATAAGCCTTATGCTGGTCTATCTCGAGTCGTGCGCGAGTATCATCGAGAAGTAAATTAAAATAATCTAAAATAGTACGAAGCGCCATTTCTGTTGTATCTGTCGAGATGATGAGGTAGCAAAGAAGTTTGTAACTTCCATAACGCATTGGATGTGAGTCCATGCCAAAAAATTCATCATTCAGACATTTGGCAATTTCAATCCAGAGCTGCGCATAAGCCGATACTGAAATACGCGCCTTAGGATATGCCAGCAATTCAGGTGAAATACCTGCACGTAGAGCAATTTGATCGATAAAAATGCCACGTGCGAGGGCGACACTCAGGGCTTCATTGACGAGTGCGATTGAAATAGTACCTTTGGTGTGTTGCATCGTCACGTTTTGAATATCCCATATCTGAAAAAGCCACATTGAACGTTCTAATTCACTGGCCAAATACCTCAGTAGAATTGAGGTGTTTTGAAATTGTACTTCGGTTCGTTCGATTTTAACCTGTAAGTGTGAATTCGCAATAAGCATTCAGTAGGTAAAAATAGCAATGAAAATTAAGGATAAGCATTTTATTGTGACGGGTGCGGCTTCTGGTTTAGGTGCTGCAACGGCAGAGTATTTAATTGCTCAGCAAGCCCATGTGAGTTTGATTGATATGAATCTCGACGCCGGAGAGGCCACAGCAGCCCGTCTGGGTAAAGGTGCTCAGTTTTTTCAGCTCGATGTAACGAGTGAAAATGAAGTACAACGTTTTTTTGAGGAGTATCTTCACCAGCATGCCGCGCTACATGGTCTGATCAATTGCGCAGGGATTGGCCCTTCAGCCAAAGTGGTGGGAAAAGACGGCCTGCATGATCTCGCATTATTTCAAAAAGTGATGAATATTAATGTCACGGGTTCATTCAATATGTTGCGCTTTGCGGCAGATGCCATGCTGAAACAGATCGATCCGCTGCATGATGAAGATCGTGGCGTGATTATTAATACAGCGTCTGTTGCTGCATTTGATGGTCAAATTGGACAAGCTGCTTATGCGGCATCAAAAGGTGCAATTGTTTCCATGACCTTGCCGATTGCACGTGAACTTGCACGACATGCAATACGTGTAGTCACGATTGCTCCCGGCATTATGGAAACACCCATGCTAAAAGCAATGCCTCAGCAGGTACAGGATGCGCTGGGCCAGATGGTACCGTATCCCTCAAGACTCGGGCGGCCAGAGGAATTTGCAGCACTGGCTGGTCATATTATAGAAAATAGCTATATCAATGGTGAAGTGATTCGACTCGATGGCGCGATTCGAATGGCTCCAAAGTAGAGCCTAAGCTAGGTAGGAAACGATTTAGTGGGTGAGTGAAGAGGGAGTCATACACTTCTTAACCACGACAACAAAAACAAAAAAGCCGTATGGAAAACAGATTGATATCTGTCAGCAAAATGGAAGAGCGAGACGATAAAAATGAAAACATTAGCACAGGCATATGCAGAATTTGATCTAGATCAACTGATAGAGCAACAGCTTCATGGCTCGGCACAATACATCAATGCCTTTGATGAATGTTGTGGCCGATATATTGGACAACACAAAACAGCGCTGATTTGGGAAGGAAAACATGGCCAAGTTGAACACTATACCTTTGAGCAGCTCGATCTACGTTCAGCACAATTGGCCAATTTTTTTAAAAGTCAAAATATTCGTGTTGGTGACAGTATTGCAGGGTTGTTGCCTCGAACGCCCGAGCTTTTAATCACAATTTTGGCCACATGGCGAATTGGTGCGATTTATCAGCCCTTATTTACTGCATTTGAATCTAAAGCCATACAGCATCGAATCGAAACTGCAAATACTCAGCTAATCGTTACACATGCCGAACATCTGCATAAATTGAATCAGCTCAATTTGGACTCGATACTGGTAGTCGATGCAAGTAATGAGCCAAATCAAAATCTGCCAGATTTCTGGACAACGCTGAATCGCTTTGAGTCGGTCTGTCCGGTTGAATATCGAACATTTGAAGATGACTTTTTACTCATGTTCACTTCGGGAACCACAGGGCTAGCCAAATCGGTTCCTGTACCACTTAAAGCCATTTTGGCATTTAAAGGTTATTTGCAACATGCTGTAGATTTGAGAGCGGAAGATGCATTTTGGAATTTAGCAGATCCAGGCTGGGCTTACGGATTGTATTATGGAATTACGGGTCCGTTAAGTATGGGACATCGCATCCTCTTGGATGAACAGCCGTTTAGTGTCGATCGTGCAGTAACATTACTTCACAAATATCAGATTAACAATTTAACAGGCTCTCCTACAGCATTTCGGATGTTCTTTGGCTTTAAAGAAAAATTTGATGCACAAATTGCACAACATTTAAGAGTGGTAAGTAGTGCAGGAGAGCCGCTGACGCCTGAAGTGATTCACTGGTTTAAAGAATATCTTCAGGTCGATATCTATGACCAATATGGGCAAACTGAATTGGGTATGGTGATTGGTAATCATCATGCACTTCAACATGACGTCAAGATCGGATCGGCTGGTTTTGCGATACCTGGACATCGTTTTGCTGTTTTAAATGAACAATTGCAAGAACTTGAAAAGGGTGGTGTTGGCATGTTGGCGATTGATTGGACACAATCGCCGCTCATGTGGTTTAAAGGTTATGCAGGTACAAATCGAAAATCATTTAAAGGTAATTATTATTTAACTGGAGATACTGTTCAACTCAATGAGTTGGGAGGAATCGATTTTGTCGGGCGTGCAGACGATGTCATTACAACGTCGGGTTATCGTGTTGGCCCATTTGATGTCGAAAGTACCTTGCTCGAATGTGAAGAAGTGCTTGAGTCTGCAGTGATTGGTAAGCCTGATGCTGCACGCACTGAAATTGTGAAAGCGTTTGTGGTGCTTAAACCACAGCACCTTGCTTCAGATGCTTTGAAAGAAAAGCTTCAGATGTATGTTCGTGGTCGATTATCAAAGCATGCCTATCCTAAAGAGATTGAATTTATGGCAGCTTTGCCCAAAACCGTTAGCGGAAAAATTCAACGTGGCGTGCTCAAACAGCAAGAAATCGACAAAATGCAGATGCATGCTTTAATCAGTTAGGTTTAAAAAAAACAGGTTGCGCCGTGGCTCAACCTGCTTTGAAGTATTTATTTATCGGTTTTTACTTCATCGCCAATGGTGTAAAACGTTCCACCAGCGATGTAATGTAAACTTTTCAGTTGTGGATCGGCATCATCAAAATACCAATGTCCATCGCGAAATACACGATCATCTGCCCATGCACCTACCACTGAGCCAATGAATAGATCATGTTCTTGCTGGTTGTGGGGTTCTGGAATAAGTTTACACACTAACCAGGCGATACAACCTTCAACAAGTGGTACATCTAGCCCATCCTGATAAAAAAGTTTGGTTCCACATTGCTCGAGTTTATTGGGTTCATTAAATAAGCTTAATGTTCCCAGTTCTTTGGTCATATCAATTTGAGCAAGACAAGGAACCTGTAAGGCAAAATAACCGCTTTCCTCAACCAGTTGACGCGTTCGTGTACTTTTATCTAAGACCACAGTCACTTTTGCGGGTGAAAATTCAAGTGCACAGGCCCATGAGGCAGCCATGACATTTTCTGTATCTCCCGACTTTGCAGACACCAATACGGTTGGACCATGATTTAGCAAGCGATATGATTTAGGTAATTCAACCGATTGAATGTGTGTATTATGATGCATAAAAATTTTTACCTTTTAATGGAGATGTGGCTATTTTTTGATAATTCCTTTCCATCCGCCTGCAATTAAACGCGTGATGGTTAACAGGGTAAAGGGAGCAGACAAGCCAGCGGGTGTTGCTAAATAACGTGATTGCCACACCGGATTGAATTTAGCTTTATATTCATAAAGACCTTCAAAATTGTAAAATTCTTCACCAAGATCAAAAATCGTGGTGCCAATTTTGTGCCAAAGTGGCGCAAGAGGATGCCGCTCTAAACCAGACAATGGAGCTACACCTAAGTTGAACCAGACATATTGCTGCGTTTTTCCCCATAGCATTAGCTCCGCAAATATAAAATCCATCACACCATTTGGAGCCAATGGGTCATAACGCATTAAATCTATAGAAAGCTCTTCATGTGAAAAAGTTTCCCACAGATTGGCAAAAGCCATAATTTGACCTTCAGGTGATCGTGCAACCGCAACCCGCGTTCGACAGATATAGGCTTCACTAAAAAAACCTAACGAAAATCGTTTTTCACGAACTTGTTTTTGTGTCAGCCAAGCATCAGAAATTTCTTTCAGTCGATTAATATTGGCCACCACAGCATCTCGTTCAAGTACTTCAAAGTAATAGTTTTGTTTAATTAATTTATTTCGACCTCGGCGCAGGTTATCTCGTTTTTTTCCTTCCAGTCCAAATTGTGATAATTCAACGCGAGCTTCTTGGCCTAATTTGAGTAAACTTAGTCCAAGATCAAGATAAATCGGTAAATATTCTTCACTAATTTGATAAAAAACAATTTTGGCACCAAACCGATCGGCCTGTTCTTTGAATTTCCAAAGGAGTTCGCCAAATGCCGACGAAGTGCCTACCGGATCTCCCATTGCAATCCAGTATTTTTTGGTCGTTGCGTAGGCAATAAATGCGGATCGATCCTCTGACCAGAAGATTTTTTTATCTCCCAGTAATGCTAAAAAGCCTTGGGTATCATGAGTCTGATGGAGAATATTTTCTATATCGTTAAGTTCGGATTCATCAAGTTGTTCAATATGTTCAGGTCGAGAAATTCCAAATAATTGCCAGATAAATATTGCAACTAGAAGTACTGCAATTACGATAGATGAACGTAAAAATCGTGAAACATCGTTTTTATAGGAAAACTGCCACCATAGATCATCAGAGTAGATAACATGATGATAGGCAAAAAAGCCTAGCCATGTACTACCGGCGACTACAAGAACGATACTGATGAGCCAAAAAGGCTCTGGTGATAGCTCAAACAGTGATGATTTTCGATAAAAATAACGATGAGAAATTAAAATACAAACAAAAATAATGAGTAATGCAACAACTTTAACCCAGCCACTTGCTGTCAAAACTGAGCTTAAAATTGCCAATGCCAAAAGAATTAAAGCGCCGTACCATGCTGCATCCAGTTTGAGATAAATACCCCGTGCTAGAAATAGCAATAATACCCCAACGAGTGAGCCCATTAAGTGCGACAGTTCCAGTACTGGCAGTGGGATGAAATTACTCAGCCAGTGCAGATTATTGGGTAAAGTGGGTAAAGCCCCTGAAACCAATAGATAAGCACCGCTTAAAAATAAAAATAAGGCAAAAATTTGCGGCACTATAGAAGGAATTATTCGTGTTGCGAGTTTTTCTGCCTGAATAAGTTTACTTCGATGCTGATAAAAATCTTTTAAAACCAGTAGGGTTCCAGCAATGAACAAAGGTAAAAAGTAATAAATCACCCGATACAAAACCAATGCAATTGCAATCGCGGGTTGGCTTGTTGCCAATACATTGCTGGAAAGCCACAAAAAAGAACCTTCAAAAACGCCAATACCACCGGGTACTTGAGAAACTAAACCTAGAAGCTGAGCCAAGATAAAAATAACGATAAAGCTTTCAAAGTTGATGCCTGGAATATCTTTTAGCAATATCCAGAGCACAGTAGAGGCCAAGATAAGATCTGAACAGGCCAGTAAAGTTTGTAAAAAAGCAGTTTTGGGGGAAGGAAGATCGATACTGAGGTTTTTAATTCTTATTGGCTTTTTGACAAGAACAACGATGCTCCAATACATGATCAAAAATCCTGCACTTAACAAGATTAAAATATAAAAGAGATGTAGCTGATTTAGATGATCGAGTACATTTGCTGGTGCAAGCACAATTGAAATTAGTCCAAGTGTCATCAGACCAATAAAAAAAGTCAGACTTAAAAAAGCCGAGATTTTTGCAATATCCCAGCCCTGAACGCCCATTTTTTGATAAAAACGATAGCGGATTGAACCTCCAGAGGCCCATGCATGCCCAGTGTTGTTACTGATAGCAAAGCTGACAAACGAAGTGAATAGAATATATCTATATTTGATGTTGCGATATCCTAATGACCTTAAAGCCAAAACATCATAAATTGTAAGGAGTAGATAGCTGGCTAATGTCAAACCACATGCCATTAGCGCGATTGACCAAGGAATATTGTTCCAGTGTTTAAGTAAGCCTGAAAACTCATGGGTCTCTAGTTCTTTATGTATGATAAATAATGCTATGCAAAATAAAATGACTGGCGCATATTGAATTATCTTTTTGAGGAAGGGCTGTTTGAGCATAAGAAAAAAGTGCCAAAATCTAAACTATTGTTGTTGATTTCAGTATATGCATTTTTAATCAAATACCTACCTGAATATTGATGATTTTGAGTCGTCAAACTTTTTAAGCTACCTGTGCGGTAGTGAAGCATGTGCATTGCATTGATATCAGAATAGTCTTTTTCTAAGCTACCTGTGCGGTAGTGAAGATATCTTCCCAGGATTCCAATGCGGGCAAAGATTTCTAAGCTACCTATGCGGTAGTGAAGCCTCAGATGAGCGTAGGCCCATGAGCAGCTCATTTCTAAGCTACCTGTGCGGTAGTGAAGAGTAATAAAATATAAAAATATATATTAAAAACAATATACTAAAGCAAATAAAATAAAAAGACCTATTTTATTTTAGCTCTAACTAAGTCTTTGATTTTATTTAATTGTTAAAGAGTAAGTAAAATATTGGGGTAAAAGTTCACTTTTGTCAAAATAAAACATCTCACAACACAAGCTTGTCTTTATAATCATGGCGATGAATTTGGTATTGATAAATTGGGATAATCACGAGTGAACGATCAGGACAATCTGGATTTAGAGCTAAATGATGCCGAAATGCATTTGTATAGCAGACAAATTTTACTCGATGGATGGGATTTAGATGCTCAAGAAAAACTAAAGTTTGCCAATGTTTTGATTGTAGGCGCGGGTGGAATCGGTTGTACAACAGCAGAGCTGCTGGCTCGAGCAGGCGTAGGCAAAATCACGCTGATTGATGCCGACACCATTGAAACCAGTAATTTGCAACGTCAAATCGCATTTACACCTGCCGATATCGGGCAGTTTAAATCCGATACTTTGGCAAAACGTCTGATGCAAATCAATCCGCATATCCGTGTAGAGTTTTATGTGGGTAAGCTTGACCAAAGCAATGCCGATGAGTTCGTTCGACAGCAAGATTTGGTATTAGACGGTTGTGATAATTTTACAACGCGTTATGTGGTGAATGCAGCATGTAAAAAAAATGTAATACCATTAATTAGTGCATCTGCGATTGGATTTCAAGGTCAACTCTTTATGGTCGATGCGGATTCGGCCTGTTACGAATGCTTGTTTCCAAAAGAGCAAATGACAGATGAAGGCTTACGCTGCGCAGATTCAGGAGTGCTCGCCACCACACCCGTAGTCATGGCCTCACTTCAGGCGCATCATGCGCTGCTATATCTGGGGTTAGACAAAAGCCCACTCAAAGAAAAGTTATTGCTTTGGGATGGACTCAGCATGAAACAGCGTATTTTACATTTTGAAAAAGATACAAATTGTTCCACTTGTCAGGCAAGTTTGTCTGTAAACTAAACTCAGTTTGATACACTGTCCAATGAGTTAAATAACATTGAATCATATGAAAAAAAATATTCTGTTTGATGGACTGCGCTCGGTTGCACGAATTGGCGAAACCGCTTTTTTTGCAGCCAAAGCTGGCTATAAATATGCAGTTGAAAAGCCGAGTAATGCAAAATTGATGCGTGAAACCTTTGAATCACTAGGGTCGACGTATATTAAATTGGGTCAGTTTATTGCCAGTACGCCATCGTTATTTCCTCGTGAGTATGTCGAAGAGTTTCAAGGATGCCTAGATCAAACGCCAACGCTCCCTTTTAGTTATATTCAAGGTGTACTCGACAGCGAGTTCGAGGGGCGCGATTTAGGGCAAATTTTTGCATCGATTGATGAAAAACCGCTTGCTTCGGCATCTATTGCGCAGGTTCACGCTGCCAAGCTGATCACTGGTGAAGATGTGGTCATAAAGGTACAAAAGCCGGGTGTTGAAACCATCTTGTATACCGATCTCAATGTGGTGCATTGGGCAACACGTATGTTTGAACGTGCAATTCCTAAGGTGAAGTTTGCATCGCTATCTGACATTGTTGAAGAAATCAAAATTCGGATGATTCGCGAAGTCGATTTTATCGAAGAAGCGCAAAACTTAGATGACTTTACTGCTTATCTCGAACTCACCAACAATCAAGCCGCAACTGCCCCAAAAGTTTATCATCAATTCTCGACGCGTCGCGTGTTGACCATGGAGCGTTTATACGGCGTTTCACTTACGGATTTTGATGTTGTAAAACAATACTCCAAAGATCCTTCGCAAGTGCTGATTACTGCCATGAACACATGGTTTGGTAGTTTGATGCTGTGCAAAAGCTTTCATGCCGATTTACATGCAGGGAATTTGATGCTGCTTGAAGACGGACGTATCGGGTTTATCGATTTTGGTATTGTAGGTCAACTCAACCCACAAGTCTGGACAGCATGTCTGGCTTTTATGGATGCCTTACAAAAAACCGACTATACGGCCATGGCTGAAAATATGCTCAAAATGGGCATGACCGATACTCAAGTCGATACGACGGTGCTCGCGCAAGATCTTGAACGACTATTTAGTGGTGTATTACTTGCCGATCCACAAGATATTCTCGCGTCGAAACCCTCTGATTTAAATGACATCATGCTGGATGTGGTGGCTGTGGGTGAGCGTCACGGCATTAAATTTCCGCGTGACTTTGCGCTTCTATTTAAACAAATGCTGTATTTTGATCGGTTTATGCGCATCCTTGCACCTTATACCGATATTTATGCAGACCAGCGTTTGAAAATGGTTCAAACTATGGAGCCACAATCGTTGTTAAAGCATTAAGTGTCGAGTTCGTTCGTTATGGATGCCATTGTTATTGAAGGCCTAAAGGTCAATACCGTCGTAGGCTGTTTTAATTGGGAGCGTCAAATCAAGCAACCTTTGTTACTCGATTTAACCATTCATAACGATCTGCAACGGGCAGCACAATCTGATGAGCTAGATGATACGCTTAACTATGCATTGATTTGTGAATTAGCTGCACATGCAATCGAGCATGCTCAGCCTAAATTGATTGAGCATGCCGCCCATCTGGTCTTAAAAAAATTGTTTGAGACTTTTCCCACGATTGAATCTATCATTATTACCATTCGTAAACCTGCGATTATTGCAGAAGCTCAGTCGGTAGGAATTCGCCTTGAACGCCAACGAAAACATTTTTGCGCTCGCACTGGCGAGTAATCATCTGCCAGAGCAGCATTTCGCGCAGGCTTATCGGGTGATTCAGTCGTGGGGTGAGGTGCAGTTTTCAGATGTTTATCTCATTCCATGCCGAGATGATGTCGGTCAAGATTATTGGAATTCGGCCTGTTTGCTCATCTCAAACAAGACATCTGCCGAGATTGAAGTCGAGCTTAAGCATTTAGAGGCACAAGCGGGGCGTATCCGACCTTCACACCAGATCAGTTTAGATATCGACTTAATCGCATGGGGTAAGCAGCTCGATCAAATGCAGTTTAATCCTAAAAAAATGCCGTTGGCACTTGATGTGAAAATTCCACTTTCTACGCTGTGGCAAAATCCTGCCCTTGCGGTTGAAGTGTGTAATTTTCCAGTGGTTGATTTTAAAACTGATCATTTTTATGCATCGACGCATTGATCGATTTTTTTTAGTTGTTATTTATCTTCAAACATCTATTTAAATATAAGAAATCAAGCTTGATTAACATCGATTCCCTTTAGTATCGCACGAATGATTACGAACTAAAGGGGCATTTAATCGATTGCTTGATATGCAAATTAAATATAATAACTGGTTGTCGTCATGAGTTTGGAAATCGCAGTCATGGTAATTTTGACTGCAAATGGCAATTCAACACCGCCAGCCTCAAGTGCCGATTCGCGATGATGTAGTTCATCCTGATTCATTTGCTCTAAGATACGTTTAGAACGATCATCGTGAGCAGGTAGCTGGTCTAGATGGCTTTGCAAATGCAGACTTACCTGACGTTCTGTTTCGGCAACAAAGCCCAAGCTATATTTGTCGCCTGCAATTCCTGCAATAGCACCCATACCAAATGAAAGACCATACCAAACTGGGTTTAATAAACTTGGCAGACTGTCTAGTTCTTTAAGCCGGTCTTCACACCAAGCCAAATGATCCTGTTCTTCTAGCGCAGCTTGTTTCATTTCATCACGGACATTTGGCAATTTTGCGGTCAGTGCCTGCCCATGATACAGCGCTTGCGCGCAGACCTCACCAGTATGGTTAACTCGCATCAAACCTGCGACATGGCGTGCATCGCTGACACTTAAATGGGTCGATGCGTTGTCTGCCGGATTGCTGCGCTGGGCGGCTGTTGCGCCTGGTACTAAGCTGCGCAACGCCTGATCAAAAGATTGAATGAGTCGATCAACACCATTGTACTGACGCATAGGATTAGTCCTCTAAAGTATCTTGAGCATTATGCAGCATGGGTGGAAGTTTACGTAAGAGCCAGAATGTGAATACTGCACTGAATATGGCTGTAATTATAAATAATATTTTAATGTCTATTTTTAAAATACTTAAGATGACAATGGAAAAAATGGCAGAACTCACCATAAATGCGGCATTTAAAATATTATTGGCTGCGACTACGCGCGCGCGGTGAGAGCGAGGAGAATAGGCTTGCATCATGGCATAGAGCGGTACAATATAAAATCCACCGCTAATTCCCAGTAAAGTGACAGCCAGCATGACATGATAATACACTTGTCCGGAGGTGAATATCTCTTTAAGGCTGAGCAAGGCGCCGGTTCGTTCTGGAACAAACGACAAACTTGCGGCCAGATAAAAGGCAAATACAGTCAGGCCAACCGCACCAATCGGAACCATCTTGATGTTAAGCTCAGACCCACCAATTTTACGGCACAGCAATGATCCTACCCCAATGCCTACCGAAAAAAAGGTGAGCAAAAGACTCACAACATTTTCAGAAGCATGCAGGTTTTGTTGGGTCATTTGGGGAATCTGGGTAAGATAGGTCGCACCATAAAACCAGTACCATGAGTTTCCAAGTAAAATGGTGAAAATCAGCGGTAGACTTTTGGCATAACGAATGGTTTGCAAACTGGTTCTAAAAAAATTCCAGTCGATTTTAATATCAGGCGCAGATACTTTTTGTTTAAGTACGAAGCGACTGCAAATGTACCCAATCAGGGCAATGCCGACCACCATTAGGCTGATCCATAGTAAATTGCCATCTGACGACGCAATCACTGCACCGCCCAAAATCATACCGAGTAAAATTGCAATTGAAGTGCCCGACTGAAACAGCGCATTTCCAGACATGAGTTCATTGGGTTTTAAAATCTCTGGTAATATTGCGTATTTGATCGGCCCAAAAAAAGTGGAGTGAATGCCCATCATAAAAAGCGCAATCATCAGTAAATACAAATGACCCGTTAAGAAGCCTGCCATACCGATTAGCATGATCACAATTTCAAGAATCTTAATGGCTCTAACCAACTGAGCGCGCTCATATTTATCTGCAATTTGCCCAGCCGTTGCAGAAAAAATAAAGTAAGGCAAAATAAACAATAACGCAGCAAGATTGTTTAAGGTACTCACACTGGCATTTTGTTGGCTGATCCAGCCATAGGTAATAACCAGCAACAAGGATTGTTTGTACACATTGTCATTCAATGCGCCAAAAAACTGGGTGAGAAACATCGGCAAAAAACGACGAGTGCTCAGGAGATGTTCATTGTTTTTCATCATGTGTATATTTCATTGCGTTTTATTAAGAAGTGTCATTGCCTTGTTAAGTTTGCTTCAAAATCATGTATGATACTTCGGTAGTTGATCGAGTGAAAAATCAATTGATTTATCAGTATTATCGGTACATTTGTGCAGTCCATTAATAAAATAAGTTTAGAGTTCATTGTACATGCTTGCGACCAAAAAATTTAAACAGTCCGCGCTTGCCCAGTCTGTACGTTTTATATTAAATGTACATGACCTGAATAAACTCATCTACACGAGCATGTTATTGGGTTTGACGGTGTCGACCAGTTACGCTCAAGAAATAAACCCATCTGTTGCTGTATCGAGTTCATCGCAGACTCAGCCTACAATCGACTCTAATGATCTTAATAACGTTGCCACGAATGTATTAACAACAGCACCTAACCAGCAGGATAGTTTGGCAATCTTGCAACAACAAGCGCAATCTTCAAAAACAATTGCAGAATTCAAACCAATAGAGTTTGAAGATCTTGAAAATTTACCATCGACTACCGTAGATTCGGCAATGGCCAACGAAATTTACCGTGTTGCAGAGCAAGCCAAAGCAGAAGCTCAGGCCACTGCATCAAGAGCACCGACTACAGCGACATCTGCCACGACCAATCCATCGCAAGATCTGGCACAGATTAATCAGGCTCCCGTTAATGTTGATAATCTGATGCAGCAAATCCGCTCGGATAGCCAGATTAATGTTCAGGCCAATACCACTGGTCAAACGCTTGAACGAACCAGTCTGCAACAAGCCAGCCAACCCGAAGAAAAAAAGGGATTTTTTAAACGAATTATCGATAAGATTAAGCCAAAGCGAGACCTTGGCGGACAATCCATTCCTCGTATTACGGCAGAGGTAAAAGGTGCTCCAACTGAGCTGGCTGCAAATATTAAGGCGAAGTTATCGAGTTATTCTCAAGAAGCTTTTCAAGATTTTAATAGCTCATTACCGCAACTTCGTAACTTATCGAATCAGGCTGCGCAGGCGGTGGGATATTACAACGCCGAGTTTAAATTTGAAAAGTTGAGCGACTCCAAAGTTCGTGTCAATGTTATACCGCATGAGCCAGTTAAAATTGAAGAGCAAAATATCGACTTCACTGGCCCAGGTGCATCGCTGCCTCAATTCCAAGTGATTCGACTTGTTCCTGAACAAGACGTGGGCGATATTTTAAATCACGGTAAATACGAAGAAACAAAATCACGTATTGCGACAGTGGCCTCAGATAACGGATTTTTTGATAGTTATTGGCGCTTGCATGATGTGCGTGTTAATCAACCTCAAAATACAGCCGACATCAATTTAAAGTATGAAACAGGCGAGCGTTATCAGTTGGGTAATGTTGAATTTCGAATGAGTGATCCTTCGAAGAAAATTCCCCTCGATATGGATGTATTGCTCAGCATGACACCTTGGAAAGAGGGAGACGACTACACTTTCTGGCGTGTCAATGCACTGGCCAACAACTTGACCAACTCCCGTTACTTTAACTACACCTTGGTCGATACAATTAAACCAGACCCGATTCAAAAGCCATTAGAGCTGCCGCCAGATTTACAGGCCTTGGTGGATCAAGATAATCAATCACAAACGTTACAACAAAGCCCTCAACAGGGTAAAAAAGTTGTGTCTGCAAATGAAGTGACGCAAAATGTTGTAGATGAAGCAGAGTTTGCTGGCACACAAGCGTCTGACAATCAAGATCGAGCATTACGATTACAGCGTAGCGAGCAAAAAGAACAAGAGTCTGAGCGTAATCAGCTTGAAAATAAAGCGCGTGAAGAAAAGAAAATTCCTGTGATTGTGACACTCAATGCAGATCGTTTAAACAGTATCGAAACTGGTTTTGGTTATGGAACCGATACGGGATTTCGAGTGCGTGGTCAGTATCGCCGTGCGATCGTAAATAGCCGTGGCCACTCATTCGATGCCAACATGGAAGTCTCGCAAATTCGTCAAGCGGTCGATGTGCGTTATAACATTCCCTATAAACATCCGCTCAATGATTACATCAGTATTGTGGGTGGGTTTGAGCGTGAACTTGACAATGATATTGGACCAAACGTCACCCTTGAAACTCAGACTGCTGTGATTGGTGCAGAGCGAATTATCAAAAATCCACTGGGCGGTTGGCAACAAACCTATGGCGTTCGCTATCGCGTAGATTCACTTAACCAGCGTGGTACGGTTGATGAATCTAGTCTGCCAGATGCATTTAAGGTACCTGGTTCCGATCCAAATCAACAAGCTTTGCTATTTGGCTATTCAGTTTCTAAAACCAGTAGCAATAACAATATCAATCCGACCAAGGGTTTTAAGCAAACCTATAAGCTTCAGGTGGCAAGTGATGCCCTGATTTCAGATGCCAATATTATTATGCCAGCTGCCGCTTGGCGTGCTATTTATTCAGTAGGTGAAAATGACGATCACCAATTTGTCGGACGAGCAGATTTAGGCTATATCTTCACCAATGACTTCGAGAAAGTACCATACAATTTGCGCTACTTTGCCGGTGGAGATGAAAGCATACGCGGCTTCGATTATAAGAGCCTTGCACCACTCGAATTTGGCTATAAGGTGGGTGGGCAAGCCTTGGCTGTTGGATCACTTGAATATAATTATCAGTTCAAAGAGGGTTGGCGAGCTGCGGTATTCTCTGACTTTGGTAATGCTTACGATAAAGATTTTAATACACCAACAGAATATGGTGTAGGGGTGGGGATTCGCTGGAAATCACCTGTTGGACCAATTCGTATCGATGTGGCATCGGGGATTTCCGATCCAAACCATCCGATTCGTTTACATTTCTTTATTGGCCCACAACTTTAAAACAAAATTTGTACTAGGATCATTATGGGTGAATTCGAACAGCAACCAGCTCAAAAACCAGAAAAAAAACGCCGTATTTTAAGAAGTGTTTTATTTACGTTCGGCATTATTCTGCTGTTTTTAGTGTCTGCCTTGACCATCATGGTATCGACGGACCGTGGGAGTAAATTTTTGCTTGATCGGGTGATGGAACGCCAGCAAATTATTCGCTACGAATACGAAGGTGGAAATCTGCTCAACGGTATTATTCTGCGTAATATCTTAGTCAAACTCAAAGAACTCGATATAAAAATAGATCATGCCGATATTGGGCTGGGTTGGCGTGCACTGATCAATAAAGAGGTGCATTTAAGCCATGCTGATGTGAAAAATTTGCAGATTATCAGCTATGCCAAGCCTACCGGAGAACCATTTAAATTTAGCGAAATCAAACTGCCGTTTATTTTGCGTGTGAATGAAGCCAATGTGGATCACTTGCGCATTCAAACCAGCGGAACTCATGTTGATTTTAATGATATCTATCTCAAAGATGCATTATGGTCGGGCACAGAGTTAAAGTTTGAAGATTCAGAATTCGATATGGGCTATCTGGCGGTAAAAAATGCCACAGGCCAAATGACCTTTAGCGGGAAATATCCGCTGTCGCTTACAGGTGATCTAAGTTTACCGTCCTTAAATAGCCTGAATATTAAAACCATTAAAGTGGCGGCCAAAGGGACTTTAGACACGATTCAGGCAGGTGTTGCAACCAATACACCAGATTTACTTACAGGATGGGTCGTGGTGCATCCTGTGCGTGATCATGTGCCAATGTTTGGTGAGCTTCAGTTTAAGAACTATCATCTTCCATTGTTGGCCGAGCAAAAGCTTTTTGCCAAAAACGGCGTTGCAAAATTTAAAGGGGATGTCCAGTCATTGGCCCTTACGCTTGATACAGACTTGAAGGGCGAAAACATCCCTGAAGGGCAATATACTGCCAATATGCAAACGGATTTGGTCAATGGATTAACCATTCAGGATTTCAATGGTCAGCTCATGAAAGGGTCTGTCAATTTAGCCGGTTATGTGGGATGGCATGATCGTGTGACATGGGATGTGAATGGTCGTCTGAATCGATTAAATCCTAAAGATGAAGTGATTCCGCAAGCGATTCAAGATTTTCTACCGCCTTCACTCGATGCCAATATCAGCTCGAAAGGAACGCTTGAAAATGGAATGGCACTCACTGCCAATCTTGATTTTGACAAATATGAAGCGTGGTCGGTTAAGCTGAATCAGGCAGAAGCCAAGGCAAAACCACAGCCGTTATTGCTGGATATCTCATGGAGTAAAATTGATCGTGCCATGCCATACATTGGTTGGCTCAGTAGTGATTCCGGGCAAGTTAATCTGGCGTTGGTTGACAATAAACAAGACATTCATGTTGCGACAGTCATTAAAGCACATGAACAGGCAACGTTGCCTCCCGGTCAATACGATGCACGACTAGATTTAAAAGACAATATTTTAAATATACCGGCATTTACTTACAAAGCCACGCAAACTGGTAGTTTAAGTGGACAAGCGAAAGTTGAGTTGCCAACTGAAAAGCGTCAGCTTAAATGGAATGCATTTCTAACGGCAAAAGACTTCAATCCGCAATCGATCTCGACTGCTGCGCCTGTCGATCGTTTGAATGGACAAGTCAAAGCCAATGGCTATGCCAAACCCAACCAGCAGATTATTCAGCTTGATGCGATTGATTTAAAAGGACACTTGGCAAATTCTGGGCCAAATGATGTGATTGAACTGACGGGTGCCAGTACGGCTGCCATGGTTTTTCACGATGAAAAATCGGGTGGTGGTTTTAAAGGCTTCGCTGTTCAATATGACGGCGGCTTAAATGCGCTGAATCAAGGCAAAGGGTTACTCAAATTTAATATTTCAGGTACGCCTGAATTGATCAAAATCGCACAGCTTCAGCACGATGGTGTCGCAGGTAAAATTTTTGCCAGCGGGCTGGTGAATCTAAAAAATGCAATTGCTTGGGATATCAATGCTTCTCTGGTGCGATTCAAGCCACATTATTTTGTTTCGAGCGTTCGTGGTGAAGTATCGGGTAATCTAAAGACGCAAGGGCTGTGGTCTGAGCAAAGCAAACGTATCAATCTGGAAAAACTTAATCTCGCGGGCTATATCAATAATAAACTGGTTCGTGGAATGGGGAATCTTGCGTTGGTGATCAATGCAAATCAGAAAGGCTTATTACCGCAGCAGTTTGAAGCCAATAATCTCTTTTTAGCCTATGGGAAGAACCAAGTTCAAGCCTCAGGAAATGCACAAAATTTACGTTTAAAAGTAAATGCACCTGCACTCAATGAGATTTATGCACCGCTGCGTGGTCGTGCTTACGGTTATTTAAATCTACAGGCGCAGCCACGGCTTAAAGCGACGGCGAATCTGGCTGTAGATAATTTTGGTCTGAACACCATCAGCATCAAAAAAATTCTGATTCAAGGTGAATTACCGACATCTGAGAGCGTTCCAACATCACTCAAAGCCACATTAAATGATTTGCAAAGTGGCACGCGTCAAATCCAGTATGCCGGCATTACCTTGTCTGGTACGCGTAAGGCACATCTGGTTCAACTTCAAGGCTGGAATTACTATTCTAAGTTTTATGTACAACTGGCGGGTGGCTTTAATGCCTCAAATGACTGGTTTGGCCAGATTCAGCAAGGTGTATTTGATTCTCGTCGTGCGGTATTAAAGCAGCAGCAAAATGCGGCTGTAATCTTTAATCGCGCTCGCCAAGAGTTATTTGTGGGGCAGCATTGCTGGGCCAGCCAGCAAAGCCAGCTATGCTTTGATCAGCCGCTACGGGTGAGTCAGCAGCGTGGTAATGTATCCTTTGCAACTCGTAACTTAGACTTAAATGACTTTGCCGCATTTATGCCAGAGGGGCTGGCCATTACTGGTAAGCTCAATGGTTACGCCAAGGCCAATTGGGCCAACGGCGGCAAGCCTCAAGTCGATGCACAGCTGGTTACGCGTAATGGTGAAATTGGTTTAGCAGCGTCTGATCCGCAAGATCCAGCATCGACGTTGAGCTATAACCAGTTAAGTGTGATTGCCAAAAGTGTTCCGCAAGGTTTGCTGATGCGTTTAGATGTACAAACAGATGCAATCGGTACAGGCTATGCCAAAGTTGTCATTAATCCGTATCAGACACCAATGCCGATGTCGGGTGAGGTCGCATTTAACAATGTGCAACTCAAAGTACTCAAACCATTTATTAGTGATGTGCGCTCAATGGCAGGCACCTTGTCGTTGGCGGGTAAAGTTAATGGAACACTGACACAGCCACAAATAACTGGAGAAATGCGACTAAAAGACGGTGCAATCAGCATGATTTCGCTACCTGTCAATCTCACTAACATTCAGTTGTATTCATCTATTCGCCAAGATTCTGCAAGTATTAACGGTGCGTTTAACAGTGGTCGTGGTGCGGGCACCCTTACCGGAGATATCGACTGGAAAGATGATCCGCGTATCAAGTTAAATCTTAAAGGTGAAAATTTACTGGTTCGTCAGGCGCCATTAATTACGGCACTGGTGACACCGGACATCTCGATGGAAGCGTATCCTGTAAGTAAGCGCTTAACGGTGCAAGGAAAAGTCGATGTACCACGTGCACTAATTTCGATGCCTGAAGCGACTGAACCTGTGGTTGGTGTTTCTTCGGATGTTCGCGTGGTGCGTGAAGGCCAAGATCAGCTGGCGATTTTGCGTGCGGCAAAACCATGGCAAATTCGTGCGGATATTGGCGTTTCGATTGGCAATCAAGTCATTTTCCAAGGTTTTAATAGCCGTATACCATTGGTTGGTCGTTTAAACCTTACCCAGCGTGGTTTAGATACTGCAATGAATGCCTCAGGGGCAATTGGGGTGAGTCAGAAAGTTAAAATTGAAGCCTATGGGCAGAGTCTAGATTTAAATCGTGCAATTGCCCGTTTTAATGGACCGGTTTCAAACCCAACCCTTGATGTCGATGCCAATAAGAGCGTGCAGGGCAGTACGGTCGGTGTACGTGTCACGGGAACAGCTTCGGTACCGAATATTCAGATTTACAACGATGCAGGGTTGTCTGAACAAGAGGCACTCAATGCCTTGGTGACAGGCCGAATCAATGAAGGAAGTAGTAGTTTAAGCAATACGGCCGGCTTTAAATCGGATGTGAACAATACCATTGCAGCAGCAGGGATCAGTATGGGCTTGGGTGGAACGCGTGCACTGACGAATCAGATTGGTCGGACCTTCGGTTTGAGCGGTTTGGCTCTAGACGCACAAGGCACAGGCGATGATACCCAAGTCAGCCTGACGGGCTACATCACACCAGATTTATTTATTCGATATGGTGTAGGCGTATTTACGCCAGTCAATAAACTGACCTTGCGTTATCAGGTGAATAAGCGCTTATACCTTGAAGCGAGTCAGGCACTGGAACGATCGCTCGATATTTTCTACAACTGGCGCTTCTAAAGCCAGAATAAAAAAGGGCAATCCAATGGATTGCCCTTTTTTATTGAGATGCATTTAGCTCACCACATCAAAACCCAAGTCTTCAATTGTACTTACAAGGGTATCTCGATTGAGTTCCTGTGCGGCATCGTTATACACCTTAACTTCGGCCAAAGCGAGATCGACCTCAACATTTTGAACGTGCTCAAGTGCAGAGAGAGCAGACTTGATCTTACTTGAACATCCACCACAGGACATTCCTTCAACATGAAAAATATAATGCGACATGATCACTTCACTCCGAAGGAAAAGGGCGTGGTTTCCAGCGACGCAAAAGCAGAGAGTTCGATAATACCGAAACCGAACTGAGTGCCATCGCAGCGCCTGCCAGCACTGGATTTAGTAAACCCAGTGCTGCCAGAGGAATACCAAGCGAGTTGTAAATAAAGGCAAAGAAAAGATTCTGTTTAACCTTAGATAAGGTGGCTTGAGACAAGTCAATTGCGTGAATCAAGCCGCTGAGTTGATTGCGCATCAGCACCACATCGGCCGCTTCAATTGCAATCTCAGAACCTGCACCAATTGCAAAAGCAACATCTGCTGTAGCAAGTGCTGGTGCGTCATTAATTCCGTCACCAACCATTGCAATCCATTTACCTGGTTGCTTCAAACGCTCGATTTCACTGAGTTTATCTTGAGGTAAAACGCCTGCGATATAATGTTGAATCTCAAGTTGTTCAGCAACCACTTGTGCAACACGTGCGGTATCACCAGTCAGCATAATGACGTCAATACCACGGGCCTTCAGTGCGGCAATTGTTGATCTTGCATCTGGACGAATTGAATCGTGTAATCCGACATACCCCTGAATCTGGCCGTTTATGGCAAGACCAATTACAGTTTGCCCTTGCGCTTCAAATTTTTCGATCAATGCTTGATCAAGCTGAACATCATGGTGAGCTAATAAGCGAGGCGATCCGAGTAGAACACGCTGTGAATCAAGTTCAGCTTGAATACCGTGACCCGGTAAAATTTCAATATTTTGCACAGGATTTGATTCGATATTCAGCTGCTGGGCATGATCAACCAATGCGCGAGCAATAGGATGTTCGGAATGACTTTCAAGCGCGCTGATAACTGACCAAAACACTTTGGTTGTAATAGACGCTTGTATGGTGGTGCTGGCCACCACTGGCGTACCTTGCGTGAGTGTACCTGTTTTATCGAGCACGAGCGTGGTGATGCGCTGAGCATGCTCAAGTGCCTGTGCATTACGAAACAAGATACCTGATTGCGCCCCGCGGCCTGTGCCCATCATAATCGCTGTGGGTGTTGCGAGTCCGAGTGCGCAAGGGCAGGCAATCACCAAAACAGCAACTGCACTGATCAGACTGGTTGTAAATGTATCTGTAAACCACCATGTAAAGCCAAAGGTGAGTACACTGATAGTAAGAACAGCAGGAACAAAAATTGAAGAAATTTGATCGGCAAGGCGCTGGATTTCTGCTTTTGAACCTTGAGCCTGCTCCACCATGTGCACAATTCGGGCAATCATGGTGTGTTGACCAATACCAGTGGCACGAACTTTCAGTACGCCATGGTGGTTTACTGTTCCTGCAAAAAGTGAATCATCGGGCTGCTTGGAAACCGGCATGCTTTCACCCGTGAGCATTGCTTCATTTACTTCAGAATTGCCCTCAATAATTATTCCATCTACCGGAATGCTTTCTCCAGCACGAACAATAAAAATATCATTAAGCGCAAGCTGATCGACATCCACATCAATAATTTGACCATTGATCTCTTGATGTGCCTGTTTTGGCTGTAAATTTAACAGCTGCTCAATGGCTGCTCCAGTTTTGGCTTTGGCACGTGCTTCAAGTAATTTACCTAATAACACAAGGGTAATAATACTGGCACTGGCTTCGAAATAGACATGCTCTGATAAGTTGAAAAACAAAACAACACTACTAAACAAATACGCGGCACTGGTACCTAAAACCACCAATACATCCATATTGGCAGAACCGCCTCGTACTGCATTCAAGGCATGCTTATAAAAAAAACGACCACACCAAAACTGTACGGGAGTAGCCAGTAGCCACTGTATACCTCGCGGAATAATTTCATGGTAGCCCAGCATCATCGCCAGCATTTCAATGAATAACGGAAGAGTAAATAATGCAGCAGTTAAAAATAGCCATTTTTGTTGTTTAAACTGGGCAGATCGATTGGCACTTTCGGTATCAATACCTGTCTTTTTTTGCTGAGCTGAAAATCCAGCTTTCTCAATGGTCGAGATAATCTCTTGTGGCGTAATCAAGCCCTCTACATAACGCACAGATGCCGTTTCGGTGGCAAAATTAACCTGAGCATCCAGTATTGGCTGGCGTTTGAGAACTTTCTCGATACGTTGGCTGCAAGCCGTACAACTCATGCCCTCAATGTTTAATTCAAGCGTGTTTTCATGAAGGGCAAAACCTGCCTTTTGAATCCCCTGAATCACGTCTTCTATCGAACTGGCGCTGCCTTGCAAACGTACTTGTGCACGCTCATTGGCGAAGCTGACCTCGGCGTGAACATCTGGTAAGCGATTCAGGACTTTTTCAATCCGCATGGCACAAGCTGTGCACGACATGCCGTGAACAGGAAGATTAAAGTGACGCACTTGATGTGTATGTACTGACATTTTAATTTCCTGTAAAATAAAATCAATAATACCCCAATGGGGTATATTTGTGAAGGACTCTCAATATGTCAAAACCTCAATCCGGCACCTCGAAGCACAACACATCAGAGGCTGATTCAAGTACTCAGCTTTCAGCTTGTATGCAATGTGAGACATCTGAAACTCAAACTGGCCAAAGTCCGAAGCAGGTGATTCAACCGCATAAAAAAGCATTGCTGAATCGATTGAGTCGCGTACAGGGGCAAGTCAATGGCGTCAGCCAAATGATTGAAAATGATCGTTATTGTGTCGATATCATCACTCAAATTTCTGCCATTCGATCTGCGCTTGACGCAGTGTCTAGGCAATTACTTGACGATCACGTTAAAGGCTGTGTGCGCCGTGCGGTGTTAGATGACAATACAGACGAGGTCATGGATGAGCTTTTAACGCTCATTAAAAAAATGCGCTAGAAAATTGATCGTATCGCTATGAAAAACATAACCAAGTTCTAGTTGGGAAAATAACTAAATTTCAGTATCATGATTTGCAAAGGAGAGCGTTCATGAAAAAATTTCTACCGTTGACTGTCTTGGTTGCACTGGTTGGCTGTGGCGAAAAAAAACCACTTACCCCTGAAGAACAGTGGCATGGCTACTGTACCAGCATGGGCAATGCGGCGCGTTCAATTTTGCTCGATCGTCAAAATGGCATTCAGAAAACACAAGCCGTTGAACATGCCAATAAAATTGAAGAGCCGTTCACCAAAACTTTTATTTTAAGTATTGTTGAACAGGTGTATGCACTGCCACAACAGCAAGTGACGGATAAGCCAGATGCAATCCGTGAGCAGATCCGAACTGAAGTGACGCAAAAATGTTTGGTAACTCCACACGATAAAGTGCCAAATTACAAGCAGTTCTAATTTTAAGAGATAAGCTTAATTACTTTATAAAATAATGCCATATGATTGATTCGCCCATGTTGGCGAATCGTCTTTGAATAAAATAAAGCAACCACATGATCGATTGGAATTCTGATTAATTCAGATCACTGGGCCTGACAATTCTACAGTTTAAAACAATTTTGATTATTGCATCATGTCTAACACGGCTTTCCTCATATTTGACATTGTGTTTGCTAAAAATTCACTCTTTTTATTGGCACACTCGTGTAGATAAATAGATGATTTCTTTTAAAGGATCTGCAAGGTGGATATCGCATTTCATGATTAAATCATGCATGATGCATCTGCATTTTGATGAATGCAAAAGGGAGCAAAAAATCAGGAAGCAATTGCAAGAACAAAAAGTATTTTGAATGGTTTTAAGCGCTGTTTAGGGTGTACTACTATTTCGCTATAAAATAACGAGAATCACGGAGAAATACGGTCCTTGCATTAACTTTTCACTTGATTTTTAGTAAAATTTTGCTGTCCATATTACTTGTGAAGCTTTAATAAGCAGGAATTCACAAGTAAATTTTTAAAAAGAGGAATAACACTGTGCTAGAAGCTTACCGCCAACACGTTGAAGAGCGTGCCGCACTCGGTGTACCACCGAAGCCACTTGATGATGCTCAAACTGCTGACTTAGTCGAATTACTTAAAAACCCGCCAGCAGGTGAAGAAGCGTTCCTCGTCGACTTGCTTGAAAATCGCGTTCCAGCAGGTGTCGACCAAGCGGCATATGTTAAAGCTGCTTTCTTGGCAGCCTTGGCAAAAGGTGAAGCGACCTCTCCACTCGTTTCGAAAGAACGTGCAGTGTATTTACTTGGCACCATGCTTGGTGGTTACAACGTTGCACCATTGGTTGAGCTACTGGATGATGCCCAACTCGGTGCTTTAGCAGCAGATGCACTGAAAAAAACACTTCTTGTATTTGATGCATTCCATGATGTGGCAGACAAAGCAAAAGCGGGTAACACTAACGCGAAAGCAGTTTTGCAATCTTGGGCAGATGCTGAGTGGTTTACCAGCCGCAAAGACGTACCAGAAGAAATCAAATTAACCGTATTTAAAGTGACGGGTGAAACCAACACTGACGACTTGTCTCCAGCGCAAGATGCTTGGAGCCGTCCGGATATCCCATTACACGCAAATGCAATGTTGAAAAACGAGCGTGATGGCATCAACCCTGAAAAACAAGGTGAAATTGGTCCACTAAGCCAAATTAAAGAACTTATTGCGAAAGGCAATCAAGTTGCTTATGTTGGTGATGTTGTGGGTACAGGTTCATCTCGTAAATCTGCAACAAACTCTGTGCTTTGGTTCTTCGGTGACGAAATCGCGCACATTCCAAACAAGAAAGACGGTGGTTACTGCTTAGGTTCTAAAATCGCGCCGATTTTCTTCAACACCATGGAAGATGCTGGTGCGTTACCTGTAGAGATTGATGTTGCCAACATGAACATGGGCGACGAAATCGTTCTTAAGATTGATCATGCAGCGGCGAAAGTCACTGCGTTCAAAAACGGCGAGCAAATTGCTGAATCTGAACTTAAAACGCCAGTACTTCTAGACGAAGTACGTGCGGGTGGTCGTATTAACTTGATCGTAGGTCGTGGTTTAACTGCGAAAGCGCGTGAAGCTTTAGGTCTTGAGCCATCTACATTATTCCGTACGCCAGTACAACCTGCTGCAACAGGCAAAGGTTTTACTTTGGCTCAGAAAATGGTGGGTCGCGCTTGTGGTCTTCCAGAAGGTCAAGGCGTTATTCCGGGTACTTACTGTGAACCTAAGATGACGACTGTTGGTTCTCAAGATACCACTGGTCCAATGACACGTGACGAGTTAAAAGATTTGGCTTGCTTGGGCTTCTCTGCTGACTTGGTTATGCAATCGTTCTGTCACACTGCTGCTTATCCAAAGCCAGTCGACGTACAAATGCAACACACATTGCCAGACTTCATCATGAACCGTGGTGGTGTGTCGCTTCGTCCAGGTGACGGTATTATCCACTCTTGGTTGAACCGTATGTTGCTTCCAGATACAGTCGGTACTGGTGGTGACTCACATACACGTTTCCCAATTGGTATTTCGTTCCCAGCGGGTTCTGGCCTTGTTGCGTTCGCGGCAGCGACTGGGGTTATGCCACTTGATATGCCTGAATCTGTACTTGTGAAGTTTAAAGGTAAAATGCAGCCTGGTATCACGCTACGTGACCTTGTACATGCAATTCCTTACTACGCAATTAAAGAAGGCGATTTGACTGTCGAGAAGAAAGGTAAGAAAAACATTTTCTCTGGTCGTATCTTAGAAATCGACTTGTCGGAAATGGAAACAGACTTGACCGTTGAGCAAGCATTTGAATTGTCTGATGCGTCTGCTGAACGTTCGGCAGCGGGTTGTGCAATCACTCTTTCTGAAGAGAAAGTAGCTGAGTACTTGCGTTCAAACATTACCATGTTGAAATGGATGATTTCACAAGGCTATGGCGATGCACGTACAATGGCGCGCCGTGTTGAAAACATGGAAAAATGGTTGGCTAATCCATCACTTCTTAAAGCGGATGCGGATGCTGAATACACCAAAGTGTATGAAATTGATCTTGCAGACATCAAAGAGCCGATTCTTTGCTGCCCGAACGACCCAGACGATGCGAAACTTCTTTCTGACGTTCAAGGCGACAAAATTGATGAAGTGTTCATCGGTTCTTGTATGACCAACATTGGTCACTTCCGTGCAGCGGGTCAGTTGCTTGAGAAAGTACCAAGTGGTTCATTAACAACTCGTTTATGGTTGGCACCACCAACACGTATGGACGAACATCAGTTAATGGAAGAAGGTTTTTACAATACTTATGGTCGTGCTGGTGCGCGTACTGAAATGCCAGGTTGCTCACTATGTATGGGTAACCAAGCACGTGTTGCACCAAATACTACAGTTGTATCGACTTCTACACGTAACTTCCCGAACCGTTTGGGTCAAGGCTCTAACGTATACTTGGCATCTGCCGAGCTTGCATCTGTTGCTGCTGTACTTGGTAAATTACCAACGCCAGAAGAGTACCAACAATATGCAGCACAAATCGACAGTATGTCTGCCGATATCTACAAGTATTTGAATTTCGACCAAATGGGCGAATATACCAATGCTGCTGATCAAGTAGATACCAAGAAAATTGCTGCGGCTCAGTTAACTTAATCGATTGATGATTGAGTTTAAATGAGTTAATAATAAGGGCTGATAAATCAGCCCTTATTATTTTAGAAAAAATGAAAAATTTCGATTGTTTAAGACAAGAATATCTGGATATATTAAGAAAAATAGATGAATCTTTCTTCAATACAAATCATGAAAATAGTAAAGTGACAGAAGGTTTATCGGGTTTATTTCTAGCTAGTGAACCAGATAACTATTGGAATGCTAAAAATAAAATTATGATAATAGGTGCAGAGACTAGAGCATGGAATATTAACTTACAGCAAGATTATTCCCTGAATGAATATTTATCAGAATCAATAAAAAAGAATAAAAATTTTTTTAAAAAAATGTTGAGTGAGCCTAGAAGTAAAAAAATCACTTTCCATGACTTTACTAGATCTATTGCAGATCATTCGGGGAGTGATGGGCTAGTTTATTGCAACTTATTTTGCTTTTCTTGGAAAGAAAAAAGTCCAATAAACTCTAAATACTTTTCTTTCATTAAAGATCTCTCTTTCGAGCTTTTAAATGCGCAGATAAATTATTTTGAACCTCATATTATTATTTTTGCAAATGGTAGTCAAAATACAGTTTATCGAAGAGAATTATTTAATCCATGTTTTTACTCAGAGGGAAAGCATTATGCTGATCAGGGCATCAGTAAAAATCAGCTTTATCAATTTATCTACAAGAAGAAAATTATATGCTATAAAATACAACACCCATCTACCATTCGTGGAAAGAGTTTAGCTAAAGCAGCTCGTGTTAAGTTGCTTGAATTGTTACCTATAAAATAATAAAAAGCCCCGCATATTAGCGGGGCTAGTCGTATACGAATCAAGTCGTATACTGTATGAGGCTCATCTCAAACTGCGCGTATTAAATCATATTTAGCTGTCAGTTGCAGCAACTATCTTCAACATTATTCAATCAGCATAAAATCTGCGGTATGCGCCAATTTTAATGGGCGTAGTGCAAAAGTCGAACGTGTATGCCGAATTCCTTTAATGGAATAAAGTTTCTTTCTTAAAAACCGCTCATAGTGTTCTGAATCCTTCACCGCAACTTTTACAAGATAATCATATTCTCCGGTAACCAAATGCGCCTCAATCACTTCTGGAATTTCTGCAAGTGCTTCGCTAAAGTTTTCGAGCATTTCATCGTCATGCCGTTCGAGTGTAATTTCAATAAAAAATAATTCATTAATTCCAATGGCTTTGGGATTAATGTTAGCAGTATAACCATCGATAATTTTAAGTGATTCAAGCCGCTTTAGTCGTGTCCAGCAGGGTGAGGATGATAAACCGACCTCTTCGGAGAGTTGTGCAATCGTGAGTCGGCCATTACCACGAAGGGCAGATAAAATTTTCCGATCTGTACGGTCTAATGTGTATTCTGTGCTGTTCAAAATTTAAACCAAAGAAAATTATGCTGTATATTTTCAATATACATAAATTTTATGCTGTTAAAACTAAAAAAAATTGAATATTCGGAAAAATTTTTGAGAGCGTTCAAGTTAAGATGTTTTTATTCAATCAAAGTCATATGGGTAGTGATTTTGATGTGCAGCGAGTCTATTGAAAAGAAGGGTGCTTTTCAATAGGCTTGCTTCACGCGCTGAAATAGTAAAATAAGCATAAAAAAACGCAGAAATATCTGCGTTTTTTTATGCAAAATACATTTATCGAGATGCCAAAAAGTCATCAATTTCTTGACGCCATGGCACAGACGGCTGGGCACCAGATCGGGTAACGGCAATAGCGGCGGCTGCATTGGCAAAGCGTGCAGCGTCTTGTGCGGTTTTTCCTTCAAGAAGTGCCGTCACAAATGCACCGTTAAAGGTATCGCCTGCGGCAATGGTATCGATTGCATTTACTTTAAACCCTTCAATCAGTTTGCCCTGACCGTATTCACTCAGCCAAACACCACGAGAGCCCATAGTAATGACTACAGTTTTAATGCCTTTTTGATGCAACACATTTGCCGCTTCGGCAGCGTCGTGATCATCATGCACAATCACATTAGTAAGGCTCAAAGCTTCAGTTTCGTTGGGCGTAATAATATCGACCAAACGTAGTAATTCTTCTGGCAACTCACAAGCTGGCGCCGGATTTAAAATCACTTTTACGCCAGCAGCTTTGGCAAGCTTTGCAGCGTGCAAGATAGTCGCTAACGGTGTTTCAAGCTGTAAAAGAATTGCGCTTGAGCGTTGAATTAGCTCTGCATGCTGATCGATATACGCAATATCTAGCGCAGCATTGGCACCGGCATGAATACCAATAAAATTCTCTGCATGCTGATTAACAAAAATCAGTGCGACACCTGTGGTGAAACCTTCAACGGCACGTACTGCCTGAGTATCAATGTGGTCTTTGATGAGCTGGTGACGAATTTGTTCGCCCACGGCATCGCCACCTACACAGGCAATAAAACTGGTATTGGCGCCACTTCGGCCTGCTGCTACTGCCTGATTTGCACCTTTGCCACCAAACGCGACCTGATACTCCTGACCATTCAGGGTTTGTCCCGGATGAGGGAAGTGTTCAAGAGAAAGGATATGGTCAACATTGATGCTGCCAATTACAGTAAGCAAAGGACGGGTTGAACTCATTAGAAACTCTAAATTTAAAAAGCGGCGTATTATGCCTTTAATTTTAAGCGATGTATAATTTAACAAACAAGCGCTTAAAAAAAGTGGCCCATATTGCTGATTAGTTATTCAGCTTTTTTAAGCAAAGTAACAAAAATTAATAATGTTATCGTATTGTGAGAATGATATGCATAAGGAGGTGTTTTAAGACTAATTTAAGATAGAAATCCTAAAACGAATGAGTGGCATACAAACAATGATATTCTAGACTGTTGAAGGAGTCAGAGATGAATCTGCATTATACTCATAAGCCGAACTACTATTTCTTTGCACACAAACTTGTTTTGTTCCTAGAAAACTACATCAAGCATCATCCAAATCATGTGCAAGAAACCTTCAACCTAAATACGATTTATGATCTCTTTGATCATGATTTCGCTTCGAGCAGTACCAACTTAGAAGGTATTCTCAATATCGTGGACGAATACGTGATTGAAACCAATAATGGAAATGAACCATTGGTGAAATCTTACCATATCAGCCATGACAACCATATTTTAACTATCGATTTTAACAGTAACGCAATTGCGCATCTGGCACAGGGTAAAGTGATTACCTATCCAAAGGCGGCATAACAAATGAATTCTCCATGAAACAAGCACATTTCGTGCTTGTTTTTTTTGAATCTTAGTGCTGTACTCCGCTAAATTCATAAAATTAAATGTATAAAAACGATTCAATACGCACTGTTTTTTACCGTTAGTTCAAAAAAGGCAACGTCTTAGACCATCACTGGTATTCATAAGCAGAATTTTGTAATGCTATAAATTTTTATTATGAGTTTGATATAATTAAGTCACGATTATAAAAAGAAAAAAATAAAAAAATGCGATACTGCTTTTTAATTTGATCAAAATTGATCGGGCAGTCTAAAAAAAACATTCGAAATCTCTGCAAAATTTTGTTAAATTTACCGCCCGATAAATAGCCCAATTAAATATTTGTTTAAAAACAAATGCTTATTTTTAGGCTTTTTGCATTATTTGCCCCTTGTATAAAGCTGGCAAAATCATGATTGGTAAGATAATTTTCAGATTCATGCTGTTTTTTGAGATGGCATGATCTTTGTATTGTCTCCAATTCCTCATTTTACAAATCAGTGATTATGAAGCATCACTGAATGGCGCGATAAGGTAATTCGAGTACAGGGCGATCAGTAACGACATCTTGGTTTGTTTATACAGCAGGTACAACGATGTTGACATGAGTTGCTGGAATGGGGTGTGCTCAGGTTACGGAGATGAAAATGTTTGAATATCGTGGATTGATCGGTATTTTTATTCTTTTGTTGATTGGATATATTTTTTCCAATAACCGAAGCATGATTAAAGTGAGAACGATTTTACCGGCTTTGGGCTTGCAGTTCCTGCTTGGAATTATCATTTTGTATGTTCCATTAGGAAAATACATTTTTGAACAGCTTGCCAATGGCGTAAACCATGTGATTGGTTATGCAGATTCAGGTAGCGCTTTCTTGTTCGGTGCCTTGGTCGGCGATCAGATGAACACAGTATTTAATGGCGCAGGTTTTATTTTTGCACTGAAAGTACTGCCAACCATTATTTTTGTTACTGCCCTGATTTCGATTTTGTATTATTTAAAAATCATGACGGTATTTATTAAAGTACTGGGTGGTTTGTTTCAAAAAGCGCTGGGTATCAGTAAGGTTGAGTCCTTTGCTGCGGTGACGACCATCTTTATTGGTCAAAACGAATTACCAGCCGCGTTGCGTCCATTTTTGTTACGTATGAATAAAAATGAACTGTTTACCGTCATGTGTAGTGGTATGGCTGCTGTTTCTGGTTCGGTATTGGTTGGCTATGCCGGATTAGGCGTACCCATGGAATACTTATTGGCGGCTTCGCTGATGGCGATTCCTGGCGGTATTCTGTTTGCACGTTTATTGAGTCCAGCCACTGAGCCTTCAACTGTTGAAGTATCGGATCTTGAATTTGGTGAACAACGTCCATCCAATATCATTGAGGCCGCTGCGAATGGCGCCATGATGGGGCTTAAAATTGCAGCAGGTGTCGGAACCGTGATTATGGTTTTTGTTGGCCTGCTCAGTCTAGTGAACGGTATCTTCGGTTTCGTGGGTGGATGGTTTGGCTATTCAGGCTTGAGTCTAGATGCCATTTTTGGTTATGTCCTTTCTCCTTTAGCTTATGTGATGGGTGTAGACTGGAATGAAGCGCAGTTAGCAGGTTCTTTGCTTGGGCAAAAGCTGGTCATTAATGAGTTTGTTGCTTACCTAAACTTAGCGCCGCATCTGGCAGATCAGACCATTTCGGCACATACCGCAGCCATTATTTCTTTTGGGTTGTGTGGTTTTGCCAACTTCAGCTCGATTGGTGTAGTACTCGGTGCTTTTGGTATGGTAGAACCAAAACTGACGCCCGTATTATCTAAGCTTGCCATCCGTGCGTTGTTGGCCGCGACTTTGTCAAACTTGATGAGCGCAACAATTGCCGGTATTTGTCTAGGCTTTGCGCTCTAATTGCGTTGTCGCAGATAGTTTTAATGCATTCAGTTTTGACCAAATACTGACAAAAATAGCCGTATTTCATTCTATAAATACGGCTTATTTTTTGCTTCCATAAACACAATAACATGGAGTTCTTATGCACATTGCAACCATTGATTATACGCATCCCGAAGCAGGGGCTGCATTCGCACAGTCGTTACGTGAAACTGGTTTTGCTGTGATTATCAATCATCCGCTGGACTGGTCATTAATCCAGTCGATCTACACCGAGTGGCTGACATTTTTTAAATCTGAGTATAAAAACAATTACCGTGTTCGCCCCGAACAAAAAGGCGGATTTTTTCCAACCGACTTATCCGAAACAGCCAAAGGTGAAACGGTCAAAGATTTAAAAGAATTTTTTCATATTTTCCCTTCTGGTGTATTTCCTTCCGAATTATCAGCGCTGAGTTTAAATTATTATCAACAAGCATTCGGCTTGGCTAAACATCTTTTACAATGGATTCAAGAATTTACACCCGAGCATATTCGCGCTGCCTATAGTGAGCCGTTGCCAAGTATGATTGAGGGTGCGGAGGGTTTATTGCGCGTATTACGTTATACACCTGTAGCGACAGATCAAGATTATGTTCGTGCTGCTGCGCATGAAGATATTAATCTCATTACCATTTTGCCCGCTGCGACAGCACCGGGGCTTCAGGTAAAAAATGCAGCAGGTGAGTGGTACGATGTGCCTGTCGAGCCGAATTCACTGGTTATTAATATTGGCGATATGCTTCAAGAAGCGTCCCAGTTCTTTTACCCGTCGACCACCCATCGTGTGGTGAAATTCAAAGATCAAGATGCACAGCAAGAACGAATTTCGATGCCATTCTTTTTACAACCACGCGGTGATGTGGTGCTCTCGTCACGCTATACCGCCGGTGAATATCATGCAGAGCGAATGCGCGAACTCAAAGTAATCCAAGATGGCAAAATTTTGCTATAACGTTTAGATCGATTTATATATTGCGTTTAGGCTTGAGCACGAGTTCAGGCTGTTTTTAAAAAAAAGGTAGTGGAATGACTAATACACCTCGTCAAATTATTATTGATACAGATCCAGGGCAAGACGATGCAGTTGCGATCTTACTGGCGCTGGCCAGCCCGGAACTTGATGTTTTGGCAATTACGACAGTTGCTGGAAATGTACCTTTAAGTTTGACCAGCGTAAATGCCAGAAAAGTGTGTGAATTGGCTGGTCGTCCAGACATTCCTGTATTTGCAGGATGTGATCGTCCGCTCAAACGTCCATTAATTACTGCAGAAAATGTGCATGGCAAAACGGGTTTAGATGGAATTGAATTACCTGAACCGAAAATGCCGCTTCGTCCTGAGCATTCAGTCGACTTTCTGATTGAAACCTTTCGCCGTGCACCAGAAAAATCGATTACGATTTGCTCGTTAGGCCCAATGACCAACACGGCTCAGGCACTGCTCAAAGCCCCTGATATCGCCACGCGTATTGAGCGAATTGTCCTCATGGGTGGTGGTTTCTTTGAAGGCGGAAATATTACACCATCAGCTGAATTTAATATGTTTGTCGATCCTGATGCAGCAAAAGTTGTGTTTGCAGCGGGCATTCCACTCACCGTCATTCCATTAGATGTGACTCATCAGGCATTAACCTCAAAAGAGTGGGTGGATGGTCTGCGTAAAATGAACAATAAGGTTGGACCGGCTGTTGCAGCATGGACTGACTTCTTTGAGCGTTACGATATGGAAAAATATGGCTCGGAAGGTGCGCCATTACATGATCCATGTGTGATTGGCTACATGATTAATCCAGCGTTATTTACAGGCCGTTGGATTAACGTTGAAATTGAAACAGATAGCCCGCTGACTGTGGGTGCAACGGTTGCCGATTGGTGGAATGTGACTGGGCGTAAGGCCAATGCCGAGTTTTTACGTAGCATTGACCGAGATGCCTTCTTTCAATTACTGTCAGAGCGACTGGCGACTTACGCGTAATTGAAGTTGTATCAGCTATGATTAAACCCGATCAGTGTACTGCTCGGGTTTTTTTCTCAACTGCAAAGGCAATCAATAAAATAATCAGCCCACCTAGGCTGAGTACAAATCCCACCCAGATAGGTGCAATCCAGCCCATATTATGGCTCAATACCCAACCACCCAAATAGGCACCTAGTGCATTGGCTATATTGAAGGCAGAGTGATTCAGCGATGCTGCCAAGCCTTGTGCATCTCCGGCTACATCCATCAGGCGCATTTGTAATCCACCACCCAAACCCATCACCGTAATACCAATCATAAACAAGCCAGCAATGGCGGTGTATACGTTGTGCATCATGAAGCTGGCAGCAATAAAAGCCAGTGACGCACTGATGAGAACGCCAATAATGGTTCTATTGAGATTTTTATCGGCCAGCCAACCTGCCACCAAGCCGCCAATCACCATACCAATGCCCCAGATTGCCAAGGCAATCGGCACAATCTGAATACTAACTTTAGTATATTCAGTCAAAATTGGCGATACATAGCTATATACCGAAAACATGCCGCCAAAGCCAATTGCACCAACTGCAAGGGTCAGCCACATGTTGATATTTTTTAAACCGGATAGCTCACTTCGTATACTGGCCGTGCTACGGACTTGTATTTGAGGTACAAAAACTGCAACAGACACTAAGGTAACAAGGGCAATGAGCGCTGAAAATTCAAATCCTGAGCGCCAGCCAAACTGCTGGCCTACCCAAGTTGCCAGCGGTACGCCAAGTACGGTTGCAACGGTTAAGCCCATCATCATTTGCGCCACTGCAGATGCACGACGATTTGGCCCTGCCAGCTCTGCCGCCACTAAAGCGCCCACACCAAAGTATGCGCCGTGCGGAAAGCCTGCGATAAATCGCGAGACTAAAATCATATCCGGTGTTTTTGCCAGTGCAGTCAGTGCATTTGCAATGCCGTAAAATAGCATCAGGCCAAGCAGTAAAGTTTTACGTGGTACACGTGCACCCAAAATTGCAATGACTGGTGCACCAATTACCACACCAAGTGCGTAAGCACTAATAAAATGACCCGCTTGTGGCACAGTAATCTGTAGATCAGACGCAATTTCCTGTATCAGACCCATCGCGACAAATTCAGTGGTTCCAATACAAAAACCCCCACTGGCTAAAGCGAGAATGACCCAGAATAATGAAAATTGTCGGGCTGATCGAACAGAAGTGTTCGGTTTTAAAGACATAATAAAAAGACAAAATGGGAGAAAAAACAGTGAAAATTATAATGGAAAAAGAACATAAAAGCGAAGCGAACTCGGGCAAGAGGCTAGTGCGAATATCAACTTAAATTTAAGCATGAAGTGTTTGATTGACTTTATTGTGCGTGCAAATACGCTTGCTGAATTGAGGTCGGTTCAAGCCATCCATGATAAGATGAGTATTATTCATAATTCGGTTTTTTTATTGCCTTAGCGTTGTTCGATTTTATTGCATTAAATAATGCTGGATGTATAAATCAAAATACATTTAAAATTAGCTGTTTAGAATTAAAGAATCATCATGGGCTGTTTGTCATCCAAGCGGTTTCATTTAGATGAGATGCTGAGTCGGGAGCTAACGTTCACAAGATGTTTTCCCTTACGGTTGGTCATATATAGGTTATTTTCATGCTCGAAATTCGACATCTTAAAACTTTGTTAGCACTACGTGAGCATGGGTCATTGGTTGCTGCTGCAAATGATTTATGTTTGACACCATCTGCTATTTCTCATCAATTAAAAGAACTCGATCATTGGTATGGGGTCGAGGTGGTTAATCGGCGCAGTCGTCCAGTCACCTTTTCAAATGTTGGACAGCGTTTGCTGAAACTTGCAGATGATATTCTGCCGCAAATTCAGATTGCACAAAGTGATATCACCCGTATTGTGCATGGACAAACCGGTCGGATTATTTTTTCTTCTGAGTGTCATAGTTGTTTTGATTGGTTGATGCCATTACTGAATCAGTATCGCCAGCAATATCCTGATGTTGATCTGGATTTTGCCTCGGGCTTTGAAGCCAATCCACATGAGCTATTGCAAAATGCCGAATTTGATTTGCTCATTACCGCAGATCCGATTGCTCTCAAAGGGGTTGAGTATTTTCCTATTTTTGAATATGAGTCACGTTTGGTCTTGTCAAATACACATCATCTGGTGCGTGCTGAAAAAGTCACTGTGCAGGATTTAGCAGAGGAAACACTGATTACCTATCCGGTCGATAAGCATCGACTTGACATCATGGCGCATCTGTTTCTGCCTGCAAATATTCAACCTAAAGAAATCCGTACCACCGATCTGACTCAAATGCTGATTCAGTTGGTTGCAAGTGGTCGGGGTATTTCGGCATTACCAGACTGGGTGGTGAATGAGTACGAGCAAAAGGGCTGGGTGACGAGTCGACGTCTGGAGTGTGTGGCAGAGCAAGGGTTGCGCCGTACCTTGTATGCAGGCTTTAGAACTGAGGAAAAAGAAAAAAGTTATTTTGAAGGGTTTTTAAAGCAGTTAGCTAAATTTTCGCAAAAACGCACCAATTATTATGCTGCCTAAATATTCAAGTGCTAGATAGAATTTATTGAATCATCATGGATTTTTGTATAAGGCCATGATGATTCAATATGTCATATATAGATGTATTTGCAGCAAGTTTTACTGTCAAGCCTTATTAATTCCACAACACTAATGAGAGTAATCCTGCCGCAATCAGTGGCCCCACCGGAACGCCTCTTAGCAGCGCTACACCTGCAATGGTACCAATTAATAACCCTGCAATAATATCGGGCTGGCTACTCATGAGCTTGACGCCTCGACCGCCTAGCCATGCCACCAGTAAGCCAACGCCGATGGCGAGCAAAGATTTATAGCTAAAAAAGGACTTTAAAATACTTTCGCCACTGAGCTGACCGCTTGCAATTGGAGTCAGTACACCAATGGTCAAAATAATAATGCCAATGTTTAATCCATGTTGCTGTAAATAGGGGAAGAAAGTATTAAGCGGGGTGAGTTTAAATAAAATTAAAACGCCTACAGCAATGGTCACAGCTGTATTTTGGCTAAAAATTCCACAGGCTAGCAATACCAGTAATACAATTAAATTGACATCAAGCTGAGACAACATCATCAACATCTTTTTATCTAAGCGGGAGCTATAGTGTAGCGCGCTTTGATCATAAGATAAAAATAAACGCTTGATTTAAAAAAGCTGGTGTACTTAAAACAAACCTTAACGTCTGCATTTTGAGTGATAACCTCATTCAAGGCATTCACTTTTTTAGCTAATCCGTTAGACTATGCCGAAAATATATCAGGTAAATTTCGGCAATGCTTCTAGAAAAAATGTTGCAATCACAAGGCTTCGGTTCACGTAAACATTGCCAGCAGCTAATTAAAAATGGGCATGTGTCTATAGGCGAGGATACCGTTACCGATTTAAAGTTGCGCGTTCAGACTGAGCACTTGCAGTTCCGTGTATTTGGTGAATCGTATATCTATCGTGAAAAGGTGTATATCGCGCTCAATAAACCACAAGGTTTTGAATGTTCGCATCAACCTCAGCATCATCAGAGTGTATTCAGCTTGCTGCCAGATATTCTGATCGATCGTGGAATAGCAGCAGTTGGACGGCTCGATCAAGATACCACTGGACTACTGCTGTTGACCGATGACGGGCAATTTCTGCATGCCTTAACTCATCCTAAAAAACATGTCCCTAAGGTATATCATGTACACACGGCAGATCCGATTACTGAAGTTCAGCTGAGTCAGCTTGAGCAAGGGGTGGAACTACGTAATGAAACAGGGCTTTTCGCTGCGACCGCGGTTCAACAGCTTGATGAATATCATTTAAGCTTGACGATTCATCAAGGGGTATATCATCAGGTCAAACGCATGATCGCTGCGGTTGGAAATAAGGTTGAATCGCTGCACCGTCAGCAAATCGGGCAGTTGGTTTTACCTGAATTAGCACAAGGGGATTGGATCTATTTGTCTGATGCACAGATTCATTTAGCCAGGCAGTCTACCTAAGAAAACAGTGATAGGTTTGAAATTCCTGATCCAGCACAAAACCCATTTTTTGATATAAACGCATTGATTCGATATTGTTTTTTTGGGTTTCCAACGAGATTCTGAGCGCATTTTCATGGCGTGCAAACAAAATGGCAGTATCGATGAGTTGCTTTGCAGAGCCTTGACGGCGATAAAGTGGCGTAACATACACATCATCTAAAATATAATAGGTCGAGCAGGCGACAGATGAAAAGCCCAAATAAAGTAGAATAAAACCAGTAAAAACATCATTTTTGACATGAATAAAAATGACACTCTGTTTGTTTTCAAAGCGTTGTTTTAAAAAATCATAGGATTGCGTTAAGTTGGATGATGCGCCATAAAACTGACGGTATTCATCAAACAATACCGCGAGTTGATTTAAATCTTCTACAGTGGCTCGTCGAACGATCATGCGATTCTCCAGCTTTATTATTATGTGTCATAGAGAAGAAGCATAACCAAAATCAAATACGAAGAACGTTAAAACTTGTTTAAAACTGCAACATTATGGCGTTTGATCACTCTCACCGAGTAAGGCATTCAGCTCATCAAAAAGTGCTTCATGATCATCCATATGATCATCCATGAGTAGATCGCTATCGGCTTGATCATTTTCACGTGGCGTAACAGCGGCAGATTGCGACTTGATTTTACGCAATTTGAGGAGCTGTTCCATATCGATGTTTTGATTTTCAATTGCAAAGGGGATGGATTTGGTTAAAACCACCTGCTTGAAAAAAAGACGCACGGCTTGTGCCGGTGTAATCCCCAATTGTTTGAAAACAGCAAAGGCCTGCTTCTTTTCGTGTGAATCAAGTCGAACCTGATAAACTTCTGTTTTTCGCATGAATAAAAACCAAACGATTTTTTAATTTTTAATGGCTTATTCTAAAGCAAGAATTTGTAATTTCAATCTTAAAACTAAAAAATAGCGTGGTTGTCATTACGATCAAATGACAAAGAAAGTGACTGTCTTGAGCAAAAGTACATTTCAGTTTGTGTAATGGGGTCGACAAACTCTAATTCTTTTGCCAAAAGCTGTAAGGGGTTGGAAAAGTCATCGTCGGCTTTGTGTGCCAAAAATGGATAAAGCGGATCGTTCTGGATAGCAAGCCCCAAGTGAGCCAAATGCACACGAAGTTGATGCTGTTTTCCGGTTTTGGGGCTTAAACGATATTTTGCCCAATGATTTGAATACTCTAGGCATTCAATCCAGGTTTCACTGTTCGGCTCGGCGTCTGGATTGACTTTCATGGTGTAAAACGGCTCACCTTTGCTCATGTTGAGTCGAACTGTGCGAGGAAACTGAAGCGTGTGATAATAAGGGGCGATGGCATGATAGGTTTTTTGCACATCGCGCGCTGCGAATAAAGATTGATACACACCGCGGGATTCAGGTTTTTTACAAAACATCACCACACCCGCCGTTTCACGATCAAGACGATGGATTGGAGTTAGATCGGGAGTTTGGCCACTTTGTTTTAAGCGAACCAGCAGTGTTTCTTGTACATACTTGCCGGTGGGTGTCATGGTTAAAAAATGTGGTTTATCGACCACCAGTAGATGTTCATTTTCAAATAAAATCTCATGCTGAAATGGCACTGCAACTTCATGCGATAAAAAACGATAATAAAAAATATGCTGGTTGGATAAATAGGGGCTAGCTACACTCAGCGTTTGGCCTTGAGCATCGATAATTAGTCCATCATCGAAGCGCTGTTGCCATTCTGAGGCTAATATATGAGGAAAATGCGCACACAGGTAAGCAAAAGTTGTTTCAGGTGGTTTGCCATGCATGGTGGGTAAAAATACTTTGCTGGCACTTACGCCTTGACGAGTAGGAGGGATAAATTCGTGTGCGGTCATGTTGGCCATTTTGGAGATATCGCTAGAGAGTCAGGCTGTTTGAAAAGCAAGCAGCTTTTTACTTGATCATAGGCTTTTAAACATTCAGGATGGTATTATACACAGTCCGATTGAATCATGTATGAGCGTAATGCAGTATTCCCTTCGTTTAACCCTGGCGGATGAACTCGACACACAAAAACTGGCAACAGCACTCTCTGGTGTGATCCAAGAAGGTGTGGTGTATTTAATTGGCGATTTAGGCGCAGGCAAAACCACGTTTACTCGTCATTTTCTGCAAGCACTGGGTCATCAGGGGGCAGTAAAAAGTCCAACCTATACCTTGGTCGAGCCGTATCGTATCCAGCAAAAAGAGATATTTCATTTCGACTTGTATCGCCTTAACGATCCCTATGAGCTTGAATTAATGGGAATTCGGGATTATCTGGATGTTCCGCATGCTTTGTTTTTATTTGAATGGCCATCGAAGGGAGAAAACGAGATTCCAGAGCCAGATATCATCATTCAAATTGAAAAATCTGAAGATGATCTTGAACGATATGTGACGATTGAATTGAATGATGCTCAGCAATACGCACAATTAAAGGACCTCATTTAACATGCTGCAAGAATCCCGCGATCTGCGACGTATTCATACTCTCGATCCTGCGCTGGCCAACCAGATTGCGGCAGGTGAAGTAATTGAGCGGCCTGCATCGGTTGTGAAGGAATTGCTTGAAAATGCAATTGATGCAGGCGCAACCGAATTGATCATTCGCGTCGAGCAAGGTGGCGCTACGCTCATTGAAATCATCGACAACGGTCAGGGGATTCATAGTGACGATTTACCGTTGGCGGTAATGCGTCATGCCACAAGTAAGATCAAGACTTCCGACGATTTGCATGCCATCGTAAGTTTGGGATTTCGAGGCGAAGCCTTGGCATCGATTGCCGCCGTATCTCGCTTAACGCTAATGAGTAGTCAATCTGACGATGGCGTCGGGTATCAGGTTGAAGTCAATGGTACAGCCTTTGATCATCAAGCGATTCAACCTGTTGCGCTCAGAAAGGGCACACACATTCGTGTACAGGACTTATTTTTTAATGTTCCTGCGCGGCGTAAATTTTTAAAAAAACCAAGTACCGAATTTGGACATATCGAAGAAATTGTCAGACGTCTGGCACTGACGCATTTTGATATTCGATTTATGTTAGAGCACAACAATCAGGTTCGTTTGAATTTACCTGTAGCAGACAGCGGGCAACTGCGTTTTCAGCGTGTTCAGCAACTGCTTGGGCATCAGTTTACTCAAAATGCCTATTGGCTCGATACGCAAAGTATTTCCATGCGATTGTCGGGCTGGTTGGGTCATCCCTCCGACGCGCGCCCACAAGCCGATTTGCAATATGTCTATGTGAATGGCCGTATAGTCAAAGATAAAACCATTTCACATGCACTGCGCATGGCTTACGATGGAATTTTGCATGGTCATCAGTATTCGGCTTATTTACTGTTTTTAGAGGTTGATCCAGAACAAATTGATGTCAATGTACATCCCACCAAGCATGAGATTCGCTTTTTAAACCAGCGTGAAGTGCATGAGTTTGTACGGCATTATGCCAAAGAAACACTCTCACAATTTCAGACCGCAGCGGCCGAGTTGTCTCAGGCCATGAAACCTGAACAATTGTCTATTGAGCGCATGCCGCAGCCGAACTATCAAGAACAATTTAGTTTGCACCGCGCTGAAACAGCATCAACTCAAGCACCGCATGAGGCCGATCACACACATGCGGCAACTACAGCCGTATCAACAGAACTGTTAACCGAATTTAATGCCAGTCGGCCCAATTCTGTCGATTATTCGCGACGTCCACAACCTGTGAGTGATCCAGAGCGGCTCAACAATGCCCTTAAAAGTTATCTAGCTCCAT
The DNA here is from genome assembly GCF_000760595.1 of Acinetobacter soli. Classification (GTDB taxonomy): domain Bacteria; phylum Pseudomonadota; class Gammaproteobacteria; order Pseudomonadales; family Moraxellaceae; genus Acinetobacter; species Acinetobacter soli. The sequence continues at coordinate 116,601 of NZ_BBNM01000001.1, read as the reverse complement.
TGCGTGAGCAAACAGAAGCGGTAGAAAATACGGCAGAACGTCAAGCAGAGTCCGAAGTAGATGAGTTTCCGCTGGGAATTGCCATAGCACAATTGCACGGTATTTATATTCTGGCGCAAAATACCGAAGGCTTGATTATTGTTGATATGCATGCTGCACATGAGCGTATTTTATTACAACAGATGAAATCTGCGTGGGATAAGCCCGAGTTTTGGATTTCACAGCAATTGCTCATTCCTAAAGTGGTTTCAATTACACGTATGCAAGCGGCACGGATTGAAGATCTAAAAGATCAGCTGGCGCGATTGGGTCTGGATATTGATCAATATGGTGATGATCAAGCGATTGTGCGCGGAGTTCCGGCCATTTTGCATAAAGCTAATTTTGAGAAACTGATTCCTGAGCTTTTGCATGATCTGGATCCAAATGATCAGGCACAGGCGCTTATGCATAAGCGTGATGCCATTTTGGCTGGCATGGCATGTCACGGTGCAGTTCGTGCACATCGCATGCTGAGTCTGTCTGAAATGAATGCTTTGTTACGTCAAATGGAGCAGACAGAATTCGCCAGTCAGTGTAATCATGGCCGTCCAACATGGCGCGCATTTCCACTTCATCAACTTGACAAGCTTTTTGCTCGAGGAGAATAGTTTTTCATGTCAACTTCTTTGCCCGTAATCAATTTGATGGGGCCGACCGCAAGCGGTAAAACAGCCTTGGCATGTGAACTGTATGAGCAGGGTCAATTTGAACTGATTTCTGTAGATTCTGCATTGATTTATCAAGATATGGATATCGGTACAGCAAAGCCCACCAAAGAAGAGCAGGCACAATATCCGCATCATTTAATTGATATTATTACGCCACTAGAAGTGTATTCTGCTGCGCAATTTGTCGATGATGCCACGCGCTTGATCGACCAGTGCCACCAGCAAGGCAAAACGCCTATTTTAGTTGGTGGAACCATGCTGTACTTCAAGGCCTTACTTGAAGGACTGTCAAGCAATCTTCCAAGTGCAAATGCTGATATTCGGGCAGAAATTGAACAGCAGGCTGCGCTTGAAGGGTGGGAAGCTGTGCATGAACAATTGCGCAAAGTGGATCCGACCGCAGGTGAAAAGTTTAATGTATCTGATCGCCAGCGTATTATTCGCGCACTAGAAGTCTATCGATTGACTGGTATACCGATTACGCAATTACAAATGGAGCAACCGAAAAATTTACCATATCGTTACACATTTCATAACTATGCTTTGCTGCCAGATCGGGTAGAATTACACCAGCGAATTGAGCAAAGATTGCTCAAAATGTGGGATATCGGTTTTTTAAATGAGGTGGAAGCTTTAATTAAAAAATACGATTTGGATGAAAATTTACCTTCAATGCGGTCTGTCGGGTATCGTCAAGCACTCGATTTTCTGTTAAAAAGTGATAAAAGTCACATAAATAGGAGGGAAATGGAAGATAAGGCATTATTCGCGACACGACAACTTGCGAAACGTCAATACACTTGGTTACGTTCGTTGCAAGAAAAGCACTATTTTAAAACTTATTTAACTATAAAGCAGGCTCAACAAGACTTGCGAAACTCTTATGGATAAAGCAAAATTTACATACTATCTTTTTTATAAATTTTAATTGAAAAATAAAGATGGTTTTTTGCGCTGATTTTAATTTTTTTGGAGTTATAAAATGTCTAAAGGTCAAACATTACAAGATCCGTTCTTAAATTCTCTCCGTAAAGAACGTATTCCTGTGTCAATCTTTCTTGTGAATGGTATTAAATTACAAGGTCACATTGAATCTTTCGACCAATACGTAGTGTTGCTAAAAAATACGGTAAGCCAAATGGTTTACAAGCATGCAATTTCAACTGTAGTTCCTGCACGTAACCCACGTCCAGCAGGCGCGCCAGCTGGTGCACCACAAGGTGGTTTTGGTGGTCAGGGTGGTGGCTTCGGCGGTCAAGGTAGCGGCTTCGGCGGTCAAGGCGGTGGCTTCGGTGGTCAAGGTGGCTTCGGTGGTCAAGGTGGCTTCGGTGGTCAAGGCGGCGGCTTCGGCGGTCAAGGCGGCTTCGGTGGTCAAGGTGGTTTTGGTGGTCAAGGTGGCTTCGGCGGTCAAGGTGGCTTCGGCGGTCAAGGCGCTTCTGGCTTTGACAACGATACAAAATTCGAAGATGGACAGGACGACGATTCTAACAACCGTTAATCTGTTTCAGTAAAAAACCTCAGTCGATATGACTGAGGTTTTTTTTATCTAAAATATAAAAAAGAACCAGCATTTGGCTGGTTCTATTAAATGATTACTGTGCTGCTATAGCTTTTGCTCGCTGCAATTTTGTATCAAGTTCCGGATCCTTGATTTGTACATACGCATGGGCACGTACTTCACGCAACCAGCTATCCAGTTCACTATCAAACTGTCGCTCACCCAAGATCTGACGTGCCATACGTTCTTGATATTCTTGAGTCATGTCTTTTTCACGAACGCCAGTGACTTCAAGAATATGCCATCCATATTGAGTCTGGAATGGCTGACTAATTTGTCCGACTGGTGTATTTTTCATTTTCTCTTCGAACTGTGGCACCATACTGCCCGGCGTTACCCAGCCCAAACTTCCGCCATCACGTGCTGAGCCTGTATCAGAAGAGTAGGTTGCGGCGAGTGTGGTAAAGTCTTCACCCGACTTTAAACGATTATAAATGCTATCAATAGTTTGTTTGGCCATATCCGGACTGATGACTTCAGACGGCTGAATTAAAATATGGCGCGTCTGGTATTGGGTCACCATGGCTTTTTGATCGCTACTTTTTCGTTCGATCAATTTCAAAACATGAATGCCATCACGAACATTAATCAGCTCGGTAGTTTGACCTTGCTGAAGTGGACTAACACGCGCAGCTAATTCGGAAGGCAGGTCGGCAAGATCACGGTATCCCATGTCTGCACCTTCGACCTTAACGTCTTTGGTTGAGAATTTTTTACCAATCGCCGCAATGTCATTACTTTCATTCAAGGCTTGTTTTACATCTTGCGCAACTTTGGCAAGCTGCTGCGGATCTACTCCTTGTTGGGCAGAGATACGCGCATGAATAACATGAACCTGACTACCAAGCATTGCCTGACCTTGAGGTGACTTCAAAAAGTTTTCAACGTCTTGATCACTAATTTTGATACGTGACATGACTTGCTGCTGACGTAAGCGATTGATTGCCAAATCTTGACTGATACGAGCACGCAGTGCTGCATAAGTTCCCGGTGCTATACCATCGAGTTTCTGTTGAAAGGCAGGGAGTGATTTAATACCTGACTGACCAGCTACTTTGAGTACAGCATCATTGAGTGTGTTTTCATCAATCTTGATGTTATAACGTTTCACCATTTCAAGTTGGGCTTCACGTAAAATCAACTGATCAAGCACCTGACGTTGCAAGAAGTTTTGTGGTGGAAGCCCTTTTTTTTGTGCTTCAAGCTGGTGTGTTGCTTCAGTGACACCTTGATCTAAATCGCTTTTAAGAATGACGCTATTGTCCACAATTGCAACGACTTCGTCTGTTGGCGCTGCAAAACTTTGCATTGATGAAGAAACAACCAGAGCCAGCGCGGTTGTTTTAAATAACTGTTTCAAATACTTTGTCTTCATTAACGTTGTGTCCAAGATTGATTAATTTCTTTAAAGCCTAAAACGCGATTTTCCAATAAAGAAGCTAACTTGTTGTTTAAGCCGCCTAATCCTTTAAATGTGATTTCTGCCATCACCGCGCGCTTAACGTTGACGTTCGGATCTTTCGGATCGTCTAGATCGTTGTAGTAAGAACGGCCGTAAACAGAAACCGCATAACAACATGATTCATAATTTACGCCAAGCAGGTATTCACGTGCGACGTTGTTTCTGAAGTCATATTGAACATGGCCCATAATACGCCAGTTGTTCTTGATTGGTTGTACAAATGATGCAACAGCCGCATCGTACGCCACTTGACGATCTACAATTTCCTTGCGGTTAAAGTAACCAACGTTATAAAGATTTCCGTTGTCACCTGTGAAATAGGCTTGGAAATCGTGCTGAGAATTATTGCCATTAGACATCCATGCCGAGTTGGCACTTACTGTAAACTTGTTTGTCAGCTGGCTCGAGATACTGACAATCGGCCCTGATGTTTTAGACGTATCTTCAGTGTCAGTGCTGTTTGTTAGTGTCACACGGCGATCAGAGAAATAAAAACTTTGGCCAACACCTGCACGAATTCGTTCAAGGCCTTCGGTATCAAACAAGCTATAGCTAACGCCCAAAGAAAGGAAGTTGTTGTCTTCTAAACGGTCATGACCATAAAAACGATACGGGCTAAAGAGCTGATCGTAGTTGATTGAAGCGGATGTGGTATCAAAGTTTGGATAATCTGTTTGATTTTTATAAGGTGAATAGGCATAAAATGCACGTGGTGTAATGGTTTGAAGGTACTTACCATCACGTTGAAAAATTAGACCAGTATCTAAAGTAAATTGTGGCACAACGACTGATTTACTTTTGTTGTCTGAGTTTAATCCTAGATTTTCGACTGTATTTTGATCGTAGAAGGTGTTGATACTACGAATTGAAGCTTCTGGAATTACAAAGGCCCAAGGAGTACGGTAATTATACCTTGTTGCTAACTGATTATAAAAACGTGTTCCACTTGGTTGAGTACTATAATTAGCAGCATTATCAATGTTCTTTTTAAAGTACGCAGTGTCGTTGTTATATTCGTATTGCAAACCAAGCGGATTGCCCGTCACATAGTTGAGCAAGAACTGCGGCAAGCGTGCATAAGGTTTATCAACATCATCGACTGTTTTGTCAAGAGTTTGAAAATTTTCAACTTTTAATTGCGCAGTCAGACCAGGGATTTGATTTTTATACTTTAGAGTGGCCGCACGGCGTAGATTCAAATCGGTTTTAGAATCTGGATTGGTATCTAAGTCGGTGATGTAATCTTTATCAGAGGCGTAGTGATATTCTGCATCTGCCGTTAAATAATCGTTAATTTGCCATTTGTGCAAAAGGTTAAAATCTTTACGATCTTGATTATTGTATCGATCATCACTTGGTAAGTAGCCACCCCAAATACGACCTTGACCAAAATTTTCGGTTAAATACCTAAACTCACTTTCTAGCATCATTCCACGATCTGAAATATATCGTGGAGTAACCGTTGCATCGTAATTTGGCGCAAGATTCAAATAAACCGGTACGGTGAGTTCAAGCCCACCATCGTTTGAGAAACCCAAGTTTGGGTTAAGAATCCCGGTGGTTCGGCGGTCATCGATCGGGAAATTAAAATACGGTACTGCCAAAACAGGGACATCTTTTACATATAACTTGGTACCTTTGGTTACACCACGCCCGGTTTCCTGATTTAGTTCAATTTCTTTGGCTTGAATTTTCCAAGTTGGCTTTTGCTCGGGTGGGCAAGTGGTATAGGTGGCATTGTGCAGCACCAGTACATCCGGTGAGGTACGCTGAATCAGGTCTGCACGGCCATGCGCATGTTGCTGCTCAGAAATATAATAGCTATTTTTTAAATCACCTTGCTGGGTTTTCAGGTTGTAATTAACCTGATCGCTTTTGGCCAGCAATCCAGCTTGTGCAAGCTGCACATTCCCTTGCGCGTTGGCATAGGTTTGGCTTTTATCGATCGTGACTTTATCGGCACGCACAGATCGGCCTTGCTGATCAATCAGAACATTGCCTTCAAGTTCTGAATCGCCATTCGGATTGTAATGTGCATAGTCTGCTGTGACTGTAGATGTGGCCTCTTTAGGGTCAACAGCTTGTGTGGTCGGACTGATCGGAGTAATCCATGTACCGCTACAAAAAGCGGAACTCAATGATTTGGTATCACGCACCTGAGCTTCCGGAGATGATTTCTCGACATAATACTGCTCAAAAAACTCTTGTCCCGGATAGGCTTTTTGAATACTGTCCTTGAGTCTTTTATTGTCCACAGTCGAAGCTGTATCGTTGGCTTCAGCATAGCTTGATTGTATGGTGCTACCACACAAAAGTGTAAAAATAGCAGCTGCTAACGGATTAAATTTAAACTGATACTTCATTTGTGTCATTAACCAAGTATGCTAAAACGCAATTAATTATTGTCGCATCATAGAGAAAAAGTTTATAAGTGGCTACACTTAGAACTTCAAAATCTCAGCCCGTTTTAGATTTTATTGCAAATGAATACACAACGTGAACAATTGATACATATCTGGCTTACTTCGATTCTAAATTCAAGCGATTTTAGAATTCAATTTCTTGCCGGAGACGCAAGTTTTCGCCGTTATGCGCGAGTCGAATACAAAAATAATACCTATATGTTAATGGATGCGCCACCAGAAAAAGAAGATTGTGTGCCATTTGTTCAAATTGACGAGTTTTTTGATCGGCATGGTGTTCGTGTTCCGCATATTGTGGCCAAAGATCTAGCTCAAGGTTTTTTATTGCTTGAAGATTTTGGCGATGTGTTGCTTTCGACTTTACTTAATGACCAGACAGTTGATGCCTACTATTTGCAGTCGTTTAAACAACTCATTCATTTGCAATCGATACCGCCTCAAGATCAATTTCCAGTATATAGCTACGAAAAATTGATGGCAGAAATGCATTTACTCACCGAGTGGATGCTGCCTGCGCTAGAGATTCAGCCTGATTCAGATGAGCAACAATTGATTCAGCAGACCTTTGATTTGCTCGCCAAAAATGCACTGGCTCAGCCACAAGTCATTGTGCATCGAGATTTTCACAGCCGTAACCTCATGAAACTGGGCAATGAAGAGACACTCGGTGTGATTGACTTTCAGGATGCAGTAATTGGTGCTGACACGTATGATTTGATCTCGATCACACGTGATGCTTACGTACAGTGGGACCCAAGCCGTGTTTACCAATGGTTTGAAACTTTTTATACGTTGTTGCCAGCTCAAGTAAAAGTAGCGCGTAGTTTTGAAACCTTTAAGCGTGATGCTGACTGGATGGCCATTCAGCGACACATCAAAATTTTAGGGATTTTTGTGCGCTTATTTGTACGTGACGGTAAATCAGGATATTTGAAAGATCTTCCGCGAGTCATGTGGTATTTGCTGGAAGAAAGTCAGCCTTACCCAGAACTTGCCGAATTTAGACGTTATATGATGGAACAAGTTTTACCTAAGTTTGAAGAAACTTACGGCACCTTTGAGAGTGTTGCAGCATGAAGGCGATGATTTTGGCCGCCGGACTCGGCAATCGCATGCGTCCATTGACCTTGCACACGCCTAAACCGCTACTTCAAGTTGGCGGCAAACCGTTAATCGTATGGCATATTGAAAAGCTCAAAAAAGTCGGTATTACTGATATTGTCATCAATACGGCGTGGCTTGCAGATAAACTGGTCGAGGCGCTTGGAGATGGTACTGCTCTGGGGGTAAATATCCTCTGGTCGCATGAAGGTGAAGGGCTTGAAACGGCAGGTGGAATTATTCGAGCATTACCGCTTTTGGGGCAAGATCCCTTTTTGCTGGTTAATGGCGATGTCTGGACCACCATGGCGTTTAATGAACTTACTGAAATTGAACTGCATGATAATTTGGTGCATCTGGTTTTGGTCGATAATCCTGTGCAGCATCCAAAAGGTGACTTTATACTGGCCAAACAGCGCGCCTTTACCTTTGAGCAGGCAGTAGCGGGTGAGGCATTAACCTATAGTGGTTTGGCAGTAATATCGCCTCAACTGTTTGCGGGTTTAAGTGACGGCAAAAGACCTTTGGCACCTTTATTGCAAAAAGCTATGCTTGATGGACGCGCAAGCGCACAGAAAATGCAGGCAGATTGGGTTGATGTAGGTACCCCAGAGCGATTAAGCCTGTTAGATCAACAAATTAAGCAAGGTTTCTACAGTCAACTGTGTATTCACTAAGCGGTAGAGACTAGGCGTAGACCGAGAAATCGGTATACTTCCCCTAAATTTTTAAGATGTGAAGCGGATATGCATCCATTTTTCCAAGAGTTAAAACAGGGCAGTCAGTCCCTTGGGTTGAATCTAAGCGATGATGCTTTAGGATTGTTATTAAAGTATCAAGATGCCTTGGTATTATGGAACAAGGCATATAACCTGACCGCAATTCGCGATCCAAAAGAAATGCTGGTCAAGCACTTGCTTGATAGTTTAAGCATTTTAAAGGATTTACCAGCAGGACGTCTTTTAGATGTTGGCACAGGCGGCGGAATGCCCGGCATGATTGTTGCCTTGTGTCAGCCTGAGCGTGATTGTGTATTGCTCGATTCGAACGGTAAAAAAATTCGTTTTCTCAAGCAATTTATTGCAGATTTAAAATTAAAAAATGTCATTGCAGTACAAACCCGCGTTGAAAACGAAGACTCGATCCAAGATTTGGGTAAATTTGATGTGGTGACCAGTCGTGCTTTTGCATCGCTGTCAGATTTTGTTGCGGCAGCACGTCCGTATATGCACGATTCAACCGTGATTGCAGCAATGAAAGGCTTGGTACCAACCGAAGAGGCCGAACAGTTAAAAACTGAATTTTCATGTCAAGTGATCGAACTGCGTGTTCCACGTTTGGACGAGCAGCGTCATTTGCTTTTATTGCAACAATTAAAAAATTAAGTTTGGGGTTCTCATGGCTCAGATTATTGCGATTGCAAACCAGAAGGGTGGCGTAGGTAAAACCACGACAGCTGTAAATCTGGCGGCCTCTTTAGCGGTATTGAAAAAACGGGTATTGCTCGTGGATATGGATTCACAGGGTAATGCCACAATGGGGTCGGGTGTTCAAAAAAATGACCTGTTGTATTCAGTAACCGATGTTTTACTGGGTGAAGTTCCGATTGAAACCGCTATTACCAAGGCTGAGGTCGGCTACAAAGTTTTAGGTTCTAACCGTGACTTGGCAGGCGTCGAATTGGCAATTGCAGAGCAGGATGGTCGCGAGTTTATTCTAAAAAAAGCGCTAGATACCATTCGTGATAAGTTTGATTATATTGTGATCGATTGTGCACCAAGTTTGAGTCTCATTACAGTCAATGCGCTTGCTGCGGTCGATAGTGTGATCATTCCGATGCAGTGCGAATATTATGCGCTAGAAGGTCTGGCTGACTTAACCCAGACTATTGATCGTATTCAGCAGGCGCTCAATCCGAATTTACAGATCACTGGTGTCTTGCGTACCATGTATGATGCTCGAAACGCACTGACACGTGATGTATCGGCAGAGCTTGAGCAGTTCTTTGGTAAAAAGCTTTACGATACGGTTATTCCACGTAATGTTCGATTGGCCGAGGCGCCTGCACACGGCTTGCCGATTATTTACTTTGAAAAAAGTTCTAAAGGCGCAGTGGCGTATTTAAACTTGGCTGCCGAGATGTTGAAGAAAAGCAAAGTGAAAAAAGGAACCAGCGCATGACCACAAAAAAACGAGGTTTGGCAAAAGGTCGCGGACTCGATGCATTACTTGGTTCGATTCAAAAAGAAAAACTCCAGCTTGAAGCACAGGCAATTGATCATGGTCAGCTGAAACAAGTCGATGTTGATCTGTTAAAGCGTGGTGAGTATCAACCACGCCGATTTATTCAAGAACAAGATTTAAAAGAGCTTGCAGCATCAATTGAAAAACATGGTGTGATGCAGCCGATCGTGATTCGTCCGATTCAAGATGATCAGTTTAGTTATGAAATTATCGCGGGTGAGCGTCGCTGGCGTGCAGCACAGTTGGCTGGATTAAAACAGGTTCCTGCAATTGTTCGTGATTTAAATGATCAGGTTGCCATTGCATTGGCTCTGATTGAAAATATCCAGCGTCAAGATCTCAATCCAATTGATCAAGCCTTGGCATTGCAACGCTTTCATGACGAATTTGGTCTGAGTCATCAGGAAATTGCTGAAACGGTGGGCAAGGCAAGAACAACAGTCAGCAATCTTCTGCGTTTACTCAGTCTCGATGATGTGATTAAAGACTTCATGCAAGAAGGGCAACTCGATATGGGTCATGCCCGTGCCATTCTGGCCTTGAAGGCAAAAGATCAAATTGCGATTGCAAAAGTCATCATTGATAAAAACCTGTCGGTTCGTCAAACCGAACAGTTGGTTCGCGAGTGGAATCAGCCGAAACAGTCAAAGCCTAAAGAGGCAACACCACCAGATATTGAGCAATTAACCCAGCGTTTATCTGAGCGTTTTGGTGCTCAGGTTAAAATTGATCACAACAAACAAGGTAAAGGTAAGTTGGTGATTCAGTACCATTCACTTGATGAGCTAGATGGTATTCTCACCCTGTGTTTGCCAGATGCGTAATTATTTGGTTTAAATACGCGGACTGATTTGCTATAGCTTTTATGTATGAAATAAGGCGTCGATATGAACGGTATTGATGCCTTATTTTTATTGAAAATTCATACTTTTTTAAGCTTAAGACAACAACATCTGCCACCAAAACCATACGGTGCAAGTATTGAAGTATGTTAAACTCCAGCTCGCATCTAGTATGTTTATTTGTTCAAGGTGAATGCTGGTGGTTTACACTGCTGTTGTTGGCTCATCGAGATGAGTGAAGCAAGCTAAGGAACGCTAAGCACTACTTGATATTATGCTAGTGCCGAATTAGAGGTTGATTGAGTGAAGCAAGATTTTAAGGTTTATATACGTCTAATATCCTATTTAAAACCTTATTGGGGTATCGCTTTGTTGGTGCTGATTGGTTTTGGTTTAAATGCCGCAACCGAAGTATCAGTCGCAAAACTCTTAAAATATATTATTGATGCCATTCAACTCGGTAGTCGAGAAGACTTAGACTGGTTTCCTTTGCTAATTGTATTACTGGTCTTCTTCCGTGGTCTTGGCTTATTTATGGGTGGATACTACACTGCGGTGATTTCGCGTCGACTCATTTTTAGTATTCGACAAGAAGTTTATGCCAAACTTATGCGTCTGCCCTCGCAGTACTACCTCGACAATTCCTCTGGGCATATCTCTGCCAAGATCATGTACAACGTCGAGCAACTCACGGCAGCTTCCTCTGAATCATTAAAAATTATGGTGAAAGATGGTTTGGTGACCATGGGGTTATTGGGTTATCTGCTCTACACCAACTGGCGTCTTACGCTATGTATCTTTATTTTTATGCCGATTATTGGCTTTTTGGTGCGTAAAGCATCGAAGCGCATGCGTAAACTGTCTATACAGGTGCAAAACACCATGGGCGATGTGAACCATGTGGTTCAAGAAAGTATCGCGGGTCAGGCCGTGGTCAAAAGCTTTGCAGGTGAAGCTTCAGAACAAAAGCGTTTTTATACGTCATCTGAAGACAACTTAAAGCGCGGCTTGAAAATGGTGATCGTGCAAAATCTAAATAGCCCGCTGGTTCAGTTGGTCATGGCGATGGCGATGAGCTTGATTGTATGGTTGGCACTTCGTCCACAAATTTTAGGCGATACCTCTGCGGGTGAGTTTGTGGCATATATTACCGCAGCGGGACTTTTGGCTAAGCCTGTAAAGAACTTGACCGATGTCAATGAAAAACTTCAGCGCGGTATTGCGGCGGCGTATTCGGTATTTGAAGTACTCGATTTGCCGACAGAAGAAAATAAAGGTGTATTAACGCCAAAACTTGAAGGCGGTGTACGCTTTGATCATGTGACACTTGAATATGCAGCCGGTGTAAAGGCCATTCAAGATTTTACATTGGATATTCAGGCAGGCCAAACCATTGCTTTGGTTGGTCGTTCGGGGGCTGGTAAAACCTCTTTGGTGAATTTGTTGGTTCGCTTTCAGGAAACCACTTCGGGTGGACTATATCTTGATGGTATTCCAATTCGTGATATTGAGCTCTCGGTGTTGCGTCAGCAAGTGGCGATGGTGAATCAGCAGGTGGTGTTGTTTAACCGTTCAGTGCGTGAAAACATTGCTTATGGCCAGCTTGAAGGTGCGGCAGATGAAGATATCATCGCGGCAGCAAAGGCCGCCTATGCGCACGAATTTATTATGAATTTACCTCAAGGCTACGACACGGTACTCGGTGCTCAAGGCCTGAATCTTTCTGGCGGTCAGCGCCAGCGTATTGCCATTGCACGTGCGATTTTAAAAAATGCGCCAATCTTGATTTTGGATGAAGCAACCAGTGCGCTAGATAATGAATCCGAGCATTTCATTCAAAAAGCTTTCGATGAAGCGATGCAAAATCGAACCACACTGGTGATTGCGCATCGTCTGTCCACCATTGAAAATGCCGACATGATTGTGGTGATGGATAAAGGACAGATTGTTGAAAAAGGTACACATCAAGAGCTGTTAGATAAACAGGGCGCTTACTTCCAGTTGCATCAGCGTAATTTTGAGGAATAAAGATTCATGTCTCTGGCACAGATCATTCAAGATGCATGGAACCGTCAAGCCAAATGGTTGGTGTTGCTGCGTCCACTGTCTTGGTTGTATTGTGCCGGTTCAAAGCTAAATAAATCTTTATTCGATACAAAACTGAAATCGGTATATCGTGCGCCGCTACCTGTACTGGTGATTGGGAATATTACGGTAGGAGGAAGCGGCAAGACGCCATTACTGATTCGGTTGGTCAACTATTTGCAGCTCAAGGGCGTCCGCGTGGGTGTAATTAGTCGGGGTTATGGTGCTGAAGGCCCATTTCCTGCGCTGGTTACTCAAACCTCGACACCCGAACAAGTGGGTGATGAACCTTGTTTAATTGTTCAGTCTACCCATGTGCCGATGGCTGTCGGCCCGAATCGTCAAGCATCAACCGAATTACTCATCAAACATCATCAGCTTGATCTGATTATTAGTGATGATGGATTACAGCACTGGGCGCTGGCACGTGATCTGGAGTGGATTGTACTGGATTTAAACCGCGGTTTGGGCAATGAAAAATTATTGCCCGAAGGATTTCTACGGGAGTCCAAACAGCGCTTGGTTGGCGCGACAGTAATCGAGCATGGTCATGCGTCTGAGTCGCCGTTGAATATGTTTTTACAGCCAAGTGAACCTTATTTAATGTCGCCTACCCATGATGTCTCTCTTTTTAATCCTCATGAGAGTTTTTATGCAGTGGTGGGGATTGGTTTTCCGCAGCGGTTTTATACCACTTTAGAGTCGATGGGAATCCATGATTTTCAATGTCATGAGTTCCCAGATCATCACGACTACCAACTGGCAGATCTTGAATTTGAGGATCGGCACGCCATTATTACCACTGAAAAAGATGCTGTAAAATTACTGCCCTTACTAAAACAGCACCCGGAATTTAGTCGAAAAATTTGGGTGGTTCCCGTCGAGGCAGTTTTATCCGACGCCTGCTACACTTTGCTTGAAGAGCAGCTTACAACACTTGGAATTCGCTTTTCTTAGGACATTCATATGAAACATATTGTCATCCCGGCTCGATTTTCCAGTACTCGTTTGCCTGGAAAGCCATTGCTTGAGATTCATGGGCGTCCGATGATCTTACGTGTGGTTGATCAGGCCAAAAAAGTAGAGGGTTTTGATGATCTATGCGTTGCAACCGATGATGAGCGAATTGCCGAAGTCTGTCGTGCAGAGCAAATCGATGTGGTCATGACCAATCCTGCTCATCCATCAGGAACAGATCGATTAAGTGAAGTAGCACGTATTAAGGGCTGGGGCAAAGACGATATTATTGTCAATGTTCAAGGCGACGAGCCGCTCTTACCTGCAGCACTGGTGCAACAGGTCGCATCACTGTTGGTGGCTAAGCCAGATTGCTCGATGTCGACTTTATGTGAGTCGATTCATTCTTTAGATGAGTTCGAGCGTGACAGTATTGTCAAAGTAGTCATGAACAATGTGCAAGAAGCCCTGTATTTTAGTCGCGCCACAATACCGTACGACCGTGCTGCAGCTCAGAAACAGGTTTCATCAAGTTTTGATCACGCTTACCGTCACTTGGGTTTGTATGCGTATCGCGTGAGCCTGTTACAAGAATATGTGAAATGGTCGCAAGGTGTGCTTGAGAAACTTGAGAGTTTGGAGCAGCTTCGTGTACTCGAAAATGGACATCGTATTGCCATTGCTGTTGCAGACAGTGCACTTCCACCGGGTGTGGATACACCTGAAGATCTGGCGCGTTTAAACGCATTGCCTGTTTCATATTTTGATTAATTGGAAATGATGGCGTGAAACAGCATCAAGCAAAGGTTTATCCTTGGCAAGCTACAGTGTGGAAATCGCTCACAGGACGTTTCCCTCAATTGGGTCATGGCCTGTTATTTTATGGAAAGTCGGGCAGTGGCAAACACGCTTTTGCATTGCATTTTTTAAGCTGGGTGCTGTGCACGCAAAAAAAACCAGAAGGTGCGTGCGGTGAATGCATCAGTTGTCAGTGGCTTAAATCGGATACTCATCCAAATTATGTGTATATCACTACCGATGACGACAATAAAAAACAAAATGCTAAAATCAAGATTGAAAAAATCCGCGATCTGCTGCCGTTTGTGCAGCAAACCGTCGATGGCTGGCGCGTTATTGTGATTGAGCCAGCAGAGGCTTTAAATATCGCGTCTGCAAATGCACTACTGAAAACGCTTGAAGAACCCGGCGAGAAAGTATTGATTATCTTGATTGCCGATCATTATCTGAAGCTTCCGGCAACCATTCGAAGTCGCCTTCAGCATTTTTCACTGGATCGAATGACCTTTGATCAGGCACAGGACTATTTAAGCGAACAACTACCAACGCTCGATCCAGCAGAAATTCAGCTTCTGTTAAATTTGAGCAATGACATGCCGCTCAAGGCGATAGAGCTTGCAGAAGCTGACTGGTTTAATAAGCGCCGTGATTTTGTATCTGACTGGATTAAACTGGTCAAACAGAAAAATATGCCCTTGATGATTGCATCGAAGTGGCAAAAAGAGCTAGCGGCGGCAGATTCGCTGATCATGTTTGAATACTTGTTGGGTGATTTAATTTGTGTCAAGCTAAATCAGGATCCTAAGAATATTGATTTGGACTTTAAGGAACTGTCGGGTGAGTATGCACTTGAACAACTCTTTGATCTTTATGCGCAGATCCAGCATTCAAAACAATTGATCGGACAGAATGTTCAAACCAATCTTGTGATCGATCAATTGTTTATTCAGCTCATGAACGTTAATGGGAGTTGAACATGGAATCGAGAATTAGTGGCGGCCTGATTCATGTGCACATTCCGGATCGGGCAACCTTGCAAGCCAGTTACATGCATTTTGTACAAGATGGCGGCTTGTTTATCCCTTCTAGAGAATCAGTCACGTTAGGCGAAGAGATATTTGTTCTTGCAACCTTGCCTGAACAAACACTGAAAATTCCACTTACGGGAAAAGTCATTTGGATTTCTCGTAAGCAAGCTGGAATCAAACCACAAGGGTTTGCCATACAGCTCTCTGGAGAGCGAGGTATATACTATAAAACTGAAGCCGAAAAAATTTTGGCAGGTAGTATGTCCTCAGATCGCTCAAATTTTACCATGTAGTTTTAGGAAAGAATTGTGTTTGTAGATACGCATTGTCATTTAACCATGCTCGACTTAACGCCATATGGTGGCGATTTGGATCAGGCACTAAACGAAGCGCGCGCGGCAGGTGTATCTAAATTTATGAGCATCTCTGTCGATCTTGATGACCATATCGCATTATCAGCGATTGCAGCGCGTCATGAAGATGTCGGGTATACCGTAGGGGTGCATCCGTGTGAAGATGTTGAAGTCATGGCACGAGCAACGACAGAGTATTTGGTCGAATTGGCTCAACCTGAAAAAGTCTGGGCACTTGGTGAAACAGGGCTCGACTATTATCACAGTGCGGAATTCGTCGATCAGCAAAAGGCCTGTTTTGCGCGACATTTGCAGGCATCCAAACAGGTTGGAAAGCCTGTGGTGGTGCATACACGCTCTGCCAAGACCGATACCATTGATATCATTCGTGCAGAGCAATCGTCACACGGTATTTTGCACTGTTTTACCGAAGACTGGGAAACCGCTAAAGCTGCTTTGGACTGCGGTTATTATATTTCGTTCTCGGGAATTGTATCGTTTAAAAATGCGCAAGATTTACGCGATGTTGCCAAACAAGTGCCGCTTGATCGTCTGCTGATTGAAACCGACAGTCCATATCTTGCGCCAGTACCGTATCGCGGTAAATCAAATGAACCAAAATACGTGCCATATGTAGCCAAAGCGTTGAGTGATGTATATGATAAATCACTCGAGGAGATTGCATTGATTACACGTCAAAATTTTGAAAATCTCCTTGCAAACACATAACTTTAAAATGACATAGATAAGCGAGTGACGGCGTGAAGATGGATCGACAAGCTCAGTTCAGGGCAAGAGAAGCATTAATATTTGAAGTGGCAGAGCAACTTCTTCTCGACAATGGAGAAGCCGGTATGACACTTGATGCCTTGGCTGCTGAACTGGATCTCGCCAAAGGAACGCTGTACAAGCATTTTCAGAGTAAAGATGAATTGTATATGCTGCTCATTGTCCGTAATGAGCGCATGTTGCTAGAAATGGTACAGGACAAAGAAAAAACCTTTCCAGAGCATCTGGCATTCTTTATGTTGCATCATTTACATCACCCCGAACGTACAGTGTTATTTCATCAAATCGAAGAACGCTTATCGACTACTGGTCAGGGAATTTATCATCTGTTTCAAGAGTTGTATCAGGTGCGCAAACAGCGCTTGAGAATCATCATCAACATGACTGAAAAATATCTTGAAGAAATTCATAGTACCATGCCGGTGCGGGACTATTTGGCTGCAATTTGGTCGCTGACCCATGGCGCAGCGGCTATTTTAAATTCGAGTTTTTATCAGCGCTATTTAGGATCTCGCGATACTTTACGCGTGGCCTATATTGATCAGGCATTGGCGCTTCCAAAACATCTTCAAGAACCTCATTTTGTTTAGAGTATCCACATGAACAATAAACCACTGCGGCAGTCCGGTTTTACCTTGGTCGAGCTGATGGTGGTCATTGTAATTGTTGGAATTTTAGCGTCACTGATTGTTTTGAATATAAGTGGTGTAGATCAGCGTAAAGCCATGCAGGCGCGCGAGTTCTTTCTCTTGGATTTACAGCGTATTAATCGCGAAGCTACAGATCAGGGGCGAATTCTAGCACTGGCAACACTTCCACAAACCGATGTACGCCCATTTGGCTACCAGATACTTGAGTACATAGAACCGTCTGCTCAAACCGTCATTCAGGCCAATAACAAATGGCAAGTCTACAAAGACCTTCCAGTGCGCTCATTGCCTACCAATGTCAGCTTTCAAATTCGGCCTGTAGATTACGATTATCGTGCCGCATCGAATCAGGATCTGGTGGGGCAACAGGCGCCTCAGTTGGTCTGGTTAGGAAATGGCGAAGTTAAACCTGTTCGCATCCAGTTTTATTCTGCCCAGACACCAGTCGGTGCAGAAATTGAAGTAGATCACTTGGGTAAAATAAATGAAAACTAAAGGGTTTACATTATTAGAAGTGATGGTGGCGCTCGCGATTTTTGCAACCGCTGCAGTGGCCTTGACTAAGCTCGGTATGCAGTATACTCAGTCTACAGCCAATGCCGTATTAAGAACCAAAGCACAATTCGTGGCAATGAACGAAGCCGCCATGATGCAAATTAATCGTGAATGGATGCAAGGCACATCCTCAAAGCAAGTGACGTCTCAGGGTGAAACGTGGCAAGTCGATAAAACTGCACAGACGACGATTAGTCCAAACGTACAGCGGATTGAAATTCAGATCAGCCGCTTTGATCCTCAGCAAAACAAAGTTGAAGCGGGAATTACGCATATGGTGTTTTTCAATTATCCACCTAAAGAAAACGTCTCATGAAAAAAAGATCGGGATTTACGCTGGTTGAGCTCTTGGTGGCGATTGCGATTTTTGCGGTTCTTTCTGCATTGGGCTGGAAAATTTTTGACTATCTGATTAAGACCAAGGAACGCAACCAGCAACATGAGCTTCAGATTTTTGAGTTGCAAGATGCCTATCAAATTATACTTCGAGATTCACTGCAGCTCATCCCGATGACTGCCAATATCAACGGACAAATCCGGCCTGCACTCAGCCTGAGTGATACCAGTTTGCAATTTAGCAAGGCAGGAGTGAGTGATCCGCTCAAAGAGGGCCTCGCGCCATACGAACGTATTGAATATCGTTATGTACCCAGTGAAAAGATGGTATATCGGTTGAAATACCGTAGCCTGAATATCACCAACAACGAGCAGCCAGAATCGAGTGTACTGCTCAAAAATGTAGATCAATTTCGAATAACCGTGTTGAATCCGCAGATACTCAACCAGTGGCCTGAGGCGGGTGCAGATTTAAGTCAGCCTACCAGCATGCAGCGCCTGCCGCGAGGGCTTAAGATTGATGTACAGCGTTCAGATGTAAACTATGAATGGATTTTTCCGCTTTTAGATACTCAATTTATGAGTGTAAACGGATCATAGGCCAAAGGATAAACCGATGAAACGACAGCAAGGCGTTGCGTTAATCACGATTCTGGTAATGGTGGCTTTGGCAACGATTTTGGCAGCATCTATTGTAAAACATCAGAGCAATACGGCACAAAATACAGGATATCTAATCCGTCAAAACCAATCCCTGTTATATGCAAAAAGTGCCGAAGCATTTTTTTCCGAATTGCTGGTGCAAGATGCACAAAATGCGGCTGAAGCAGATCATCCAGCAGAAATCTGGGCTCAGCCTATGCCACCGTTTCCGGTTGAAGATGGTTTTGTCTCTGGCGTATTAAAAGACGAATCGGGAAAATTTAATCTGAATAATCTGGTCGATGCGCAAGATAAAGTTGATGAAAATGCCAAAGCATGGTTTGAGCAGTTACTGGTACGTGTGGGATTGTCACCACAGTTAAGTGAAGCAGTGATTGACTGGCAAGATCGTAATGATGAAGTGTCGGGTTCTGCTGGCGCAGAAAGTAGCTATTATCAAGGTTTGAGCCGTCCTTATTTGGCAGCCAACACAAAATTTCATAGTGTAGATGAGCTGCGTATGGTTCGCGGATTTGAGGGTAAA
The DNA here is from genome assembly GCF_000760595.1 of Acinetobacter soli. Classification (GTDB taxonomy): domain Bacteria; phylum Pseudomonadota; class Gammaproteobacteria; order Pseudomonadales; family Moraxellaceae; genus Acinetobacter; species Acinetobacter soli. Next base: position 97,524 of record NZ_BBNM01000001.1, on the reverse strand, counting down.
AATTTTGATTTAATACGTCCTTATGTCACAGCATTACCTTCAAATGCACCGACTAAAGTCAATATCAATACGGCATCTACGCTACTCTTGACCAGCTTGGATACCAGTTTAAATCCGGCAGCCGTTCAAAACGCACTACAAGAGAAAATGTCCAATATGGGATACTTTAAAAGTGTAGATGAATTGTGGACGCTTGATGCCTTTAAGGGGGTCAGTGCGGAAAACCAGAACAAATTTAAAAATTTGCTCGATGTCCGCTCAGATTATTTCAGAGCTTACATTGAGGTGTTGTTAAGTGAGCGTAAACGTCAGTTTACGAGCGATCTGGTACGTATCAATAAAAAAGTTTATGTGTATTCTCGTAGTTTAGCATCTGTGCCCAAAGCTGCTATGGACTAATTTTTAGTAGAGCAATCATGAATTTTGAGGTATTTGAAGAAGAAAAATACGCAATTGAGTTGAATTAAGACGTTTTGCTAATTGTCAGTAACGTTAAAAGAAATGTAATGCCTGACGAATTGATCTATAATGTACGATCTAGTTGTCGAAGTTTGATCGGACGCATGTTAATTCGTAAGTTATTCAAATTTGAAAATGCGCATATTGTGCGTAACTGTACCTCAGATCGTTGCAAACGTTCAATCCACGGTCACAGCTATAAAGTTGAATTGCTACTTAAAGCCAATAAACTCGATCATGGTCAGATGGTTTACGATTTTGGGTTGCTTAAAGGTGTGATTAAAGAGCTGTATGACAGTTTTGATCATGCGATCTGTTTCTGGCAAGACGACAGTCCTGAATATATTCAGGCGTGCAAACAGTTTAGTGCGCGTTGGGTATCATTGCCAGTGTCGCCATCTGCGGAGCAATTTTCACGTATTTTCTTTTATCTAGCGCAACAGGTGCTTAACTCAACCATCACGCAAAATGGTGAAGGGGATGTCGAGGTATATTCTGTGATTGTGCATGAAACAGATACAGGATATGCGCAAAGCTTTATTGAAGATATTGAAAACCCGCAAATGGGACAACTTCATTTGCAAGATATTATTTTCTCAGAACAAGTGCAAACTGAATGGACAGATGCACTAATGTATGAGAAGTTAAAGCAAGGTAATCGATTTAAAAATCCACAGGTTGAGTTACAGGTTCAGGTTTAACTCAACCTATCACTCATCATTACATGGTATGAAATAAGCGTTTAGGATGAAAAAATGCAGTTGACTGAGCAACAACATGAAAAACTCAGTAAAGTTCAGTTGGATGAAAGTTGGAAGTATTCTTTAGCGGAATTTTTGTTAAGTTCACGCATGGATGACCTGCGTGAATTCTTGATGCAGCAAAAAAATCAAGACAAGATCATCTATCCGCCAAGTAAGCAAATCTTCAATGCGCTTAATACAACACCGTTGGCTGATGTCAAAGTGGTGATTTTAGGACAAGATCCCTATCACGGGCCCAACCAAGCCAATGGGCTAAGTTTCTCTGTGCAAAAAGGCATTACGCTGCCACCCTCACTTCGAAATATTTTTCACGAGCTCAATACTGACTTAGGCATACCATTGTCCAAGCATGGTGATTTAACCAAGTGGGCAGATCAAGGTGTATTACTACTGAACAGTGTTTTAACCGTTGAGGCAGGACAGCCGACTTCACATCAGGGTAAAGGGTGGGAGCAGTTTACCGATGCCGTGATTGATGTATTAAATGAGCAGTGTGAACATATTGTTTTTATTTTATGGGGTGCTTACGCACAACGTAAAGGTCAGCGTATTGATCGTGAAAAACATTTGGTATTAAAAGCAGCGCATCCATCTCCACTTGCCGCAAATCGTGGTGGATTTTTTGGATGTAAAGTATTCTCCAAAGCAAATAATTATCTGAAACAACATGGCATTGAGCCAATAGACTGGCAGCTGGACGCATGAGTAATTCTTCCGACGTAACACGTTATCATCCGGATTTAATTGTTGAAGAAGCAAGTAATGGTTGGCGTATTATCCGTCTTAACCGTCCGAAATCCCTACACGCACTTGATGAGTCGATTGTCACCGCGCTGTTGCAGGTGTTTGAAGAGTTTCATGAAGATGACGAAGTAAAAGCCATTTGGTTGGATTCCACTACGCCAAAAGCATTTTGTGCAGGTGGAGATGTACGCAAATTAAGACAACTGGTGATTAATCAGGAAGTCGACAGTGCAAATCGTTTCTTTGAAAAAGAATATGCGCTTGATTTGCTGCTACATAACTATGCCAAACCCATCATTGTTTGGGGTGAGGGTTATGTAATGGGTGGTGGTCTTGGTCTATTTATGGCTGCACCATTCAGACTGGTTACCCCGTACTCACGCTTGGCAATGCCAGAAATCAATATCGGCCTTTATCCTGATGTAGGAGCCAGTCGTTTTCTGGCCGACCGTGGGCCTGTAGGGTTGTTTACCGGATTAACGGGTTCCATCATGACCGCGGCAGGGGCCTATAGTATCGGCTGGGCGACCCACATTTGTGATGCGCAGCGTGACAATGTACTTAAAAAAGTACTGGATATCGACTGGAATCATTATCCAGCAGGAAACTTTAGAGCCATTGATGACACGTTAAATAGTTTGCATCGTCCTGTTGCAGCGGGTCCGCTACAAAATTCACTCGATGTGATTCATAGTGTATGTAAGGGTCAAAACTTCGAACAGGATTATCAGTCGATTGTCGGGTTAATTGATGCTCGAAGCGACTGGCTACGTCAGGCCAGTGAAAACTTGCAAAAAGGCTCTCCAAGCACTGCTGCAATCACTTGGTTGTTGTGGCAATGGGGCAGAAAAGTACATGCATGGGACGAAGTGTTTAAGCTTGAAGCGCAAATCTCAGACTGGAAAATTCGCCATCCTGACTTTGTAGAAGGAGTGCGTGCGCGTCTGGTCGATAAGGATTTGTCTCCAGCATGGAAAAATACCCAAGATTTAAGTTTGAAAGGGATTTTAGGTGACCATCCACCTGTGACGGATATTGCAAGCTGGAATGAGCTATTGAAGCATTACGGCATTATGAATTAAGCAAAATGTCTGATCAAAAAGAAACAGATGAACAGTGGATGCGGCTTGCTTTCGAGCAAGCCGCTGTTGCTGGTGCATGTAACGAGGTGCCAGTGGGTGCCATTATTGTGAGCCAAAATAAGATCATTGGCTCAGGTTATAATGCGCCAATCAGCTTGCATGATCCTACTGCACATGCTGAAATCCGTGCCATCCGAATGGCATGCGAGTCAATTCAGAATTATCGACTCCCTGAAGATGCGACCCTTTATGTCACTTTAGAGCCATGCACAATGTGCGTGGGGGCTTTGGTACATGCGCGCATACATCGCGTCGTGTTTGCCACTACTGAGCCAAAAGCTGGTTCGCTTGTGAGTGCGCGTCAACTTTTAAACTTGGGTTATTTCAATCATAAATTTATTTATGAGTATGGGTGTTTGCAAGAAGAATGTTCGACTCAACTGAGTGACTTTTTTAAAAAGCGCCGTGAACAAAAGCGATTACTCCGATTGCAATATAGTGCACAAAGCTCAGATTAAATTGACCTGAATGCACACATTTTCTGAAAATGATGACCTTGCGTAATTGCATTAAATTGAGTATGTTGATTTGACAATTCGAATTGTCAAAGGGAAGCATATGAACGCAATAACGGTAAAAAAAGAATTTAATGCGTCTATCGATCAGGTTTTTGATGTTTTGTCTAAACACTCTGCCTATAACAAGCTATTTGCTCCTATACAGGTTGTGCGTGTGAAAGACTCATCTGATCCGGCACGGCCAGATGGAGTTGGATCAATTCGAAGAATGGGGTTGGGTCCAGTTAAACCCATACAAGAAGAAATCACTTATTTAGAAGAAAATAAGCGTATTGAATATAAATTGATTCATAATCCATTAATTAAGCATCATATTGGGATTATCGAGTTTGAAGCACTCTCAGATACACGTACGCGAGTGATTTATACGATTGAATTAACAGCAAAAGTACCCTTTGTAAGTAAATTAATTCTTGCACAACTCAAGTCAGCCATTACACTAGGTTTTTCAAAATTAGCAAAATTGATAGGTTAGCCATAATTCAATGACAGCGCATATCATCACAATCGATGGTCCAAGTGGATCAGGTAAGGGAACGCTTGCGGCAAAGCTTGCATCACATTACGGATTTCATCTTCTAGACTCGGGCGCATTGTATCGTTTGCTGGGGCTGTCATTGCACAACAAACAGCTACTCGATCAGCTTTCAGATCAGCTAGATGAATGTGTGAAGATTGCACAGCATTTGGATATTCAATTTAATACTCAATCTGGTGGAATATCGATCGATCTGGAAGGGCAAGATGTCACCAAAACGATTCGAACAGAGCATGTGGGTGAATACGCATCGAAGGTGGCTGCTGTGCCAGAGCTTCGTCAAGCATTGTTTGATCGCCAGCGCGCATTTATTCAATCACCTGGTTTGGTCGCCGATGGTCGTGATATGGCCACTGCGATTTTTCCGGAAGCACAAGCGAAAATTTACCTCACTGCATCGGCAGAATCTCGCGCAGAGCGCCGTGTAAAACAGTTGCAGGGTATGGGGCTTGATGTTAAAATAAACGACATTTTGGCCAATATACAGGCACGTGATAAGCGTGATATGGAACGAGAGGTTGCCCCTCTGCGTCCTGCACCCGATGCCTATATTATCGACAGTTCGGCGTTATCTATCGACGATGTTTTTCAGTTAATGACAGATTACATCGATCTTCGTCTGGCCTAAAACAAATTAACAATCAGTTGAAGCATAGCTTGATCAGTTTTACACGGACTATGTAGAGACTTAACTAAACCGGCCTTGTCTGATCCAAGACCGCTGACTTTATCAGGTATATCATGACCGAATCTTTTGCAGCCCTCTTTGAAGAAAGTGAATTAAACCTCAATGTAGAAAAGGGTGCAGTCATCCAAGGTGTTGTTGTTAGCATCGATAGTGACTGGGTAACTGTTGACACTGGCCTTAAATCTGAAGGCGTTGTTGACCGTACTGAATTTTTAAATGATCAACGTGAACTTGAAGTTCAAGTTGGTGATACTGTTGACGTTGTTGTTGAAGCGCTTGACAACGGTATGGGTCAAACAGTTTTGTCACGTGAAAAAGCTAAACGTGCTGAAACTTGGACTAAACTTGAAAAAATCTTTGAAGACGGCGAAATCGTTACTGGTGTTATCTCTGGTAAAGTAAAAGGCGGTTTCACTGTTGACATCGGTCCAGTTCGTGCGTTCCTACCAGGTTCATTGGTTGACACTCGTCCTATCCGTGACACGACTCACCTTGAAGGTAAAGAGCTCGAGTTTAAAGTAATCAAGCTTGATGCAAAACGCAACAACGTTGTTGTTTCTCGTCGTGCGGTAATGGAAGCTGAATCTTCAGCTGACCGTGAAGCGCTTCTTGCTCAGCTTGAAGAAGGTCAAACTGTTACTGGTACCATCAAAAACCTTACTGATTACGGCGCGTTCGTTGATCTTGGCGGTATTGATGGTCTTCTTCACATCACAGACATGGCTTGGAAACGTATCAAGCATCCATCTGAAGTGGTTGAAGTGGGTCAAGAAGTTACTGTTAAAGTACTTAAATTTGACCGCGAGCGTAACCGTGTATCACTAGGTCTTAAACAACTTGGTGAAGATCCATGGTTAGCGATCATGAGCCGTTACCCTAAAGGTTCTATCGTTAAAGCACGTGTAACTAACTTGACTGACTACGGTTGCTTCGCAGAAATCGCTGAAGGCGTTGAAGGTCTTGTTCACGTATCTGAAATGGACCACACTAACAAAAACATCCACCCATCTAAAGTTGTTCAGATTGGTGACGAAGTTGATGTTATGGTTCTTGAAGTGGACGAAGAGCGTCGTCGTATTTCTCTTGGTATCAAACAAACTCGTGCTAACCCATGGGAAGAGTTTGCTAAAGCACACGAGAAAGGCGAAAAAGTTTCTGGTACGATCAAGTCAATCACTGACTTCGGTATCTTCATCGGTTTACCAGGTGGTATCGACGGTCTAGTACACTTGTCTGATATTTCTTGGAACGAACAAGGCGAAGAAGCTATCCGTCGTTACAAGAAAGGTGACACTGTTGAAGCGGTTATCTTGTCTGTAGACGCTGAAGGCAACCGTATCAGCCTTGGTATCAAGCAATTGAACAGCGATCCATTCAACGATTTTTTAGCTGCGAACGAACGTGGTGCGTTGGTTAAAGGTACTGTAACTGCTGTAGACGCTAAAGGCGCTACTGTTAAGTTAGGTGACGAAATCGAAGCGACACTAAAAGCATCTGAAATCAACCGTGATCGCGTTGAAGATGCAACTAAGTTCCTAGAAGTTGGTCAAGAAGTTGAAGCGAAAATCATCAACGTAGATCGTAAATCTCGCTCTATCAACTTGTCTATCAAAGCGAAAGACGAAGCTGAAGAGAAAGAAGCGGTTGCGAACCTTCGTACAGCTTCTGTATCTCAAGACAATGGTCCTAAGACTATTGGTGACTTGATTAAAGCGCAAATGAAATAAGTACTGTTAAAAAAGTACGGTTAGTGTAACTAATTGGTACTTTTTATACAATTACTGTAAACGGTAGCGTAGTATTAGTGTACTGCGCTACCGTTTTGTATTTAAACAGGTTATTATAAAACTTAATTCAAAGCAGCAATAATTAAAGAGGTCATCGATGACTACTGAAGCACTTAACAAGTCTGACTTAATAGAACGTATTGCTTTAAAAAATCCACATTTGGCTGAACCTTTGGTTGAAGAAGCAGTCAGAATCATGATCGACCAAATGATCGATGCATTATCAAATGATAATCGTATCGAGATTCGTGGTTTTGGGAGCTTTGCGTTGCATCATAGAGAACCTCGTGTAGGCCGTAACCCTAAAACAGGTAGATCGGTTGAAGTTGCTGCAAAAGCTGTTCCTCATTTTAAGCCCGGTAAAGCACTTCGTGATGCCGTGAATGAGGCAATTACTAAATAAATTATAAACTCAATAAAATGAGGTCTTTATGCGTTATATACTTGTCGCATTACTCGTTATTTTGTTCGGATATTCATTAGCATTGGTACTTCAAAATCCAACAGAATTACCGGTCGACTTATTGTTTACTCAAGTTCCTGCTATGCGATTGGGCTTGTTACTCTTACTGACTTTGGTGCTCGGCGTTGTCATCGGCCTATTGTTAGGGGTGTTAGTCTTTAAAGTAATCCAGAAAAGCTGGGAAATTAAAAGACTACGTAAAGATATCGAATACTTACGTAAAGAGCAGATTCAAACTGCTCAGATAGCTGCTGCCGAGGCCGCAGCCAGTGTAAGACACGAAAAAACTGTATTAGATGTGCAACCTGAACCTCAAAACCGTAATCCACTTTAAATAGCATACAGATTGGTTTTTTAAGTTGTGATGATTACAAATAAAATGGCTCTCTCATCTATGGGCCATTTTTTTTATTTAATTCCGAGAAAGCGTAAAATTGCAGTGGTGCCTACGGCCGAAAGAATGACGAATACCAAAGAGCCATTTTTCCAAGCAATACCGATTGCCACGAGCACACCGATTAGCTTACTCATTCCACTAAACTGATCTTGTTCAAATAACGTGTTAAAAACGGCTAACGTGAATAACAATACGCATGCAGCATCAGACATGAGTTGTTTGTGTTTTTCTTGAAACGAAATTTGGTGGGCAAGATAGAAGCCAGTATAACGAATCAGATAAGTACCCGCTGAAAGCACCATAATTCCAATAAAAATAATGATTTCATTAGTATTCATTTCGATTTTCTTCCGAGTAAAAGGGCCAACATTGAAACTAAAACAGGCAATCCTGTTGCAAGAAACGGGATTGAGGTCAGCGAAAGTCCTGCACCAAGAAAAGCGCGTTTCCGGGTGGTCTTGTTTTTTAACATCGGCATAATGAGCGCAAATAAAATTGCTGGAAAAGCGGCATCGATACCAAACGCATAAATATCTGGAATAAATCGACCCAAAATATAGCCTAAGATAACGCCTAAAGGCCAAAAAATTGCAATGCAAATACCGCAGAACCAGTAGGCCTTAGCTTTGAGTACCAGATCCGATTGACTTAAACCGAACATGACACTTTCGTCATTCATAATATGGCAGGCCAAAAATTTTAAACGATTATTTTGGATAAATTCTGCGACTGATAAGCCAAAAGGCAAGTGACGTAAATTAATCAGGATACCTGTACATGCTGCAAAAATTGGATGTGCACCAGAAGCAACCATACCAATAAAAGTAAATTCTGCCGCGCCCGCTAAAACACTCACAGATAACAGTACTGGAATCCACATAGGAAGCCCAAAGCTGGCAGCGACCGAGCCAAGTGATAGACCAACGATACCAATCGCAATGGAAATCAATATGATGGCTTTAGCGAGAGAAATGTATGTTTTGGTTGACATGATTGTTTTTTATATCAAACGAACGTACGTTATAATAGTTTATTCTACATCGTTCGTCAAAACGAACAATCGTTTTTTATGGTGAGTTATGTCGTTGCCCATTGAAATTGTCTCTAAAAATTTACAGCGAGAAAGACAAAAAGCTGGTTTGTCACTGGCAGAAGTCGCACGGCGCGCTGGAGTTGCAAAATCTACCTTATCGCAACTTGAAGCTGCTCAAGGTAATCCAAGCCTTGAGACATTATGGGCGCTGTGTGTTGCACTGGATATTCCTTTTGCAAAATTAATGGAAAGTCATAGCCCCCAGACTCAAATTATTCGATTTGGCGAGGGGCCATCGGTTTCATCCGAAGTAGCGCACTATCAGGCCATCCTTCTTGCGGTATGTCCGACGGGTGCTCGTCGAGACCTATATATTTTAACCACGCAAATGGGAGAACCAAGATTAAGTCATCCACATCCGATTAGAAGTGTTGAGCACATTGTCATTATGAAAGGGCGAGCCAGAGTGGGGCTGACATCTGAGCCTAAGATTCTGAACGAGGGTGATTACATTTGTTATCCGGCCGATCAGGAACACATTTTTGAGGCGCTTGAAGCAGATACGCGTGCAATACTGATCTCTGAACAAAGATAAGGTCGATTGGACTTGTCTTAGACGCTTTTTTTGATAAAAACCACATTCATGCTTTGTGCAAAGCATGAATACATCTATAATTACCCGAATTTTAAGCTGTGGAATTAGATTCGTGAGTATTATTGTTGCCTTAGACGCAAAGAGCCAATATGACGCTTTGAGCATTGTAGATCAGCTCGATCCATCACTTTGTCGTGTCAAAGTAGGCAAGGAGCTATTTACTCACGATGGGCCGCAAACAGTCAGAATTTTGCAAGATCGCGGTTTTGAACTATTCCTCGATTTGAAATTTCATGACATTCCAAACACCACAGCACAAGCCGTATGTGCGGCAGCAGATTTGGGGGTGTGGATGGTGAACGTTCATGCCTCGGGTGGTCGTAAAATGATGGAAACCTGCGTTGAACGTCTTAAAGCAGGAAACTATCAGACACAACTGATTGCCGTGACTGTATTAACCTCGATGGGTCGTGAAGATTTACGTGATATTGGTCTAGATATTGAGCCGTCTGAACAGGTAAAACGCTTAGCTCAACTTACTAAAGAAAGCGGTCTTGATGGTGTGGTATGTTCGGCGCAAGAAGCAAAGATATTGCGTGATCTTTTAGGTCAAGATTTTGCGTTGGTGACCCCAGGTATTCGACCTGAAGGCGCCAATGCTGATGATCAAAAGCGCATCGTGACACCGAAACAGGCCATGCTGGATGGCTCGACGCACTTGGTGATTGGTCGCCCAATCACGCGTGCAGAAAATCCAAATGAAATGCTCAAAAGTATTTTATCTAGCCTTGCTTAAAGCATAAGCACCAAACTCATCAAAATTGGTGCAAGCAATGACAGAATAATGCCGCTGACCATCGCATACGGCACATAATGTGTGCCGCATGACTGCTTGACCATGGCCAGCGTAGCATCCATCGATGTAGCACCTGCGCTAGAAATTGCTGAGCGAGGGAATCGCCAGCCAAAACAATACATCAACAATATTGCAAAAATTTCGCGAAACAAATCGGTCAAGAGCGCCATTCCACCGAGGTCACTAGAATGTAGCTGTGTCAGTAAAATACCAGACATCGAGTACCAGCCGTATCCTTGAGAGAGCGCGAAGATCTCTTTAAGTGAAAGGTCGTGTAGAAAGTAATGACATCCCAACGCTGCCAAACAAGACCCTAAAATTGCAGCACATGGGACCACCAGTATTTTCCAGCTGAGCCATGATCTGTCTAAGCGTGTAAAAGCCAGTTCAATCCCAATGAGGAAAATAAACAATAACAATAAATACCAGCTATTAAAGTGCGGATCCCAGTTTTGCCATAAACAGATGGCGCCAATAGCTCCCCCTAGCATTAAGGCCAGACAGGCATGACTGATATTTTTAATTGCGTTTAAAAATAGTGAAAATGAAATTTTACCTTGCACGCTATCACGATCTAAAAGCTGATAGGCAAGCATACACACTACAAACGAAGCACATGTGGTCGTGAAAGCTAGAATCAGCGCAGTTGGCAAAATTTGTTGTGGATCTTTGAGCTGATGAAATGCAAAGCTAAATTCAAAAGCGACCGCCATAAGTAGCAAATAAGAAAAATAAGGCAGTACTTTAAATACGAGCTTCTGCAATGTTTGAGATAAACGAGGCCCCAAAAAATAACCCAGAGTACCTACAATTAAAATTTGTGTAATAAGAAGAAGAGATTGCATGAAATAAGTAAGCTGTAGACAACTTACTTATTATGACGATCATCAATTATACTGCAATCTTTTTTGCATCCCGACTTGACCAGAGATGATAATCCGCGATATCAACTTTACGGGTTTGAAGCCAGTATTGCCAAGTATACGTTGGCCAGAGTGAAAAGTTTTTTCCTTCTTGGGTTTGATACCAACTGACACATCCTCCTGCTTGCCATACCGTACCTTGCAATTGCTGTTGAATTTTTTGATTGAATCGATCTTGTTGTTCTTGTTTAACCTCAATGGCGCTGCATTGTGACAGATCGACTTTTCTAATTAACTGTAGAATATAGTCGACTTGTGATTCAATCATGAAAATCACTGAATTATGACCCAATACGGTATTGGGGCCGAGTAACTGAAACAGATTTGGAAAGCCTGCCGTACAAATACCATAATAGCTTTCTGGTCCATTTTTCCACGCTGTTTTGAGTTCGATATTTTGCTTGCCATAGCATTCAAACTTTTTTAGATAAATGCGCGGATCGGTTACAAAGCCCGTGCCATAGATCAAACAGTCAATGGGGCGTTCTTTACCGTCATTGGTCACTATGCTATGTGCTTTTAATTCCCGAATGCCGTCTGTAACAAGTTCTACATTTTCTCGATTAAACGTCGGGAAGTATTTGTTCGATATTAGAATTCGCTTACACCCCATGACAAAATCGGGTGTAAGTTTTTTGGCAAGTTGCTTATCTTTTACCTGATAACGAATAAATGCTTCTGCCAGTTTTTGCCCGTATTTCATAATGGTGGGTTTAACAATCGGTACAACCCGCGATTCATTGCTCCAGTACAGTCGAGTACGATGCAGTTTGCGATACGCTTCAGAGTGTTTAAATAATGCTTGATCCAGCTTTGAATAACGTCGTTCATCGCGCGGAATAACCCATGCTGCGGTGCGCTGCATCACGTAAAGCTGTTTGACTTGAGGTGCAATTTCGGGGATATATTGAATTGCACTACCACCTGTGCCAATCGATGCAACATGCTTATTACTTAGATCGTAGCTGTGATCCCATTGAGATGAGTGAAACACTTTTCCTTTGAATGTTTCAATGCCTTTAATATACGGGATTTGCGGAACATGCAAAGGCCCCGAAGCAAAAATTAAGAATTGTGCTTGAAGTGGTGCTTGGTCTTTAATATCGATATGCCAATAACATCCATCTTCATCATATTTTGCGCAAATGACTTCATGTTCAAAACGACAAAATTCTTTGAATTGATAACGCGCTGCTAGATCTTGCATATATCCAAAAATTTCATCGGCTTCTGCATAGCGTTTAGACCAGTCAGTTTTGGGAGCGAATGAAAGGGAATACATATGCGACTGAACATCGCAGGCTGCCCCCGGATACTGATTGTCTCGCCATGTTCCACCTAAATCTGCTGCTTTTTCTAACACGACAAAATCACGAATATTGTTTTGGAGCAGTCGAATGGCCATGGCTAAACCGCCAAAACCTGCTCCAATAATGGCAATCTTTATTGTTTGAATCTTTTGATGAGATGCATGCTGCATGATTTATTCCTTGGTTAAACCTTAAGCATGAGATTAAAGACTGCTATCTGTAAATTCCATGATTGCACTGCCATTAAAATTGATAGATTCGGCAATTAAAATTAATTGGTATTTATAGTAAAACATTTTGGTAGTTTTAATATAGTTGAAAGAATGAAGCGCTCCATCCTCGGACTTATGTATCTTATCCAAGGTATGCGGAATGCGGGTATCGACGTAGATACACGCTTGGCATCCATTGGAATTAAGCTCGATGCAATCGATCCGAACTCGATCATTCATGACTCACTTGAGTGGGACATCCAGTATGTGATTGGAAAAGATGTTGCGCCTGAAAACGGACTGTTTATTGGGCAGCATTATGCATTGGCAGGTTATGGCCCTCTATTAATGCTGCTTGTTACGAGTGACAGTATCCGCACAGCGATTTGTAAAGGCATTGAATATCAAAAACTGACTCATCTTTCAGGTGAACTAGACCTAATCACGACCACAGCAAAAACTTCTTTAGTATACCGACCATCAGATTTAAACTCTTCAATAGGTTTGCTCAGAGCACAGTGTGAAGTCTCAGGCACTTATAAGTTTATTCAAGATATTTATAAAATGATGGGGCTCATGGCGCCAGAGATTCGGGTTGAATTGCCATTTTCAGCACCTCAGGACCCTCAAATACTGCATCAATATTACGATTATTATGGTCTTAATCTGCATTTTGGCCATACGTGTGCGGCTTTTAGTCTTGATGCGGATGTGTTGGATGTAAAAATTCCATCTGCCGATGCAATTACGCATCGTGTATATGAGGTGAAATGTCAGACAGAAATTGATCGCTTAAATGCCGAGCAAAAAAAGCAACCACTGCTCGTGCAGCAAGTGCATGATTATCTGGAGTTACAACAAGGTGTTATTCCAACGATGGCAGAAACGGCTTTTGCGCTAAATATACCTGAGCGAACACTTCGACACCAATTACAGCAACACGACACCAGCTATAAAAAAATACGTGAACAATTAATTAAGGATAAAGCACTCAAACTTATGGAATATAAAGAATACTCAATTGAAATGATTGCAGAATTGCTTGGTTACTCTGAACCTGCTGCATTTAATCATGCATTTAAGCGATGGTTTGGACAAAGCCCCCGGCGCTATGGTAAATAAGTTGTGTTGCATTATGCAGCTAAAGTTCTATATGTATTCAACCAACATCTAATATACTTTTCATCAGACCCAGATAGCACAGAACGATATGTCAAATAGTAGCGCTTCGCACAATACCGCTTTTACGCCCTTATCGCCAGCAGAACGCTATGCACAAGCGCTAGCGTCCGGACAATTCATGCCAGATGAAGCTCAAGCCCAAGCGGTCAGTGAGCTTGAGCGTGTTTGGCAAGAACTGTTAAATCGTTATAAGGCATCTAAAAAGGCTTTTCGCCGTTTTCGCCGTCAAACTTCACCAAAAGGTGTATATATGTGGGGCGGTGTTGGACGTGGCAAAACTTGGCTGATGGATCAATTTTTTGAGTCAATTCCATTTCGTCGTAAAACACGCATGCATTTTCATCATTTCATGCAGCATGTACATCGTGAGCTCAACAAGCTTTCGGGTCAGCGCAATCCTCTCGATCAAGTTGCAGACAAAATTTATAAAGATGCCGTGATTATCTGCTTTGATGAGTTTTTTGTATCGAATGTCACCGATGCTATGATCTTAAGTGACCTGTTTCAAAAGCTGTTTGCGCGTGGCGTGACTTTGGTGGCTACCTCGAATATTGCACCGGAAGGGTTATATAAAAATGGTATTCACCGTGATCGCTTTTTACCTACCATCGATTTATTGCAAAAAAACTGTACTATTTTAAATGTCGATGCAGGTGTGGATTATCGACTTCGCGTTCTCAAGCAGGCACAGCTGTTTAAATATCCGCTAAGTGCTGATGCAAGTGAATGGATGACACAGCGTTTTGAGGCAATTACCCTTTCACAAACGGTTTCTCAAGAGCCGATTACCATTAATAACCGGATTGTCGAAACCTTAGGCCATACCGAAGATGTACTGTGGTGTGAATTTTCAGAATTGTGTGTTAAGCCACGTAGTCCAGCCGATTTTATTGAGATTGCCAATATCTACAATACAGTCTTGGTAAGCAATGTTCCGCATCTTAATGATTACCTCTCCGAAGGCACACGTCGTTTTATTTATCTGGTTGATGAATTTTACGATCGCGGCGTAAAGCTCCTACTTACTTCGCAAGATTCAATTATTGAGTTATACGAAGGCGAGAAACTGGCGTTTGAAATTGAGCGAACTCGTTCGCGTTTGCTTGAAATGCAGTCGGACGATTATTTACACGCAGCTCACCGACAAATTGATGACGCAAAAACATCATAATTAAAGATAAGGCATTCATTTTGAATGCCTTATTATATTTAAATCCACATAAAAATTATTTTTCAAATCTGTTTAATAATCTAAAAATTTTGCTATAACTAATCATGTTGTTTTGGATATGTTGAATAAACCAGCCAATTTTGGCTATTTTTTAACATGGATCATACTTTATATACTTTAAACCAAGAATTCAGTTTCTGAGATTGCAAGACACAACGAAGTAAATTGGGTGCTTAATTTTACTGTGAAATGTTTGTTATTTCACAATGTGATTCTGCTATTCAGGATGGTATAAATGGTTATACTAGAATCTCTTGTATAAAAAGTAGCAATATCAGGAAAGACGATGACGGCACGTATTCAAAAAGGCAAGCTCGCGATTGCGAAAGAACTTTACGATTTTATAGAAAATGAAGCGTTAACTGCTTCGGGGTTAGACAGTGAAACCTACTGGAAAAACTTTGAGCAGGTCGTTGTCGATCTGAGCCCAAAAAATAAGGCACTTTTGGCGAAGCGAGATGATTTACAAGCTCAAATTGATGAATGGCATCGCAATAACACATTTGAGCTAGGTGCTTATAAAGCCTTTCTCAAAGAAATTGGTTACTTATTACCTGAAGTCGAAGATTTTCAAATTACCACAGAGAATGTGGATGAAGAAATTGCACTGCTGGCTGGACCACAATTGGTGGTTCCTGTACGTAATGCACGCTATTCACTGAATGCTGCCAACGCGCGTTGGGGATCACTCTATGATGCGCTATATGGCTTTGATGTGATCTCTGAAGAAGGAGGAGCTGAGAAAGGCAAGGGATACAATCCTGCGCGCGGTGCAAAAGTGATTGCATTTGCGAAAAACTTTCTAGACGAAACATTCCCATTGGCACAAGGCTCTCATTCAGATGCAGTGAAATATAGCGTTGAGCATAATGCACTGGTGATTCAATTAAAATCTGGTGAAAGCACCACCTTGAAACATGAAGCCTTATTTGTTGGTTTTAATGGCGATGAACAAGCACCAACTGAAATCGTGCTTAAAAATAATGGTTTACATGTCATTATCGAAATTGATGCGACCAGTCCAATTGGTCAAACAGATGCAGCAGGGGTGAAAGACCTTGTGCTTGAAGCTGCGATCACGACCATTCAGGATTTAGAAGATTCAGTCGCTGCGGTAGATGCAGAGGAAAAAGTCGAAGGTTATCGTAACTGGCTAGGGCTCATGCAAGGCACATTGCAAGAGTCAATTGAAAAAAATGGCAAAACTATCACACGTAAACTCAGTGAAGATCGTACATGTAAAAACTTGATTGGTGGAACCACAACTTTACATGGCCGTTCGTTGATGCTGCTACGTAATGTGGGGCACCTGATGACTAACCCTGCAATTTTGGTTGATGGTGAAGAAATTTACGAAGGTATTATGGATGCCTTGATTACGCCACTGCTTTCCGTGGTGGATATTAAAGGTCAAAATACCATTAAGAACTCGCGCAAAGGATCGATGTACATTGTAAAACCAAAAATGCATGGCCCAGAGGAGGTTGCATTTACGGTTGAGCTGTTTGAGCGCGTTGAAAAGGCGCTTGGCTTACCTGAAAAATCGCTCAAAGTCGGTATTATGGATGAAGAGCGTCGTACTTCGGTCAACCTGAAAAACTGTATTGCCCAAGCCAAAGATCGTACCATCTTTATTAATACAGGCTTCATGGACCGTACTGGTGATGAGATTCATACTTTCATGGAAGCCGGTCCTTTTGTTCGTAAGGGTGAGATCAAAGGACAAAAATGGTTCCCAGCTTATGAAAACCGCAATGTTATGATTGGTTTGCAAGCAGGTTTACGTGGAAAAGCACAAATTGGCAAGGGCATGTGGCCAAAACCAGACATGCTGCTAGACATGTATAACACCAAGATTGAGCATCCTGAAGCAGGTGCATCATGTGCTTGGGTGCCTTCGCCATCTGGTGCGGTGATCCATGCCATCCATTACCATCAGTGCAATGTCACAGAGCGTCAACAAGAGCTGTTAAGTACACAGCCGATTTCACTTGATGACTTGCTGACACCACCATTAGCCACAGAAACTAACTGGTCTGCCGATGAGATTACCAAAGAGCTAGAAAATAACTGCCAAGGTATTCTTGGTTATGTTGTACGCTGGGTTGATTTAGGTGTGGGTTGTTCGAAAGTGCCAGACATTAATAACGTTGGCCTAATGGAAGATCGCGCGACTTTACGTATTTCCTCACAGCACGTTGCAAACTGGCTGCGTCACGGTATCGTGACAAAAGCACAGGTTGAAGAGGTGCTTAAGCGTATGGCGAAAGTAGTGGATGAACAAAATGCCAATGATCCAGAGTACACGCCGATGTCGCCTGGGTTTGAAGGAATTGCATTCCAAGCTGCTTCAGATTTGATTTTCAAAGGTGGTGAACAACCTTCAGGTTATACCGAACCTCTACTACATGCTGCACGTTTAAAACTTAAAGGTTACACAGGCGACTAAGTAAGCTGCCGTGTACCGCGAAAAAACCGCAACATATGTTGCGGTTTTTTTTATCGATTTATGTGTAATCAATTGACCCTCAATCCGTCTCGGTTTTACACTAAGACACCAATCAAAATAGGTCATCAGACAACATTAATGTGTGCCAATTTTAAACCGTTGACATTGGAGCAATTGAAACAACAGCAGTTGCCCATGATTGATTTTGAATATGTGGATGAGGTTTATCCGGGCTATAGCTTGCCATTAATGTTTAAAAAAGACGGTGAATATCAATGGCGCGAGGTCATGTTTGGTCTGGTACCTAAATGGGCAACAGATCTTACGATCGCCAAGAAAACTTATAATGCCAGAAGTGAAACGCTACTACAGAAAGCAAGTTTTTTTGAGCCAACCACCAAATGTCAATTTGGCGTGATTCCGGTCACTGAGTTTTATGAAGCCAAATATATTCAAGGCAAACCACAGCGTTGGTGTGTAAGGCGTAAGGATAAAAAAGCGTTTTTTATTGCGGCACTTTATGAGATTTGCAAGATTGATGACCAAGTGATTCGCTCAGCGACCATGATTACCATGGATGCGATTGATCATCCTATGATGAGAGAGTTCCATGAGCCGGGCGATGTAAAGCGCTCTGTGGTGGTGATTCCCGAAGAGCGCCTGGATCAGTGGCTTAGTTTGACCATTCCAGATATTGAATCTTTTATTGAAGGTTTTCCAGTTGAAGAGTTTGAATGTGCCTATGTTCCTAAGCTCAATCGCACTAAGCAAACCAATCAACTGAATTTTTTTGATTAATTGGAAAGGTTTCTAAACAGGATTTTTAGGCCATCGATCATCTTTTCAATTTGCAAAGGCGTTAGACCTTCGAAAGACTGCTCCAGTACAGCGCCAGTCAAATCATTAATCTTGTGTATCATTTGCATACCATGATCGGTAAGCACTACACGTGTAATTCGAGCATCACCATCGCAAGAGTAGGTATTTACATAGCCTTCATCTTTAAGTCGATAGACAATTTTGGTGGTCGTCGACATTTTTGAGATGACCATTTCAGACAGCTCTGAAACACTGGCATTAGGTCTTGAATAAAGTGCCAGCAAGATGCGGCGTCGTGAATTATCGAGACCGTATTTTTTCAGCACATTATCGATATTAATGACATATTGGGCATGAACTTGACTGATCCAGTAATAAGGAAAGTTATTTACGTCGAAGGACTTCTCTGATGGCAAGAAGCGATCATATTTTTTAGTCATACCTGCATCCTCAACAGTTTTAATTTTCATCCCTTAATGTAATCTTATTTTAAATATTGAATTATAAGCAACGTATTTTTTTCAATTTGCGCTTAAAATATATAACCTAACTGGTCATTCTTTAAAGAAATTATTTAAGCTTGCCTTAAATAAAAATTGTAAAAGTAGAGTAATTTTCTTGCTATAAAAATTACACAAAATATATAGATAAATTAAATAATAATTTAACTCATGATAAAATTCCCACAATTTTTTTCATTAAAATTCCCATATTTATCAAATTGATATATTGTTTATTATTTAATCATTATCGGATTTTATAATTTATGAATTCTACTTTTTATTTGATGCTTAAAACATTATTTTGTAACTTTGAGAGATTGATCATATTTTTTAATATTTTAACAACTTCATATGTCAAGTAATTGATTAGAAAAACTGATCAATAAGCTGACTTAAAATCATCTTGAGTGTATTTACATGAATAAAATTTGTGAAATAAATGGTGATTTAAAGACTTGATCGACTCAATAATGATTGTTTTGTCAGTTTTACAAAGAAATACGATAAGTTGTTTTTAATTAAAAAATTGAACGTAAAAAAATATTTAAAAATCACAAAAAAATTAAAAAAACCTTAAAAAATTATGCATAATGATTTTAAGTTTTTCAAAAGTAGAGGTTATCCATATGGATCCGTCGCCGTGTAGGTTATTGTGTTACTCATCCTTAAATAAGAAGATGGAGATCTAAAGATGGAGTTTCTTTTAGATCCAGGAATATGGGTGGGGCTGCTTACTTTAATTGTATTGGAAATTGTTTTAGGGATTGATAATCTCGTTTTTATTGCCATTTTGGCCGACAAATTACCTCCTGAACAACGTGATAAAGCACGCGTGATTGGCCTTTCATTGGCTTTGGTCATGCGCTTGGCATTATTGTCTGTCATTTCATGGCTTGTCACTTTAACCAAACCTTTGGTTTTTATCTTCGATTACAGTTTTTCCGGTCGCGACTTAATTCTGCTTTTTGGTGGATTATTTTTGGTGTACAAGGCTGTTACAGAACTGCATGAAAAAATGGAAGGCAAACCTGAAATCAAAACAAATTCTTCAGTGGCCTATGCCAGTTTCTGGGCAGTGGTAACGCAGATTATTGTACTTGATGCAGTATTCTCTTTAGATTCTGTCATTACCGCGATCGGTATGGTCGATAACATTTATGTCATGATGACAGCCGTTGTTGTTGCCGTCATTGTCATGCTCATCGCATCTAAACCATTGACTAACTTTGTTAACCGACATCCAACTGTAGTAATCTTGTGCTTAAGCTTCTTGTTGCTGATCGGCATTAGCTTGATTGCAGAAGGTTTTGGTTTCCATATTCCAAAAGGATATATCTATTCGGGTATTGGCGTTGCAATTTTGATTGAAGCCTTTAATCAGTTTTCGCAGCGTAATGTGGAAAAACATCAAGCCAAAATTCCATTGCGTCATCGGACTGCAAATGCAATTTTTAAACTGATGGGTGAAAAAGACGAAATCAGTACGCCAATTGATAAAAAAGATACGGATGGCCTGTTTGTGAGTGAAGAGCGTTATATGATTGGAGGTGTATTGACACTTGCAGAACGCTCGGTGGCCTCGATCATGACGCCTCGCACGCAAATTTCATGGATCAACATCGATGAAGATCATGACGTTATCCGCGAACAAATTCTCTCAGTGCCACATAGTCTGTTTCCGGTATGTCGAGGAAGTCTGGATAAAGTCATTACAATTGCACGTGCTAAGGATTTGATTGATGCCTTAGATGATGCAGATGAACTTTCGAATGTACTCAAACGTCAGCGACCAATTTTCATTTTTGAAAAAATGAAAGTGATTGATGCAATTAATACACTCAGAACCTCAAAAGGTTCATTGGTCTTGGTCAGTGATGAATTTGGTGTGGTACAAGGTTTGATTTCACCGCTAGACGTATTTGAAGCGATTGCGGGTGAGTTTCCAGATGCCGACGAACAACTGGATTTGATTAAAGTCGATGAGCGTACGTGGCATGCCAATGGTTTATTAGATCTTTACCAGCTTGAATTGGAGCTGGGCATGATTGAGCTGATGCCAGATCATGCTGACTATATCAGTGTGGCAGGTTTAATCTTAGACAAGACCCAAACAGAAGTGCAGGTGGGTACCTCGATTGTGTACGAAACAATTTACTTCGAAGTGATTGAAATGGACGGCAATCGAATCAAATTAGTGAAAATTATATATCCAACTGATTAATTTGAAATGTAAAAAAAAGCTCTCATGAATGAGAGCTTTTTTTATATAAGAAATTAACGCGATGGTAAAACGGTTTTGAGCGTTTCGTGCATTTCAAGTAACACTTGTTCAGTGGTGTCCCAATCGATACAGCCGTCTGTAACGGATTTGCCGTACTCTAAGTCACACAGATTTTCAGGAATATCCTGACGTCCACCTTTTAAGTGACTTTCAACCATCAGGCCAACAATCGATTTGTTGCCTTCTAAAATCTGTTCGGTCACATTTTTTAGAACTAGAGGCTGTAAGTACGGGTCTTTGTTTGAGTTCGCATGGCTGGCATCGATCATGATTTTATTGCTAACTTTCGCTTTAGCCAAGGCGTTTTCTGCTTCAGCGACTGAGCCAGCATCATAGTTTGGTTTACCATTACCACCACGCAGTACCACATGTGCATACGGGTTTCCGCTGGTATGAATAACCGAAACCTGACCATTTTCATTGAGGCCCAAAAAGCTGTGGCCGTGTTTAACCGATTGCATCGCGTTGGTCGCAACCGTCAAACCGCCGTCGGTACCATTTTTAAAGCCTACAGGCGATGAAAGACCTGACGACATTTCACGGTGGGTTTGGCTTTCAGTTGTCCGCGCGCCAATCGCTGACCACGAAATTAAATCTTGATAATACTGCGGTGAGTTTGGATCGAGTGCTTCAGTTGCGCAAGGTAAGCCTTTTTCATTCAACTCAAGTAAAAGTTTGCGTCCAATACGTAACCCTTTTTCAATGTTGAAAGAATCGTCCATATCTGGATCGTTAATCAAACCTTTCCAACCCACTGTGGTACGTGGTTTTTCAAAATAAACGCGCATGACGATGTAAAGCGTATCTTTTACTTTTTCGCTGAGAACTTTCAAACGATCTGCATATTCATGAGCAGCTTTTGGATCATGAATAGAACATGGGCCAATCACAACAAAGACACGTTTGTCCGAACCATCAAGAATATTACGAATGGTTTCACGACCATGTAATACGGTTTGATAGGCACTTTCTGTCAATGGCAACTCTGCTTTTAGCTCGGCAGGGGTTACAAGAGGTTGAATGCTTTTGATGTTAACATCATCGATATCTGGCTGTGAAACTGGATTGGACTGTAAAGTATTCATTGCTGTCACTGACTGGATCTTACTGGTTTTCTGTTTACTGAATATACCATGAAACGAGAATGATAAAGCTATAGTTGGCACGGATTAATCGTTTAAAAAAATCGATTAACCCGTTCTATCCTTTAAACTTTAGTGGTT
This sequence comes from Acinetobacter soli, assembly GCF_000760595.1. GTDB lineage: Bacteria > Pseudomonadota > Gammaproteobacteria > Pseudomonadales > Moraxellaceae > Acinetobacter > Acinetobacter soli. The sequence continues at coordinate 75,407 of NZ_BBNM01000001.1, read as the reverse complement.
TTTTCAGGTGTGTGCTGTTCTACAACAGCAGGTTTTTGTACTGGTTTTGCCTTCACTGGATTGATCATAAAATTGACACCCAGAGCAAACAAGGTGATACCCAAAATTTTACGAATCAGTTTTTCTGGCATTTTTGAGCTGATTAAAGTACCAATAATGATGGCAGGAATAGACCCAACCAATAACCACATCAGGAGTACGAAATCGACATTACCTGCACTCATATGGCTTAAACCTGCGACCGAGGTGAGCAAGACGGCATGTACCACATCAGAACCAATAATACGAATCATGGGTAAATTTGGAAACATGATAATCAAGGCCATGATTCCAAAGGCACCAGCACCTACCGAAGATAAGGTCACAAACACACCCAGCACGATACCCATGATCACCACATAAATGCGTTTATTGGTGGTGAGGTTTTCAGCATTGATTTGAGTAGTATCTGGCTTACGAAAGCGCATGAAAAACTTTTCAATGCGTGAGCGGAAAATAATAGAAATACCTGTAAGCGTGAGCATAAAGCCCAATACCATAGTTAAGACTGCTTTATAATGTGTAGATTGACTCAAATAATGCTCAAGTACCCAAGAGGTCGCAAAAGACGCGGGAATACTTCCCACCGCTAACCAAAGCACGATTGGCCATACAATATTGAGCTTTTTAGCATGGACCATTGATCCACAAAATTTTGAAATCGCGGCATAGAGCAAATCTGTACCAATCGCGATATGCGGTTCAATTCTAAACAAACTAATTAGAATAGGTGTCATCAGTGAGCCGCCACCAACACCTGTAATACCGACACAAAACCCTACCAACACACCAGCCAAAATAAACTCAAAAGGACCAAACATTTCACTAATCAGCCAAATACACAAAACATGCATATCTTATGACTTTTTGAGATAAATGGTTGTGATGAAAAATGATTTGCTTATGCAAAAAAACGCTAAAGCAATTATTTAGCTTTTGCTTTGAGATCGTTTACTGTACAAATCAATAAAAAAACCAGCGGCGTTGCAAAAATAAACCAGCTCACAATTCCAATGCTGTTGCCGTAAATATAAGTAAGTGATCCGCACGCAGCAAGAAAACATAACCAAGCGATACATCTGGTGATGGATGCCGATCGGGTGAGTAGATGAAATCTTGATTTTTTGGTTTTTTCTATCTGTTTTGTACTCACAGCGTAAAGCAAGAACATACCGAGTAAAATCAATAAAAAGGCAATGAGATCAATCATGAGGCATTGACCTCAGTGTTTTTAGTGTTTTTGGCAGAATGAATTTTTTTACTTAATTTCTTGTGTGCATGCGTTTGAATGGGATGAATATTTTTTAAAATAAACAAAGCCAGTCCGGCAAATACAATCAGCATAAGATCAATACGTAAAAAAATCCAATAGCTTGAGATATGATGAACATAATCGTGCTGAACGAGATACATCAGATTAAAACATGCGAGGGAAATCGAACAAAAAATAAAAACGCTCAGTTGTGATTTCCACAGTAATTGTCTTGGCGTAACAAGCGCCAGCAAAAAACTACTGAGCCAGACAGTAAAGAAACTGATAATTTCATAATTTGCTGTAGAAGCCTGTACATCGGTTAAACGGTTTGCAAATAAATAACTCAGCATAGCAATCGGTAAGCCCACAAATGACGCCACATTGAGCCGATCTACCAAATAATGCCCAAAATGAAAACGCTGCTGTTTATTTTGTAATTGACGTTTTAAGCTCCATAGTAATAATCCTGAGACAATCATAAAACACCCCAAAATACCCGAGAAAAAGAAGGCAAGGCGAAGTAGGGGTTGTGCAAAAGTTGCCATGTGCAAGCCATATACGCCAAAACTCAATGTTGCAATAGCACTGTCATTTCGGGTGTTGGCTATCACTTCACCAGTTTGAGCATTTAAGGTCAGTGTTGGACGATTTTGGGTAATCGTTTCATCTTTGCTTTGCGTGAACGTAATTTGACTGTGTGTAGTGTTCGGGTTTTGCGCGCTTACAGAATCGAATGTTGTATTTCCCCATTCTTTATGTACTGTAGCAAGCAGTGTGTTGATTGGTAAATCTTGGCGTGTACTCGGTACAACAGTTTGCTCGGTAGCTTTAGCACGAATTTCTTTAAAGTACTGAAAGGGGTCGTCAGGATAGAGTTTTTGCATCCCCCAGGGCAGGTAAATATAAAAGAAAATAGCCAGTCCGGTAAATGTAATGGTCAGAAAAAACGGTAAAGCCAGTACAGAAGAAACATTGTGAAAATCAAGCCAAGAGCGCTGCGATTTAAATGTTCTTAAAGTAAAAAAGTCGGTGAAGATTTTTTTATGCGTGATAATGCCCGAAATCAAAGCAATCAACATGATAAAGGCAGCAATACACACAATGATGCGGCCAACCAGATAGGGTACGCCAAAAAGCTGGAAGTGAAATTCATAAAAGAAATCACCGCCTTTGGTCGCAGATAATTGCAGCTCTTGACCTGTGGCTGGATTTAAAGTTTTGCGTTCAAATCCACCATCTGCTTTTTGCCAATACACATTATTCACAGGTGATTTTTCAGATGCTACACCGATATACCATGATTTAGCATCATATGCATGCACATCTAGATATTGATAGGCTGTTTTGAGGGCTGTTTCTTGAGCGACATTGTACTGAGCTAATTCGGGTTGCATCCACATGGTGATTTCGTGACGGTAATACGACATCGAACCCATCAAGAAGATTGCAAAAAGTAGCCAGCCCAGTAAAAGACCTGTCCAAGAATGTAACCATGCCATAGATTGACGAATATTTTTTTGCATGGCTCAAGCTACTCCTACAATGAGCAGGTAGAAAAATAAGCAAACTAAGCCACTGAATAGACTTAATTTGACAAGTGAATGAATACAAAAAGAGAAGATCACAAAAAATACATAAAATAATATTGAAAGAAAGCCTGCGAGATAAATCGACTCTGCTTTGGGTTGTACTAAATTTAAAATAGAGGTGAGGGCAACTGAAAGCAGTGCTGTTGCAACAAAACCCACTATAAAAGCAAGGATAAATCGATAGATTACAGCCATGGTATATGTGTAATCGAGACGTGCAGTTTTTTTCATGGTAACCAGTTTCCCAAAGCAGCAATTGGCTATGCAGCATGCTGCTTCATGGCCATAAAGTCTTAGTATTTAAACTTTACACTGACGGTATAATTTGCAGGCTCGCCATAATAGGCCTGACCGTCTGGAAAGCTGTTTAAATATTTTTTGTTGGTCACATTCTTACCATTGGCTTGTATGCTCAAATGTTCATTCACATCGTAACTTGCCATCAGGTCGATCAATGTATAGGCATCTTGTTTAATCAGGTAAGAGGTGCCTAAACCTACATCGGATTGTTTTGTGGCATCTTGCCAACGCAAACCTGCACCGAGCTTGAGTTTTGGCAATGCAGGCACTGTATAGGTCGCCAAAAGGTTGATGGTTTGATTTGGATTATAGGTACGTGCTTGTCCACCATTGACTTTATCTTTCAGGCTAAATTGTGTGTAACCAAATGCTATATTGGTGTGATCAGTGATTTGGCCTGCTAGGGTGACTTCAACACCTTGAGATTCCAGATCACTTGTTAGCGTTTTCCTATTCAGTGGATTTCCGTCTGAAGATTTCAGTGGATAATTATTCTGCTCGGTTTTAAATACGGCTAAACTTCCAACCAATGCATTATCTAACCATGTACTTTTCACGCCTAACTCGTAACTTTTACCATCGATTGGCTTAAGTGCTTGATTGGTTGCCTGATCAATCCCTGTTTGCGGTCTGAAAATTGAAGTATAGCTGGCATAGCCCATGTATTCAGGCGTAAAGCTATAAGTAATGCCTGCGTATGGTGACACCTTATCGTCTTTAAACGACATATCTGAACCGTAACTTATTCCCTTACTCTCAGTCTTAATGTAATTACCACCTAAAATAAATTTGAGCTTTTCAGATAAATGCAGGCGCGTCGCTGCATAGATTGAATCGACGTTTTGCTCATAATTAGCAGATTCGGCAAAATCTGACCATGTGACCGATTGAGGCGTCCAACTGGCCCAATTGGTGGTAAGTTGTCTTAAATAACCTTGTGAGTAGTCATTGTTCACATTGCTGTCATTAATAAAGCCAGTCGATTGCTGATCTTTTTGTTTGCTGTTGACATGACTATAGCCAACGCTAGCTTCGTGGTTTTTGCCCCAGAGCGTATATTCGCCACTCAAGTCAAAGTTGTATTGATTACGACGATTTACTTCCTTATAACCTCCTGCATAAAGTGAGACATTTGAGCCATCAGCATTCGGATAGCCGTAGTAATACAGTAGTCGACTGTCTTTTTTATTTTTTTCATAATTATAGGTCAGCTTGGCAGTCCATGTATCGCCAAGTTTTTGCTTGAGTTCAGCAAATGCGTTTTGGATTTTACCGTCCCAGTATGCCCAATTTGGTGCAGGGTTATAACTACGGCTGTAACTGATTTGTTGACCTTGAGCATCTAAGAGTGGCAAAGCTCCCCAATTATTGGCATTTGGTAAATGATTTTGCTCGCTATAACCCACTGTAAATGTGGTGCTTTCTGTCAAATCAGCATCTAAAATTCCTGCAAAACCATTCTTCTCCAGTGAGTATTTATCGAGATAACTGTCACCGGTTTGCTCGTAACCCATGACTCGACCACGGACACTTCCATCTGAAGTCAGTGATCCAGACATATCGGCTTCGTAACGCTGGGTATTCCAAGAACCATAGCTTATGCCTGCACTCGCCTGAAAATCTTTAGTTGGACGCTTGCGAATATTATTGATGGTTGCACCAGGGTCTCCAAAAGCACTATTGAGCGCATCTGCACCTTTTACGACTTCCACACGATCATAAAAATAGGTATCTGGGTTGGTATTGTTGTAATTGTAATTGGTTAATGGAAAGCCAACGCCATCGGTAAGGATATTTGAAATTTCATAGCCACGTGACATATATGTCGTTCGTTCGGTTTCCTGATTCAGTACAGTTACGCCAGGCGTATGAGCCAAAACATCTCGCGTCGAATTTAACTTAAAATCATCAATTTGCTGGCGTGTAACTACATTGATCGTTTGGGGTGTTTCCTGCGCATCGATGTTGAGTTTGGTGGCACTGCTGCTTTTTTTTATGATGTATGCTTTGGTCTGCTCAGAACTTTGCTCGGCATTTGATTCTGCTTGCAATTTGATGACTGGCAGTGTGGCATCTTCAGCATAACTCAATTGCACTTGAGAAATTGCCAGCGCAACGACAGAAAGTTTAAACAGGTGGGAGCGTGGAGCGTTCATATCCATATTTACGAATGAAAATAATTATCATTAATTTTATTGTTTGTTTGTGTAACTCACAATCATTTATTTATCGTTAATTTGGATTGTAAAATAATGAATCAACGTTATTTTGAATTCATGATTTAATTTTTTGCTACTCTCAAGGCACTCATTAATAGAAAAATTATTTTCCAAATTTGAGTATGTTACTATCAAAGCGTGTTTGTGAATTCGTTAAAAGGCTCGTCATTTGGCTATCCAAAAATTAAAAATCGGAATTGTGGTTGGTGAGGTATCTGGCGATACGCTAGGCGTTGAGTTAATGCGCAGCTTTAAAGCGCAAGGCATTGATGCAGAATTTGAAGGCATTGGTGGCCCACAAATGATCGCCGAAGGATTTAAAAGCTATTATCCGATGGAAACCTTATCGGTGATGGGTATCGTTGAAGTACTTAAAGACTTAAAAAAACTTTTTGCGGTCCGAGATGGCTTGGTACAAAAGTGGGCAGAGAACCCGGTAGATGTATTTATAGGCATCGATGCACCAGATTTTAATTTACGTCTTTCTAAAACATTAAAAGAAAATAATCTTCCGATTAAAACCGTTCAATATGTGAGTCCGTCTGTTTGGGCCTGGCGGCAAGGTCGGGTACATGGCATTAAAAAAACGATTGATTTGGTGCTGTGCCTATTTCCATTCGAGAAAAATTTTTATACGCAGCATCAGGTAAATGCTGCTTTTGTGGGACATCCTCTGGCCAAGCAGTTACCATTAAAAAATCCTTTAGTTGAAGCAAAACAGGCTTTAAATCTTGATCCTGAAAAAAATTATATTGCACTTTTACCGGGAAGTCGTAAGGGCGAAGTCGAACGATTAATGCCGCTTTTAATGGGAGCAGCCGAGCGTCTTTCGAATCAACATCCTGAACTTGAATTTTTAATGCCCGCCATTAATGAGCAACGTAAAGCTCAGATCCAAGCCCATTTGCAAAGTAAGCCAAGTTCATGGGCGAAAAAAATCCATGTGCTCGAAAATAAAGACAAAGAATCTAAGATTGGTCGTCAGGTGATGAATGCCAGTGATGTTGTCGCCTTGGCGTCAGGCACGGCAACCTTAGAGGCGATGCTATTACATCGTCCAATGGTCACTTTTTATAAGTTAAATACCATCACTTATATCATTGCCAAACTTCTGGTCAAAATTCAGTATTATTCTTTACCCAACATTATAGCCGGCAAGAAAGTCATCGAAGAACTGATTCAGTCTGATGCGACTCCCGAGCGTTTAGCCAATGAAATAGAGAGGCTCATGCATACGGAAACGGCTCAACTGCAAGCCTTGCAGCACTTGAGTATGCATAAACAACTTATTTCGGGTGATACAGAAAATCCTGTAGATGCAATTTTGAAATTGATTCAGACCTAAAAAAGGAGCGATTAGCTCCTTTAACTGAATTTAAGTACGAATAATCAGCTCATAACCTGAATACTTTCGAACATTGATCACGCCTTGTTCGAAAATCAGATATTGACCTTTAATCCCGTGTAAAACACCACGAATGGTAGGGGTTTTATCCAGATTCAATGATTTAATTTTTTCTGGATATTGCTCTACCGGATAAATAAATTCGCGTGGTTTTTCATTTTCAAGCAATTCAATCGTTTCATTAAATTCAAGGTTTTGTCCAAACTCATCCCGAATCGCCTGAATTTTAGGTGCAAATTCTTGCACAAGCTGATCGCGTTGCTCTATAAGGTCTAGCGGCTCTGCTTCACCTTTCAGTAGCTTACGCCAGTCAGTTTTATCTGCAACCTGAGAGCCAAATAAAGTTTCGATATGACCCGATAAACGACGCGAACCAACACGAAAAATAGGTAAGGCTTGTGTCGCACCTTGATCAAGCCATCGGGTTGGCATGTGGCTGATACGAGTGATTCCCACTTTTAATGCACTTGAATTCGCCAAATAAACGATATGCGGCTGAAAGCACACATTGTGTGCAAACTCATTTTCACGGCAGGTACCCAAATGATAATGACAGGTTTCGGGCTTCATAATACATAGGTCACATTCTGCTTTGGTTTTAAAGCATTTAAAGCAGTGACCCTGTGCATATGATTTAGGTGTTTTAGCACCACAAGAAGTGCAATAAATATTACCTGTCCATTCAATTTCGACTTCTTGGCCCGGTACAAATGGAAGATCAACTTCTGAACGATTTAGAACAAATTTGTATTCAACATTTGCCTTGCTTGTGTGTGGATCAGTTACACTACAGTCTTTGGCAGCTGCGTGCATTTTATGGCAAATGCCTTGTAGTTCCATGAATTTAAACTCTCATCAAGAAAGGTTGCAGTTATGGCTGAACAGAATGTCATCACTTCTATGCTAGACGATTTATCAAGTGAACAGCCCATACATACTGCACTTTGTATAGGTCAGAATATTGACCAAAATAGCGCAATTCAGTGGCATTATTTTAGCGTAAATGCGTTTTTAAGTCTTCCTTTTACGCAGCGTTATGATTTGGGTTTTGTTGTTTTTGATACCACTGAAATGCAAAAGATTTCAGAGACAGAAAAAGCGCAAGTACTGGTCCGTTTGCGTGATTTAATGGCCAAACGGATTGTGGTGGTCAGTAAAAGACAAGACGAGAAATTATTGCGCTCATTAGGATTTACCCAGTTAATTGATAAAACCCTTCACGATGCAGATTTTGCGTTATGGCAATTTAATATTTTGACTTATAAACATGTACCAGACTGGTTTAACTCCAAATTTTGGGCCAACCCTGAAAACTGGGATAAATTTCGTTGGTAATACATCATTGTTAAGTAAAAAAATACAAATTGTATTTTGAATCCGCTCTCTGCTTTTTCTATCCTGTTTAAGACGATAGAAAAAATGATGGCAGGATTCAAACAATGACAGATTTAAAAAATATTGTTGAAACGCTCGCAAAGCAGGCGCTTGGCAATAATGCTCAATCTTCGCAAAATAGTGGATTGGGTGGAATTTTAGGTAGTGTACTTGGGCAACTCAGTGGCCAAACGCAGCAGCAACAAGCGAATCCGCAGCAAAATACCAATACTGGATTAGGCGGGATTTTAAGCTCAGTGCTCAATCAGTTTGGAAACAGCTCAAATACATCGGCAACGGGAGCAGGCAAAAGTACAGCGCAAACGTTACTGATTGCAGTTGTACCACTTATTTTGGCATGGATTCAAAAGCAAGGTGGTTTGCAAGGCGCGCTCGATAAGCTTAAAAATGCAGGTCTGGGTACTCAGGTGCAAAGCTGGGTGGATCCTGAGCAAACCAACAACCACGATGTGGCTAAGGAGCAGGTTGAGCAGCTTTTTGATGATCAAGAGGTCGAGCAGGTGGCACAGCAAACTCAAGCACCTAAGCAGGATGTATATAGTGCTATTTCGTCAGTTTTGCCACAAATTATCAACTCGTTAACGCCTCAAGGCGATAAAACCAACTCACAAGAAGCCAATCAAGATATTCAAAATGTGCTTAATTTGGTTTCGGGTTTCTTAAAAAAATAAAAGGGCATTAGCCCTTTTATTTTATGTAAGCTGTAAGGCTTAGAAATTGTATTCCATACCTAAACCAATCACGGTACGCTTATCATCGCTAGCTAACCAGTCACGTTTTTGCTGAGCCAACACGCCGTACAAGCGGGCTTGCTTATTGAGGTTGTAGTCTACCCCAAGGCCATATTGTGAAATCTTGCGATCTGAACGCGTATCTACAGACGTATCTGAGGCAATATATTCAGCTTTGAGTTTCCATGGTGTTGATGGGAACGCATACGCTGCAGTAATACCATAAGCATCTTCTTCAAGCCCACGGTATGAGGTCACAACAGAGCTTGCAGTGGTCGATACAGTATCGTCAGTTGGTTTGGCATTTTGCCATAACGCACCTACCACAAAACCATCTAGACCATAAGTTGCAAAATCAACTGAACCGGTCAGACGGATTGCATCTGAGTAAATGCCAGAAAGGTTGTAGGCATTGTATTTACCAGCCACACCAAAGTTACCTGCAATAGCAGCAGCCAAACCATAATTTTTGTTTTCGTAGCTGAGTGAGGTTGAAATACTGTCACCAAAGCCATTACGTTTGCCTTCTTGGCCCAAAGCAGTGTTGTCACCAGTATTTTGTTCGCCTTGCTGCGCCATGATATTGAACTGCAAACCCGGAATGATCAGATTTTTATCAGTTTCAAAGCCAATCACGTTGTTCAGACGCTCTTCACCATGTAGTACAGAGGTCATATCCAAAATGGTGTGATCGTTAAAGATGTCTTGGTTGTTACCCGCCGCAGTTTTAAAGTAAGAATCGTATTTACCTGCTTTAAGGCTGCCGATATCCTTGAATTTTAAGCCCAAGTAACGGTTACGCGCATTCAAGTCACCGTCAGAGCCAGAACCATCAGTCGAAATTGCCCATTCTGCCAAATATAGTACAGAAAGTTTATCGGTTAATTTTTCTTCGCCTTTAATCCCGATACGTGAAGCATTTGAGTTAAGCGCTGTCACGTTGTTGCCTGCAAAGTCGAAATTATCAGCCTGATCCAAAGTCACGTTCAACTTACCATATAGTGTAGGTGCAGCTTGAACAGTACTAAACCCCAACGTTGAAACAGCAGCAACAAGAAGCAATTTTTTCATTAAATATCTCCACGATTTTTTGTAACTGGCAGAAGATCCAATTCACTTTTATAAGTTTGCTTCTGTACAAAAAGTTACATAAGCTCACCAACTTGCTAAGCAGTATCTGCAAACTTTGTTACAAAGGGGTGAAGACTAAGTGACAATTTAATGACGAGTTATGGAAAACTTATCTTTAATCTATATGCTTAAATTGATCAATAAAAAAGGAGCCGAAGCTCCTTTTAATTTCTATAACGACTAGAGTGCAGCTTTAATTTTTTCTGCAAACCCAGCAATTTTCTCTTGATCACCCATTTGGGCTGCATGGCGGCCGAGTTCATGAATTGAACTTGGAATCAGATGAAAGTGTACGTGTGGAACCGTTTGACCTGCCGCCGCACCAGATAATTGCATTAATACAATGCCTTTGGCATCAAGTGCTTTCTCAATTGCCTGCGCAACTTTTTGCACAATTTGAATGATGTAGGCTGCTGCATCAGCTGGTAAATCCAGCAGAGTTTCAGCAGGAGTTTTTGGTATCACAAGTGTATGACCATCGGCCTGAGGCATGATATCCATAAATGCAAGCACGTGATCATCTTCATACACTTTTATAGCCGGAAGTTCACCACGTAAAATACGCGCAAAAATGTTTTGGTCATCGTAAGCCATGTTTATTCCTTATCAACATCAACAGCAGGGATTATTTACAGTTCAATTCTTTCTGACGATCTTTGATCTGGTCAAGTCGTTGCTGCTCTTTGTCTGAAAACTTTGGCTTGGTGGTAAAGCAGTTATCATTACCATATTTGGCTTTCGCTTCCGGATCTTTAAAGCAGAAGCCTTTTGCTGCATAAATGAGGTTGTAATCATCTTGCAGTTTTTTACACTCTTGTTCAGGTGTTGCAGCGAACACTGAGGCACCACTCAAGGTAATGAGTCCAGTAAAAAATGCAACAGCAAGCTTATTCATGCGCTTTTCCTCTTGTATCGTCGACTTAATTGTAACGACCTATTTCCCAATATAAGGGGTTTCAAAAATAATTCAATGCTGAATAATTACTCAAGTGTAATTTCGCTTCATATTTCATCCATATCTTGTAAAAAAGCGCCGATACTTCCTGTAATACTTCATAAAGCGATAAAAATAGCTTAGTTTTTATGGTTTTAAACGAGTGGTTCAGTTTTTATTATTATCAAAAGTGCATCTGGGTGATACCCTCAATTTCAGTTTAGTGCGTGATTTGAGTACGGCAATTAAGATCACCCCAGTGTAATGCAATCAAATTCTCAAAAGAGCAAAGACATGAGTCATTATATTTCAAGTTTAAAAGCAAAATTTTTAAAGCAGCCGCATCCACATGAAAATGATGTATTGGCGCTATTTAAATCACTCCGCCATATACCGGGTGGTTTAACGGTTTTATCTAAAGTAGTGAGCCGGGTCGCACCTTATTTTAAAACAGTTGATCCTGTGATTGAGCATTTAGATACGCAAAGCTGTATCGCCCATATCAAGAAAAGAAGATCTTTAGAAAATCATATTGGTACAGTGCACGTGATTGCCATTTGTAATGGACTTGAATTTGTAATGGGCGTATTAGCAGAAGCATCTGTTCCAAAACATTTACGTTGGTTACCCAAAGGAATGCAAGTCAGTTATTTGGCGAAGGCCGATTCAGATATCAAGCTGACCGCTTCGATTGCACAAGATTGGCATACGGGTGATTTTGAAATTCAGGTTCAGGCACACACAGCCGATGGCGTGTTGGTGGTCGATGGTGTCATTACCCTTTGGGTGACAGAAAAGAATAAAAAAAGGTAAAAGAACACTAGATGATTCTCTTACCTAAAAATGACTTGTATGAATAGCTTATAGTAAAAGCATGCGACTTTTAAAATTTTGGCTATTCAAGTGTGATTTTGCTCCAAGATTCATAAAACTTTACAGCCGCAGAAAAATCACTATTTTCGTCGGCTGTTGCGCTTGCGGCTTGAATCAGGCTTTGCGTTAATCCTATCACTGGTGCAGGAAGTTTTGCAGATTGCAGTAAATCTAATGCAATTCCAGTGTCTTTTGCTAAGAGCGGAAGTGCAAATGTGACCGGAAAGCTTCGATTTAACACACGCTGAGGCAACACGGTTTCAGTCACGCCACTTTTTCCGCTTGAGGCATTGATGCAGTCTAGCGCTTCATTTAAATTAACGCCGTGGGCTTTGAGTGCAGTAAATCCTTCTGCCACTGACCACAGGTTAACTGCAAGCAACATGTTGTTGACGGCCTTCACGGCAAAGCCCGCACCAGATGTACCTACATGTTTGATCAATTTACCAATCGCTTGCATCGCCGGATAGGCACGCTCAAAGGCAGCGGCATCACCACCGACCATCACGGTAAGTGTTGCATTTTCGGCGCCAATGGTCTGACCGCTCACTGGTGCATCGAGATAATCTACATTTTGGGCTTTAAGTGTTTCAGACAAGGTGCGCGCTGAGTCTGGCACGCCACTGGTACAATCTACCCAGATAGTGCCAGGTTTAAGTTGTAACGATTCAATCAGGTTTTCGACATCTGTACTAGTAGGTAAACATGAAAAAATAACATCGGCTTGTACAGCCTGTTCAAGTTCAACTGCCTGAGTACCATACTCATTGGCGTGTTGTTTGGCTTTTTCAAAGTTTCGATTCCATACATAGACCGTGTCAAAATGCTTCGGTAAATGCGACGCCATACGATATCCCATAGCGCCTAAACCGATAAATGCAACTGATTGAATCATAGATTTACTCTTTCTTTATTTGCGTTGAACGTTGTATTAACCAATCTTTAAACTGCGGCCAAAACTCTTCGGAACTGGCTTGGCTCGACATCAAACCCAGATGTCCACCCGGAATAAGAGTAAACGTGACATCTGTACTGTTTGTCAATTTAATTAATGGTTTTACCGCGTCTGCTGTGACGAGCTGATCGGAACGACCTGCACCCACCAAAAGCGCGCAATCAATATTCTTTAGATCGACTATGGTATTTTTAAGCTGAATTTTGCCATCTTTTAATGGATTTTGTAGCCAAACATTAAATAGCATGTCCTGATTGATTCCCCCCGGATAATCAATCATGTTATTTAAAAAGTGACTCAGTGTGGCATGCTCCTGAACCAGTTTTTTGCTTTCAAGATTTTTAAGTAACTGTACGTGACCATCAATCCAGCCTTTAGGATCTAAAATTTTAAATCCCAACGCATTTAACACGCCCGGCGTATGAATCAGTTTTTTGGGTAAACCCGCATAAATGCGACGTTCAAGAGACGGATTTTTTTGGATGGTGTTATGGACAAAACGATACAGCTTGCCAATTCTTCCCGAGGCATAACTATCGATAGGGCTTCCCAGTACAATCAGGTTTTTTACATGCTTCGCATGATGCAAGGCACTATAGAGCATGACAAAAATCCCAGCCATACTCCAGCCATGCAACGACACCTGATCACTTTTGGCATGTGTGCAAATCATCTTTAAATAACGCGGTAGGGCGTCATCGATGAACGATAAAAAATTCAGATGTCGATCACGATAGCTTAAACGGCCCCAGTCAATCAGGTAGATATCAAATCCGTTTTCTTGAAAGTAACGAATCAATGAGCGATACGGATAAAGATCGTAAATGGCCATGTTGATGGCAAGCGGTGCAACAAAAACCAGAGGTTCTTTATATCGTTTGGTGCTTGCTGCATAATAGCGGATGCGTGTTTGCCCAAACTCACCAATCACCTGATAAGGCGTAGTTTGAGAAATAACGAGAGATTCTTCCCTAAAGAGTCGAGCCGAAAGATGTTTAAGCTTGATCTGCTGGTTGTGAATAAGGGATTTGAGTGAATCCATTCTTTGCATTTTCCAAAATCCGAAAGGGTTTGGATGCAGTCTAAGCGATTAATTGATCTTTTACCTTGACCTTAAATACATGACACGCTCAAAATGTTGGCATTTTTATATGAGCGGTCTTAAGACTGAGAGCACAGCAATGCATAGCCATGACGATGAATTAGAATATCAAGTAGACACATTATCCATTCGAACCGGTCATAACCGCAGCTTTGAAGGCGAACATGCCGAGCCGATTTATTTGACGTCATCTTTTGTTTATAAAAATGCAGCTGAAGCGGCATCAAAATTTTCAGGTGAAGTGTCGGGCAATATTTATTCTCGTTTTACCAATCCAACGGTGGCCATGTTTGAAAAGCGTCTAGCGGCAATGGATGGTGCAGAACGTGCGATTGCGACTAGCTCGGGAATGGGCGCAATTTTGTCAGTTTGTATGGCATTTTTAAAAGCGGGCGATCATGTCATTTGTTCGCGTGCCGTTTTTGGTTCAATTGTGGCTTTGTTTGAAAAGTACATCGCAAAATTCGGTGTAGAGGTTACCTTTGTCGATTTAAACGACATGGATACATGGAAAAATGCCTTACGTCCTGAAACAAAAATCTTATTTGCAGAGTCGCCATCGAACCCGTTAGCTGAGGTTGCTGATATTCCCGCATTGTCAGAAATTGCTCATTCACAAAATGCCATGCTGGTGATCGACAATTGCTTTTGTACACCTGTATTGCAACAGCCCCTCAAATTAGGGGCAGATTTGGTGATCTACTCTGCAACCAAATACATCGATGGGCAAGGCCGTGCATTAGGTGGTGCAGTCACAGGTAGCCATAAGTTGCTTGAGGAAGTCTTTGGCGTGGTACGTACATTAGGGCCATCGATGAGTCCTTTTAACGCATGGATTTTCCTTAAAGGGCTTGAAACGCTGAAACTCAGAATGAGAGTGCATTGTGAAAATGCACAAAAAATCGCGGAATGGCTCAACCAACATGAGAAAGTGGAAAAAGTCTATTATGCGGGTTTACCAGAGCATATTGGTCATGAACGTGCAGCCAAGCAGCAAAAAGGTTTTGGTGGCATTGTTTCTTTTGTGGTGAAAGGTGGCCGTGAAGGTGCGTGGAAAGTAATCGATAACACTCGATTTATTTCAATTACAGGTAACTTTGGTGATGCCAAATCGACGATTACGCATCCTGCAACCACAACCCATGGTAAATTATCGCCTGAAGCGAAACAGGCCGCAGGTATTCAAGAAGGTTTGATTCGTTTATCTGCGGGGTTGGAAGATGTATCTGATATCATCCGTGATATCGAACGCGGACTTGATCTGATCTAATTTATATACAGTCAAACAAATTTACTGTTTTTGGAGGAATCCCGATGAACATTAATATGCTTATGCAGCAAGCACAGCGCATGCAAAAAGATATGGAAGCCAATACCAAAAAGGCCAAAGAAGAGCTTGCAAAAACCGAAGTACAGGCAGAAGCGGGTGGTGGTTTAGTTAAAGTGACCATGACAGGCCGTTTTGTTGTCAAACGTATCGAGATTAGTCCGGATCTGCTACAAGATGAACCTGACATGATTGAAGACTTAATCGCTGCTGCGGTAAACGACGCGGTACGTCAAGCTGAAGCAGTTGCAGAAGAAAAAATGAAAGGTGCAAATGCAGGCATGGGCTTACCGCCTGGCCTATCTGGTTTATTTTAAGGACCCATAAAGCGTGTTTAGCGATCGATTTGAACAACTTGTTCAAGCACTGCGAATTTTACCAAGTGTTGGGCCGAAATCGGCTCAGCGCATGGCTTTGCATCTGCTCATGAAAAATAGAGAAGGCGCGTTTGCGCTGTCTCATGCGCTACATGAAGCCTCAAGTCATATTCATGCCTGTCGTATTTGCAATTCACTGACTGAAAATGAGGTCTGTGATATTTGCTTATCTAATGAACGTGACGGGCAGGTACTCTGTGTGGTGGAATCACCCGCAGATGTCATGGCCATAGAGCAAAGCGGAAGCTTTCGCGGTAAATATCATGTATTGGGTGGGCATCTGTCGCCTCTAGATGGTATTGGGCCTGAAGAAATCGGTATTCCGCAACTGATTCACCGTTTGAGTCAGGGTGAAATTGAAGAAGTGATTCTAGCAACCAATGCAACGGTAGAAGGTCAGGCAACTGCGCACTATTTGCTCGAAGCCACCAAGCATTTACCGATCCATATGACACGCATTGCACAAGGTGTACCTCAAGGCGGTGAGCTTGAATATGTCGATAGCCATACCCTGAGTCAGGCTGTGCATAATCGAATGCAAATGAAATAGTCTTTTTGAATGATTTTTATCATTTGGTCTATTTGAACCTGCATATTTTAGAATGTGCAGGTCACTATAAAATGAAGAATGTGCTTATAAAATAAGCGATTTTGTGGGTTTGTCTAAAAAATAAAATATTAGGAATAGTTTGTCTGGCAAAAGTTGCAATTGAAGTGGTATATATATGCCAGAATATTAAATGCACCTTGTGGCTAAATCGGGAAAAAATGTTTCAGTTTATCCAGCAGCAAGATCAACTTGCTGATGTTTTATCAATCATGAACCAATGTTCAGTGTATGGGCTGGATACAGAGTTCATCAAAGTGGATACGCTTTGGCCTAAATTAGGTGTTTTTCAAATCAATTTAAATGGTACTGTCTTTTTACTCGATGGGGCCACACTCGATTTAAGTGAATTTTGGAATAAGCTTTTTGCAGCAGAGCAAAACGTTTTTCACGCCTGCGGCGAAGATATCGATCTGATTTATCATTATGCGCAGCGTAAATATCTAGACAATGTATTTGATACCCAAGTGGGATTGTCTTTTTTAGGCCATGGTTTGCAAGTGAGTTATCAGGCCGCGCTCAAACTCATTTTAAATATTGATATCGAAAAAGACCAAACCCGATCTGACTGGCTCGCAAGACCACTCAGTGAAGAACAGCTCCAATACGCCGCCAATGACGTGCTTTATATTTTACAATTGTCTGATGAAATCAAAGCGCAATTACAAGCCAAACAATTGTGCGATTTCGTGATCGAAGACTGCCAGCATCTGACCAAAGAAATTGGAACCGAAACACCCCAGCATTTACTGTATACCGATGTTGCGAATTATCGCCATTCGCGGCGTCAACTGATGCAGTTACAGCAACTCACTGTGTGGCGTGAACAACTGATTAAGGCGATCAACCAGCCACGCAGTTTTATCTTAAAAAATGCGACCATGATTGATCTGGTCGAAAAAAATCCAAAAAATACCTTTCAGTTGTCGCAAGTTAAGGATATCCGTCCCAATATCGTGCGAGAGCATGGCAAAACTATTCTAGATTTACTCAAATTTTTACCTGAGCAGCACGAATGGCCACTACGTATGGCCAGACCAATCCGACATTCATCTCAAGAAATTACGAGTAAAATGAATCAATTGATTGACAATGTCGTGAATGAAACGCAGGTACCCAAAGAAGTCTTGCTGCGTAAGAAATGGTTAAATGCGTTGTATCAACATGTGGTGTTTCATCGCCACGAAGATGAATTACCCGAATACCTGCTTGGCTGGCGCTATCGCCTTTTGACCGAGCCTTTGATTGCGATTTTGCAACAAGATGAACAGTATCTATCGACGCAAATGAAGATAGAAATTTAAAATGTGGTACGACTGGTGCGTTGAAAAACATTCATGTATCTGTTGATTTTTTTAATGTATGCTTTTTTAGAGTTTTGAGAGTTGTGATTTATGCACTGTGATATTTACAGATCGAGTAAGAAAGATGAGATGTACGTTTATATAGCTCGTCCAGATTACCCAAATGATGATGTAGAAGGCAAAGATCCTTTAGAAATCTTACCTGAAACATTGCGTACGGCATTTGGTCGTCCGACATTTGTCATGCATCTTGAGCTTTCTCAAACGCGCAAACTTGCACGTGTCAATGTTTTGCATGTCCTCGATTCACTTGAAACAAAAGGCTTTTTTATCCAAATGCCGCCAGAAGGGTTTATCAACTTATCTGATGAGCCAGAGGGATTACGTGGTGCTTGAACAACTTGCAGGAATTTGGAGCGGCTTACTTTCAGTGCTGGATTCAGTTCCTGAAGACAGCATTGCCATAACCGCTTATGTGGGCGGAACCCTAATTGTTTTGTGGTGCTGGTACAGTATCGCAAAACGCTTACCGCGACTAATTGGTGGCGTAACGTGGATTGTACTGTTTGCCGTACTGGCCACGCCCACAATTTCTGAAGGAGTGAATGCCGGAATTGCACCTGCTATTTTTGGTGTGATTTTTGGTGTACTCACTAAAGAGCAACCGCTTATTTGGGCAAATTTGTCTTTAATTTTATTTGTAACAGGACTTGGGTTATTGATTGGCTATTTATGGTCAAACTATAGCGCGAACAAGGACACATCCTCTGTTTAATAAAAATAAAGGTAAAACATGACTGTCGACGCACAACAATTTACGGGTACAGATCAGTATATTGCAACTGAAGGTCTTAAACTGGCAGTAAAAGCAGCGCGCGCTTTGCAAAAACCGCTGTTGATTAAGGGCGAACCGGGCACTGGTAAAACCTTGCTGGCAGAAGAAGTCGCGCAAAGTTTAGGCATGAAGCTCATTACGTGGCACATCAAATCTACCACGAAGGCACAGCAAGGCCTCTACGAGTATGATGCCGTTTCTCGCTTGCGTGACAGTCAGTTAGGCGATGATCGTGTTTATGATATAAAAAACTATATTAAACCTGGCAAATTATGGGAAGCTTTTCGTAGCGAGGAGCGATGTGTGTTGTTGATTGATGAAATTGACAAAGCCGACATCGAGTTTCCAAATGACCTACTGCACGAACTAGATAAAATGTCTTTCTACGTGTACGAAACTGGTGAAACGATTAGTGCAATTCAACGTCCGATCGTGATTATTACCTCGAATAACGAAAAAGAATTACCCGATGCATTTTTACGCCGCTGCTTCTTTCATTATATTGAATTTCCAGATGAAGCGACTATGCGCGAAATTATTGATGTGCATTTTCCGCAGATCTCAAATACCTTGGTCAATGAAGCACTTCAGATTTTCTTTAAACTCAGACAAGTGCCTAATTTAAAGAAGCCACCTTCTACCTCAGAACTGATCGACTGGCTCAGCTTACTTATGGCCGATGATATGCCTGAAGATATCTTACGTAATCATGATCGTACCAAGGCCATACCTCCGTTATATGGCGCATTGATTAAAAATGAACAGGATGTACAGTTACTCGAACGACTAGCATTTATGACACGTCGTTAAGGATGGTGCGCCATGTTCGTTCGATTGTTTTATACGCTACGCAAGTATGGTGTTCCGGTCACAACACGTGAGCTGATTGATCTTAATCAGGCGATTGCTCAAGGCGTTGTCTTTGCGGATCAAGAGGAATTTTATGAATTGGCCAAAACTATTTTGGTCAAAGACGAACGTTTCTTCGATAAATTTGATCGTGCCATTAAAGACTATTTTGATGGTATCGAAACCTATGATCTTGATGAGCTGCTTAAACAGGTTCAAAAACTCCCCAAAGACTGGTTTGATCTAGAACTATTAGAAAAGCATTTATCGCCTGAAGAACGAGAAGCACTTGAAAAGGCAGGCTCGATCGAGGCACTAATGAAAATGCTCGAAGAACGTCTTCAAGAACAGCATAAGAAGCATCAAGGTGGCAATCGGATGATTGGCACAGGGGGTACTTCACCATTTGGTGCATTTGGCGATCATCCCGAGGGTGTTCGCATTGGTGGGCCGGGGCGAAAAAAATCTGCGGTTAAGGTTTGGGAACAACGCAAATATCAAAATCTGGATGATGAGCAAGTTTTAGGTACTCGGCAAATGCAGCTCGCATTAAGGCGATTACGTAAATTTGCGCGTCAAGGTGCTGCCGAAGAGCTAGATGTCGACAAAACTATTCATGAAACAGCCAAGCAAGGCATTTTAGATGTGCAAATGGTTCCAGAGCGACGCAATCGCATTAAGGTATTGATGTTATTTGATGTTGGTGGCTCGATGGATGCCCATGTGGCGCAATGTGAAAAATTATTTAGCGCTGCAAAGACTGAATTTAAGACACTTGAATACTTTTATTTCCATAATTGTTTATATGATTACGTCTGGAAGGATAATTATCGACGTACCTCAAGCCGCTTAAACACTTGGGACTTGTTGCATACTTATGGCCGTGATTATCGTGTGATCTTTGTTGGTGATGCCAGTATGGCGCCGTATGAATTAAGATCGGTTGGTGGCTCGGTAGAATATATGAATGACGAGTCAGGTGAAGTGTGGTTACGCCGTTTGCGTCAGCACTTTGATAAAACTGCGTGGTTAAATCCAGAAGAAGAAGGGTATTGGAAATACACACAAACCATTGCACAGATTGATGAAATTTTTGAGAAGCATATGTATCCCATGACCCTCAAAGGGGTTGAGGACATGACACGTTATTTATCTCGATAATGATTGATGAAGGTGCTTTTATTTATTGATGTTGTGACTAAAACACACGCTTAGCCACCTTCAACGATGTGCTAGGCGCGTGTACGGCTTTAAACTTATAGCCTTAACCCGAGATATATTGCTTAAGCTGTACGATCAACTGACGTTGATCTTCCATAGCAGCCTTGACCAAGTCACCAATTGAAATAAGCCCTTGAAGTTTACCGTTTTCGACCACTGGAAGGTGACGTAAATGTCGGTCTGTCATGAGCTGTAAGCAATCTTCTACACTAAATGATTTATCAACTGTAAAAACTTTTGCAGTCATGATTTCGCTGACCAACGTGTTGTCTGAGGAACGTTCCATCAGCGTGATCTTGCGCATATAATCGCGTTCAGACAATATTCCCGCTACTGCATCATTTTCAACCACAACCAGCGCACCAATGCCTTTGTCTGCCATGAGGGTGATGGCCTCAAGTACTGTTGCGTCCGGTGAAATGGTATATACGGTGTGTTCACGTTTTTCATGTAAAACTTGGGCGACATTGGTCATATTCGGGTCCCTCTGGATGTTTTTGTTGTTCCCATTAAACTTAACTTGAATTAAGCAAAATTCAAATATGGGCTGATCAACAATTATGCAAAAAAATCACTTCCTACAAAAAAACTTATGACGAGATGGATTTACATTACATTCAACTGAGATTGCGCAAAAAAGAAATGACTCATTTGCGTAGTTGAGAGTTTAAATTTGCACTGCGATGAACTAAACAAGGCAGGCGTTACGTTTAAACGCTTTAAGGTGGGTAATAAAGCGGTTTGAAAATCCTGCGGCTTGATTTTTTTTGGAACATAATTAGGCCAATGCTTTTTGGCATAACGATGAGCTTGTACACCATTTAACCAAAAGGGAAAAATGAAGCTGTCTTCGTCGGATTTAATTGCCCAGCCTTGATGGTAAAGACCCCAAAGTGTACCGCAGTACATCATTGTTTTAAGAATTGAAATTTTGAGAATTAAATCTTTAGAAGCTGGGGGAAGGTGAGTAATGCGTCTCATGATATAAATGTTCTAAAAATGCTTTTGTATTATAAAAAAGAAAGATTTAAGTTTCGTTTAAGTCTTGAATAAAATCGTAATTTTTTTTAACCGGACATTAAAAAACGCCACCTAGGTGACGTTTCATTATGCTTGCATTGTGGCCATCTTTTGCCAGTACTGGGCTTTCATAGAATCACGTTCTACGCGAAAACCTTGATAATAAAGTTCTGCCAAGAACAATGCCGCTTTACCATGGCCGGCACGGGCCGCTTCTTCGAGCTGTGTTACTGCGTCTTGAAAATTCATTTGTGATTGAATTGTGTTGACTGCAGTTGCATACACATGCTCTAACTCATGATGAGAGATTTGCTGAATCATAGTTAAAAACTCCTTATAGTTGTAGTTATGATTACATTTTTAGACTTATCTCAGTCTTGCGAACCAATTTAACAGTTCATTGTTAAACTAATATTACATTTTAGTGGATAAGTCAAACAATAAGTGGGGTAACTTTATTGTATTTCAAGTTTACATGATTAAACAATGAACTGAAATATTTTTTATTAAAATCAATTGAAGAATTATATCAAAGGAGAAAAACATGATAACCACGATTGATGGCTTTAACTTTGGCATCCCTTTTGATCGTAATGACATTATTGCCTTGGCTCAATATCATCGTCAACAGCTTGACGAGGCGGTATTTCACCAAGAGATTCACTTAGGGGACTACTGCTTAGCACAGCGTAAACGCGTGTATGATTATACTCGCCAGCTTGATCCAGAGCTTAAAGCTGAGTTTTATCGTATTTACGATGGAGAGCTGCTTCGTTTGGCCGACGAAGATGATTTGCATCCCGCAGATGCCGAAGGGGGACTAAGTTATTTTGCAATTGGCGTTACGCTTTTGTTAATTGCATTTATTTTATATTTTGCTTTTGTGCGCGCATTAACCAGTTAATGTGCTCAAAAATGCGTTTCATTTCACACGATTACTTGTGAAAAGTCTCAATGAGTCATACACTACTTCAGATTCGAGGTAGGGTATGCTCATATCTAAACAAAACATTTTAAAACTTAAGTCAGAATTTAAAATTGAACGAATCTATAATGCCGTCGTTATTCTGATTATTTCTGCAATTCTTTTCTTTGGTTTTCAATCTCTTCATAAGCCGATTAAGACTCAATATTATCGTCATATCGTGGCACTTTCGCAGCAGGCCAATAATCCAAAAACGCAAATTATGGCCAAGCGCATATTGCAGCAATCTGAGATTGATTTGGGTGATTATTTAAAATTGATGCATGCGTATCAATTTGAAAAATCTCAAGCGCGTTATTATCCAGCAATTTCTTTAGACGACCCACAATAGACGATTGAGCTATTTTTGTACAGACTTTGCCGAGCTTGATAAGTTGTGCAGATTCTCTTTTAAAAGTGTTTCAATCTGTTCTGAACTGATATCTTGACCTGCCACAATCACGGTAAGGCGGTCGGGGTGAAGGTGACGACGAATGGCGTGCTGAATATCTTCTGCTTTAAGCGCATTCAATGCTTTGGGATATTCTGTCAAATAGTCCGATGGCAACCTGTAAAAGCCAATTGCTCCGAGTTGGGCATTAATACTGGCATTGCTACTAAAGCTCATTGGAAATGCACGTAGCATGCCTATTTTGGTTTCTTGAAGTTGCTTTGAATCAATTGGTGTGTTTACAAAGTTGATTAAGGTTTGATGCGCCACGCGGATGCTTTCAAAAAGTTGTTTTTGCTGAGTGGAATAATTAAGCTGGAAAAGTCCTGAAGATTGGGTGAAGCTAAACGAACTGTATGCGCCGTAGGTATAGCCGCGTTTAACACGTAATTCTTTCATGAGTGCCGAGTTAAAGCCATTCCCTCCGAGCATTTGATTGGCAACTTCAAGCGCTAGAACGTCAGGATCGCTACGTTTCAAGCTTAGGTGCCCCATACTGACATGCGCCTGTGTGGCTGCATAAGGTAGAATTCGGACATCAAATCCCTGTTGCTCAAGTGCATCTGGTAGTGGTGCTGCAAGTTGCCCTTGAGGAAGGCGTTCAAAAATACGTGCTGATAATTGCTTGGCTTCTAGTGCATTGAGCTGTCCTGTTATAGCGAGGTTCATATTTTGCGCCACTAGAAATGTATCGCGAAATTGTTTTAATAAGACGGGTGTGAGTTTTTTTGTACTGGCTACGGTGCCACTAGTTGGCTCTGCATAGGGATGATAGCCATAAATTGCACGGTACAAAGCAATATTGCTTAAACGTTCCGGATTTTCCTGAAGCTGTTTTTGTCCCACATTGGTATTGCTTAGTATCAAATTGAGTCCCGAAGGCTCAAAGCTTGAATGTTGAATCAGATCGAGCATTAAATCGACAGCCGGATTAAGCTTCTGGGGATCAGACAGTACACGTAAGCGAATCACAAACATATCGCGGTAAGCTTGTACGTTTAGCTTTGCTCCCAATTGCTCAAAACGATTTGCAATTTGCGCTGCACTTAAATCGGGTGTTCCGTCATCAAGCAGTTTGGCCGTCATATTCGCAATACCATATAGTCCCTTGCCAAGTGATTCGTCTCTGGCAGAGCCGGCGTTAAAGGTCAATTGAATATCGACCATTGGCAGCGCCTGCGACTCTACAAATAGTGAGCGAATGCCTTGTGGAGCGGGCAGTTCGACCACATACGGTGCGCTACTGGTCAAATCGTCTGATATGCTTTTTAGGCTTCTAAGCTGTTGAAGTGATTTAAGTTGTCCGCTTTCAGTTTCTGCCATGACATTTGCCGAATCGGTTATTTCGGCGTAGACCGTGGTACATAAAAAACTTGATAGTAGCAGTAATTGAAATGGTTTTAGGCAGAGGACTTTGTTCATGGGTTAATCTGCCTGTGTATCTTTAGAAGCGGGTTGCAAGTACAGTGTGGTCAGGTTGTCTCGAACAAAATAAGCATTTGCAACGCGCTGAATATCTTGTGGCTGAACGCTTTCATAGTGGCTTGGCAGTTCGTCAATCAGACGAAAACTTAATCCGTTCACTTCGAGATTTCCAATCATGTGTGCTTGTCCTGCAATATCGTCTTGGCTAAACACCAACTGTGAAACGAACCTTGATTTTACTCGTTGTAGTTCATTGTTATCTAAAGGCTGAGTTTTAAGTTGGTCTAGCTCTTCTTGAATAGCGTACTGTGCATCACGAAGTGATATGCCAAGCGCAGGCAGTGCGGTAATGGTAAACAAGCTATCGCCACGATTGTATGGTTCATAACTGACATTGATCGATGTTAAAATTTTCTTTTTGCGGATCAGCTCAGTTTGTAAGCGTGAAGAAACACCACCATTGAGTATGGATTGAATAATACTCAACGCATAGGCATCCTGCGGATTTTTAGCGGTGACTAAAGATTTAACATTCCATGCCATATAAAGGTTAGGGACCTGTACACCTAAACTGGATTCCATATGTCGGTAGCCAACACGTTCAAATTCGAGCAAATCGTTACGTGCGGGTAAGGGAGACGATGTGATTGAAGCAAAGTAGGTGTGAACTTGTTTGAGTGTTTGCTCTGCATCTACATCTCCAATAATCACCAATGTTGCATTGTTTGGTGTATACCAAGTCTTATACCAGTCTTTGAGCTGATCAAGCTTGAGATTTTGAAGATTTTTCATATATCCAGCGACAGGCTGTCGATAGGTACTGGTGGGATAGGTAAGCCATTGAAAGCGTTCAAATCCTAAAGCAGTCGGTTTATCTTCGATTCGCTGGCGACGCTCTTCCATCACCACCTGAATTTCGGTATCGAAATCTTGCTGTCTCATGCGCAGATTTTTCATTCGGTCGGCCTCGAGTTCGAGTGCCAATGGTAAATAGGCTTTAGGATACAACTGATAGTAATAGGTGTAGTTACTCGCAGTTGCAGCATTGACACGGCCGCCGTAAATTCGGCTTAAGCGAGTGAACTCATTGTCTGGTACTTTGGTGGTGCCTTTAAACATCATGTGCTCTAAAGCATGCGAAATTCCCATAAGATGGCCGGGTTCGTCGGCACTTCCCACACCATACCAGAGTTGCACCACTGCAATCGGGGCACGGTGATCCTCACGGATAATGACTTTCAGACCGTTTGGAAGTGTACTTTCTACAATGCTACGCGATAACTGACTCTCAGCCGCTTGTAGCGTCGATACTTTACATACAACTAAAACACTTAAACCACACAAAAAGGAATGAACGCCTTTACGTAAAAATGTCTTATATTTCGCTTTTAACACAATCCAATCCGTGACAAGGCGCTTGATCTTGAGTTCTATTGTTGAAAAAACATTTTTTGAAAACAATGTTTTCCTGTTGTGATTTAGTTATGCCGCTTCCTGTGCCAGATATTCACAGGCATGGCGCTGAAACTGTGTTAAACTCTCGCTTTTAACCCGCTGCTTTTCAAGGGAATCGGCATGCAACAGCAATCCAATATGCACAATAAATTCTTGATAGATGCTGATATCGGTGATGACGATGTCACGTTACCTAATTTACCAGCAGTTGATGTGCCTATTGTTGAATCTCATACAACAAATTTCACCGCAGCCCCTACACCTGCTGTACAAGAACAAAAAATAGAAACTGAACAGACTGAAGAGACATCAGCAAAAGGTGGTTTTTTCAGTCGAATGAAAGAAGGTTTAACCAAAACCCGTCGGAACCTTGCCGACGGAATGGTAAATATTCTGATTGGTGGTAAAGAAATTGATGATGAGTTGCTCGAAGAGGTTGAAGAGCAATTACTGGTGGCCGATATTGGTGTCGAAGCAACCAAAACTATTATTACCAACTTGACCGAACGAACTGCGCGTGGCGATTTGATTTATTCGCACTCGTTATATAAGGCTTTGCAAGAAGAACTTGTAGCACTGCTTGCACCACGCGTTAAACCGTTGCATATCGATCCGAATAAGGCGCCGTATGTGATTTTAATGGTAGGTGTTAACGGTGTGGGGAAAACCACCACCATCGGTAAACTTGCAAAACGTTTACAGGGCGAAGGAAAGAAAGTCATGCTGGCTGCTGGCGATACTTTCCGTGCTGCTGCCACTGAGCAATTACAAATCTGGGGTGAACGCAATAACATTCCAGTTGTAGCGCAAGGCCATGGCGCAGACAGTGCATCGGTTATTTTCGATGCCTTTGAAAGTGCGCGTGCTAAAGGAATAGATGTTCTGATTGCAGATACGGCTGGACGTTTACACAACAAGAGCAATTTGATGGAAGAGCTCAAAAAAGTAAAACGTGTCATGCAAAAGATTGATGCAACTGCACCGCATGAAATCATGTTGGTGGTTGATGCTGGAACAGGTCAAAATGCGATTAATCAAGTGCAAGAGTTTGATCAGGCCGTTGGATTAACAGGACTAACGATCACGAAGCTGGATGGAACTGCAAAAGGTGGCGTACTTTTCAATATTGCAAGTCGTACTCATGTACCCATTCGCTTTATTGGTGTGGGTGAGAAAATTGACGATTTGCGTCCTTTTTCTGCTAAATCATTTGTTGCAGCGTTATTTGAAACTGAGAAGTAACAAATCGCTTAGTTTGATTTCAAAACTCCACATTATGTGGAGTTTTTGTTTCAATCTGCTTAATAATATAAAACTGTCCTATAAATAAAACGATATGTCGTACATTTAATACTGATTTCAACATATGACCTCGATAAACTTGACTCATTCAAAGACAACTGGCCTGCGTGCCTTAAATCGATAGGACACAAAAAATGGTTTCATTTTTAGACAAAATTAAAGAACGCCGCTCAATCTATGCTATTGGTAAAAATGTTGCCCTAGAGCAACATCAGATCGAAGACATCATTAAAGATGCCGTAAAACATAGCCCGTCTTCATTTAACTCACAGTCATCACGCGTCGTGATTTTATTTGGTGAGTCACATCATCAGTTCTGGAATATCGTACGTGAAACATTGCGTAAAATCGTACCAGCAGATGCGTTTGAAGGGACCAATGCCAAGATTGATAGCTTTGCTGCAGGTTTTGGTACAGCATTGTTTTATGAAGATCAAAATGTAATTAAAGGGTTACAAGAGCAATTCGCTGCTTACGCTGATAATTTCCCAGTATGGTCTGAACATTCGTCTGCAATTGCACAATTTGCGACATGGACTGCGCTTGCAGATCATAACATTGGCGCATCTTTACAGCACTACAACCCAATTATTGATGAAGAAGTTGCACAAACTTTTGACGTTCCAGCGAACTGGAAGCTTCGTGCACAACTGGTATTTGGTTCAATTGAAGCACCAGCGGGTGAAAAAACATTTATGAATGACGAAGAGCGTTTTAAAACCTTTAACTAATTCATATTGAATATAAAAAAAGAGCATCTAGGATGCTCTTTTTTTATAAATAGATTTATTGAACTAATCATCAGTTAATTCGCATAAGTGTCATAAAATTGTCATGCTCTCGTTGCATAGTGCCTGCACTGAATCGAAAAAATGATCCAAAAGAAGGTAGGCCATGACATTTAGATTAACTGCTGCTGTACTGGGATTGATGTTAAGCAGCTCTGTGTTCGCAGCTGCAACATTGACCACACCAGAAGAAATTGTAATTCTTGCTGTCAATGATCAAGAAGTGAATAGCGGACTATTTCGTGGCACTAAAAATGTGTTTAAAGTCGATTCAGGTGAAAATAGCCTAAGTGTTCGTTATCAAGGCTACTTTGGTCATAATGATGGTGAGCATGACATTTTAAAATCAGGTGTAATTACATTGAAAACACCTGCACTACAAGACAATCAAACCTATCGCCTTGCATTGATCAATGCACCTCAAGAGTTTGAGGCTGCCAAAAAATATGCCGAACAACCGACCATTGGTTTGTATAACAGTGCCAATCAATTGCTTGTTCAGCAAACAGGTGCCAATACACAATCTAAGCCTTGGTTAAGTGGTGGTATTTTTGGTAAAGCCTATGATCTGACGCAAAAAAAGACAACAGCGATTCAGCAGCCAGCACCTGTCTACACAACGGTTCATACAGCAAATACGGCTTCGGTTGCTGCTAATGACCAGAGTTTAGTTGATGTCTGGAAAAAGTCCTCCAACGCTGAACGTCAAAAATTTATGGCCTGGTTGGCAGAGCAAGCACAGTAAATATATAACTGACTGAATTTTTTTGGAATTAAAGTGCATTTAGAGTAGTTTGAGGGTATGAATTTTTGTGTAAATAGCGCATGCATAACCTCACTATTCGAGAAGCACAACCTGACGACTTAACAACTTTAGTCGAGATCATTAATCAATCGTATCGAGCTGGCGGACAGCGTAGCTGGACCTCAGAGCAAGGGCTGGTACAAGGGCAACGTATTGGTTTCGATCAGTTGAAGCAGCTCTTTTATAAGAGCAACGTAACGCTTTTGGTTGGAGAAATTTTCACTGCAAGCCAGCATAGTCCTGTTACTGTTGCTTGTCTGGCCTTAAGCTCTAACAAAGATCGGGTTGAAATTGGCACTTATTGCGTAGCACCAGCATATCAAAATTTAGGATTAGGACGACAAGTACTATCTTTGGCTGAAGCCTATGCGCTTCAGAAGTATCCAAATCTGAAAATTTTTGAAATGTATGTACTAGATGTCAGGACTGAGCTTATCGCATTTTATTTGCGTGCAGGCTATATCAAAAGCGGCCATACAGAACCTTATCCGGTTGATGCAGATGTCGGCGTACCATGTGTGCCGATTGAGTTGATTCATCTATATAAATCTATTTAAATTATCCACCCTCCCTAAGCAGGGTGGATAAATAAGTTCTAGGGTAAATACCACAGTACGTAGCCCAACAGCATGAGTGGCCAAGAAATTAACGGGTTAAAGAGCAGTTTCCAAAGCCAAAATTTTGGAATAAATCCCACGCCATGAACAAATCCACCGCAAATCCCAAACATGATCAGTGTTAAAGCACCGTGACTATAATTTCCATATTGATCAAGCATGAGATTCGGATAGACCATCATGATTGCGGCCAGTGGTAAAGCCATTAAAAATGAGATCGGTCTAGTCCAGCTTATGAATCGATGATGTAAAGGAGTGTATATATCGACTGACATGATCTAATCCTCATCGAGATTCTGATGATGTTCAATATAAAGTGCCCCTAATACACTGGCAAAACAGGCCATCAATATTCCTAAAATCCATGCAAAGTACCACATAAGCGTTCTCCGTCTTAATACAAATGATGTGAATGAGATTCAACATGTTGATTGGTGATGACGCCCCACATTTTGTAATACGACCACGCGGTATATAGCAAAATGAGTGGTACAAAGATACAGGCCGCAATGGTCATAACGCCCAATGTTTTTTGACTAGAGACAGCATCCCAAAGCGTTAAACTCGAATTTGGCTGAACACTCGATGGCAGTAAAAAAGGAAAGAGCGCAAAGCCAGCAGTTAGAATGCATCCGATAATACTTAGGCTGGTTCCGGTAAAACTTAAACCTGCTCTATTTGTTACGCTGCCACCAGTCGCCAGCGATGCACCTAAAATAGCGATGAGGGGAGCAAGCAATGTGACCGGATAAGTATGGTAGTTATTCATCCAGCCAGGATTTGCAGTGGTCACTACAACTTTTGCAAGAGGATTTAAAGCGGCGTTAGTGTTTATATGGCTTGCGAAGCTGTATCCGTTAATATGACCCATAAACAGCCAAACGCCTGCAACAACAAAACCCATCAGAAAAACGATAGACATATAACGTGTTGTCCGCGCTGCGCGCTTATACAGATCACCCTCTGTACGAAGCATCAGCCATGATCCACCATGTGCACATAGCATAGAGAGGCTAACCACACCGCACAGCAGCGCAAATGGATTTAATAAACCAAAAAAGCTACCGCTATATGTGGAGCGTAAGGTGTCGTCAAGATTAAATGGAATTCCCAAAAAGAGATTGCCAAATGCAATACCAAAAACTAAAGCAGGTACTGCACCTCCAATACAAAGCGCCCAGTCCCACGCATTACGCCATGTCGTATTTTCGAGCTTAGAACGATAATCGAACCCCACCGGTCTTAAAAAAAGCGCAAATAAGACCAAGAGTAATGCCCAGTATAGACCTGAAAATGCGACAGCGTAGACCATAGGCCAAGCAGCAAATAATGCGCCCCCTGCAGTAATAAACCAGACCTGATTGCCATCCCAATGCGGGGCAATTGTATTGATTGCGCTACGTCTTTCAGTATCCGTTTTACCAACGAAAGGCATAATGGCCATAGCCCCCATATCAAAGCCATCTGTCAGTGCAAATCCGATGAGTAATACGCCAACCAAAACCCACCAAATGATTTTTAATAGTTCGTATTCCATTATGATTTTACCTCACCAGTCGAGAACGTTTGCGGCTGTGGCTGTTCAAAGTGATATTTGCCTGTGTGCAAAGCACTTGGACCTAGTCGTGCAAATTTGATCATTAAATACATCTCAATAATCAGTAAAACGGTATAAAACGTTGCAAGCGCTAAGATTGATCCCCATACATCATGTGAAGTTAAAGTTGAAGCTGATAAATGGGTTGGTAATACTTCACCAATTGTCCAAGGTTGACGGCCGCCTTCTGCGACATACCAGCCTGTTTGTGCAGCAATCCAAGGTAGAGGAAGAGCGAAAAGCGCAAATTTGAGTAGCCAAGGTTTGTTTTCTGCATTGCGTTTTGCAACGGCCCAAGCGGCTAAAATAAATAGCAGCAACATCAGCATGCCTGCTGCAACCATGGCACGAAATGAGAAAAACAAGGCTTTTACATTTGGAATTGAATCTTTAACCGCCATTTTAATGTCGGCTTCAGAGGCATCAACAACATTGGGTGCATATTTTTTCAGTAACAGACCATAACCGAGATCTTTTTGGTTTTTCTCAAAAGAGGTCAATACTTTTAATGAACGTTCGCCAGCGCGCAACTGCTCTAACTCTCGATAAGCATGCATACCATTTCGAATCCGAATTTCATGCTGGCGCATTAAGTCCTGAATGCCGGTCACTTGCTCTGTGGTTGATCGTGTTGCAATCAAACCTAATGCATAAGGTATTTTGATTGCATAATCGGTTCGCATTTCTGTCTGATTTGGAATACCAAAGAGCGTAAAACTTGCTGGAGCCGATTGAGTTTCCCATTCAGATTCAATTGCAGCAAGTTTGGTTTTTTGTACATCACCTAGTTCATAGCCTGACTCGTCTCCAAGCAATATGACCGACAAAATTGAGGCCATGCCAAAAATGGCAGCAATTGCAAAAGAACGGCGTGCAAAGGGAAGGTCGCGTTTTTTAAGTAAATAATAGCTTGAAATGGCCAGCACAAATACGGCGCCTGTGACATAACCAGCAGACACCGTATGAACAAACTTGACCTGTGCAACAGGGTTGAAAATTAATGCTGAGAAATCGACGAGCTCCATGCGCATTGTTTGATAATTAAATGCTGCACCCACAGGATTTTGCATCCAGCCATTGGCGACTAAAATCCACAATGCTGACATATTGGAACCAATCGCGACGAGCCACGTGACAGCAAGGTGTTGAACTTTAGATAATCTGTCCCACCCAAAGAAAAACAGGCCAATAAAGGTTGATTCAAGGAAAAAAGCCATTAAACCTTCGATTGCCAAAGGTGCTCCAAAAATGTCTCCAACATAATGAGAATAGTATGCCCAATTGGTTCCGAACTGAAACTCCATTGTTAGACCTGTGGTAACACCGAGCGCAAAATTAATCCCGAAAAGTTTTCCCCAAAACTGGGTCATATCCTTATAGATTTGTTTGCCAGAAATCACATAAGTGGTTTCCATAATCGCCAGCAGAAATGCTAGACCAAGCGTCAATGGTACAAATAAAAAATGATACATCGCAGTCATGGCAAACTGGAACCGCGAAAGATCGACAACGCTTTCTGAAATCATCAACGTGTCTCCTTGCTTGAGGATAAACTGCCAGCAATATGCTCAGCAGCGTGATGGTCAAAGTTTTTGGGAGTTGTAGGATGATCAAACCAAATAAGTTTGATTGATATTAGAAGAATTAACTTTAAGATTAATATTAAAGTTAATTCTCGAATTAGCTTTTTATCTAAATTCTGATTTGATTTCATTATTTAATCAAATAGATTGAGTTGTTATTTTTATTATTAAATAAAAACAATTTAAAATAAATATAATTTAATAATTTATTTTAAAAAGGTTTAATATTAATATATAAATCATAAACTTAAATAATAATAAATTAATTCATATTAAAATAGTTGGGTTTTTATTTTAATCCTATTGAAATGGTTGGGATTAATGTAATTCTGATAAAATTAGTAAGATTAATTAAGTTAATTCTGAGTGAATTAATCAGAATTAACTATATTTTTTTAATATTTTAAACCAAGTATTTTGGTTGGGTTAAATTGTGGATAAAATTGAATTAAATAGATAAAGATTAAAAAATAAAAAATTAGGAATGAATTGAATACATATTAAAGTATGATGTATTAATCAGAAGAAGTGACTGTCTTGATTAAAAAAGCCCCGAGTGCGAACACTCGAGGCTTTTTTTTATGAGCTATGTTCAGATCGCTCATGACGTTGTTTAAGTGAAGCAAGCGCATCAATACGATACTGAATCAACATTTCGCCAATTTCCGGCCCCTTAATGTCAGCGGGTAAATCTTGTGCCTTGATTGAGCGGACCACTTGTATCGCCTCATATAAAAATGATGCTTGAGGATAAGGACGATTTTCGAGTCCTAGGCGTCCACGTGCATCACATTCACAGGCTTGTATAAAGGCTTCTACACGTTCAGGTCGACGTAACACATCTAGGCG
Source organism: Acinetobacter soli (assembly GCF_000760595.1). Taxonomy (GTDB): domain Bacteria; phylum Pseudomonadota; class Gammaproteobacteria; order Pseudomonadales; family Moraxellaceae; genus Acinetobacter; species Acinetobacter soli. Next base: position 42,103 of record NZ_BBNM01000001.1, on the reverse strand, counting down.
TTGTAATAAACGCCATAACGTACCGGGCTTGAGCGACATCGCTTGATGGCATTTTAAGTGTTCTTTACATACTGCAAGCGCAAGCTGTTTGGTTTGTGTTGATACTTTTAACCGATCAGACAATGCCTCGACAGGTGGGATTCCTCGCTCTTCGTGCATGATGTGCCGCGGTAGCATCTCTTTGGGGGTGAGGGCCTTACCTAAATCATGAACCAGTACCGCATAACGTACATCAAGTGAATAGTTCGCTTTACACGCTTGTCTTAAAGACATCAAGGTATGAATACCACAGTCAATTTCGGGGTGATATTCTGGCCGCTGCGGTACACCAAACAGCGCATCAATTTCTGGAAAAAGTACTTTGAGTGCATCACAATCGCGTAAAACCTGAAAGTAAACATCTGCGTGCTCTTCCATCAGTGCTCGCGATGTTTCTTTCCATACACGTTCCGCTGTTAAACATTCAAGTTCACCAGATGCACTGATCCGCTGCATAAGTTGTAAGGTTTCATCGGCAATTTGAAAGCCATATTTTGTATAGCGGGCTGCAAAACGAGCTACACGTAATACTCGTAAAGGATCTTCGACAAATGCCTCGGATACATGACGTAATATCCGGTTGTTTAAATCATCTTGGCCACCATAGGGATCATAAACATTTCCAGCATCGTCCATGGCCATGGCATTGATGGTTAAATCCCGACGGATCAGATCGTCTTCTAAACTGACTTCTGGCGCGGTGAAAAAATTGAAACCATGATAACCCGTTCCCGATTTACGTTCGGTGCGGGCGAGTGCGTATTCTTCTTTTGTTTTTGGATGTAGAAAAACGGGGAAATCTTTCCCCACGGGGGTAAAACCTTGATCGAGTAATTGTTGTGGGGTTGCACCCACTACCACGTAATCTTTTTCGTGATAGGAATGACCTAAAAGCTGATCTCGAACGGCGCCGCCGACTAAATACACGTGCATGAAAAAACCTCTGTTCCTTAAGCAATCATGCTACAGAACAGAGGTTTTCACAAGTCACAAAAATGTGCTTTTCAATAAAGCAAAGGCTTATGCTTCACTTTGCTGAATTTCTGCTACAGTCAAGGCGGTCATGTTTAACACACGACGTGTTGTTGCTGTTGGCGTCAAGATATGTACAGGTTTTGCAGCACCAAGCAAAATTGGGCCAATCGTCACGTTGTTACCAGACGTTGCTTTTAACAGGTTAAACGAAATGTTTGCCGCATCAAGATTTGGCATGATCAACAAGTTTGCAGAACCTTTAAAGCTTGAGCTTGGGAATGCAGAATGACGAATGCTCTCATCAAGTGCTGCATCACCGTGCATTTCGCCTTCAACTTCAAGCTCAGGCGCACGTTCACTGAGTAAACGATGCACTTCACGCATTTTTTGCGCACTTGGATCATGCTGATTGCTACCAAAGCTTGAGTGTGAAAGGAGTGCAACACGTGGTGTAATACCAAAACGACGCACTTCTTCAGCTGCCAGAATAGTCATTTCGACCAGTTGTTCTGCGCTTGGATTGGTATTGACATAAGTATCTGCAATAAACAAGTTACGATCTTCAAGCATCAAGGCATTGAGAGTGAAGAACGTATTTGAACCTTCTTTAAGCCCAATAATGTTGCTAACAAAGTCTAAATGAATATCGTAGCTACTATAAGTACCGCAAAGCATACCGTCTGCTTTACCAAACTTCACCAGCATCGCTGCAATTAAGGTCGAGCGGCGACGAGCTTCACGTTGAGCATATTCAACAGTCACGCCTTTACGCTGCATAATCTGGTAGTAATCTTTCCAGAACTCTTCGTAAAGCGGATTATTTTCTTGGTCAACAATTTCAACGTTTACGCCATTTTCCAAGCGAAGCCCCAATTTTTTGATATTGGCTTCAATGACAGCAGTACGACCAACCAAAACAGGGAAGGCAATACCGTCGTCCACTGCAATTTGTGCTGTACGTAACACGCGGTAATCTTCACCTTCAGCATATGCGATACGTTTAGGATCGGTTTTTGCCTGAGAGAAAATAGGCTTCATAATAAACGCTGAGTTATATACAAACTCAGACAGTTTTTGGCGATACGCAGAAAAATCTTCGATTGGACGAGTCGCTACGCCAGAATCCATTGCTGCTTTTGCTACGGCAGGTGCAATTTCAAGAATCAAACGTTGATCAAGCGGGCGTGGAATGAGGTAATCACGACCAAAAGATGCTGATTTCTCACCGTAAGTTGCAGCATCGGCTTCAATGTGTGCCATACGCGCAATCGCGTGTACACAAGCAATCTTCATATCTTCATTGATTGTGGTTGCGCCCACATCCAATGCGCCACGGAAAATGTACGGGAAGCACAGTGCGTTGTTTACTTGGTTTGGATAGTCTGAACGACCAGTTGCCATAATGACATCTGGACGCACAGCATGCGCATCTTCAGGTAAAATTTCAGGATCTGGGTTGGCCAAAGCAAAGATGATTGGGTTTTCAGCCATCACCTTCACCATTTCTTTGGTGAGAATACCCGCAGCTGAAAGGCCAAGGAACATATCTGCTCCCGCCATCACTTCGTGAAGTTGAGTGGCAGTAATGTCTTGAACATAACGTTTTTTGGAATCGTCCAAGCCGTCACGAGAAGTTGTGATTAGGCCGCGTGAGTCCGCAACGATAATATTTTCTTTATTTACGCCAATAGCACAAAGTAAATCTAAGCAAGAAAGTGCCGCTGCACCTGCGCCTGATGCCACAATTTTAATGTCTTCAATCTTTTTGTTGACGATTTGAAGTGCATTTAATAGGGCAGAACCGACAATAATACTTGTTCCGTGCTGATCGTCATGAAACACAGGAATGTTCATGCGTTCACGAAGTTTTTTCTCGATATAAAAACATTCTGGCGCTTTGATGTCTTCAAGGTTGATCCCACCAAAAGTAGGTTCTAACGCTGCAACAATATCCACAATTTTGTCTGGATCATTTTCATCAATTTCGATGTCAAATACATCTACACCAGCGAATTTTTTAAATAAAACGCCTTTACCTTCCATCACTGGCTTAGATGCCAAAGGTCCGATATTGCCTAGACCTAAAACAGCAGTACCATTACTGACAACGGCGACCAAGTTACCACGTGCCGTATATTTTGCAGCAGCTGAAGGATCACGTTCAATCTCTAAACATGGAGCCGCAACGCCAGGTGAGTATGCAAGTGCTAAGTCATGCTGATTGACAAGCTGCTTACTCGGCGTAACGCTGATTTTCCCCGGAGTTGGGTTTTCGTGGTAATACAAAGCAGCCTGTTTTAATGATTGATCGTCCATCTGAGTCTCGGTTGTTACAAGTGTTTAACTAGTCAAATACAGGGGGTGTAATGGGCTAAATTCAATCGAATATATCATTAGTTCGATACTTCTCACAGTCAAAAAATATCAAAATTCAATAAAGTTCGCCTTTACCTGTATAGCGAGGTCAGACCACACTGACCAGATTTTTTTTGAAAAAAACCCTGCGTGATCTAACTTATAGATTTTAGCGATTAATAGCGCATCGCTTGTTGAATATGAAGTTGAGGTGATTAGATCACCAAAATGTTAAGCACTAAAGTGATAGTTCAAAATTGATAAAGCAACTACAGGTGCGGTTTCCGTGCGTAGTACACGCTCACCAATACACCAGTTGATGAAGCCTGCTTGATTGGCCGCACTGATTTCAGATTCGCTCAAGCCACCCTCGGGGCCAATCAGTAAAGCCAGTGCCTGATTTGCATGTTGCAAAACGGGGGATTGCTCTTTTTCGGGGGCCAGTACCAATTTGGTCGCTGGAAGTGAATCAGACTGCAACCATTCATGAAGTGCAATGGGTGCTAAAATTTGAGGCACACGATTTAAACCGCATTGTTCACATGCCGCGATTGCTACACTTTGCCAATGATCCAGCTTCTTTTGATCACGATCGTATTTTAGACGCATCTCACAGCGTTCACTGGTAAGAAGTTGAATCTGATCGACTCCTAGTTCAGTGGCTTTCTGAATTGCATAATCCATACGATCGCCTTTACTCATGACCTGCCCAAGCAAGGCTTTAAAGCGTGGGCTACGATCCGTTGCATCAAATGCCTCGACTTGTACAGTGGCATTTTTTTTATTGATTTCAATAAGGCGGACATGATATTCACCGCCCTGACCATTAAAAAAAACAGCCTGATCATTCAATTGTGCGCGCAACACACGAACCCAATGATGAAATACAGACTCGGTTAACAAGAGTTGCGTGTCGACATGAAGATCTGCTTCGATAAAAAAACGGTTCATTGGGATGTGACTCAAAAAAGTTAGTTCAAACCTAAATCAACAACGAGTTGGCGAGTAGGTTCTGTGGTGTTCATGGTGTAAAAATGCAAACTTGGTGCGCCGCCATCGATGAGGCGCTCACAGAGTTTCAGGATCACTTCATGACCAAATGCTTTGATACTGCGGCTATCATCACCGTATGCTTGTAGTTGTTTGCGAATCCAGCGCGGTATTTCTGCACCAGTACCGTCAGCAAAACGTATCAAATTACTGGCATTGGTAATCGGCATAATTCCCGGAGCGACCGGAATGGTAATGCCTTGCTTTTGAAGGCGATCTAAAAAGTAAAAATACGCATCTGGATTAAAGAAAAACTGTGTAATCGCAGAATTTGCGCCTGCATTGACTTTTTCAGTAAAACGCTGAATATCTTGATCGAATGTTTCTGCCTGAGGGTGCATTTCAGGATAGGCTGCAACTTCAATATGAAAATGATCACCAGAATGCTCGCGTATAAATCTAACCAGATCTTGAGCATACGGCAGTTCGCCTAAACCCACCTGACCTGAAGGTAGATCACCACGTAATGCCACAATTTTGTTAATCCCTTGCGCAACATATAAATCAAGCAATTCGGCAATTCTGGCTTTATCATCGCCAATACACGACAAATGTGGTGCAACAGGCGTGCCTTTACCATTGAATTCTTTGATTGCTGCAAGGGTACGCTCACGTGTTGAACCGCCTGCACCATATGTAATCGAAAAAAACTCTGGCTGAAGCTGCTGTAGATCTTGGTGTACTGTAATTAACTTTTCAGCACCAATGTCTGTTTTAGGTGGGAAAAACTCAAATGAAATTGGAACACGTTTGGTCATCATCAAATCCTTTTAACTCAGTGAAACGATACCAGAAAAAAGGGCAGTCCGTTAAACGTCTGCCCTATATTTCTTAGTACTTATAAGCGTCAGACTTGTATGGACCTTCAACTGGTACACCCAGATAGTCGGCCTGAACATTTGTCAGTTGTGTAAGCACACCACCAAAGCCAACCACCATTGCAGCAGCAACTTCTTCGTCAAGTTTCTTCGGTAGTACTTCTACACGAATTTTTTCCGCTTTTTCTTCAGCAGGAAGATCAGCAAATTTTTCTTGGAACAAATGCATTTGACCCAATACTTGGTTTGCAAATGAACCATCCATCACACGTGAAGGGTGACCAGTCGCGTTGCCTAAGTTAACCAGACGGCCTTCAGAAAGCAAGATCAAGTAATCTTGGTCGTTTTCTGTGCGGTAAACTTGGTGAACTTGTGGCTTCACTTCAACCCACTTATAGCCGCGTAAGTAGTTGGTATCAATTTCGGTATCGAAGTGACCGATGTTACATACCACTGCGCCCGCTTTTAAAGTATCAAGCATTGCAGCATCACAAACATGGTAGTTACCAGTTGTGGTTACAATCAAATCGGTGTTTTGAAGAAGATCAAGGTTGATGTCTTCTTTTTTACCCGTTTGAATACCGTTTTTGTACGGTGAAACGACTTCGTAACCGTCCATGCAGGCTTGCATAGCACAAATCGGGTCGACTTCAGTCACACGTACAATCATGCCTTCTTGACGAAGTGATTGAGCAGAACCTTTACCTACGTCGCCATAGCCAATCACTAATGCACGGCGGCCTGATAAAAACATATCCGTTGCACGTTTGATCGCATCGTTTAGAGAGTGGCGGCAACCGTATTTATTGTCATTTTTTGACTTGGTCACAGAATCATTTACGTTGATTGCAGGTACTTTCAGGCTGCCATCTTTCCACATTTCGAGTAGACGCTGAACACCTGTCGTGGTTTCTTCTGTAATCCCGTGAATACGGTCTAAAAGCGCAGGGTAGTTGGTGTGAACAAGTGCAGTTAAGTCACCGCCATCGTCCAGGATCATGTTGGCATCCCATGGTTTGCCGTTCACATTGATCTGCTGTTCAAGACACCAGTTGTATTCTTCTTCTGTCTCGCCTTTCCATGCAAATACAGGAATACCACGCGCCGCAATTGCTGCTGCTGCATGATCTTGTGTCGAGAAAATATTGCATGATGTCCAACGTACTTCTGCACCAAGTTCAACCAAAGTCTCGATAAGTACAGCAGTCTGGATGGTCATGTGAATACAACCCAGAATTTTTGCACCTGCAAGTGGTTTGTCTGCTGCATAACGCTTACGCAAACCAATCAAAGCTGGCATTTCAGCTTCTGCAAGTTTAATTTCTTTACGGCCGTATTCTGCTAAAGAGATGTCAGCAACTTTGTAATCAGTAAATGAAGCATTAACCGCGTTCATCACGATCTCCTATTAAAAAAACAAATATTGATCATTCAGTTCGCGGATGCCGTTGTTGGTCAGTTGGTGCAAGCACTTTCAATTGACCGATCGTCGAGCCTGGCGAATTGATTCTTAGTGCCAATCAATCGTCGCAGCATCCCTCGACTAGTGAAGTATTGTACTTGGAAATCACTATAGTGCCAACGCTGTTTTGTGTATGATTCGCATAAATAAACAGCGAGCTCAATTCGATGGCTTTAAATATTCCTGAATCATTACTTCATCTTGAGGCCAATTGTGGGGTTTTTTCTTTATGGATGCTGTTTCAACATCACGGTATTGAAATGGATGTTGGCGAAATTGCAAGATTATGTCAGCACGATCCGGAGCAGGGTACTTTTACCATTGCATTGGCAGTGGCACTCGATACGCTTGGCTTTCAGGTGGCTTTTTATACCGATGAAGATCCGCATATCGATGCCAGTGAACGCAAGCTTTATCAGGAAGCACGTACGCGTGATATTGCTATAGAACCTGCAATCTCCTACGAGGCGATTCAAACAGCAATTGAACAGGGCAAAATGGCCATTGTCTCGTATGACACGCTGGATGGAATAGGAAATCAGTCTTTGGTATATAGTATTGACGATCAAGAGATCTGTTTTTTTGATAGTTTTGACCCAATGCCAAAGCTCGTATTTGAGCATCAGCGCAAGGCCGAGGGCATTTGCCGACAAGTGATCCTGATCGATGATCGTCGGGTTCAACTGATGCATTCGGCCAAGTTAAACTAAAATATTCTTTTAAATAGCATTAAAAAAGTGGGCAATATTGCCCACTTATTTATATGACTTAATCGATATCTGGATGTTGTTTAGCAAGTTTGTCGCGTTTTTTTTGCAACGCATCAATTTGCTCATCAATTTGCTCAATTTTTTGTTCGATATTACCGTGATATTGCTCAAGTAACTCTTCCGCTTCATCGCTGTCCACTGCCATTGGCGTTGCGCCTTTTAATGGTAGGTTGGCGGTTTCTTTCAGATAAATTGCGGTGATAATTCCAAATACACCACAAACCATCAGATAATAAGCCGGAATCATAATATTGTGTGTGGTTTCAACCAAAGTGGCTGTAATGGTTGGTGTCAAACCGGCAATGACAACAGAAATATTAAAGGCAATTGCAAGCGCGCTATAGCGGATTTCGGTTGGAAACAATGCAGGCAGGGTAGATGCCATTACACCAATCAACATATTTAATGACAGCGCTAAAATTAACAAGCCTAAAAAGATCAATAGGGTGTTGTTGGTGTCGAGTAATACAAATGCAGGATAAGCAAACAATACAAGCGCAATACTGCCCGCAAACACGAATGGTCTACGTCCGATTTTATCGCTCAGCATACCCACAAAAGGCTGTACAAATAACATACCCACCATAACTGCGATAATGATCAGCACGCCATGATCTTCTGAATAGCCTAAGTTATGCGAAAAGTAGCTGGGCAAGTACGTAAGTAGCATGTAGTAGGTGACATTGGTACAAATAACCAGACCCACGCACACCATTAAACTACGTTTATGCTGACGCAAGATTTGCATAAATCCAATTTTTTTCGGTTTTTTTAATTGGCTTTGAGTTTCAGTATGGGCTTGAAATGTAGGTGTTTCATCTAAGCTATGGCGTAAATACAATCCAATCAGACCCAAAGGCAGTGCAAGATAAAACGGAATTCTCCAGCCCCATTCCATAAAGGCATTTTCGCCTACGGCGAAGCTAATGACTGAAACAACACCTGCGCCGACCACAAAACCCAAAATAGAGCCAAAATCTAACCAGCTCCCCATGAAGCCGCGTTTACGGTCTGGAGAATACTCGGCCACAAAGATTGCGGCGCCTGCATACTCACCGCCTACGGAAAAGCCCTGCGCAATTTTCACAATTAACAGTAAAATTGGTGCCCATATTCCAATGCTTTCATAAGAGGGAATTAAGCCAATACCAAAGGTACTCACAGACATGATGATAATGGTGATCGCTAAAACTTTTTGCCGGCCATATTTATCGCCTAAACGACCAAAAAAAAGCCCCCCAAGAGGCCTGAAAATAAAAGGAATAGAGAAAGTGGCCAGTGCTGCAATCATTTGAACACTGGGTGAAGCATTTGGAAAAAATACTTTACCTAAGATATAGGCGACGTAGCCGTATACACCAAAATCAAACCATTCGATTGCATTCCCCAGAGCTGCAGCCTTAATAGCTTTTTTGGTCTTGTCGTAGTCGACAATCTCGACATCATCAATACCGAGTGGTGTTGTTGTTTTTCTAGACATGAATCAACGGTTCCTTGTGGTTAAACTCACTTTAACTTTTTAACAAAGTAAAGTGATGTTTAGAGAACATATGCATAAAATCGAACCAATAATCAGTTTGTTGCGCAATCAAAATGGCAAATTTGGCTGTTTTAACTGTGCTTAAACTAATTAAATATCAATTGATTATAAGTTTAAGACGAACACGCGATCTGATGTGTTGCATGATCATGAACAATCTGTACATGCTGTACGTGTTTTATGTAAAAAAATTTAAATTACTTTGGTATTAAGCAAAATAATAAATATTTATCGTAATTTTCTGGTTAGGTTGTAGGATTCAATTTCATTGAATAATATGTGATATATATTGGGTTTTTGGATACCGCATATAAAAAAAATGGAATTATGAAGTAAATCTATTATATTTCACTAAAAAGACAGTTAGAATTAATAATGACAAAAGTGATGGATCTACTTTTTCAGAACGTATAGGCAGTTACTTTCAATTTTTATATAGCAGCCGATCATGCCATACATAAAAACGGACAACACAATTTTAATGACGCGTCGAAAACGTTATGTTTTTCGAATCTTTGTAATGCGTCAAGTTGGCTCATTGCTGTGCTTCATGTCAATCGCATCGGTTCTGTATTTTTTAAATTATAAATACGAATTTTATGTGTTATTGGCTTTTAATGCATTAATTTGGCCTTTAACTGCCTATGTAGTTGCGATGAATTCCTCAAATGTGGTGCGCTTAACCAATATCAGTTTGATTATTGACGGTGCATTGGGTGGCTTCTGGATCGCAATGATGCAATTGAGTCCTTTTCCCTCGTTGATATTATTGGCAATTTTAATTTCAGATCGATATGCAGCGGGCGGATGGAAGATTCTAAGACCTTCGCTCATCGCACTATTTATTACACTGATTATGGTGTGGGGATTGGCTGGCTTTAAGCTAAATCTCGCGTTGAGCCCCCAAATGGTGTGGTGGTCATTACCATTGGCGACGATCTATTTGATGTCGCTGAGTGTGCTCACCCGTAATCTGGCAATCCAATTAATTGATAAAAACCATGAATATGAGCGTATTGCCTTAATAGATCCCCGACTACAAATTCCCAATCGAAGGTTGTTTGAGCAGCGTTTAGCAACGACTTTTGCTCAGACGCAAAATAGTAGCGTGACCGCACATTTACTGCTTCTGGATGTAGATTATTTCAAACACATCAACGATAACTATGGTCACGATGAAGGTGATTACTTTTTAAGTCAGATGTCAGACCTTTTACGACAAATGAGTGGACCTGAAGATACACCGGCTCGGTTTGGTGGGGATGAGCTTGCGATTATTGTTATGAATCGATCTGATGAGGATGTTATTCAGTTGGCGCAAAACATTCAATCTGCTGTACAGCAGATTAGATTGTCGACAGATTCAGCTTTTTTTACCACAGTCAGTATCGGGATTGCCTCATCTGAGAGTGCACAGTCTGTCTCAGACTGGTTTGGTGTCGCAGATAAGGCGCTATATCTGGTGAAACGACATGGAAGAAACGGTATCCAGTTGTTTTAATCAGATTGCTTGAGTTGATACTCCTCAATTACTTCAAGCGCCGCACGAAACGCTTCTTGTGCTGCTGGTGCGCCGCAATATGGCAATGAGTGCAGCAAGGTTTCCTGAATTTCTTCTACAGTGCATCCATTGTTCAATGCACCGCGAACATGACCTTTGAGTTCAGTGGGAGCTTTGAGTGCTGTCAGCATCGCTAGGGTAATCAATGAGCGGTATTTACGTGGTAAAACACCGTCACGTTGCCATGTCGACCCCCATGCATGTTCGTTGATCCAATCCTGCAATGGTGCTGTAAAAGGTACGGTATTGTCTTGGGCACGTTTAACAAAGTGCTCGCCCATGACTTCGGTGCGTATTTTCAGTCCATTATTATAGTCGTCTCGTGACATTTCGATTTTCCTCTCAATAAAATAAAAGCGTCCGAAGACGCTTTTACCATAATCTATCGATTGAGTTAAATACGATCAAGATCGAAGGTTGCTTCGCCTGTTCGTGGAAGATGAGGATTATCCAGCTCTAAATCTTCCTTGAGTTGCATATCAAACACATCGGTGAGCATGCTGTCGAAGCGTTTTGCATTATAGACAATCAGGCTTTGTGCTTCAGATTCAGTGATAAAACCCTGACTCACCGCATCTGTAATATGCTCTTCAAAAGTAAGACCTTTAAACTGATCTTTAGATTCAGCTTTTTTAAACTTATGCCAGAGTGGTTCAATTTGCAGGAGCATCTGGAACGTAGACTCAAGTCGACCTGTCACATCATCTGGATCTTGTGTATAGAACACATGCTTTTTAAGCTCGGCACGGAAAGGATTTTCTTTAATCATCAAATCCGCTACAGCTTGTTTAAGATCATCACTTGGTTTGGAGAGTGGGCGACCAAGCGGGAAGCACACGAATTTGACCAAAGCTGCACCCAGTTTGACCGGAAAGTTTTCAAATAACCCGAAAAATGCTTCTTGAACGGTATAAAGTGATTTTTCCAGTGCTAATTTTGCATGCAGTTGTTCTGCTTCCGATTTTGTACCATAAGCGTAGTATTTCAAAATCGCACTGGCAATGAAGATATGCGCGTGGATATCGGCCAAACGACCCGAAAGCATTTCTTTACGTTTAATATCACCTGCCAGTAGTCCCAAAGACATATCCGCAGTCAGTGCAAGATTGGCACTAAAGCGATTGATGATCTTGTAGTAAGGCTGGGTAAAGTCATCCGAAATGACGGGTGAATCGCTTGATCCCCCGGTAAAGCCATAAGCAAATGAGCGCGCCCCACGGTTAAAGGTATATCCAAGATGCTTAAACAAAATCTCATGAAACTGCTTGATCGCAGATTGCTTGTCGTTCGATTGAAGCAGTTGTAGTTCATCAAACAAGTAGGGATGACAGCGCATCGAACCCTGCCCAAAGATCATCAATGAGCGGGTAAGAATATTGGCGCCTTCAACTGTAATTGCAACTGGAATGGCTTGATAAGACAGGGCCAAAAAGTTACGTGGTCCAAGCTGAATCGCACGTCCGCCGACAACATCCATACCATGGTTGATAACTTTACGCATAGTTTCAGTGGCGTAATATTTCGCCATGGCGGTCATGACAGCAGGTTTGCCGCCTTCATTTAGACCACAGGTCACAAAGTAGCGAAATGCCTCAAGCATATACGTATCGCTGGCAATATCGCTGGTGGCTTCTTGCACACCTTCAAACTTGCCTACAGACAGTTTGAACTGTTCGCGTACTTTAGCAAATGCACCCACCGTCAAATAGCTCATTTCGCCTGCAGACGTTGCAAGTGCAGGAAGTGAAATACCACGGCCAACACCGAGACACTCCATGAGCATACGCCAGCCACGCCCAGCATTTTTAGGGCCACCGATAATCCAGTCGATTGGAATAAAAACATCACGGCCTTCTACAGTACCATTCATAAATGGCGAGCCAGGATAGTGCCGCGCACCAATCTGAATTCCGTGATGTGTGGCAGGAATTAAGGCACAGGTAATGCCGTATTCATTTTTAGACGTATCGCCAAGCAATCCATCCGGATCATAAAGTTTAAATGCCAGACCCACCACAGTCGCAACTGGTGCGAGGGTAATCCAACGTTTAGAGAAGTTCATACGTAAGCCAAGAACTTCCTGACCTTCGTATTCGCCGTAACACACTACACCTGTGTCGGGAATTGCACCAGCATCTGAACCGGCCTCTGGACTTGTTAGACCAAAACATGGAATTTCTGTACCAGCAGCCAAACCCGGCAAGTAGCGTTGCTTTTGTTCGTCTGTGCCGTAGTGCATCAAAAGCTCACCTGGTCCCAATGAGTTTGGCACCATACAACTTACAGCAGCGGTGAGGGAGCGAGAAGCAATTTTACTCATGATGCGGCTTTGCGCAAATGAACTAAATTCTTTACCGCCGTAAGATTTAGGAATAATTAAACTTAAAAAACCTTTATCTTTAATGAATTGCCATACATGCTCGGGTAAATCTTTACCTTTATGATGAATTTCCCATTCATCTAACATGCTACAAAGTTGTTCAACTTCAGTGTCCAGATAGGCTTGCTCTTCTTCAGATAATTGTGGAAAAGCATAGGCATTGAATGTATTCCAATCAGGTGCGCCTGTAAAAAGTTCTTTTTCCCACCAGCTTGTGCCTGCTTCAAGCGCTTCTTGTTCTGTTGTGCTGATGCTTGGCATTGAGTTGGCTAGAGTTTTATAGGCAGGTTTAGTGATCAGACCAAAGCGTAATGGATCGACCAGCAAGATGACGCTGAGCAGAATAAGTGGAATACCTAACAAGAGTGACCATGCAGTAAATACAAAAGCACAGGCCAAGGCCACAATAATGGTCACAATACTTCCGACACTTCTGGAAACGCTGAAATAAAATACAGCCCAAACAGTGAAGATTTGTACCAGTAGAGCAACGATAAACAGGAAAAAAGTCATACTTACTCCTTGGGTTGTTGCATTTAGAATTAAAATTAATGCGCTAACAGGTAACTAAAACAGGAACTTCTTTATTTGAATCAATGACGCGATTTGTCGTTTTTAGGGGCAATCTGATTAATCATGAATTAATTTTGTATTTCCCTTTATATTGATCAAGATAAACAAGTTATTTTTGTACTTTCAATGACTATTGTATATTAAAATGTAAAAAATGTGAGCTATGTTGTTGATTTGTCACAAAACGTTAAACTAATTTGGCGTTTTTTCAACAAAAAAAAGCCTCTCAAAATGAGAGGCTTTTTTCGACTTTGAAGCTAAACTAAATTTAGGCTTCGATAGTTTGTACATTAATTTTTTTGGCTGGATCTGTTTTACGACGAACAGCAGGGACTGGCTCACCATGATACTGACGATCTGCAAAGTAGCTTGAACGTACCATTGGTGCCGACCAGATATTACGAAAACCGAGTTTACGACCATGCTCTGCATAGCGCTCAAACTCTTCTGGGCTGACAAATCGATCGATCGGTGCGTGCTGTTTAGAGGGTTGTAGATATTGCCCGATCGTGACGTAATCGACATCATGCGCACGCAGATCATCAAGTAGGGCAATCACTTCTTCTTCAGTTTCGCCAATACCCACCATCAAGCCACATTTGGTTGGAATATCTGGGCAATATTCTTTAAACATCTTAAGTAATGTTAAAGAATGCTGATAATCAGAACCTGGACGCATTGCTTTGTACAAGCGTGGAACCGTCTCGATATTATGGTTAAACACATCTGGCGGACATTCAGTCATGATTCGAAGCGCAATATCCATACGACCACGGAAATCTGGTACCAGAATTTCAAGTAAGGTGGTCGGGCTTAATGCGCGCGCTTCTTTAATACAGTCGACAAAGTGCTGTGCACCGCCGTCTAGAAGGTCATCACGGTCAACAGAGGTAATCACCGCGTATTTAAGCTTTAAATTGGCAATGGTTTCTGCCATGTGGCGAGGTTCATCTGCATCTAGTGCATTTGGTCGACCGTGTGCAACATCACAAAACGGACAACGGCGCGTACAGATATCGCCCATGATCATGAAGGTTGCTGTGCCACCACCAAAACATTCAGGCAGATTCGGACAAGCAGCTTCTTCACATACCGTGTGAAGTTTTTGTGCACGTAAAGTGGTCTTAATTCGTTGCACCTCTTCTGGTGCCGTCATTTTGACGCGAATCCAGTCTGGCTTGCGCGGTACTTCAACCGTAGGAACAACTTTTACAGGAATTCGGGCTACTTTTTCCGCACCACGTAGTTTTACACCCTGTTCAGGTTTACGGTTTTCAGACATAGTTAACAATTCCAATGTTATTCGCGAGAATTTTAATTGACATTATTATAACGGACTTAGTCTAAAATGGGGCAAATTCATTATTCATATAAAAAATGTCGTTATTGCATAATATAGGCTTGAGAAATACATTATTGGGCAGCATAGTGCCCCTATTTATTATAAAATGTTTCAACTGATCGGATTGAAGGAGCTTTAAATGCCACGTAAGAAAGAGGTCGTTAGTGGGAATTTCATCAGATATGATGCGTTAGTTCTCGGTTCAGGACCTGCGGGCGAAGGCGCGGCAATGAAGCTTGCAAAAGCAGGTAAGCGTGTTGCAATTGTAGATATTCGTGAACAGATGGGTGGAAACTGTACCCATGTCGGAACGATTCCGAGTAAGGCATTGCGTCAGACAGTATCAAGTATTATTCGTTATCAACGTGATCCAATGTTTCAAAAAGTGGGTGAATGGAAAAAATTCACCATGAAACAGGTACTCAGTAATGCCCATCGCGTGATTCAGCAACAAGTATCTACACATACTCGTTTTTACGATCGAAACAATATTGATGTGTTCAATGGTCGTGCATACATTCAAGATCAAAATACGGTGTTGGTGTTTACGCCTGAAGGAATCAAAGAAACCATTATTTTTGATCAACTTGTGATTGCGACCGGTAGCCGTCCTTATCAACCCAAAGGTCTAGACTTTAATCATAAACGTGTGTTTGATTCAGACAAGATTCTAGATCTCGACTACACCATTCATAAAATTATTATCTACGGCGCAGGCGTAATTGGCTGTGAATATGCATCAATTTTTATTGGTTTGAATCACAAAGTCGATTTGATTAACACGCAACATAAGCTTCTGAGCTATCTCGATGATGAAATTGCCGATGCATTGTCATATCACTTACGTGAACAAGGCGTGCTGATTCGTCATAATGAACAAATTGATTATCTGGAAACGCACGATGATTATGTGGTGTTACATTTACAAAGTGGTAAAAAAATCAAAGCCGATGCGATTTTGTGGTGTAACGGACGCTCAGGTAATACCGATGGTTTGGGCTTAGAAAATGTTGGCCTGAAACCAAATGGCCGTGGCCAGCTGGCAGTGAACGAGAAATATCAGACTGAAGTGGAAAATATCTATGCCGCGGGCGATGTCGTAGGTTGGCCATCTCTAGCATCAGCAGCTTATGACCAAGGGCGCTGTGCCGGTGCAAATATGAGTGGCGAAGAAAACGTAAAACCTGTAACCGATATTCCAACTGGTATTTATACCATTCCAGAAATTTCGTGTTTTGGTAAAACTGAGCAAGAGCTGACAGAAGAAAAAATTCCTTACGAAGTAGGACAATCATCGTTTCGTCATTTGGCGCGCGCACAAATTACGGGTGATACTGTGGGCGAGCTTAAAATCTTGTTCCACCGCGATAGCTTGGAAATTTTAGGGATTCATTGTTTTGGTAATAATGCGTCTGAAATTATTCACATTGGTCAGGCTGTAATGCAAAGTCCAAATAATACATTAAAGTATTTTATGGAAACGACCTTTAACTATCCGACCATGGCTGAAGCCTACCGTGTTGCAGCATTGAATGGTCTAAATCGTTTATTTTAAGATTTAAACTTGAGTATGATGTAGCTAAAAATGAAGCCCGTCGTTTGACGGGCTTTTGCGTTGATAAGTTGAACATTATTTTTGTTTTTTATTTTTATTAGATCAAAAAAATTTGATACTTTTATGACAATTAGAACGGACGACCACCAGCCAGACTAATACGTTTTAATAAGCGTCGCTGCTCTGAAGGAAAAGTCTCACGTGCATGTAAGGTAACTTGATTGTCCCAAAACACGATATCTCCGACTTCCCAATCATGCGTATAGCGAAATTCAGGTTGAGCCAAATGTTCGCGTAAGCGTGCAATTAATTCTGCCCCGGCAATATCATTGTAATTTACCAGTTCAACTTCATTTTTTGCACTGAGCCAAAGAGCTGATCTGCCAGATTCTGCATGTGTCCGAATCAGTGGCTGAGGATAAGCATGACCTAAGACAGGCTGATCATCAAAACGATACAATGGAGTATGCCCATTAGCTTTTGAACCGTCGTTGCTTTGAGCGCGTACAAATGGATTGTAAGTAATCAATTGCAGTGAACGAATATGTTGTTTGAGATCGTCGTCGAGTGCTTCATAGGCTGCAATGGTATTGATCCATGATGTTTTTCCACCCGCTTTGGGTAATTCAATTGCATACAGCAATGAACCAAAAGAGGGTAGAGGTGTCCATTGGTGATCGGCATGGGGTGCCAGTTCGCCGTGCCCTGTATAGTCGCCGTGCCCCACGGCATTAGATACGGGTACAACATCGGGTGGTACGCCTGTTTCCAGATCATATCCCAACACGGGATTGTCTTTGCTTGGTCGGAAAATTGAGCCAAAATAACTGGCAAATGCTAAAAACTGTAAATCATCGAGTTGCTGTTTTTTAAAAATAAGTACCAGATGCTGTGCCAAAGCCTGTTTTAACTTAAAGATGGTTTCGCCAGTTTGCGCTTTTTTTGCATCGAGCCCAGTCACAATAGCACCCAAAGCAGCATGCTCAAGTGGTTGAATCTGAATTTCTTCACTAGGTTGAAGATGTTTAGGTTCATGCCAGCGCGGCGCATTATGGATCGCTTGTGAGAGTGGTGTGAGACTGCTCATGTAAATCTACTCGTATTCTAATTTGGCTGGTTTTGAGCATATGAAATCCCATACAAACAATGAAATGATAAAAAGTGAATAGATTATGAAAAGCTGGAATCTTAGTACAGTCTTTTGTTTTTTATCTATTTATTATTATCAGATAACAATAGTCACATTCGACACTCTTTCTTTTTAATCTCACTTATGTAAAAAAAAGCAACCGAAGTTGCTTTTAATTTATATTTAAAACAGCTTAATCTTGCATTTAGAAACGATAACCGACACCGACATAAGTAATGATTGGATCAATATCGATTTTTGTTTTTGAGTTGATTAGCTCTGCGCCAGTATTACCATCGGTAACCGTAATTTTTGCTTCACTGTTAAGTTTGGCATAAGACACAGAACCCACTGCGAACCAGCTATCATTAAAGTCATAAGTTGCACCCACTGTGGCAATCGGTGCGAATGCATCGGCTGCATCTACTTTTACCACTGGATTGGCGCTTGATGTTTTTTTATCTAATGCTGCGCCCGCTTTGTTGTCCTGAATGTTCCGGATCATATTACCTGCGGTGATCAGATCGGATTCAATCCCAGGGTTTAGCTTAATGTCATTAAAATAGGCATACATCACGCCCACTCCCACGTAGGGTCTGAATTTATTTACACCAGATTTACCAAACTGGTACTGTAGTTCTGCTGCAGGTAACCATGCCCGTACAGATGAAGCACGCTTCCCTTGAGATAAATCTGTAATTTTGATGTCTTGTTTTAGTGGGATATTACCACCTGCTGAACCAATAATATTACCCAAGGCATTACCCAGCAACGAACCGTCTTTTAAGGGAGTGGCAGCGCCAGAGAGAGGTGCATAAATTGTACCTTTACCTAAAATATCGACCTTAGGCGGGATACCACCTTTAATCTCAAGCGATAAATTATCAGTAAAATTATAGTTAAACAGTAGGCCAAGAGTATCGACATCATCGGCTTCAAGACCCGAATTTGGTGCTTCCCATTGTGACAAGCCATTAATGGTTGCAGTACCAGATAATGCCGCAGGTAAGGTATTACCTCCAAGTAAGCCCTTATAGCCCGAATTAAGTAGGGTATACCATGCCTTACCTGAAACAGTGCTTTGGTCAATGGCATTGAGTACGCTATCCGTCGAGACATCACCTACTTTAGACTGTGTACCTTCGGCAATTGGGGTATTGATTCTAACGGGGTTGGCTTTCCCTTGCGGCATGGCATGTAACCAGCCAGCTGAAACGGAAAAGCGTTTAAATCCATCGCCATCTTTTAAGCTAAAGTAAGGTGAGGCAGCATGGCTATGCGCAGAAATGAATAAGAGGCTTGTCATTAAGCCAGCAAAAGATTTGTTCATTTGAAGGGACTCCATGTCCAGTTTTTGTGATCATTTTTCTAAAAAACATCTTAAATGTTAAAACGAGCAGATCCTGTAAAATAAAATATTCCATATGTAGCAAAAAGAAATGAAGTTTGGAATTATGAAGGAAATATGAATGAACGCTAAAGTCAATAAAAAAGGCCATCTTGATGGCCTTTTAAACACACAAATTTTAAGTTTTACATAAAACGAGACAAATCTTCTTCTGGACGAGCAGTGAGCACTTCGAGTCCAGTTTCAGTCACCAAAATCGTGTGTTCAAACTGTGCAGAGAATTTGTGGTCTTTGGTGACCACAGTCCATTTGTCGCCAAGCAATTTGGTTTGCCAAACACCAGCGTTGACCATTGGCTCAATGGTAAAAGTCATGCCTGCTTCGAGTTGCATGCCAGTGCCTTTCTGACCGTAGTGTAAAACTTGTGGCTCATCATGGAATACAGTCCCGATACCATGACCACAATATTCACGCACCACACTGAAACGCTCAGATTCGACATACTTTTGAATGGCATGACCAATGTCACCAATAAATGAGCCGGCACGAACCGTTTGCATGCCGCGGTACATGGCTTCTTGTGCCACATTGCATAAACGATTTGCTAGAATTGAAGTTTCTCCACCTACCACATACATCATGTTGGTGTCGCCATGGTAACCATCTTTAATCACAGTTACGTCGATATTTAAAATATCGCCTTTTTTGAGAATCTTTTCAGCAGATGGAATCCCGTGACACACCACGTGGTTAACAGAGGTACAAATGGTGTGCTGAAACGCTGGACGACCTGGCGCTGCGCCATAGCCCAGACATGCCGGAATGGCCTGTTGAACATTGACGATATGATCATGACAGATTCGATCCAGCTCAAGCGTGCTCACGCCTGGCTGAATATACGGTTTAATCATGTCAAGAACTTCAGCCGCCAGTCGTCCTGCGATACGCATTTTTTCAATTTCTTCAGGAGTTTTAATCAGTCGACTTGGAGCCGTGTACGTACTATTCATGATACTTAAAAACTTTTGGTAATTTCAAAGCAGTTATGGTATAAATACCCGCCCATTTTATCAAATGCTTTTCGTGAATATATTTTATGAATTGCGTAGATGAAATAGGAAAAAATCCGCACATATGTCGTCACATTACTCTGGGTGCCTAGCAATAGGTGGAGAATGCGGACATATGGAGGCCTAACCCAACTTTAAGGTAAAGAAAATGGCAGATTACAACGTAAGCATGCGCGACCTTCTTCAAGCAGGCGCGCACTTTGGTCACCAAACTCGTTTCTGGAACCCAAAAATGCGTCAATACATTTTTGGCGCACGCAACAAAATTCACATCATCAACCTTGAGCACACTGTTCCTGCGTTAAATGATGCTTTGAACTTCGCTAACCAATTAGCAAGCAAAAAGAACAAAGTTTTGTTCGTTGGTACTAAACGTGCTGCTTCTAACATCATCCGTGAACAAGCTCAACGCGCTGGTCAACCATATGTAGATCACCGTTGGTTAGGTGGTATGTTGACGAACTGGAAAACACTTCGCCAATCTATCAGCCGTTTGAAAGATCTTCAAACTCAATCTCAAGATGGTACTTTTGCTAAGCTGACTAAGCGTGAAGCATTAGAGCGTAGCCGTGAGATGGAGAAACTTGAGCGTTCTTTAGGCGGTGTTAAAAACATGGGTGGTTTACCTGACGCATTATTTGTAATCGACGTTGATCACGAAGCGATTGCAATTAAAGAAGCTAAAAACCTTGGTATTCCTGTAATTGGTATCGTTGATACAAACTCTAACCCAGACAACGTAGACTACGTTATCCCGGGTAACGATGATGCGATTCGTGCAGTAACTTTATATGCTTCAGCTATGGCTGATGCAATTCTTGCTGGTAAAGAATACGCGCAATCTCAAGCGAATGCTCAAGCTAAAGGCGAAGAAGCAGCAGCTGCTTCTGAGGCTTAATGCGTTTGACGCCTGATTGTCATTTTTGCGACATGTAAGGGTGGCAAATTAAGCGTCGAAAAAAAGCAAACGGCCCAGAGTTTCCTTGGGCCGTTTTTGTTCAAAGATTTACTTTTTCTACCTATTTAGGAGAACAACATGACTGCAATTTCTGCAAGCATGGTAAAAGAATTACGTGACCGTACTGGTCTTGCAATGATGGAATGCAAAAAAGCATTAACAGAAGCGAATGGCGATATCGAGCTTGCGATTGATAACCTTCGTAAATCTGGTCAAGCAAAAGCAGCGAAAAAAGCAGGTAACATTGCAGCTGATGGCGCGATCACAATCGTTCAAGACGGTAACAAAGCAGCATTGGTAGAAGTAAACTGTCAAACTGACTTCGTTGCAAAAGACGAAAACTTCTCTAACTTCTCTAATGCGGTTGCAAAAGCAATTCTTGCTTCAGGTGTAACTGAAGCTGAAAAAATTGCTGAACTTAAATTGGAAGACGGTCAATCAGTTGAAGAAGCGCGTATTGCTCTTGTTCAAAAAATTGGTGAAAACATCCAAGTTCGTCGTGCGAAAATTGTTGAAGGTCAAAACCTTGCAGTTTACAAACACGGTCTTCGCATCGGTGTTGTTGTATCATTTACAGGTAGCGCAGAAACTGGTAAAGGTATTGCAATGCACGTTGCAGCGTTCAATCCAGTTGCGGTAAGTGCTGATGCAGTACCAGCAGATCTAGTTGCAAAAGAGAAAGAAATTGCTGAAGCAAAAGCAATTGAATCTGGCAAACCTGCAAATATCGTAGAAAAAATGGTATCTGGTTCAGTTGATAAATACTTGAACGAAGTTGCACTTGATCGTCAAATGTATGTAATCGACAATGACAAGAAAGTTGCTGATGTACTTAAAGCAACTGAAACGACTATTGTTGAATTTGTACGTTTCGAAGTGGGTGAAGGTATTGAGAAAAAAGCAGAAATGAGCTTCGCTGAAGAAGTTGCTGCTGCTCAAGCCGCTGCAAAATAATTACTTATTTTGTAAAAAAAAGCCCCTAATTTAGGGGCTTTTTTTTAGACAAAAATGGATATTTTAAAAATGAAAAAAATAAATACCTACATCGTTGTGGTTGTTATCGCCTTTTTGCTGGTGTATTTTTTTATTTTAAACCAACGTGAGCCTCATGTTGCATCGCAAATTCAAACATCGCAAGTCACTACTCAAGATTTTAACAACGATGCAATCAAATTGGCTTTCGAGCAGAAAAAAAGCAATGTTCAGGTACAAGGAGCAGGGCAGGTCAAAGCCGTTTTGCCTGACGATAATCAAGGGTCACGGCACCAGAAATTTATCTTAAGATTGGAAAATGGTCAAACAGTACTTATTGCACATAACATCAACTTATCGCCGCGTTTACAAGGCTTGCAAAAAGGTGATCGTGTAGAGTTTTATGGTGAATATGAGTACACGCCAAAAGGCGGTGTTATACACTGGACGCATCGTGACCCGAAAGGCAGGCACTTAAATGGCTGGCTAAAATTTAATGGAAGCATCTATCAGTAATGAAGAGATGCTTCCAGTGAAACATTTAAGTTATTCATTAAATGCCGAGAGTCTGTGTTAATTTAATTGTTGTTTACTTTTCCAGCTGGGTAAAATTTTAGCCAAGTAGGCATCCATGCACCAGAGCGGACCAATCAACAGAAATTGTACATCTTTTAAAAAGGAAGGTTTTTTGCCTTCAACCTTATGGCCGTAGAATTGCCCAATCCACGCCACAATAAAAACACCAATATAAAACCCCACGCCAACAGGCAATACATAGATCAGCCATGCCATGACAGCAACTAGAGCCGCCATTGCCACGGCAAGGACTAAATCTAATCGTGCATAAAATATCAGTGAAAGTACAATCAGGAGTGCGGTCAGTAATGCACTAAAATGGTAAATCAAACCAATAATTGAAAACAAAATTGCAGGTACGCACACCCAATGAATTTTTTTATTGGTTTGGTTTTGATGGCTTTGGCTGTATTCGTCAAACCATTCCGTAATGGTTTTCATGTGGATCATCCTTGTTTTATTTATTCCTTTACTTAACGAATATAAAACACAATATGCATGCGGTCAAAACAGATTTTTGACTCGGGCGAACAAATCTAAAAAATGTAAAATTCATCGCCAAAAACGTTTAAAACAATTGGAAAAACCATTTTGAGCAAAAGTGACCTTAAAACTTTCTCGAATTTGCCTTATAAGCTCGCGTTAAACCGCATCTTTAAACATTTTTGCTACTAGGGTAGCTTTGGAGAGATTTTGTTGTATAGCACGCGAATCAGAGCAAATTAAGACTAAGCTACAATTTGGTTAGTTTTTGTGTTTAAAAAGTGATCGTTTCGTAAAATTGCATTGTGAACCACGGCTAATCATTTTAACTTAAACATTCACACATCAGAACAAGAATGTATCGAACAAAAATAAAGAAACCACCGGATGGTGGCCTCTTTATTGCAAAAGTGAAGGAGCTAAAGCTTATGAATTTGGACCATCAACACGCTCAATACTTACTTTGCCTGTACCCGCACTCGCGAGTCCAATGCGTTTAGCTGCTGCGTAAGATAAATCTACGACTCGATTGCCATGAAATGGACCTCGATCGTTGACTTTAACCACGACACTTTTGCCGTTGTCTTTGTTGGTCACGCGAATGTAGCAATTCAGCGGCAGACTACGGTGTGCTGCAGTAAGCTCGTTCATGTCGAAAGTTTCACCGTTAGCCGTTTTACGACCATGAAACTGACGACCATACCAAGATGCGATACCGGTCTGGCTAAATTTACGAACAGTGTTCGATGCTACAGAGTTTAATTTTTCAATCACTGAAGGCTCTTCTTCAGGGATCTCGATTTTAGCCGCGATAGTTTGACGACGGATTTTGTCACCCGAACTTTCGGTGATTGAAAGACTATTTAAATTAGAGAAATGGGAATTGAAGTTGTTCTGCGAATCTTTATTCAAGACGCGAGCAGCCAAGCTTGAACCGTCTGCATCGCCATTAAGAGATGATGCAGGAACCATTTCTGCTTGTGACTGGATAACTGCCAGTCCAATACTGAGTGCTAAAGCGTACTTTAACGTTAACTGCATTACTTAAACTCCTAGAGACAATTCACAAGGCTTAGCAAGTAGCCAAAATAATGTGAACAGCCTAATTTATTCACTTTTGCAATTGCTTTATGGAGGGGGATGATATTCATCGGCTTTGCAGAGTGTCTAGTGTTTGAAGTAAAAAAGTTACAAAAAGGACAAAATCTCACAAAAAATGAGCAAAAAATAACCTAAATTGTAACATTAAGTTTAAAATGGCTATTTAGTGCTCTTTTTAACAAAAATATTTATTGACTTTTATATATTTTTAAAAAATTCCATCATCTACTGGCGACTTCGGTACCCAACAACCAAACCGCTGTGGCATACATTCTGCTGCGGTTATAGGTCGTAATGACTTGAAAATTTGGATAGGTAATATAGTACATAGGACCATAATTTTCTTGTAATTGTATAACGTTCACCAAGTCAAGATCATCGATTTTCACAATCGGATTTAGCGGCGTAACACCTTGCGTTTTGAGTGCGCCATAAGGGGTAGGCTGGGTTAGATCCTTTGCAATAATTGTATCTGGCGTATTACCTGTATAACGTGCGGCAAATCCAATCGGTTGATTTCGTTGCCAGCCATTTTGAGCAAGGTAATTTGCAATTGACGCAATTGCATCTTCAGCAGAATTGCGTAGGTCAATATGCCCACTTGCATCGTAATCAACACCAAACTTGGTAATGTTGCTTGGCATAAATTGAGGATAACCAATCGCACCCGCATAAGAACCCACGATACTGTTGGTTGGGTAGCCTTCTTTATATGTCCAAGCGATCAAAGCACCTAATTCATCACTAAAATAATCTGCTCGGCGAGGGTAACCAAAAGCCAGAGTCGCAAGTGCGTCACGCGTGATAAACGAGCCTTTGTTTGCGCCATAGCCTGTTTCGACCCCTAAAATACCCAAGATAATCGATTGCGGCACACCAAATTGCTGTTCTGCGCGGTTTAAAACATCTGCGTACTGATTTTTAAAACGTACACCACGCTGAATAGTACCTTCGCTCAAAAACATGGCTTTATAGTCATACCATGGCTTACTCTCACCCGGACGTGTCATGATGTTTAAAATATTGGGAAGATTTTTGGCGCCTGACATCGCATTGTCGACTTGCTCGGCAGTCAGACCATAAGTGGCCATCGTTTTTTGCTTAAAGCCTGAATAATTTGGATCGGTGATAAAGTCGTTCGCCTGAGAGCAGCTGGCAGTAAGAAAAAAACTGCCGAGAAGTAAAAAACGTCTAAATGGTTGCTTCACTACCATGTTCAACATAGTATTATAAATTCCTGAATTAAAATAAAAAAATATAATTATCGATGGGTGTGGATCGACATAACCAGTCCAAAAGTCGCCATCAGGGTAATAATTGCGGTGCCGCCATAGCTCATAAACGGAAGCGGTACACCCACTACGGGTAAAATACCACTAACCATGCCAGCATTTACAAATACATAAACAAAAAAGGACAAACCTAACGACCCTGCAACAAGGCGGCCGTAGTTATGAAAGCACTGTAATCCAATCTGGAATGTTCTAAAAATAATTGCAAAATACAGCAGCACTAAAATGGTGACACCAATCAAACCAAATTCTTCGGAGTAGGCTGCAATAATAAAGTCGGTATGACCCTCAGGTAAAAAGTGTAAATGTGATTGAGTGCCTTCTAAAAAGCCTTTACCTGAAAATCCACCTGAACCAATGGCTGTTTTTGATTGAATAATATTCCAGCCTGTACCGAGCGCATCTGCCTCGGGGTTCAAGAGTGTGAGTACACGTTGTCGCTGATAATCATGTAACAAGAATTCCCACGCAATTGGAATTAAAAGTCCTGCGCCAGCAACTGCAGCACCAATGAGTTTCCAAGAGAGCCCGCTTAAAAACAACACAAATAACCCACTGGCCAATACCAGTAAAGATGTACCCAAGTCAGGTTGTTCTGCAATTAAAAGAAATGGAATTCCCACCAAAAGCATGGTGATCATGACATTGGGAACGCTCGGCGGAAGCGGTTTACGCGATAAAAACCACGCCACCATCATTGGCATACCGATTTTCATGAACTCACTGGGTTGTACACTTCCGAAACCGGGAATATCAATCCAGCGCTGTGCACCCATGCGAATTTCACCAAATACCATTACAGCAATCAGTGAAAAGAGGCCAAACAGATAAAAATAAGGAGAAAATGCTTGATAAACCTTCGGTGGAATTTGTGCGAGCGTCAACATGACAATAAAGCCAATTCCAAAGCTCATGGCTTGCTTAGAGACTAACCCGATATCTTGTGCAGAGGCACTATATAAGACAGTCAGCCCAAGACAGGCATTTAAAATCAAAAAAGAACATAACCAAGGATCAATATGTAATCTTTGCCATTTGGATGGAAGCATTGCTGTGCTTAAGCCATCGCGCGGCGCCTGGCGTAGAAATTTGTATTGAGAGCTTGGAGACATAAGGTTTTACAAAGGAATAATCAATGCATGGCGCATGCTAACATATCCCTTAATTTAGGCAATCTATATCCATATTTTGCAATAAAAAAACCTGGAAAAATCCAGGTTTTTTTGCGCTATGTTTTAGTTGCTAAAAAATAACGTATCATGATACTCAGCGAGCGCTTTTAACTCTAAGCGATTTAGATTTGGAATCAGCTTATCGATGGCGATATGAACGGCTTTGGTCACTGCGGCGGCGCCAATATCTGCAGCCTTGCGTTTGATCATGCCTAAATCCAGTGTTTTATTAAATTCAATCATAAAATGACGGATCGTGGCATCTGCAAATTGCTTATAAAGTTCAGCCAGTGCTTGCTTGTCGACAGCATTACCTGCTTGAATTTCGGCAAAACTATGCTTCAGATTTGTGACCAAACCTGGATCAAGTGACTCACCGACTTTATATTCTCCTTCAGTGGTTTTAAATAAACTACGTTCGGAAAACTCGATGGACTGTTTTACAACATCATTGGGCGCTTTGCTTAAAAGTTGTTTAAGCAAAACGGCAACGGTTGATTTGACATAGCCTGCCAATTTTTCAGCGGTTTCACGTTTATCGCTCTCTGGAAAGCGACGAACAAGTTCGATTAAAAGCGCATCAATAATTTCATCATTGATTTGTAGGGCTACCTGATCGCGTAATGGATACAGTGGCTCACTTGAGTTCTTTTTTTCGATACCTGTCTGAATATTTTTAAGCAATGCTTCAGATGGAGTAAAACCAAAAAATGGCATGTCTGATCCTCAATTATTGATTTTATTGTCGGGCCAATCGAATAGGGCTTGGCATCCATGACAAGTCAGATACACGACACGGATTAATGTCTAAACCACCGCGTCGCGTATAGGTTGCGTACACCATCAGTTTTTCAGGCTTTAAGTTTTGCCATATGTCGGCGTACATCTGCTCGACGCATTGCTCATGAAAGCCATTGTGCTGACGATAAGAAATAATATACGCGAGAATACTGTTATAACAAGGCTTAATACCTTGATAACGAATGAAAACTGTTCCCCAGTCCGGCTGTCCAGTCACAGGACAATTACTGCGTAATAGATGTGAATATAAATTCACTTCGATTTGTGACTGGTCATCAGCATCTAGCGCAAGCAAGCTTGCATCTGGATGTGACTCTAAGCGTGCTGGTTTGAATTGATCGATACAGATTCCAGACGGTTGGCTGATCTCGAGCGCATCTACATCAAACAACTCAAAGCCGACCTTTGCATTGGCAGCTTGACTCAAATCTTTTTCAACAAGGTCAATTAGTGCTGCTTTAGACACAAGACGATGAAAGTTTAGACTATTAAAGTATAACTTTAATGATTTTGACTCGATCAGATTTTCAGAGGTTGCGGGAAGGGTAATCCGTCCAATTGCAACTTGTGGAATCCCGTCTTGATTGAGCCAAGAAAGCTCAAAAACATGCCACCAATCTTTGCCCTGAGAAACACCTGTAATGTTTGCATATTGTTCACGTGAAGATGAACGTGAAATAGGAAACAAAATGCTGGGTTCATAAGCTGTTGGATATTCTGTTTCTTTACCTAAAAGAGATTTTTCTACACTCATTCACGCATTCCTGAACCACGAGAAAGTAAATAATACGCTACGCCATATAAAAGAACGCAGCACAAGGTCACCACAATCAGTGACAATGAAACGTTGACATCGCTCTGACCCAAAATGCCATAGCGAAATGCATTGACCATATACACAATTGGATTGATCAACGATAATTTTTGCCAAAATGGCCCCAAAGCACTAATGGCGTAGAATACGCCACCTAAATACGTTAAAGGGGTAAGAACAAAAGTGGGAATAATCGAGATATCATCAAACGATTTGGCATATACGGCATTGATGAATCCACCTAAAGCGAACAAAAAGGATGTGACCAAGACGGTATAAATAGTCACAAACCAGTTATGTATATAAAGGTCGGTAAAAAATAGGCTCATCATGGTCACAATAATGCCCACCAAAACCCCACGAAACACGCCTCCAACCACATAGCCCCATAAAATGAGATGTAAAGGTACTGGGCTCATGATCAGTTCTTCAATGCTTTTTTGAAACTTGGCACTAAAAAAGCTTGACGAGACATTTGCATAACTGTTGGTAATGATAGCCATCATGATCAGACCCGGCACAATAAACTGCATGTAGCTGAATCCACCCATTTGACCGACACGAGAACCGACCAGATTACCAAAGATAATAAAGTACAGGCTCATGGTGATGGCAGGTGGTAGCAGTGTTTGAGGCCAAATCCGCATAAAACGACGAATTTCTTTACGTACTAAGGTACCGAAGGCTGTACAGAGCTGACTAAAATTCATTGTGCCGCTCCTTGTTGCTCTAGATTTTTTTCGACCATACGTACAAATAATTCTTCAAGTCGGTTGGACTTATTTCGCATACTGCGGACTTGAATGCCTTGTGCTTCTAAAAGCTGAAACAAATCATTCATACTGTGTGCTTTATCTAGTGTCACTTCAAGTGTCAGCGGATCGATCAAATTAAAGCGCACCCCAATAATGTTAAGATCATTCGATAACTCAACTGGTTCTGCCAGATCAAAAATAAAAGACTCTTCACTTAACTGATTTAAGAAGCTTTTCATCGTGGTGTCTTCTTTAATCACGCCCCGATCAATAATTGCAATGCGGCGACATAACATTTCGGCTTCTTCAAGATAATGCGTGGTTAAAATGATTGAAGTACCGGCATTATTCATCTCGACTAGAAAATCCCACATCGAACGGCGCAACTCGATATCGACACCTGCGGTAGGTTCATCAAGGATCAGTAACTTTGGTTCGTGCATCATGGCTCTGGCAATCATTAGTCGACGCTTCATACCGCCAGAAAGCATTCTGGCCTGCATGTTGCGCTTTTCCCAAAGCCCTAATTTTTCGAGATACAATTCTGCGCGCTGCTCGGCAAGTTTTTTAGGGATGCCGTAATAACCAGCCTGTGTCACCAGAATATCGAAGGTCTTTTCAAAATGGCCAAAATTAAACTCTTGTGGCACAACACCTAAGCATTGTTTTGCACGGGAAGGTTGCTTGTCTAAATCATGGCCAAAAATATTGACCTCACCAGCACTTTTTTTTGTTAAGGAACTGATGATACTGATGGTGGTCGATTTTCCAGCACCGTTTGGACCTAGAAGCGCATAAAATTCACCTTCCGGAACAGTTAGGTTGATTCCTTTTAAGGCTTGAAATCCATTACGATAAGTTTTGGACAAATCACGTAATATCAAGGCATCAGTCATGAAACGCTCACACTTAATTTAATAGTACTATTTTGAGTGATATCGAAAAATAAACCAAGTGATAAGATGGGATTGAGCGGAACGAAATATAGAACGCTGAAAAAACAGACATACTATGTGATGTGTAATATAGTTATTTAGCATGATGCTTTTTAAAATTGTTAAGTAAAACGAAACAATAAGCATAAAATAGGATACATTATGTATTTTAAGAAATATAAAAAAACACTTATGATATATTGGAACGTGTGATCTAGAAGCACTTTGGCATAAACTATTAGATGACAAAAGGCTTAAGTTGATAAATTAAGATTAAGATAGAGTTATGAATAATCGACACGTTACTTTACAGGATAAATATTCGAACATTCACCATCTTATGCGAGTGAAAGACCTTATTGTAGATCCAATCAAGAAAACTGAAACGTGTCAGTGGTTATGGATTTATAAAACAACATCGGAGTTTTTTCCTTTCGAGTTATGGACCCAACTTGATCGTGTTCAGGTGAATGAGAAATTAGTTTATAAGGATCTTACCTTTAAGGTTATTCACATTGACGATGAAGATCATCCGCTATTCTCTTGAACTGATGCGAAATTAACATGAACTGACGATTGTGTATTGAAATACAACACACCATGAACAGGATGAAATTTAAATATCTGAATAAATAGGCCATATTGATACTTTTACATTGAAGAAAATATCATGGATAACACTTTAAACGATTACGAAAAAATTGAAAAACTGATCCAGCATAGTCGAATTGTGATGGTTACTTTTACTAATCATGACGGACACTTACATAGTGCGCCTATGACCAGACAAAATAAATCATTTGACGGTAATGTATTTTTCATCGGAGCCAAACACTCCGAATTAGTTCAAAGTATTGCATCACAGCCAGAAGTTAACCTTGCTTATTCTAGTAGTGATTCTTTTGTATCCATCAGCGGTAAGGCGCAGTGTATTAATGATCCACAGTTGCTCGAAGAACTCTGGTCGCCTGCTTATCAAATCTTCTTTAAAGAAGGTTTACACGATCCTGATATTCAACTGATTCAAGTCACATGCCATGGTGCGCAATATTGGGAAGGGGATGGAAAACTTGTGACGTTATTTAAGCTTGCCAAAGCTTCAGTTACGGGAGAGCAAGACAATCTGGGTGAATCGAAATCTATGCGATTATAAGCCATTGATCTGTTAATTGTATAAGCGCCGTAGAGATGGGCTTTTTACAGGTAAGGGTTAATTCCTCGCTGATGAAGCCCCACCTTGCGGCGCAGCTTAGTTTGCTCTTCTTGCAGCAACTCATTCACAAATTGGGGTAGAACATCCTCATTCAACATGGAGGGGTGAAAACCATCTTCATTGAGCTGTTGGAAAAAAAGGTCAATTTTAGAGCTTTTTTGGACATATTTCATCGACCATTTTTTAAAATAAATTCTTTTAATTTCAATGGCTTTAAACACATTAATTTCATGGTGACGAGGGTCTTGCATTATGCGTTGCATAAGATCGTTTAAGATTTCCTCTTCACCTTCAAGGCACTGGAAAAATGCATTATTGGCATAATACAGTACACCATAAATTTGGTGCTTTGCATTGAAATCACGAGCCTTACTTAAAATATCATTCAAATTCTCAATCAAATCGCCAGCATCCACTGGTCGTATGCTGGAGTAGCACAGTCTTATTTTCATTAACTACGTCCTGCTATTGAGAATAAATCGAAATCAAATTTTAGGATGATGATACTGGTTTGCCAACGTGTGCGGTTCTTCACTTAAAAGCTGGATGAATGACGGTATTGTTGAGTCAGACAAAAGATAAGGGTTAAATTCATCTAGATGGGTCTGTTGGAAAAAATCAGCTAACCGTTTATTTACAGGTGCAAACTTCATGCTCCAATGTTTAAAAAGGCGCTGTTGCATCGATTCACGATATAGAATTTCACAATTTTGATGTCGGGAATCTTTAAGAATATGTTGATAAAAAAGCGTATCGATTTTCGATTGTTCACCTTCTAGGCACTGCACAAAGTAACCATATCCGTAATATAGTACACCTGTTATTTCATTTCTAGAATTAAAATCAACAGCAGTGTTTAAAATATCAATCAGATCTTGCTTTAATTCTGGGTGTAGATGACTTGCTTTACTTGCGTACAAGATTCTAACCATTTCCATGACATTTTCCAAAGCTAACAATAAGGTTTTTAGTGGGTAATGGCACTGGTACTTCGCCCACGTGTGGTAAAACAAGAAATGTAAGGTGTGCATTGGTCTTTATGTGATAAGCCGCACACAATACATAGTTTTAATCGACAAAGCCACTTCTTTCATAAGGAATTTTCCGATTCATGTATATTATAAACTAAATCACTGTTTTATAAGTAAAAAAATACAAAATAAAATGTTTCTAATTACATGTGGTTTTATATGTTTTTGTAAGTATATAGTGAGAAATTTACCAAATGGTATACATAAGATTTTGAATTTATTGAAATATAAATTATTTTTAAAAATTGATGTTGTATAAAAAATAGACAAATGTAAGCTATTTCTCACAATCATGTAAGCTATGGATTATTTTAAGTTTGCGTAAGTTATCTATACTCAGTTCGTACATTATCTTGTTCATTTTTTCCATAGAAAAATGAATAATAACTTAAACACCTTTATAATAATTTTATAAAGAATAAAAGAATAAGATTAGGGGACTTACGAGTTAGATAATGTATAGCGTGTTTCCTCCTCCTTAGCACACACCTTCCTAAGGAGGAGGAAATTTTTATTTTCATTCGAAAAGGTCATCAAAATGCAGATTGTTAAAAATATCTTTATATCATTTGTGTATATGATGATTGTTTCTATTTTAATTGTAATATTTTACCGAATTGGTATTCATAAATATGTCAATATTACCGTAAGTGCCATTATCTTTGGTTTACTAACTTTCTTCTATTTTAAGACTATTGTTTCATCATTGCTTTGTCATTTATTTTATTATGGTATGTTGTTTTACTTGAGTCAGACGCTTGATGTTTTAATGATGCTTTTAATTTCCATAAGTACAATGATCGTCATGAAAATATATTTAATCGGGTGGAGTAAGTTTGATGCTTATATTAAAGAAAATCAGATATATAGAAATTAAATTAATCTATATAAATAAAGAATGAAAATAGAATTTAGATTATGGTCTTTATATTTTAGGTTTTTTTTTATTTATTTCAATAATTTTATTTATAAAATATTTTGTGTAGCCATAATTTTAACTAGAATTTGAATTTAAAAAATTATAGTTTACTAGTTGCTTGATTAGTGATAGATATTTTGATTTTTTTGGAATTTATATAGTAATAGAAATTTTTTTAAACATAGTTATTTAAGTAACTTTTTAATCTTATTCACAATGTTAAAAACACTATACATAGCTACATATGTTCTGATACGATCTTAATCACTAAATCAAAAGGTTTGTATAAATACATTCTAATTTAATTTTAAGTCTTCATTGATCTTTGCATACTAAACTTTAACTTATAATTAAAAAAAGAGGTGTAAGATGTCTACATTATTGGTATTAATCGTTCTGATTGGGGTGGTTGTATTTGTTCTTGCAACACTAAAAGGAGATAAAAAAGCAAGTAAACAAAGAAATCCCATTAAGGGCAAACGCATCTTAACGATGAATGAGCAACCAACTTTTTTTAGATTAAGAGAAGCACTCCCAGAGCACATCATTCTAGCGCAAGTTGCTTTCAGTGCTTTTATGACTGCTAAAGGATTTCCAACACGTAATTTATTCAATCGTAAAGTTGCAGATTTTGTAGTGTTAGATAAATCACTCAATATAGTTGCAATTGTTGAGTTGGATGATTCATCACATATCGGAAAAGAAGATAAAGACGCAGACAGAGATGCATTAGTTGCTGAAGCAGGTTTCCGAGTGATTCGATACAAGAGAACCCCAGATTTTGCACAAGTACAAAAAGATTTTGGGGTTTTTCCCATCGCCCAATCTGTTCCTGAATCTAACCCAATCAAAGAATCTGAAGAAAATTTAGAAAAAACCAAAATTATTACAGATGCTTTTATTTTTCAATCAGAATTAGGGGAGCGGAAAAAGCTATCTGAATAGTTCAGATACCTTGATTGGTGAGTGTCGGGTGTGCAAGCGTAAATCGATTTTTTGATGTAGCATTTTTGCATGGTCCAACTTCATAGAACAAATGATTGAACTAATCTGATTCTATAGCCGTATAAGTTGAATTAAAAAGATGAATTCTGTTTTGAAGATTTGGAACGCTGAAAGTGAATTCGAACCTGTGCTATTTTATAATGTTACGCCAGATTTGCGCCAAAGTAGGTTGTAAGCTATATAATTAAAGAAATATTGGTGCGCTCGGCGGGGATCGAACCCACGACCCCAGGCTTCGGAAACCTGTACTCTATCCAACTGAGCTACGAGCGCATGCGAAGCACATCATAGGCAAAAAAAGGCCTGGGGTAAAGTGACTCATACACAGAAGTTTTTCTTATGTTTATTAAATCATCAATTGTAAGCAATTGATCTTTATTGGTGTACAAATAAAAAGAGCCCATCGAGATGGGCTAAAGGGCTAAATCTTGCATATCCATAAGAATTATAAATATGCATATTTTGAAAATTCATAGCATCATACTAAGAATTTCAATAAATGTTTCTTCGTCTTTAGTCGTAGTTCGATTATTTTTTAGACGTGCCAGTCGTCATCTAATAGCTTGGTTTTAATTTTTAAAATAAAAATCATAGAAAACAAAACCTTAAAATTATAATAAAATTAAAATTGTTGAGTGGCTTTAGTACATCTATGCAAAAATAGCATAGATGTACTTAGACAAACCGCATCTAAATCAAACTCAAGATCGAGTTTTTAAGACTTATATAGTTATAAGGTCTATCAGTTATCAGTAATAGACCTTAAATATATAACTTGTTTTTTATAAAATCTGGCAGGATTTCACTTATGAAATGGCCTTGGTTTCCAAGGCTTTTTTAAGATAAGGATCGAGTTCATCCTGACGTAGTAGCCATTGCACATAATCGTGTGGTAAATCCTTGATTGCAGTGCCACGGTGTTTACCAAAGTTAATTTGTTCAGGAATCCGTGCTTCTTCCGAGGCGACATAAAGGGCGTCGATATTTGAAATATTTAAATGATGTACGATATGCATCAGTATATTGGCTGTCAGAATAATGTCTGCATCGGCACGATGGGCACCTTTAAGCATTTCTCGTGCTTTTGTACTGCCTTTTGAGATCAGATAAATCAACGCAGAGATATTGTGTGCCTCAGCTTGTGGCCACACTTTACGCGCAAGTGCCAATGTGCAAATTGCCTTAATCTGTGAGGTATCGACACCACATCTCGCAATTGCATTGATATCGTAATCGACATTATGTCCAATAATGTATTGTGTTTGCTTAGGTAAAGAAAAGGTCGTGAAATGTGGTTGATGCTCCAGATCAGATTCTAGAATATGATGAACGGCCATTGAAGCATATGAAATCGGCTCATCTACACTATAAAGTTGATCAAATAGCTCACTCTTGTCGAGCGTTAATTTACCTTCAAAGATTTCTACAGGCGCATAAGCAATTTCAATTGGATTACCGTTTAACTGATGCGTTTCGGTATCTAAAATAATGGCGTTCATATTGCTCAGTAAGCTGACAGGTGATTTGTCAATTTATCATTCTCTTGTAATCAGGCAAAGCCTTTAAAAGGTGGTTTGATCAACCTGCAAGCGATGCTTGTGAACCGCTAACTTTTCCGCTATGTTTAAACAGAAAATAAATACAATCAGCAAAGAAGCTTAAAGGACAAAGCAACAATGAAAAAACATCTCATGGTTTTAACCACACTCAGTGCCTGTATTTTTCTAAGCGCCTGTAATGATAGTAGTGACTCCGATTCATCAAGCTCATCAAGTAATGTGCCTGAAAATAATATTCAGAATCCTGTTGTAGGAATACCTGCAGCATATACTCAATCTGGTATGGATCAGGTTGCTGGTGAAAGTGTGGTCATGACTTACAAAATGCTCGGAATAAGTGGGCAAGAAGTATTGGCAACATCACTGGTTTTCACACCAAAAGGTACACCACCAAGTGCAGGTTGGCCAATTGTGGCTTGGGCACATGGAACGACAGGTGTGGCTGATATTTGTGCGCCAAGTCGTAATGTCATGGATGAAAATGTAAAAACCATGATCACTCAGTTGCTGGCGCAGGGTTATGTTGTTGTAGCACCAGATTATGAAGGATTGGGAGAGCCGAATGGTAAAGAAATTCATCCTTTCTTAAATGTAAAAAGTGAAGCGTATTCAATTACCGATGCGGTTGTAGCAGCAAAAAGCTATTTGGGAGCAAAAGCTGCCACAAGGTGGGTCGCAGTGGGGCACTCGCAAGGTGGACAGGCCGCGCTCGGAGCAGCACAATATGCGTCGCGTGCAAAGCTGACCTATAAAGGTACAATCGCTGTAGCACCAGCATCAAATCTGGATCTTATTTTAAACGCCGGGGAGCTTTCAGCTGCAAACCAGCCTGTGGCTGTCCAAATTCCAACATATACCAATTTAGATACTTACACAGCCTTAATTACTGCCGGACTGCGCAATCCAAATCCGTCCTTGCAATACAGTCAAATTTTTAAAAGCCCTTCAGATAAAATTGCCGCTCAAGCAGAAAGTGTCTGTGCGCCAGCCTTGGCACAATCATTTGCGGTAGGGCTGACAGCGTATGCTAATCAGAACAACAATAGCTTAACTGGCTATGGTCGTACTCAGGATGGCTTTCTCAATTTACCTGTAGTGAAAAATTTTACCAGTACAGATGGGCAACCACTAACAGTTAAAGTTTCAACGCCTATTAAGATTTATCAGGGGCAGGCCGATACTACGGTGCCATTTATTGCAACCAACAAGCTTGTTACGGAAGCAAAATTAGCCGGTACGAATATCAACTTTATTACCAATCCGACTTGGACACACGGCAGTGCGTATAGCTTGAATATTTCCAATATTGTCACCGACGTAAATACTTTGTTTACCCAGTGAGTTAAACTTTTTATGGCAAAACGGCTGATCCGCGCAGGATGAGCCATTTTTATGCATAACTGAGCAACTTCGCCCTGCTTAAACTCAAACTTCATGATACAATAGCGTCCAATCTTAGCACGGCTTAAAAGCCCTACTACATAGGACCCTCGCTAATGTTTGCCAACATTTCTCTTTCTGAATTTGATCCAGAATTGGCCAAAGCAATTGAAGCTGAAGATGCGCGCCAGGAAGCGCATATTGAGTTAATTGCATCTGAAAACTATTGCTCTCCTGCGGTGATGGAAGCGCAAGGATCAAAGCTTACCAATAAATATGCAGAAGGTTATCCGGGCAAACGCTATTACGGCGGCTGCGAATATGTAGATGTAATCGAACAACTTGCAATTGACCGTGCAAAAGCGCTTTTTGGTGCTGACTATGCAAACGTTCAACCGCATGCTGGTTCACAAGCAAATGCTGCGGTATATCTTGCACTTTTAAATGCAGGCGATACGGTTTTGGGTATGAGCCTTGCACACGGTGGTCACTTGACTCACGGTGCAAAAGTTAACTTCTCTGGCAAAACTTACAATGCTGTACAGTACGGTTTAAATCCAGAAACTGGTGAAATCGATTATGACGAAGTTGAGCGTTTGGCACTTGAGCACAAGCCACGTATGATCGTTGCTGGTTTCTCTGCTTATAGCCGTATTGTCGACTGGCAGCGTTTCCGTGATATCGCGGATCAAGTGGGTGCATATCTATTTGTTGATATGGCACACATCGCTGGTTTGGTTGCAGCTGGTGTGTATCCAAACCCAGTTCAAATTGCGGACGTTACTACAACAACGACTCACAAAACACTTCGTGGCCCACGTTCTGGCTTGATCTTGGCGAAAGCAAATGAAGAAATCGAGAAGAAACTTCAGTCTGCTGTGTTCCCAGGCAATCAAGGCGGTCCGCTTGTACACGCTATTGCTGCAAAAGCAATCTGCTTTAAAGAAGCAATGACGCCTGAATTTAAAACGTATCAACAACAAGTTGTTAAAAACGCGCAAGCTATGGCAGATGTGTTAATCGCGCGCGGTTACGACATCGTATCGGGTGGTACAAACAACCACTTGTTCTTGTTGTCACTTATCAAACAAGACATCACTGGTAAAGAAGCTGATGCATGGTTAGGCGCTGCCAACATCACCGTTAACAAAAACGCCGTACCAAACGATCCACGTTCACCATTTGTGACTTCTGGTATCCGTATTGGTACTCCGGCGGTAACTACGCGTGGTTTTGGTGAGTCTGAAACGCGTGAATTGGCGGGCTGGATTGCTGATGTACTTGATAGCAAAGGCGACGAAAGCGTGATCGCTGAAGTAAAAGCAAAAGTTGAAGCAGTGTGTGCGAAGTTCCCAGTTTATGCGAACTAAGTCATACTGAAAAAAAGACCTCCCATCCGGGAGGTTTTTTTATATCGGTTTTTGGGGTGTGTAAAAAATGTTTAACATAAATCCATCATCTTGCTAAGTTTATCATCTAGGTGTTTACTTAAAATCATCCTATGATGGTATTCATCAGTTCAATTCATGGTTATGGCTCAGTTGAATGCATTAATTCCGCTTGATCAGATTGATACAGACCCAAAACAGGTCTTGGCGATCAAACGTATGGATCTTGTGCCACTACTCGACAATCCGTACCGATTAAATCACTATGCCGATCAGCTGATTCAAGCTCAGGCTGTATTGCTAAACCAAATTTCGCCTGAACTTACGCATGATTTAAGTCGTGTGATTTCTCATTTGATTGATAAATTGTCTAAATCTGACAAGGTCATTAAGAAAAAATCTTTTAATCGTTTGCAAAAATGGTTTGGCGTAGACATCGAGCATGATCAGACACAACTCAATTATTTGCATGGATTAGATGCATTAATCGAGCAGGCGGATCGATTGAGTCAGCAGCTTGCAGTCGAAATTCAAAAATCACAATCACGAATTCAACAGTTACTTGGTCTGCGCGAACAAATGGCACTTTATATCGTGGCTGCACAAGAATTTTTGGGTGAATATCCTGCTTTTATCCGCCATCAGCATCCACTCGATCACTTTTCAGAGCGGCTATCTAAAAAAATCAATAGTTTGCAAACACTACAAGCCAGTAATGATCTTGCCATCACGCAAATGTTTTTAACCCAACAGCTCTCGTTTGGTTTGCTTGATCGTTTTAAAGAAGCTCAGCAAGTACTGATTCCAGCTTGGCAATATCATTTGAAACAAAGTATGCAAAACAGCTCGGCACTTGAATTGCAAAAACTTGATCATAGCCGCGAAAGTTTATTAACTATTTTAAGACAATCATTAGAAAAGAGGGTAGAACCATGACGCAGTTTGAGTCAGACCAACAGCCGAATGTGATGAAATCCGACACTGCTCTCACGCAGCATGAATTTGATGGATTGGATTTAAAAGCGTTAGGTTTACAGCCGGAGGATTTTATTCATGTGCAGGATGCTCATCGTGAGCTTGCAGATTTAAATCACGCTACTGTTGCCGAATATGGTAAAGACATTGCCAGCGTAACCTCTGCATATACCGACGAGCTTTTACACTTGGTGCGTAGTAAGGATCTCGATGAAACGGGTAAGAAATTGAACGAAGTGGTACACGTGGCCAAACAGCTCAACACTTCAAGTATTTTAAATAAACCTAAAACCTCGACCATTCCACTGATTGGCGGACTTCTGAATCGTATGAAGGGCGCAAAACAAAGCTTTGATCAAAACTTTGTCAATACCAAAGAGCAGATTGATGGCTTGGTAAAAGAGATCGAGACCACGCAAATCGGCTTAAAAACTCGAGTGAATACTCTCGATAAAATGTTTACAGCTGTACAAGATGAACACAAACAACTCGGGGTTTTGGTTGCAGCAGGAAAAATCAAGCAGCAACAATTACAAGCACAAATTCAGCAATTAACCGAAGATTCCAATGCTCAGCAGCATACTCAGGCCATTTACGATTTAAATCATTTATCCAATAATCTTGAAAAGCGTGTGAGTGATTTACAAGTATTGCAGCAATCCGCCATGCAGACATTGCCTATGATCCGGATTATTCAATCGAATAACTTAATGCTAGTGGATAAATTTTATGCCATAAAAAACATTACATTACCCGCTTGGAAAAATCAGATTAGCTTGGCAATTTCCTTGCAAGAGCAACAAAACAGTGTGCAGCTTGCCAAACATATTGATGATGCCACCAATGAACTTTTACGACGTAATGCAGAATTACTACATCAAAATTCAATTGACACCGCGAAGGCCAATCAACGATCTGTTATTGATATTGAAACACTTGAGCACGTTCAAAATACGCTGATTAAAACGGTCAATGATGTGATTCAGATTCAAAAAGAGGGCATGCAAAAGCGCGATGAAGCTACCGTTCGTTTACGTGCATTACAAGATAATTTGCAGCAACTGGTGATTGATTCAAGTCGCACCAAAACAGAAACTTGATTGAAATACGCTTTGGGAGAAAACATTGCCATCTGTCAAACATTACCCCATTCACCCCGAAGATATCCAAGCTCGTCTTGTCAATTTGAAAAAAAGACAGCGAGGCTTAAGTGTATTCGGGATTGCTGCACTCAGTGTATGTGCACTTGCGGTATTGTTTTCATTTACACTTCAGCCTGTAATTTATGGCTTTTTTGATTTGAGTACACAAATCAAGCAGCTTCATATTCCAGCGGGATTTGAGGGACAATTGTTTGTCGATGAGCAACCCGATTATTTAATAACCTTATTGTCATGGTTGGGGTGGTTGATACTCAAACTTACGGTGAGTTTTTTTGGTGCTTTTATTTTTGTACGCCTACTTAAAAAATTCCGTTTTTTTAAAGTCCGATTTAAATCTTTGATTTTACGCTTTGTGGCATGGCTTATTGGATGGATTTTGATTTGGTCTGGCTTAACCTTTCTCCAATATCATCAGCAAAGTGATGAGGCGCAAGCGTATGCTGAGTTGGTTCAATATGATCAGCGCATTCAGACCAGTCCGATTTTTCAATATTTACAACAAGCCCATTCACCTCAACCCGTCAAAGATTATTTACTCGCGCAAACTGCGCTGTTACATCGTCCCATAGATAAGGATGCTGCTGTATCCTACACCAGTAGTCTGATTCGTGCCGAACGCACGGATCCACATTTTTTTGAATACGGCCTCAAACGCGAGCAATTGTGGACCATTCAGCATCAAGTTTACGGAAAAAGCATTACACCGATGGCGCAAAGTATCGATGCGCAAGCACGTCAAGCATCACGTATCAGTGAGGTCACTCAGCGATTGAGCTGGGGATTAAGCTTTGTGGCGTTTTTGGCTGGGGCAATACTTTATGGCTTAAATGTAAACCTTAAAGCTCGTATTCGGCGGATTGAAGCTCGATTTTAGTTTTTATTCAAAAAACCGATTGTATTGATAAAAACATACCGTTTCACCTATCAATGCATTTATCTTATTCTTCTCAACAAGTTAAATTATTTACTCCTTTGGAGCTGTTAGGCATGTTAGACCAAAATATCAAGACTCAACTTAAAACTTACCTAGAACGCTTAGAAAGCCCAATCGAACTGGTTGCTGCGCTTGATGATTCGGATAAAGCCGCAAAGATCAAAGAACTGGTGACTGAAATCGCAGAACTCTCTGATCGCGTGACCGCTCGTTTTGATGGCCAGAATCCACGCCGTCCAAGCTTTGGTATTGCCAAAGCGGGTGAACAGCCACGTGTGTTTTTTGCTGGCTTGCCAATGGGCCATGAGTTCACCTCATT
Source organism: Acinetobacter soli (assembly GCF_000760595.1). Lineage (GTDB taxonomy): Bacteria > Pseudomonadota > Gammaproteobacteria > Pseudomonadales > Moraxellaceae > Acinetobacter > Acinetobacter soli. Next base: position 391 of record NZ_BBNM01000001.1, on the reverse strand, counting down.
GATTCTGGCGTTGCTACAGGTATCAGGCTATGCCCCTAAAGTTGCGCCTGAGCTTTTAGAGCAGATTAAAGGCTTGCAGGTGAGCGATCATTTTGATGTATTTGTGTCGTTAAGCTGCCATAACTGTCCAGATGTTGTACAGGCCCTCAACCTGATTGCCATTTATAACCCGAATGCAACAGCCACCATGATTGACGGTGCCTTCTTCCAGGATGAGGTTGAAGAACGCAAGATCATGGCTGTGCCGATGGTGTTCCAAAACGGTCAGCATATTGGTCAGGGCCGCATGACGCTTGAAGAGATTGTAGCTAAACTCGACAATAATTCGGCTGAAAAAGACGCTGCGGCCATCAATGCCAAAGCTGCCTTTGATGTGCTGGTGGTCGGTGCC
>NZ_BBNM01000002.1 GCF_000760595.1 Acinetobacter soli | reverse complement strand
AAAAATAAGTGGAAAACCAATTAACTTTCCACCACTTAATTTAATTCTTTTAAAATTGCCGCGTTAAATTCAGGAATATCATCTGGATTACGTGATGTGATCAGTACCCATCCGCCTGTATTGCAGCGATGAACGGCTTCATCTACCCAGTTTGCTCCTGCATTTTCAAGATCTAGTCGGATACTTTTATACGACGTCAGGTTTTTATCTTGAATGCGTTCTGCATTGATAAATACCCACGGCGCATGGCAAATCGCGGCGATGGGCTTTCCTTGGTCGGTAAAGTGTTGAATAATGTTGAGCGCGTCTGAATTTAAACGCAATAAATCGGCATTGACGGTACCACCTGCAATGACGAGTAAGTCGTAGGCTGAGGGATCAACATCAGCTAAAGCTAAATCTGGCGAATATTTTTCACCTAATTCTTGATCTCCAACAACAGTTTGAACCGCTTTGTGATGCTCAGCAGCATGCTGTGTAGCAAAACCTTTTGATTTTAAAAATTCGAGTGGTTTGATTAGCTCGTCATGTTCGATACCTGCATTTGAGGTAATAAAAAGCACATGTTTGGTCATTGTTGGTCTCGTTGTTGTCATGAGTGCTTCAAGACTAACCAATACCTTTACCCAACCGTGTTGCAGTTTTATACGTGAACTGTGTCGTTAGATCAAATTTGTAAGGATTCAATACCTTTTCGATTGAATCGCAGTCATGGAGGATGATGTTTATCTTTATATTAACTCTGAAGGATTACGAGTTTCGGGTTTGAGCGCAACTTTCATCAGCGTTCGATGAATAAATCGTAACTTATCGAGTACCCCGTTAGATAGAGTAAACGGATAAGCATCGCCCAATCCCATACTTCGGTTTAGTGCATTGAGTGAGTAACTTAAAGCAAACCAGTTATTAATGGTGTGCTCAAAGTCGACAGATCCAATCGGTGATTCTTTGAAGTGCATATCCGGATCGTTTTTACGATTGGCTTCGATACACAGACCTGAATGATAAGCCGTGTCTAGGGTATCCATCATATGTAAATAATGCGCCCATGTTTCAGCCCAGTCTTCCCATGGATGTGCACAGGCATAGCGACTGATATAAAACTCTTGCCAGTTCATGATTGGCCCGTTTTCATAATATTCTTGTAGCGCCTGACCATAGTCTAGTCGTTCATCGCCAAAGAAATAACGAAACTCTTCAAGCCAATCTGGATATAAATAGGTCATGACATCAAAGTAATAATGCCCACTTTCATGACGGAAATGTCCCAAAACGGTTCGATAGTTTTCGCCCATATCGAGTCGAGTTTTTTCACGATGAACCACATCAGCTTCACTGGCATTGAGGGTGATGGTGCCCATATGATGACCAGTCATCACGGGTTGGTTTGGCAAAGGTACTAAAAAATTAAATCTTAGACCATAACGGTCCTGATCGTTTTTTTTGGGACGTGGAAAGATATTGAGTTGTTGAGTCAGATATAAAAAACGGCGTTTAGCTTGTTCAAGTCGATGCCAATACATCGTGCTGTTGTTAATGGATAAGTCCGGAATCGTATGCGTAAGCCGACACGATTCACAGTAAATATTCGGGTCATCTGCTGAAACCATCCAGTTACAGGCATGATGATGGTGGTAGTTGTAGCAGGGTTTATATAACTCTTCTGCATCGTCTGGATTCAGGCTTTTCCACTTTAGTTCTTCAATTCGATCAAAAGTTCCAATCGTCTTGCGGTTCACTTGATAGCCCAGCAACGCATTGCAGTTTTGACAAAAGGTATTGTTAAAAAATACCTGATGATGGCAATTGTGACAGTAGAAAACTTTCATAGGAATGATCTTTTATGACGGTGGAGAGCTGCTGGGCCTGATAAAGACAACAGTAGAAGACTTGATCAAGCTGATCAACCAATGCACATTACAGTTTCAATTATACGTGAAATTGTTGCCGATGAAATCATCTGAGCAAAGAATATGCTGGGCCATTTAATACTCGATTGAATAACATAATGATCGTAAAAGCCAGATGAGTGGCTTTGCCAAAGGTCTTTTTTTGTTACCGAAACACAGTGTATTTCCATACTCAAAGCGATAATGATAAGCACATAAGCCAGAAAGAATTTATGAATTCGATAGATGACAATAAGGAACCAGAATGACAACAAGCTCCAAAAAACCAATCGAATATCCACTTTATGTGGCTGGAAAAGCCAGTAAAACTGGGCAATGGCTGGATGTTCATCATAAATATACCGGTGAGGTATATGCGCGTGTTGCAGTCGCTGATGCCAAGACTCTAGAAAAAGCGACTGTTGCAGCGGTACAAGCCGAAGCTGATATGGCAGCGCTTAAGCCGTATCAAAAGCAGCAGATTTTACTGCATTGTGTGCGACGTTTTACGCAAGAAAAAGCGCTGCTGACTGATATTTTAATAGCAGAGGGAGGTAAACCACGTGCTGCAGCCGCTGCTGAGGTTGAGCGGTTGATCAATACCTTTCAACTGGCGGCCGATGCGACCACGCAAATGGATGCTGGCCGGGTGATGCCACTGGCTGTGACGCCTGTTGCGGCAGCTTATGAAGGCATGGTGAAGCATGTGCCTATTGGGGCTTTGTCGCTGATTAGTCCGTTTAACTTTCCACTGAACCTGACCGCACACAAGATTGCACCCGCCATTGTGGCAGGTTGTCCTTTTGTACTCAAACCAGCCAGTTTGACGCCTATTAGTGCCCTCAAAATTGCTGAAATCTTGGCTGAAACTGATCTGCCACAAGGAGCATGGTCGATACTGCCTTGTGAGCGCAGTGCGGCAGATATTTTGGTAACTGATGACCGTTTTAAAATGCTAAGTTTTACTGGTTCAGATCAGGTGGGATGGGATATGAAAGCCCGAGCTGGCCGTAAAAAGGTTACGCTTGAGCTTGGTGGCAATGCTGCGGTCATGATTGAGCCTGATACAGCGCTAACAGACGCTTTGATTGATCGTTTAATTGCGGGAGCATACGGTCAGTCAGGGCAGGTGTGTATTAGCGTACAGCGTATTTTGGTTCACAGTGATCTTTATGCCGAGCTGAAAAAGAAACTGCTGGCCAAAGTTAAAAAACTCAAAGCGGGTGATCCGGCACAGGAGTCGACAGTAGTTGGGCCAATGATCAAGGAAAAAGAAGCGGTTCGCTTAAAAAAATGGATAGACAAAGCAGAGAAAAAAGGCGCCAAAATTTTGGCAGGTGGCGAACTTAATGGTGTTTTATTTGAGGCGACGTTGTTAGAACAGGTGGATGAAAACCTCGAGATTTATAAAGATGAAGCCTTCGGGCCTGTTGCCATTTTAGAAAAATACAAAAATTTTGAGCAGGGAATTGCCAAAATAAATCGCAGTCGTTTTGGCTTACAAGCAGGTGTATACACTCAAAATCTAAACAAAATGCTGTATGCATGGGAGTATTTACAGGTGGGTGGGGTGATCATTAATGATATTCCCACTTTCAGGGTAGATAACATGCCTTATGGAGGCGTCAAAGATTCTGGTTTAGGGCGTGAAGGAATTCATTCCGCTGTTCGGGATATGCAAGAAGAGCGCCTATTAGTCATCAAAAACGGCTAAGCTTGAGTGTCCAACGCTGTACAAAAACTGTTCCACGTGGAACAGTTTTTTCTTTGAAATGGTGATATCTGTTAAGCCAGCCTGATCAACAGATCGATTAAAAACATATTTTTGCTTTAAAAATAGGCAAATCTGATTGAAATGATTATCCAGTTCATGAATCAATGCATCAAAAAAGAGAAAATCTTGATAAAAACAGGTATTGTTCAAGCATAAGAAAGACAAAAACCACATGAACCATCTTTAAGGAAGAAGGAACAGTTTTTTGTCTGTTTGGGGCATGTCGTGACGCTTACCCAGCGAGGCTGCCATCAATACGTTCAAGATTTTACAGGTGGTATTTTTCTTGCAGTAATCAATAAAAATTTAAGCAAGAAAAACCAGGGAATTTATATTATGACTGATACTCGTGAAAACTGGTCCTCGCGATCAGGTTTTATTATTGCTGCGGTGGGGTCTGCCGTGGGCTTGGGCAACATCTGGCGTTTTCCTTATGTGGCCTACGAAAATGGCGGTGGTGCATTTTTAATTCCATATTTACTGGCACTGATTACCGCAGGTTTACCGCTGTTATTTCTCGATTATGCGGTGGGGCATCGCAGTAACAGTTCACCACCCAAAGCTTATCGTAAATTATTTAAAGGCGGCGAAACGCTGGGATGGTGGCAGGTCTGTGTCTGTATCGTGATTGGGCTGTACTACGCCAGTGTACTCACGTGGGCCGGTAGTTATATTTACTTCTCCGTCGGTCAAATGTGGGGCAGTAATCCAGAAGATTTTTTCTTCAATACTTATTTGCAAACCAGCAAAGCATCGGGGCTTGATCTGACTTTTGTGAGTCATTTGTTCTGGCCAATTCTGGGTATCTGGGCACTGACCTTGATTATTTTGTATGGTGGCGTGAAAAAGGGTGTAGAACTCTCCAATAAGATCTTTATGCCATTGCTCTTTGTTTTGTTTACCATTTTGGTGATTCAGTCCTTACGATTGCCGGGTGCTGTCGAAGGCTTGAATGCATTTTTTACCCCGAACTGGGCTGCCATGATGGACTATAAGGTCTGGCTCGCAGCTTATGGTCATACCTTTTTCTCACTTTCGGTGGGCTTTGGTATTATGGTGACGTATGCATCGTATTTAAAACCCAAAACCAATCTCACTGGATCGGGCCTGATTGTAGGTTTTGCCAATGCATCAACTGAAATTTTGGCTGGAATCGGGATTTTTGCGGCACTGGGCTTTATGGCGCATGCGGCAGGCAGTGAAGTCAAAGATGTGGTCAGTGGCGGTATTGGACTAGCCTTTATTGCGTTTCCTAAAATTATTTCGAGCTTGGGTGCTGGCGCCGATCTTTTTGGTTTACTGTTCTTCTCGTCTTTGTTTGTCGCCGGTATTTCCTCGATGGTCAGTATTTTGGAAGTTCCCATTGCAGCAATGCAAGACAAGCTAAAGTGGGGACGTAAAAAAGCCGTGACCATTATTGGTGGTGGCAGTGCGGTCGTGTCGATCTTTCTATTTTCAAGCGTTAATGCCATCAAGCTGGTCGATATTATCGATCATTTCATTAACAATATTGGCATTATCGGCGGTGCATTATTGTCGATTATTAGTGTTGCATGGTTTAAGCGTACTGCTCTCAAAGCGCTTCGTGATCACGTTAATCGCATCTCGACCATTCAATTAGGTAAAGGCTGGGATTTCACCTTAACTGTAATTACGTCGCTGATTTTGTTAACCACGCTCAGCATGACCGTATATAATTTAATCAAAAATGGCTATGATACTTATAGCGCAAGTTTGCTGGGCATCTTTGGTTGGGGCAGTGTGTTGTTCTGTGCTGTGATTGCTGTGGTACTGAGTAAAATGAAAGATCGCTAGGAGAGAACCAGTATGAATAAGTTTGCAATCATTATGATGATTATCTCCATGGTCTTTGTTTGGGGCGGGCTGATTTTGTCGATTCTTCATTTGATGAAGCATCCAGAAGAGCTCGATGATGTGCTTGAGGATGTCAAAGATCAGCACACACTCTAAATAAAAGCGCCATAAAACAAATTGTAAATGAAAGTCATTATCAATTAAGATGATGGCTTTCTTTTTTTAGGATCAATAGCATATGACGGCACTATTGAGCTCCGAGGTTTTGATTGCATTTAGTGTGACCTTACTTGCAGGGCTCGCCACCCTCATCGGGGGAGCAATTGTGCTGTTCTTCAAGCAGCCCAGCTTTCGTCTGCTTTCTTTTGGTCTGGCCTTTTCTGCTGGTGCGATGATTTATATCTCACTCACAGAAATCCTGAATAAATCAATCCATGCGTTTAGCCAAGTTTTTGATGACAAGATCGGCTTTGCTTGGGGAACGGCTGCATTTTTGGCGGGTGTGGTTGGGGTATTGCTACTGGATCGATGGGTTCCTAACCCACATGATTTGGTCGAAAAAAATACAGCACAGCAGCTTGATCGGCGTCAATTGCAGCGGACCGGATTATTGACCATGCTGGCCATCACGGCACATAATTTTCCAGAGGGGCTGGCCACTTTTTTTGCAACCTTAGACAGTCCAATGCTTGGTGCACCTTTGGCAGTCGCCATCGCAATTCATAATATTCCTGAAGGGATTGCGATTGCCGTACCGGTATACATGGCCACCAACAAAAAGTCCTACGCGATCTTGGCCAGTCTACTCTCTGGTCTTGCCGAGCCAGTTGGTGCCGCACTCGGCTATTTCCTGTTATCGCCCTACATGGGTGATTTGGTGTTTGGTATCGTTTTTGGACTGATTGCAGGCGTGATGGTGTATCTTGCACTGGATGAGCTTTTACCCACTGCCCAGCGCTATGGTCGAGGTCACGAAACAGTATATGGACTGGTTACAGGCATGGCGGTGCTGGCAGTGAGTCTGGTGTTGTTTAAATGGATCTGAGACACATCACACCGCCAGCTAATAAATCGCGTTATGCGATTTTTTTGATGCGGCAGTAATAAAATCCGTCACCTTGTCCAGAGGTCGGTAGCAGTTGGCGTCCGTAAGCTTGCTCAATCCCCCAGTCGGCCTCGATTTTAAGCTCCGATGCGTTGGCATGTTCTGCAAAGAAGGCCTGCATTTGTTGCTCATTTTCAGGTTTGAGGATGGAGCAGGTGATATAGAGTAACGTTCCGCCGACCTTCAGTTGAGGCCATAGATTTTTCAAAATCTGCTGCTGCAACGCCACGGTTTGTGCAATATCGGTCGATTGTCTGAGTAAGCGAATGTCGGGATGGCGACGTAATACACCAATCGCCGAACAAGGGGCGTCCAGTACAATACAATCTAATGCGTCAGGCGCCTGCCATGTGGTGGCATCTGCGGCAAGAATCTCAAGTCTTGAGGCATCTAACTGTAAGCGCGAAATATTTTCACTGACACGCAGTAAACGTTTGGCATCGTGATCCAGCGCAATCAGCTGCTCAGGTTTAAATGCCTCAAGCAGATGCGCCGTTTTACCGCCCGGTGCCGCGCAAGCATCCAGCACGATTTTCTGGTCTAGATCGTGCAACAAACTGGCGCATAGCTGTGCATGTTCATCTTGTACCGAAAACCAACCTTGTTGATAGCCCGGCAGCTCGGTGATTTGAACTGACTGCTCGATTACAATACCTACATCCGACCATGCACAGGCTCTGGCTTGTATCGACTGTGCTTGCAGTTTGAGCAGGTAAGCATCGCGTCCGATCTGGCGCTGGTTAATGCGTAAGGTCAGCGGTGCGGTGTGTTTAAGCTGTTGGCAGAGATCATCGAGTTGAGCTGGCCAGTCTCTTTTTAATCGTTTGTACAACCAGCTTGGTAGGCCATGTGCCTGTTGTAGCTGGCTTTGAAATGCATCTGTTTCACGAGTAGCACGTCGTAAGATGGCATTCACAATCCCGCTTAAGGCATGAAAGCCCAGTTGCTTGGTGGCTGTGACGGTTTCAGAAATAGCAGCATGTGCCGGAATACGGGTACACAGCACTTGGTATAGCCCCAGATACAAACAGCTTTCGACCGTTTCGTTATTAAGGGGTTTGGTCAATAGGGGCAGGGTAATGGCTTTTAAGGCAAACCACTGACGCAACGTACCCAAGACCAGTTCGTGAAACAAGGCGCGATCACGATCCGGAATGTCATTGAGCTGCTGATGCAAAATCCCCGAGAGTGACTGACCTTGCTGCACTTTGAGTAGGGTGCTGACCACTTGGGCACGTAAATTGAGGTCTGTACTTGGACGCGGAAACTGTTTCATGCAAGTACCTGCCCAACATTAAGTTTTTGTGTCTGTGCAATCTGTACAGGATTTAATGCTTTGCCCCCTGGCCATTGTAATGCTTTAAGACAAACCACGCCTGTACCACAGCTCACATGCACGCCCTGTTTGTCGATGGCAATAATCTGCCCTGCTTGGGTATCTGCTGCACTCAGGGTTGAAACAGCCGATTGCCACACCCGAAGATTATTTTGATCATCGAGTGGAATAAACGCGACAGGCCATGGGTTAAATGCCCTGATATTTCGATCGATCTGAATGGCATCTTGTGTCCAGTCAATTCGAGCTTCGGTTTTGGTCAGCTTGTGGGCATAAACGGTCTGCTCTTCGTTTTGTACTTCACGCTCGGCCAGTAGTTGTTGTAATTGCTGCTCAGATTCAAGCACCGTGCAAATGGCCTCTGCGCCTTGTGTAGCCAGCTTTTCGTATAGGTGGGCAGAGGTGTCGGTGTCTAGAATAGGGCAGTGTGTTTTTAGCAACATATCGCCGGTATCTAGTCCTGCCGCCATTTTCATGATGGTCACGCCGGTCTCAGGATCACCTGCGGCAATGGCACGCTGAATCGGTGCTGCTCCACGCCAGCGTGGCAACAATGAGCCGTGAATATTGAGACAACCGTATTTTGGCGTATCTAACACCACTTGAGGTAAAATCAAACCATAGGCAGCAACCACCATCACATCGGCATTTAAAGCGGCCAGTTCGGCTTGGGCGCTTTTGCCCTCGTCAGTCGAAGACTTGAAATGCAAGGGCTGATACACTGGCAAATGATGCGTTAAGGCCAGTTGTTTGACTGGTGAGGGCGTTAATTTTTGCCCGCGACCTGCTTTACGGTCAGGCTGGGTATAGACAGCAACAATTTCGTGCGATGTTTGCAGCAAAGCGTCTAATGCAGATGCAGCAAAGTCAGGGGTGCCAGCAAAAATAATCTTCACACAGACATTCCAAAATAAACATGTGCACCAGTATAAGCCAAAACCCCGCTAAGCGCGAAAAAGCGCATTATTCTCGATACGATCCGCACTCAAAACCTATCAGCCATACAAAAATTTATAAAATAAAATCAAAGTCATAAAAATAGATTATGAATTACCAAAAAATTATTCATTTCACTTTGCCGTGTGTAACAAGATTTAATAGCGTTTTTTCGTTATTGTATTCAGTGACGGGCGAAAAAAACAGCATAACACCAATGAGGTGACACCCGCGTAGCGACAGGACCTTGCCTCAGCCACGGAGAAAAACGCATGAGTAATGACAAAATACGCCAGCATTCGGCACCAGTTTATGACGGGATCGAAAATGCACCTGCACGCTCGATGATGCGTGCAGTCGGATTTAAGGATGACGACTTTACCAGTCCCTTTATTGGCATCGCATCGACTTGGGCCAATGTCACGCCGTGCAACATGCATATCGATGGCTTGGCACGTGAAGTTGAGCAAGGGGTAAACCAAGCCAACGGCAAAGGTATTATTTTTAATACCATTACCATTTCCGACGGTATTTCAAACGGAACCGAAGGCATGAAGTATTCCTTGGTATCGCGTGAGATCATTGCCGACTCGATTGAGGCTGTGATTGGCTGTCAGGGCTATGACGGGGTGATTGCCATTGGTGGCTGCGACAAAAACATGCCGGGCTGTATCATGGGACTGGCGCGCTTAAACCGTCCCGGCCTGTTTATTTATGGTGGCACCATTCAACCGGGTCAGGGGCATACCGACATGATTTCGGTGTTTGAAGCGGTGGGACAGTACGCCAAAGGTGAAATCAATGCCATTCAGGTCAAGCACATCGAAGAAGTGGCGCTGCCTGGTCCTGGCTCGTGTGGCGGTATGTACACTGCCAACACGATGGCCTCTGCCATTGAAGCTTTGGGTATGAGTTTACCGGGTTCTTCAGCACAAGATGCTATTTCAGAAGATAAACGTCAGGACTGTCATCGTGCTGGCGAGGCGGTGATGAATCTGCTACGCCTCAATATTCGTCCGCGCGACATCATGACCAAAGCTGCCTTTGAAAACTCGATTAAGGTGGTGATTGCACTGGGCGGATCGACCAACGCAGTATTGCATTTGATTGCGATGGCACATAGCGCAGGTGTGCATTTAGATTTAGACGATTTTGTTCGTATTGGCAAAGAAACGCCGGTGGTGGCCGATTTACGTCCGTCAGGCAAATACCTGATGTCTGAGCTGATCAAAATTGGTGGCATCCAGCCGTTGATGAAACGCATGCTACAACAGGGTATGTTAGATGGCAGCTGCCTAACCGTAACGGGTAAAACACTGGCCGAAAACTTGGCCGAAGTAGAAGATTATCCAGCGGGTCAGGACATTATTTTGCCTTTTGATCAGCCTATCAAAAAAGATTCACACTTGGTGGTGCTCAAAGGTAACTTGTCACCAACCGGTGCTGTCGCCAAAATTACCGGTAAAGAAGGGTTGTATTTTGAAGGTCCGGCCCGCGTGTTTGAGGGTGAAGAGGGCGCGATGCGTGGTATTTTAGAAGGCGAGGTTCAAGAAGGCGAAGTGGTGGTAATTCGTGGCGAAGGCCCTAAAGGCGGCCCGGGTATGCGCGAAATGCTCAAACCTACCTCTGCCATCATTGGCAAAGGCCTAGGGCAGTCGGTGGCACTGTTAACCGATGGTCGTTTTTCTGGTGGAAGTCATGGCTTTGTCATTGGCCATGTCACGCCTGAAGCCTATGACGGCGGGCCTATTGGTTTGGTTAAAAATGGTGATAAAATTTCGATCAATGCAGAAACACGTGAGATCACCTTACATATCTCTAACGATGAGATGGACTCACGTCGTGCACAATGGAAAAAGCCAAGACCGAAATATACCAGCGGGGCTTTGGCGAAATTTGCAAAACTTGCAGTGGGTGCGGACAAAGGTGCAGTTACCGATCTAAATCTTGATCTATAATTGATCATATTGTCCCTAAATTGTTATAAACCCTTGTATGATTACAGGGGTTTATTGTTCGAGGCGCTATACATGTCACTGTTAAGACGTTGGTTTGATCCGATTCGGTCGAGTTGGTTTTATCAAAAACCTTCGCGTCAGGCGGTTTTACCAACCGATCAAGGATTGCAGATTTATCTGCGTCTAGACGATGTCTACAGTTATCTTGCCGTACAACAGCTGAATCATCTTGATGATATTTTAAGCGACGAACTTAAGCCGCTCAAAGTCATTATTTCGCGCGAAGCCGCCGCGCCGCCAAATAGTATGTCGCATGCCGATTGGCAAAATTATTGTTTGAACGACGCCAAAATTTTGGCTCGGCAGCATCGTTTTAGCTTTGATGAAACACCAGAACTTCCCACACCTGAATCTTTGCAACAAGCCGAAGTAATTTTGCGCAATACCCCGCTGACTGGTAAAGATTTTTTGTACTTGCTTGAAGATGTATTTCATATGCTGTGGCAGCAGCAATATGGCAAGCTACGAACCTTATATACCATGGCCAGTCAGCAGCATAGCCCGCAAAACTTTCCAGAACGAATTTTTAAAGATGTACCAGTGGCAGCAAGTTTCTTTGAATTTGGTGGCCGTAACTACCACGCAGTAGATGATTTACTCCGACTGGCCCGTCGTTTGCGTCAGCAAAAACTTTTGACCGGTGCACCGCTTTTTCTGATCAATCACATTGAATGGCGTGAGCATCTGATCAATGATGCTGAAGAATTGGCTCAGATTCAGGCACTCAAACCCGAGCTAGATCTGTTTATTGCGCTTGAAGATCCGATCAGTTGGTTATTACTGGCTTATATTCGTGAAGAATTGGCCAATTACTACGACATCAAGCTCAATGTGTATCCACTGCCGTATCAGGGGCGTGACTGGTTTGACTGGAGTCTGGCCACTCGTTTATCTAAACGGACTGAAGTGGCATTCACGCCGTTTTGCCGTCCGACAGAGGCTGCAACGCACAATATGGCCCAGCTGTATTATAGTGTGCCCGAAGAGCAGCAGATCGAGACCATTCACTGTATTTTAGAAGCAGTCTGGACCAAAGGACGCGACCTGTCTTTTAAGGCACACTTTGAAGCCTTGCGTCAGCAGTTGCGGATTGACAGCTTATTGCCAGAAGATGAAGTATTGCAGCGCTTAAACCACAATGATCAGGCCTGTATTGCACACCATCAACCCGATTTTCCGGTACTGGCCTTACGTATTGATGGACAGCAATATGTATTTAACAGCTTGTATCGTGTCTGGCTGATTGAAAGTATCTTTAGTCATGTACTGGAGCAGCAGTATAAACACGACGCGGTTGTATCATTCGCCCAATCATCTGGCGCATCAAAAAATGAATCGTGATGCGCTTTTTAAGCATGTCGCATTGAATGAGACCAGCACAAACAGATTGATTACCTAAAACTACACAGCCGCTGTAAAAGTTTATTTTTTATTCAAATTATTCATGTTTATAATAGCTTGCAATTTTCTTATGCATGGCTGCTGATGGGTCGTCATGCATAAGAAAATTGGAGGACGTTATGTCGACTCAAAACAAGTATGCCGAAAAACAACATCGAATCGTCATTGTTGGCGGCGGTGCAGGAGGATTGGAGCTGGCTACGCGTTTGGGTAACCAGCTAGGAAAAAGGAATAAAGCCGAGATTATTTTGGTTGATGCTGCCCTCACGCATATCTGGAAACCCTTGCTGCATGAAGTTGCGGCCGGCACACTCAATTCTTACGAAGACGAGTTAAATTACTTTGCCCATGCCAGCCAGCATCACTTTGAGTTTTTTCTGGGGCGCATGATTGATATTGACCGTAAAGACAAAACGATTTTATTGGCAGCGCTTCAAGATGAAGACGGTAAAGAAGTTGCGCCAGAACGCAGTATTGCCTACGACACCCTTGTGGTTGCCATTGGTTCGACCTCCAATGATTTTGGCACTGTGGGTGCCAAAGAGCACTGTATTTTTCTCGATTCCCGACCTCAGGCCGATCGTTTTCAACGCGAATTTTTAAGTTTATATTTGGAGGCGCAGGCTAAAAATCTGGTACAACATCATCACAAGCAGCTCAATATTGCAATTATTGGGGCGGGCGCAACTGGCGTAGAACTGGCAGCAGAATTACACCATGCAGCCAATCAATTTTCCAAATATGGCCTAAACAGTATCGACCCTAAAGATGTCAAAATCAGCCTGATCGAAGCGGCACCTCGCGTTTTGCCTGCCTTACCCAAACGGGTATCACACGACGCCGAAGCCACACTGCGTGAGATTGGTGTGCAGGTGATCAAAAATTGTCGGGTGGTCGAGATTGATGCACATACGGTCTACTGCGAAGATGAAATCGAGATTCCTGCCACCTTAAAAGTCTGGTCTGCCGGCATCAAAGCGCCCGATTTTTTGCAAGGAATTGGTGGTCTGGAAACCAACCGAATTAATCAACTGGTGGTCAATGCCAGCTTACAAAGCTCACTCGATGAAGACATTTTTGCCATGGGAGATTGTGCCTGTTACATTCCCGCAGGTGCAGAGCGCCCAGTTCCGCCGCGTGCACAGGTGGCCAATCAGCAAGCCATCTTTTTAGCCAAAGCCATGGCGCTGCGTTTAGAAGGTAAACCACTGGGTAGCTTTGAGTTTAAAGACAAAGGCTCCTTGGTGTCGTTGAGCGATCAGAGTACCGTGGGCAATATCTTGGGTAATATTAATGTTGATGGTCTGTTTGCCCGAATGATGTATATCTCGCTGTATCGTTTTCATCAGGTGGCTTTGCATGGGGTATTCAAGACCAGTTTAATGATCATCAAAGACTTGCTCTCAAAAGGTTCTTCACCACAGCTTAAATTGCACTAACTCCATCTGCTGCTCACCTCTGTTTTAGAGCCTCAATCTTTGCTTGAGGCTCACTTCCAAAATCAAGCATCGTGATGCCACCCGTATTGAATTAGCATGATTCATATATTAGGGAGGAAATGAAACGATGGACATGCTGTTACTGGTGATTGCGGTTTTTATCTTTGCGGGGCTGGTCAAGGGCACGTTGGGGCTTGGCTTACCGACTGTCGCCATGGGCCTAATGAGCATGGCGATTTCGCCGTTTCAGGCCGCAGCACTCTTAATCGTTCCCTCCATGATCACCAACATATGGCAACTCTTTGCCGAAGGTAAAGTCTGGGCACTGATTCAGCGTTTTTGGTCGTTATTGTTGGGTATTGTACTCGGGACGTGCTGGAGCTTTTTACCTACTTTAAGTGCATCTTCTGGAAAAACCAGTGAAATGCTGTTGGGTGGTATGTTAATTGCCTATGGCGGATTTGGACTCTTTGTCAAACAACTTCCCGATCTTTCGCGCCATGCGGGTTGGTTGTCACCGATTGTGGGATATATCGGCGGTGCGCTGATTGTCTCTACCGGGGTGATTATTATTCCGGCTGTACCATACTTGCAATCGCTTCGGTTAAAGCGTGATGAACTGGTGCAGTCGCTTGGATTGGTATTTACCTTTTCTACCATTTGTCTGGCGATTTATTTATACCTTTACACAGGTGCCTCCAGTGTCGTGGATTATCGACTGGCATGGCTTGCGGTATTGCCTGCATTGCTGGGTATGTGGTGGGGACAAAAAATCCGCTACAAAATTGCCGAAGAAAAATTCCGTCGACTGTTTTTTGTGGGGCTGATGCTGCTGGGGCTGTATATGCTGGGTTCGCCTTTAACATAATTGCAGCTTGGGAGCTGCGGGCCGATGCGTCAATAAAAAATCGGTAAAGTCACGATACATCGTTGAGAGCTGCGTAAAGTCGCGTGCCACAATGAGTAATTTCCGATTGGCCCATGCACCGCTCAGTGGCAACAGGGCCAAGGCGTGGCTCTCTTTTAAACGGCTTGCTGCACGCGCTGGCATAATCGCCACACCCGCACCTGCGGCCACCACTTCGGCAATGGCAGTAAAATTTGGTAGGCGTAAACGGTAATCGATGTGAATACCAAGCGCACGTGCCTGAATATCGATTGAGCGCTGTAAGGAGTGATGCGTACTTAATCCGATCATACTCTCGCTAAACACCGCCGGTAAATTGAGCGGATGCTGGCGAGTAAACTGATGCGTAGCTGGGCATATCAACACCAAAGGATCATGGACAAAATCTTGAGTTTGTAAATATTCAGTCTGGGAGAAGCTTGAGACCAGCCCCAATTGTGCGCGTCCCTGTTCGAGTGCCTGAATAATCTCAGAGCTTTCTGCCTCGTGCAATTCAATACTGATCGTAGGGTGCTTGAGCAAAAACATTGGCAGTAATGTCGGCAGATATTCACTTTGTGCCGATGAGTTACACCATAAGTGGAGTCGCTGCTGAGGTTCAGCGCGAAAGCGGTTCATGTCTTGTTCTAACAATTGAGCTTGCTGCAACAGCACACGGGCATGATCTAAAACGCGTTGCCCCGCAGGAGTCAGTTCGACACCAGTTCGATGCCGCGTAAACAGGGCACAACCGAAATAGTGTTCTAATTTACGAATACGTTCGCTGGCAGCTTGCAAGGAGAGCGCGGCCCGCTCAGCACCGTGAGTCAGGCTGCCTGTATCGACGACATGTAAAAACAAGCGAAGGTCAACAAAATCGTAGCGCATGGCAACGTTCAATCCTTGAGTGAGCCAGCTTATCATACTGAAAATGATGCATGCTCGCAGCGTAAAGGCATAAAAAAAGCAGCCCTAAGGCTGCTGATCGTATCTAGATGCTTTAACTTTTGTCTTTCAGGCTAAAAAATAAATTCAGCAAGATGGCGGCAAATGTCGCCGTACCAATACCGCCCAGATTAAAACTGCCAAAGGTCAGTTCAAAATTACCGGCACCTAAAATAATGGTCACCGCGGCCACAATCAAATTTTTGTTGTTGCCAAAATTGACCTTGTTTTCAATCCAGATTTTGGCACCGGCAATGGTAATTAAGCCAAATACCACAATCGATGCACCGGTCAGAACGGCGGTCGGAATTGTACTGATCACGGCACCAAATTTGGGTGACAGCCCTAAAAACATGGCAAATACACCCGCAATCACAAAGACGATGGTCGAGTACACGCGTGTAACCGCCATGACACCGATATTTTCGCCATAGGTGGTCATACCGGGTGCGCCCACACTGCCAGAAAGACTGGTCGCAATTCCGTCTGCCACAAAAGCCTTGCCTAAATGTGGCGTCAGGTTTTCACCGGTCATGGCACCGACAGCTTTAATATGTCCCAGATTTTCGGCCACCAAAATCAGTGCCACTGGCGCAATAATCAGCATGGCATTGGTTTGAAAGGTGGGAGCGCTAAAACTCGGTAGACCAAACCATGCCGCCGTGGCAATTTGACCAAAATCAATGGCCTTACCCAAGCCCAGTCCGTTGGTCACGATGGCATAGATCAGATAAGACATCAGTAGTCCAATCAAGAGCAGTAAACGCTGTAATAGCCCCCGAGTAAACACAGCAATGGTTCCCATACACAGTACGGTAATCAGTGCCATCCACATATCAAAGGGATGCCCGGCAACTGCCTTAACGGTAACGGGTGCTAAATTCAGGCCGATAATCATCACCACGGCACCAGTCACCACAGGTGGCATGAGTTTTTCAATCCAGCGCGTACCAGTCAGCATGACCAAAAAGCCAATTGCAGCATAGACCACACCACAGGCGACAATACCGCCCAGTGCAACCGATAAATTGGCATTGGCGCCCGAACCTGTCACATGACCCGTAGCCGCCGCCACGACCCCAATAAAGGCAAAGCTTGAACCGAGATAGCTCGGCACCCGGCCGCCGGTCATCAGAAAAAATAAAATGGTACAAATACCAGACATTAAAATGGCCAGATTTGGATCGAATCCCATTAAAAGGGGAGCTAGCACCGTCGCACCAAACATGGCGAATGCATGCTGGATGCCCAGTACCGCGCTTTGAACAGGAGGGAGATATTCGTTGGTTGCGACTGGTCGATGATCGATCTGACCGCTGTACGCCTTCCATTTTGGAAACCAGCTGGACATAAAATAGGCTCAAATAATCCAATTGGAGCACATCATACCCTGTCTGGCGATGAGTTATAATTACTCGTTGATGACCTTATGTGTTCAAAATCATAGATTTATTTTTATTATTTACCAAACGGTAAAGATAATTTAGTATGAAATCAAGGTATTGATTTACTTAAACTATACATTACAAAAAATTGAACCATTGTTAAAAAAACGTTTTTTTTCACACGAATGAATCGGCGGCGAGCCTGTGCTCACCGCCGATAATGAATAGATTTCAGCGATTAGCCTGTATTACGCAGACCCGCTGCAATTCCGGCGATACTCACCATCAGTGCGTGATCGACAGGTGTATGATCGGCGTTGGTTTTTGCCGTATATTCACGACGCCGTTTCATCAGTTCTGCCTGAAGTAAATGCAATGGCAACAGGTAGGGTTTACGTACCTGCATGGCTTGATCCAGTACATCGTTTTTACTGAGCAGCTTCGATTCACCTTTCATGGTCAATAAGGTCTGAACGGCATCGTTCAAACGTGCGCGCAGCATTTCGCCCAGTACCTTAAGCTCATCATCATGAGTAAGATGTGATTCGTAATACAACGCGACATTGGCATCGGCTTTGGAGAGAACCATCTCCAGCATATCGATCAGGGTTTGGAAGTACGGCCATTCTGCCAGCATTTCGTCGAGCAGCGGCTTTTTGTTTTCATCGATCACTTGATTAATGGCTGCACCGGTGCCGAGCCAAGCTGGCAACATGAGTCGAATTTGCGTCCATGCAAATACCCAAGGAATGGCACGTAACGATTCGATTCCGCCGCTTACTTTACGTTTGGCCGGTCGTGAACCCAGTGGCAACATTTGCAGTTCAAGCTCAGGCGTCACGGTTCTCAGGTACTGTACAAAATGAGGATTTTCACGCACGGTTTCGCGATATACGCGAACTGAAATGTCCGTCATCTGATGCATCAGCTCACGCCACTCTGCCTTCGGTACGGGTGGTGGCAGTAAGGTCGCTTCAAGGGTCGCTGCGGTATACACTTCAAGGTTTTGTAACGCAACGCCTTCTAAACCAAATTTAAAGCGGATCATCTCACCCTGTTCAGTCACACGAATGGCTCCAGAAATAGAGCCGGGTGGTTGTGAAAACAGGGCCTGCTGTGTTGGCGCCCCGCCACGGCTAATCGAGCCGCCACGACCATGAAATAAGGTGAGCTGTACATTGTGCGCCTTGGCCACCGCCGTCAGTTCTTCCTGCGCACGATACTGTGCCCAGTTGGCCGACATAAAGCCTGCGTCCTTGGCAGAGTCGGAGTAACCGATCATGACTTCATGTTTGCCCTGAATATGCTGCTTGTACCAGTCCATATTAAACAGCGTTTCCATGGTCTTGGCTGCGCCGTCTAGATCTTTTAAGGTTTCAAACAGTGGTACCACACGAAGCGGATGCAAAATACCGGCTTCTTTTTGCAGAAGCAAAACGGCTAGGACATCGCTTGGATATTCGGCCATAGAAATAATATATGCACCCAAACTTTCTGGCGGCTGCTCGGCCAGTGTACGCATGGTGGCAAACACTTCTTTGACATCTGGATGTTCAATCAGGCTGCCTTCTGGTTCTTTAAGATATTTAGGCAGAAGCGGGCGTTTGCTTTGCAATTCCTGAATCAGAAAGTTTTGACGGGCTTGCTCAGTCCAGGATTCGAAATTACCCAAGCCTAAATATTCGGTAATGGCGGAAATCGCCTGACGATGACGCCCCGATTCCTGACGAATATCCAGTTTAAGCAGTTCGATACCAAAGCAGTTTACGCGGTAAATAAAATCAAGCAGCTTGCCATTGGCCAGTTCCGGTAAGTTACAGGCGATCAGTGAACGATGACACAACAGCAACGGTTCAAGTAATTCCTGTTTGTGGCGGATAATTTGACTGTCATCGCCATCTAGACCTTGCAAGCGTAGCGACAACCAGTGACGTGTAGCTTTCAGGCGTTCACGCGTGGTACGTAAGTATTCACGGTATGGCTCGGGATGACTACGACCCAGCGCAAGGCTTAATTCTTCAGAACAGGCCTGAATCGAGAGTTCCCAGCGTAAACTTTCGATATCACGCAAATACAGATCGGCCGCTTGCCAGCGCGACAGCCACAACACTTCTTGCGTGACCGTGTGTGTGACATTCGGATTGCCGTCACGGTCGCCGCCCATCCATGAGGCAAAACGAATTGGAGAAATATCAAGTGGTAAGGTCGCGTTGCAGTGCTGATGCACCAGTGTATTTAGTTCTCGAACAAATTTAGGTACTGCGTTCCACAAGGTTTGTTCAATGGTGGTAAAACCCCATTTGGCTTCATCGAGTGGGGTTGGCTTGTTTTGACGAATTTCATCGGTCTGCCATGCCGAACAGATCAAATGCTTCAGGTTGGTGAGCACTTGCTCACGCTCTTGCGGGGTCAGCTTTTGCTGATCGAGTTTTGACAGGGCGTCATTGATATCGTCATATTTTTGAATCAGGGTGCGTCGGCTAACTTCGGTCGGATGCGCAGTCAGTACCAGTTCAATATTCAGCTCACATACCTGATCAAACAGTTGTTGCGGGGTGATGTGATTGTGCTGAAATTTTTCAAACAGGCGAATTAGTGGATTCGGTGAAGGGGCATGTGCATCAAACTCGCTTTGACGACGGCTACGAACCACATGATATTGTTCTGCAATATTGGCAAAATTCAAAAAATAGGAAAACGCGCGGGTCAGCGGTAAGATCTCCTCGTCCTTTAAATTTAAAAATAACTTTTCTAATTGCTTTTCAACTTTCGCTTGACCGTCACGTGCACCTTTGGCGAGTGCACGAATTTGTTCAATCTGATTAAACAAATCTTGTCCTGCGTGTTGTTTGAGTGTTTCGCCCAGTAAATTTCCCAGTAAGCGTACATCCTCACGCAGTGGAGCATCAATTTGTTGAATCATTCTAGTTCTCCTGTTCTTCTACTATATTCACTTTCAACCACCTGAATATACGCCGATTAGCAAACATTCCAAGTCGTTACATGAAAAAAATGCATTTTTTACCGTGTATTAAGCAAAAAAGGTGCGTTGCTACGCAAATGTTTCGTGATGTAGAAAAACAAAATCAATTGACCAGATCGTCAGCATTTAAGGGCTGTATTTGAGCATGAAAATCTCGATAGCATATTGAATGCTGAGCTCAAGCTCATCAGGCGTAGGAGGCATTTCTATGCCAAGCAAGACATTTTGATGACGTAAGCCCAGTAATAACGACAAGATCAATTCGGTCTGGCGCAGTGGGTCATCGGCTTGAATCAACCCGAGTTTGCTGGCTTGCTCAAAAAAGTGAGTCAGCATGTTGCAGAGTTTTTGATGTGATGCTGCAAAAAACTGTTTTACCAATGGGCTTTTTTCTGCCGCAAGTTCATACAGCACATGATCGAGTTTGAGTGCTTCGGGTAAATAAATGGTGTGGAGCGCACACCGGCTAATACTCGCCAGTTGTTGCTTGAAATCGGATTGGGGCTGTAACTGAAATGTGTCGGCAGAAATGTAGGTTTCACAGCTTTCTTCAATGGCGCAGACAAACAGATTGGCTTTATCTTGAAAATGATTATAGACCGTCAATTTGGTCACACCTGCCATCTGTGCAATCTGATTCATACCGGCATGATGATAACCCTGTTTTAAAAAGATATTTTTTGCTGCTTCCAGAATACGTTGTCGTTTCTCAAGATCTTTTGGTCTTCCAGAATTTTGCACATTAAACCTCAATAAAATTTTTGAAAAACAAAGCAATAACGTTTATTTTTTAATTAATGTACTTATGGGTATATTAATTAAAAAATAAACAATTTAAGATAATCGCATATTGTGCCTTAAAAATAAATTTGAAAAGAGTACTGGGATCATGAACAGAGCACACATTGGCCTTTCGGGCTTGATCATTTTATGCAGTATCACGTTGTTGGGGTGTCAGAAAGAAAAAACAGTCAATCAAGACATTCCCTTGGTGATGGTGACTAAACCGAGCAGCAGCGCACAAGCACAACACAGTTATGCGGGGCAAGTTGAAGCCCGCCAGCAAACGGCGTTGTCGTTTCGGGTTGCGGGTCAGATTACCGAACGTGATGTGGATGTGGGGGATCGTGTTCGTGCTGGCCAAGTACTGGCCAAACTCGATGTCAAGGATGCGCAGTTACAGCTCAATGCAGCACAGGCACAATTTGATAATGCCAGTGCGGCGGCACAGGTTGCCAGCAACGAACTAAAGCGCTATCAACAGTTACTGCCGATTAATGCGGTAAGTCGTTCCCAGTTTGATGCAATTAAAAATCAATATACCGCGGCACAAGCAAGTTTAAAGCAGGCCCGTTCGAATCTGGATGTTGCAGCCAATCAAACCCGTTATAACCAGCTACGGGCGACTCAGGCAGGCGTTATTACTGCGCGAGAAATCGAGGTTGGGCAGGTGGTAAGCGCTGGGCAGACAGTTTATCAGCTTGCGATCGATGGTGATCGTGAAGTGGTGATTGGCGTACCCGAGCAACTGATCAGTACGCTAAAAATTGGTCAGTCTGCCAGTGTGCGCTTGTGGTCAAGCTCGGAAAATGTTTATCCGGCATATGTTCGGGAAATTTCGCCCGCAGCTGACGCAACACGAACTTTTCGTGTCAAGGTGGCATTTTCACAGGCACAACCGAGTATTCAACTGGGGCAAAGTGCGCGGGTGTTTTTGAGTGAGCCAACTCAGACCTCATTGAGTGTTCCGCTCAGTAGTGTCTCGGCGACGCACCAGCAGCCCTATGTATGGGTTGTACAAGCCAATCATACGCTCAAGAAAGTTCCGGTTCGCTTAGGGGATTACGGCCGTGAACAGGTCAGCATACTGTCAGGGCTTCAGCCATCCGATTGGGTGGTGGTGGGCGGTGTGCATTTATTGCGTGAGCAGCAAAAAATTCGTCCGATCGACCGAAATAACCGTGCTGTCAACCTTCAAGCGAGGGCTGCATCATGAATTTTAACCTGTCTGAATGGTCACTGAAAAATAAAGCCTTGGTGCTGTATTTTATGCTGCTTTTGATGGTGGTGGGGGTGTATTCGTATACCCAACTTTCGCAAAGCGAAGATCCACCTTTTACTTTTAAAGTGATGGTGGTGCAGACCTACTGGCCGGGGGCTACGGCCAAAGAGGTGGCAGAGCAAGTCACCGACCGGATTGAAAAAGAACTCATGACCACAGGTCAATATGACCGGATTTCATCATATTCGCGTCCGGGTGAGTCGATGGTCACTTTCTTTGCCAAAGACACGTACACCTCTGCCGATATCCCGGATATTTGGTATAACGTGCGCAAAAAAGTGAGCGATATTCAGCATGAGCTTCCCGTTGGTGTGCAGGGGCCTTTCTTTAACGATGAATTTGGCGATACCTTTGGCAATATTTATGTTTTGACCGGGAAAGATTTTGATTATGCGCTTCTTAAAGCCTATGCCGACCGTTTGCAGCTTGAACTACAGCGCGTGCCCGATGTTGCCAAAGTAGAACTGATTGGCCTGCAAGACCAAAAAATCTGGATTGAACTGTCCAATACCAAAATGGCGCAGCTCGGTGTACCCGTCAGTGCCATTCAGCAGGCCTTACAGCAGCAAAACAATATGGTCAGTGCCGGTTTTTTTGAAACCCCCTCCGATCGAATACAGGTGCGTCTGACCGGGAAGCTGAGTTCGGTTGAAGATCTAAAGCAATTGCCGATTTTAGTCGGTGATAAAACCATTCGACTCAGTGATGTCGCCGAGGTGTATCGTGGCTTTAGTGAACCGGCACAGCCGCGGATGCGCTTTATGGGAGACAATGGCATTGGTATTGCGGTATCGATGCGTAAAGGCGGCGACATCATTGCTTTGGGGAAGCAACTACAACAGACTTTTTCTCATTTGCAAAAAACTTTACCTTTGGGCATGACCTTAAGCAAGGTCTCAGATCAGCCGGTCGCGGTTCAGCACAGTATTCGAGAGTTTATTCAGGTACTGGCAGAAGCGGTCATTATTGTACTGTTGGTCAGTTTCTTCTCTTTAGGATTCCGAACCGGACTGGTGGTGGCGTTTTCAATTCCACTGGTCTTGGCCATGACCTTTGCAGGCATGCATCTGTTTGATGTGGGCCTGCACAAAATTTCACTAGGCGCGCTCATCTTGGCGCTGGGCCTACTGGTCGATGATGCCATCATTGCGGTGGAGATGATGGCGATTAAAATGGAACAGGGCTACAGCCGGCTCAAGGCCGCGGGCTTCGCATGGAAAACCACCGCATTTCCAATGCTTACAGGTACCCTGATTACTGCCGCGGGCTTTTTACCCATTGCTACAGCCAGTTCAAGTACTGGCGAATATACCCGATCCATTTTTCAGGTGGTGACCATTGCCCTGGTGGTGTCATGGATTGCAGCGGTGGTCTTTGTGCCGTACTTAGGTGAAAAGCTGCTGCCCGATTTTAGCCATACGCCACTGCGCGCGCCGTGGTATCAGCGTTTTTGGGCGAAACTGCGCAATCAGCCTGAACCTCAGCCTGTGCCTTATGATCATGGGCATGATCCCTATCAAACGCGTTTTTATCAGGCTTTTCGTCATGCCGTCGATACCTGCGTGAGCTACCGGAAAACCGTGATCGTGGTGACGGTTGGACTGTTTGTCGGGGCTGTTTTGCTATTTAAATTAGTGCCACAGCAGTTTTTTCCGCCCTCTAATCGCGCCGAAATTTTGGTCGATATCAAACTAGAAGAAGGCGCGTCTTTAACCGCCACCGAGCAGGCGGCAAAAAAAGTCGAGCAGTTTTTGGCGAAACAATCCGGCATTGATAATTATGTGGCTTATGTCGGTACAGGGTCACCACGCTTTTATCTACCACTCGATCAACAGCTTCCACAGGCCAGTTTTGCCCAGTTTGTGGTGCTGGCTTCGTCACTTGAAAACCGCAATCAGATTCGCCATTCACTTGAGCGAGAGATTAAATTGTTACTGCCATACGCCAGAACGCGAGTGTCGTTACTTGAAAATGGCCCACCCGTGGGCTATCCCATCCAGTATCGTGTTTCGGGAGAAGATCAGGATCTGGTACGTGACTGGGCACAAAAAGTAGCACAGACGGTAAGTCAAAATCCGAATGCCAATAACGTACATCTGGATTGGGGTGAACCGAGTAAACGCATTCAACTTGAAATTGATCAGGAACGCGCGCGTCAATTGGGAATTAGCAATACTGAT
This sequence comes from Acinetobacter soli, assembly GCF_000760595.1. Classification (GTDB taxonomy): domain Bacteria; phylum Pseudomonadota; class Gammaproteobacteria; order Pseudomonadales; family Moraxellaceae; genus Acinetobacter; species Acinetobacter soli. The sequence goes on along the minus strand of NZ_BBNM01000002.1, from coordinate 426,589 downwards.
TTGGCCAACTTCTTAAATAGCTCGCTGACAGGCAGCGTGATTGATCAATATCGCGAAAAAACCGAACTGATCGAAATCCGTTTACGCGGTGATCAGAATGAACGTGCCGATGTGGCCTCACTGGGCAGTCTGGCGGTGCCGACCAGTAGCGGTCAGAGTGTACCGCTTGGGCAAATTGCCAAAATCAATGCTACATTTGAAGATGGGATTATCTGGCACCGAGATCGATTGCCCACCATTACGGTTCGTGCCGATGTTCGCACCGATTTACAGCCTGCTACGGTGGTGTCTGAGCTGCAAAGCTCGATTGATCAGTTGCGCAGTCAGTTGCCGAGCGGTTATTTAATCGATGTCGGCGGTGCGGTCGAGGAGTCTTCTAAAGGCCAAGCATCGGTCAATGCTGGCATGCCGCTATTTTTAGGCGTAGTGCTGACGCTGCTGATGCTACAGCTTCGAAGTATCTCGCGAACCCTGATGGTGTTTTTGACTGCACCGCTGGGCTTGATTGGTGTGAGCTTGTTTTTATTGCTGTTCAATAAACCTTTTGGTTTTGTGGCCATGCTGGGCACCATTGCGCTCTCAGGCATGATCATGCGTAATTCACTGATCTTGATTGATCAGATCGAGCAGGATATTGCAGCCGGGCATGATCCATGGACGGCTATTATCGATGCGACCGTGCGCCGATTCCGACCGATTTTACTGACGGCGCTGGCTGCGGTCTTGGCCATGATTCCGTTATCGCGCAGTATTTTCTTTGGTCCTATGGCGGTTGCCATTATGGGGGGATTGATCGTGGCGACCTTTTTGACTTTATTTTTCTTGCCAGCACTGTATGCAGCATGGTTTAAGGTTAAAAAAACGCCAACTTTGTCATAATTTTTTGCGAATAAAAGGTGCGAAATAGTGAAAAGTCAAATATAGTAGCACCTTATTGTTAACACAAAAAAACAGAGCATACATTCATTGCAATGAAACCTAAAAATGCAATGGATTCGAGGTTAGATACGAATGGGGCAAGATCAATTAAAACAGCATCGTCGTTATATTACGATTTCTTATGTCTGTATGTTTCTTGCATTGGCAAGTGTGGTTTTAGCAGTGGTTGCCTATTTTCTGGCTCGAAAAGTTGCTCTGGTTGAAAATGCAGAAGTCTGGATTCAGGCGCACGGCGTCTGGATCATGCACAGTACCGTGTTATTTCTGCTCATGACCTTATTTGCCTCGCTTTGGTTTATTCCCCTGATTTTCTTTGCATGGAACAGCGCACTCTGGGTTACCGCGTTGACCATTGCCGGTGTGATTTTTGCTGCGATTGCCTGGCTGTATTTGCTCAATGCATTGATTAAAGGCATGTCTAAGTATTTAAAAAAGAAAGCGGTTTTTTAAAACCGTTATTTTTTTTTGCAATCTCCCTTGTAATCATGACGCACGCCCCCAATTTAATCGCAATCAGGTATTAAATAAATTCCGTGAGGAGCATCGCCAGTCATGGCTAAACGAGATTATTATGAGGTTTTAGGCGTTTCGAAAACCGCAGGTGATGATGAGATCAAAAAAGCCTACCGTAAGTTGGCGATGAAGTATCACCCGGACCGTAACCCCGATAACCACGAAGCAGAAGAAAAGTTTAAAGAAGCTTCTGAAGCATACGAAGTACTGTCCGATGCTGAAAAGCGCAGCATGTACGACCGTATGGGTCATAATGCATTTGAAGGCGGTTTTGGCGGCGGCGGCGGTGGTTTCGGCGGATTTAGCGCAGAAGACATTTTTAGTCAGTTTGGCGATATTTTTGGTGGTGCCTTCGGTGGCGGCGGTGGTCGTCAGCAACAGCGTCAACGCCGTGGCTCAGACCTGCGCTACGTCATGGAACTTACGCTTGAAGAAGCGGTTCGTGGCGTGAAGAAAACCATTACCTTTACTGCACCAGCACCGTGTGAGGTGTGTGACGGTAAAGGCTCGAAAAATCCGAATGATGTTGAAACCTGCCGAACCTGTCATGGCTCGGGTCAGGTACGTATGCAGCAAGGCTTTTTCTCGGTTCAGCAAACCTGTGGCACCTGTCGTGGCCAAGGTAAAATTATTAAAAATCCATGTAATGCATGTCATGGTTCAGGCGTTGCCGATCGTCAGCAAACTTTGGAAGTGACCATTCCTGCTGGCGTAGACAACGGCGACCGTGTACGTTTAAGCGGTAAAGGCGAAGCGGTACGTGATGGCCAGTCTGGCGATCTTTACGTCGAAGTAGTGGTACGCGAGCATGAAATCTTTCAGCGTGATGGTGCAGACCTATATATGGATGTGCCGGTCAGCATTGCAGATGCTGCATTGGGTAAAGAGATTGAAATTCCAACGCTTGAAGGCCGCGTGAGTTTAAAGATTCCAGAAGGCACGCAAACTGGCAAACTGTTCCGCTTGCGCGGTAAAGGCGTACGTCCAGTGCGTAGCAGCATGGTCGGTGATTTGCTTTGCCGTATTGTGGTTGAAACACCAGTAAACTTGACCAGCCGTCAGCGTGAACTGTTAAAAGAATTGCAAGCCAGCTTGGATGGAGACGATCACGGTTCTTCACCTAAGAAAAAATCCTTTCTCGACCGTTTGTTCGATTAAGTGATACTGAAAAAAACCTGCTTCGGCAGGTTTTTTTATGGCGATTTTTTTAGCGCACTGCCTGAGTTTTGATATAGTAGGCTGCAACGTTTGATTATCTATTTTCAGGATTAAAATTATGTCAGCATCTCCACGCATTGGTGTTTTGGGTGCGGGTGGCCGTATGGGTCGCATTCTTATTCAGGCTGTGCAACAGGCCGGCTATCAGTTGGCGGCGGCGGTTGAGCGCCCAGAAAGCAGCTTGGTCGGTACAGATGCAGGTGAGCTGGCAGGAATCGGATCGATTGGGGTCAAGGTGGCGGGTAGCCTGTCTGAAGTATTAAAAGACTGCGATGTGGTGATTGATTTTACTGCACCTGTTGCGACCGAGCAGCATCTACAACTGTGTGCTGAGGCTGGTGTGGCCATGGTGATTGGCACGACAGGTTTTTCAGAACAACAGAAGCAACTTTTGAACGAGACCGCAACGCGTACTCCAGTGGTGTATGCTGCAAACTATTCGGTAGGGGTAAACGTTTCAATTAAATTGCTTGAGCTTGCCTCTAAAGTATTTGGCGACAGTGTGGATATCGAGATTATTGAAGCACATCATCGTCATAAAGTAGATGCGCCGTCTGGCACTGCACTGATGATGGGTGAGGCGATTGCAGAAACCCTAGGCCGTGACTTGAAAACCGATGCAGTGTATTGTCGTGAAGGGCATACTGGTGCGCGTGAGCGTCAAAGTATTGGCTTTCAAACCATCCGTGGCGGCGATATCGTCGGTGAACATACCGCGATGTTTATTGGTGAAGGTGAACGTGTTGAGATCACTCACAAAGCCACCAACCGTATGAATTTTGCATCGGGTGCTGTGCGTGCTGCGGCATGGGTGGTCGGACGAGATGCCCGCAAATACGACATGAAAGATGTACTGGGTTTTAACGAGATCGACGTATAAAGCTTCATTCTTATTCTTCTTAATAAATCAAATCGTCTCACATTGAGGCGATTTGGCCTTAAAATAAAAAATGACCGAATACCCATAAGGCGCTGCCACCTATAAAGTCTGTCGTTGAGCCGCGTCAAGCAATTGGCTTTGGTGCAACCCAATGATACTGCTCGAACTTGCTCGGTATGGCATAAATAATGAGAACAATATGAAAAAAAAATCATGGCTTTTGGCCTTGCTGCTCACATTGACCACATCTGCCCAAAGTGCGCCTGCCAACGAAAAACTGAGCCTTGTTCGCAACAATATCAAGGTCTGGACCTATCGTTCAGAGGCCAATCCGGTGATTCAATACAAGGCAGAAACCACCTATGATGTGCCGCTTGAGCGGGCGGTCAGTTTGGTACTTGATGTCGCTCGTGCGCCAGAGTGGGTGCCTTATATGGGGGATACCAAGATTTTGTCGAGAGACGACAAGAAGGGCGAGTTTGTACTGTATATGGTGCTCGATTTTCCTTTTCCGCTAAAAGATCGTGATGTGGTGGTGAAAAGTAGTTTGAGTAAGGATGCGACAGGCCGTATCGTGATTCGAAATATGGCCTTGTCTGGTGGATATCCCGAACAGCCGGGCCGAATTCGCATACATCACTATGTCGGAGACTGGACGTTTCAAAAGTTAGGTGCGCAGAAAGTAAAGGTCACCACGTCGGGTTATGCCGACCCTGCGGGAAGTATTCCGCTGAGTTTTGTGAATATGTTTGTCGAGCAGCAGCCCTATCAAATGCTGATGAAAATGAAAACAGAGCTGGCACAGTCCACAGTATCGAATGTCTATTTACCCGACGTGTTAAAATAAAGCAATAAAGGTAAAGCAATAAAAAAGCGTCCCTGAGGACGCTTAAATTTAGTCGGTGCACGGTTTGGCATGAGAATGCGCGGTCTGTGCCACTCGCATTTGCAGCAGTACCAGCAGTAACCCTAATCCGGCTAAACCAGCGCCGGTGTAGGAGACGGCCGCATAACCGAGCTGCTGACTCAAGACCCAGCCACCTGCCGCGGCACCCAGTGCATTGCCTAAATTAAATGCACCCACATTAATCGATGATGCCAGCCCGGGCGCCTCATGTGCAATTTTCATGACGCGCATTTGGACCGGAGGAACCAGACCAAAAGTGGCAATGCCCCAGAGAATCACGGCAATCGCTGCGCCCAGTTGTGTTTGCGCCAACCATGGAAAGAGTAACATCATCACGATTACCATCGATAAGAAACCAATCAGCGTTGCATTTAAAGCGAGATCCGCCAATCTGCCTCCCAAGTGATTGCCAATCGAAAATCCAATCCCGATTAGAACCAGCATCAGCGTTACAAAGCTCGGTGTTGCATCGTTAAAGCGATGCAAACTTGGTGCAATATAGGTGTAGAGGCTAAACATCGCACCAGAGCCCAATACCGTGGTCAGCAGTGCCATCAAGACGGGAAACCGGGTCAGCACCTTTAGTTCTGCTCGAATATTCGGACGTTGACCCGACTGCCCCTGTGGCAAGGCTTGATACAACGAGATCATGGTCAGTAGCCCCAGTCCCGAAATACTTAAAAATGCCATTCGCCAACCAATTGTCTGACCGAGCCATGTGGCCAGAGGAACTCCCCCAATATTGGCAATGGTCAGGCCCATAAACATGGCCGCTACGGCACTGGCCTGTTTGTGTACGGGAACCACACTGGCCGCCACCACCGAACCAATGCCGAAAAATGCGCCATGATTGAGACTGGTGATGAGGCGTGCGGCCATCAGGCTCCAGTAATTCGGTGCCAGTGCCGCTAAAATATTGCCCACGGTAAACAGTGTCATCAGTAAGATTAACGCCTTGCGCCGTGGCACATGCCCCAGCCAAAGTGTCATGATCGGTGCACCGAGCATAACGCCCAAGGCGTATCCTGTAATCAACATTCCCGCTGTCGGAATACTGATCTGTAAATCACTGGCGATATTGGGCAATAAGCCCATTGGTGAAAATTCGGTGGTTCCAATGGCAAACGCACCAATCGCCAAGGCGAGCAGAGGAAAGTTCAGTTTCATGGCCTAATCTCAGTCCCACTCAGGAGCAAGTTCAGCCGGATTGACCTCTCGACCGTTACGCTCAAGCGCTGCTATCTGTTGCATGTCATCTGCACTGAGCTGAATCTGCTGTGCTTGCAGATTTTGAATCAGATGTTCACGCTGGGTCGATGACGGAATGACGGCAAAACCGCGTTGTAACGCCCATGCCAGTGCAATTTGAGCGGTACTGGCCTGATGCTGGGCCGCAATGGCCTTGAGTACGGGATCTTGCAAGACTTTGCCGTAGGCCAGTGTCATGTAGGAGGTAACGTCAATCTCATGCTGTTTGAGCATATCAACCAGTTTGGCATTTTGCAGATACGGACTCAGTTCGATCTGGTTGGTGGCAATGTGCTCTGCACCGACCGTATCGATTGCCAGTTGCGTTTGTGCGATATTAAAATTTGAAATTCCGATATGCTGGGTCAAGCCTTGCTGTTTGGCCTGCATCAATAGCTGCATGACAGCCACCAGATCAATGTTTTTTTGTGGCGCAGGCCAATGCACCAAGGTTAAATTCACAGCGTCGGTTTTGAGTTTCACCAAGCTGTCTTTTAAGCTGGGGATTAAATCTTGTTCGTTCAGATTGCTGACCCAGATTTTAGTGGTTAAAAATAACTGGTCACGTGCCACACCGCTGGCTTGAATGGCTTGACCTACTTCGGCTTCGTTGTCATAAATCTGGGCTGTATCGATGGCGCGATAACCGACCTCTAAGGCGGTTTTCACCGCATCCACCACCACCTGATCTTTTAAACGAAACGTACCTAAACCAAATGCAGGAAGAATCATATGCGTACCTATTTTTTACGCCCGCGGACTGCGAGCAAGAATTTAAAACAATGATGATTATTCTGCGGTGATAATTGTTGCGAAAAAATACTGCAATACGCAAAATATCATTGAGTATTTGTCAAGAATCATGATCTAGATATGAAATCGACCCTAGAAGAGCTAGTTGCGTTTATTCGTATTGTCGATGCCGGATCGATTGTATCGGCTGCAGAGCAACTCAATCAAACGCCATCGGGTATTAGCCGTGCACTTAACCGGCTTGAAAAAAAACTCAATGTGACCTTACTAGAACGAACCACGCGTAAAATTAAACTCACTCAAGAGGGCAGTTTATTTTTGGTACGGGCACGGACGATTTTGGCCGATCTGTCAGATGCCGAAGAGGCACTGTTAAAATCGGACAGTGATACCTCGGGACAGCTTCGCGTCGATTCGGCCACACCGTTTGTGCTGCACGTGATTGCACCCTTAATGAAAAAATTCATGCAGCGCTATCCCAACATCGAGATCGAACTCAATAACAACGATCAGGTGATTGATCTACTTGAACACAAAACAGATGTTGCGATTCGTTTTGGCGCATTGCATGACTCCAGTTTGCATGCACGCCTGATCTGCAAAAGCCGGCTTTATATTGTGGCCAGTCCTGAATATCTGGCCGAACATGGGCATCCCCGACATTCACATGAACTGAATACGCATCAGACCATTGGCTTTAGCCGTCCGGTATATTTAAATACATGGCCCCTCAAGGTGGGTGAGGAGTATTACAGGATTGAACCTAAAATTACTGCCTCCAGTGGTGAAACTGTCCGTCAGCTGGCATTGAGTGGCCACGGCATTGCACGTTTATCTGAGTTCGAGATCTGGCAAGACCTACAAGCAGGCCGACTGGTGGCATTGTTTGAAGATCAAATTGAGTGCCAGCTTCAGCATATTCATGCGGTGTACTATCAGCAAAAGCACTTGCCAAACCGCATCCGCTTATTCATCGACTTTTTGGCCGATGAGCTAAAAGATCAATTTTCAACGCCAGATGAATGATTGTGTGGCACTTGGAAGCTGAACCTGCAATAAGGATGCATGTTCGTTGGGGCGCTGTATACGAAACAGATTTTGATTCTGGCTGCATTCAAACACCAATTGCTCGGTTTTTAATGTGCCGATCAGCATGCCATGCTCACTGGCTGGACGATACTGATAGCGGATCTGGTTGGGAGTATGCGACTCGCGCTGCCAGAGTCGAAAATCATACAGTTGCTGCATTTTAAGATAGCCCTGAATCATACTCTGACAAATATAATCTTGCTGCTGCTGTTTCTCATCGAGCGGATGACAGGCGCTCAACAGGAATATAAATGTAAATATAAATCCTAATTTTTTCATGGTGTTATCTCATATATGTTGCTTTTTAGAGGTTAATCGGTTTGTATGGATCAATACAGATACAGATTTTTATAAAAAAGCGGTACAGATATGGCCTTTCACTATCAGCGCTTGGCACAGCAGATTGCACATAAAATTTATCAGCAACAGTTATTGCCGCAGCAGAAGTTAAGTTCTTTGCGTGATTTTGCAGCCCAGCATCATGTGAGTGTCAGCACTGCAAAAAGTTGTTATGAATGGCTTGAGGCGCAGGGGTTGATCTATGTCCGTCCAAAATCGGGCTATTTTGTCAAACCCAGAAGTGGGTTGAGTCGTTTACCCGTCAGCCCTGAATTTGAATCGATGCCACGTGAGGTTTCCAATCTGATGTTACAAAATCAGATTCAGGAAGCCTCTATTCAAAATCATTTGATTCCCTTTGGTGCCATTCAGCTTAGCCCTGAGCTGGTGCCAATCGATGGCTTGCGTCGCTCGATACAACGCGCATTGAAATATTGTAAACCTGAAGATTTTTTGTATTGTGAAAAACAGGGCCATTTGCGCTTACGTCAGGCACTAAGTGAACACTGGCGTGAAGACGGCATTTATGTGGCACCCAGTGATATCTTTATCACCAATGGGTGTATGCCGGCATTGTCGTTATTGATTCAGCAGTTAAGTCGTGAAGGCGATAGTGTCCTGATTCCAACGCCGACTTTTAACGGACAGCTGCAAATGCTGGCGGGTTTAAATCGACATATTATCGAGATTCCAGCAGACCATAGCGGCATTGATCTATTACGCCTTGAACAGGCCATGCAGCAGCATCGGCCGAAATTGTGTTTGCTCACGGCCAATTACCAAAATCCCTTGGGCTATTGTTTGGCCGATCAGGATAAGCAGACCATTGCGCAGTTAGCGGCACGTTATGAATGTATTATTTTAGAAGATGATATCTACGCCGAATGCAGTCACAACGGGCAGCGCCCGCGACCAATCAAACACTGGGACGAGGCAGGGTATGTGGTCTGGGTCAGTTCGGTGTCAAAATCATTATCGAGCGCGTATAGAATCGGCTGGTTTTGTATCGGGGCACAGCTCGAATCCATGCGTCCACAGTTTCTTTCACACAACATGATTGTGAATACACCATTGCAACTGGCGCTGGCCGATTTTATTTTTAGTCGTGCCTACCGTGCGCATCTGAATCAGTTATATCCACGTTTGCTTCAACAGGTCGAAGCCTATCGAGACGCGATTTTAAATGCATTTGCGCCTTTAAGCATTGGTTTGAGTCAGCCTCAAGGGGGCTATGCCTTATGGCTTGAGCTACCCGAAACAATCAATAGTATGACGTTATACGAGGTTGCCCAGCAACACGGCATCAATATTGTTCCGGGTACGGTATTTGGTGAAGATCAGCGTTATGGACATTTTATCCGGCTGAGTGTGGGACACGCTTTGCGGCGTGACTATCATGCAGCGATTATCTTTTTGGCAGATTGGGTGAAACAGCATGGTTAAAATCTGGCGATCACAAGCGATCACCAGATTTACGCGAGCAGATTAAAAATCGGCTTGGAGCACAATTCGATAACGTGCCTTGCCCGAGTGTAGACGCTCAAGCGCATCATTGAGCTTCGACATAGGATACATCTCGATTTGCGGCGCGATATTTTTGCGGGCAGCAAATTCGAGCAGCTTGCGTAAGGCAGCAGGCGAGCCAGTAGGCGAGGCGGTTAGTGATTTAGCACCTCCAAGTAGTGCACCGACAGGTACAGGAATCGGCTCCATCACCACACCCAAAAAGTGGAAAGTACCATTAGGTGCCAATGTGTTTAGATACGCATTCCAGTTTAAAGGCACATTGACCGTACTCAGCAGTAAATCAAATTTACCTTGTTGCGATTTAATCTCGGCATCATCACGGCTATTGACCACGTGATCGGCACCCATGGCTTTGAGTTCGTCGGTTTTACTTGGATTTGAACTAAACGCAGTAATTTCGCAGCCCCATGCTTTTAGCAGCTTGATGGCCATATGACCCAGTCCGCCAATCCCAATCACGGCAACGTGGTGAATGGCTTGAATCTGATGTTTTAATATGGGGTCAAACACGGTAATTCCACCGCACAACAGTGGCCCGGCACTGGTTGGATCAAGTTCGTCTGGTAAGGGAATGACCCATTGCCAGCCAGCACGGACTTTATTGGCAAAGCCACCCGCATGGCCAACAATGGTTGCGGTATTTTCACCAGTACACAAGACCTGCTGACCACTGATACACTGATCACAGGCCTGGCAGCTTTCTGCCGTCCAGCCAATCCCGACACGTTGACCCAGTTTGAGCCCTTTGGCTTCGCTGCCAAGCTGCGTAATGGTACCAATGACTTCGTGACCTGCTACCACCGGATAAACTGAAGAATGCCACTCATTGTTGATGACCGAAACATCGGAATGGCACAGCCCACAATATTCGACTTTGACTTCTACCTGATGGGGCAATAGTTCACCGGCATCAAATGTATACGGCACGAGTGCTTCGCCAGCTTTCATTGCGGCGTAAGCTTGAATTTCATTACTGCTCATGATTGACATCCTTAATGCTTGACTCATTTAAACGAACAATCATCTTCATGATCATTCACCATGCCTACAGCCTGCATAAATGCATAACAGGTCGTGGGTCCTACAAATTTGAATCCAAGTTTTTTAAGTTGTTTAGACAACTGGACACTGAGCTCTGTTTGAGCCGGGGCTTGCCGATAATCTTGTACATCATTAAGTATTGGTTGATGCTGCACCTTTTCCCATAACCATGTTGAAACATCCTGTGTCTGATGTTTAAGTGATTGCCAAGCAATCGCATTATCACGAATGGCTTTGAGCTTGCCGATGTGTCGGATCAAGCCTTTATCCTCTAATTTGAGTTCCAGTTGGTCATTTGTGAACTTGGCAATTTCTTCAATGGAATGCTGAAAAAAATGTTGTCTATAAGCTTCTCGCTTTTTTAACACCGTGATCCACGAAAGCCCAGCTTGTTGACCTTCGAGGCATAACATTTCAAAGAGTTTGGCTTCATCATGTTCGGGTTTACCCCACTCATGATCGTGATAAGCCATATACACAGGATCTGTAGAACACCAGCCACAGCGCCGAACACTCATCTTATGCTCCTTGAAATTAAATCTTAATCTATTGTTATAATGTAAAACGCGTCCACTGATCGGACGATGTGTCCCAATAATATAATTCTGCGCGTTCTAAGTTTTCAAACTTGATCCAGAAATCCTGACCTGATTTATCGGCATAGCCAGTACTGATCAAGAGGGCATCCTCTGTAATTTCCATGATCCAGCCTTGATAGCTTTGACCATCTATACAGATTTTTTGTTGATTCCCCGATTCGGCAAATTCGACCAGTCGATTAACCAAAGCTTCAGACATCATTTAAGTTCCTAACGTAAATATGGATAAGGGTTTACTGCACCACGGCCTTTTCCGTCCAGATAAAGCCCATAATGCAAATGGGGAAGGGTATGGCGTGCATTTCCGGTATTGCCTACATACCCGATCAGCTCGCCTTTTTTGACAGCATCACCCACGCTTAAACCACGTTTGTGTCCGTCCAGATGGGCATAATAATGCCATGAAGCGGCCGGACCAATAATCCAGATGACTTTACCACCTAAGTTGTTGTCTCGTAAGTCTGCAACAATCCCATCGGTGGTGCTGTATATTTTTGTTCCACGTGGAGCAAGTATATCGATGCCTTCATGCCGACGACCATGACTGCGCGCAGCTCCCCATGTGTCACTGAGTGCATCGCGTTGAATGCCTTTCACCGGAATGGGCAGGCGATGGCTGAGCGGGGTGGCCTTTAATCGTGCCAGATCTGCGCTGGGCAGAGGCGTTGTTTTTTTGGGTGTTGTGGTACAGGCAGACAACACAACCGTTACAAAGATGATCCCAATATAGACAAAAAAAGGGCGCACAGCTCCTCCTTGGATGTGTCTTTTGGGCATCACTATGTCATGAATCCAGCGCAGAGATCAATTTTTTCATCGCGGTGGGAATACCTCGAGATGTTGCCTCTTCAGGGCTAAGCCACTCGCCGGCAGCTGCACTCATCAGATGCTCCTTTTGATCATGTTCCACGTGAAACATCTGTACATTCAACACCCAGGTAAAGTGGGTGAAGCTGTGGCTGATCTGTACGTTTTGTGCCAGTGGACTGAGACCATACTCCCTAACCCATTGCTGTACCTCGCCTGAATGCTCGATAATCGGGAGACACCACAAGCCACCCCAAAGTCCGCTTGCATCGCGTTGCTGCCAAAACCACTGTTGTTCCGACTGGATTAACAGTACTTCGGCGTGGCGTATCGGCACTGGTTTTTTGGGCTTCTTAAAAGGTAATTCACTTTCAATGCCTTGCTGATGTGCCTTGCAGTGCTGCTGCATCGGACAATACAAACACAACGGTTTTTTAGGCGTACAAATGGTTGCACCTAAATCCATAATCGCTTGGGTATAGTCGTGATTACGCTGCCGAGGGCAGAGCTGCGTTGCAATCTGCCACAGCATGCGCTCGTTGACAGGTTTGCTAAAGTCATCTTCAAGTGCCAAAAAACGTGATAAGACACGTTTGACGTTGCCGTCCATAATCACGCCATACTGACGTAATCCGAGCGACATCAATGCGCCAGCTGTGGAGCGTCCAATTCCGGGTAAGGCCATCCAGCCGTCTAGATCGTGAGGAAAATGACCTTGCCGATGTACGATGCCTGCTGCCTTATGCAGATTGCGTGCCCGCGCATAATAGCCCAGACCGGCCCAGTAGGGCGCGACATCATCCCATGTGGCACTGCCTAACGTATCGACAGTGGGAAAGCGCGTCATAAAGCGTTCAAAATATTGCAATACGGTTTTGACTTGTGTCTGCTGCAACATGATTTCAGAGACCCAAACCTTATAAGGGTCATCGGCTACCTGCCAAGGCAAGTCGTGTCGGCCATGTTGATCAAACCAAGTCAGCAATGCATCGGAAAAACAGAAATCAGACATGAAAACATACAGCGGCAGGGAAGGGGTCAGTATACCCAAATTGAATTATCACAGCTATCCGTTGCAAGTAAAGCTATGCAAAAGGGACGATCATTGATCGTCCCTAAGCTGATACTATGCGTGTGCCGGTTTAGTCTTGCACAATCCCCCAGCGCTTATCGAGCTTGAGCTGCTGCCCTTTATAGCGTGGAATGATGTGAATATGCAGATGCTCAGACGCTTCTCCAAAGACATCGCCGTCATTAAAAGCCACATGGAAACCATCGGGTTGATGACGAAGTTTGAGTTCATTACGTGCAAGTTCGAGTAAAGAAAGCAGGCTTTTACGCTCTTTATCTGTCACTTCAAAAAAAGAACTGACATGACGAATCGGGATGATGATGGAGTGTCCTTTGGACAGAGGATTTGCCTCGGGCAAAATTACACCAAAATCATTTTTATCAATGACGTCGTAGTCGTCAAATTCACAATAAGGGCATTTTTTCTCTGTCATTTTCATATCCTCGATTGATGTTGTTCTTTAAACCCTTGTGTCCCAGCACCGTTTATACATCACTTTGCACACAGATGACGTTCAAGTAAGGCATACATAGCAGCCAAACTGTCTTGCTCTGCTTGTGCACTATAGCCTAAATCTACCCCATTTGCTTTGGCTCGTTCATCGGCAAGCGGGTTACTAAAGCCATGTTTGGCACCTTCCAATACCACGACACTGTAGTCCACCTCTGCATTGTTCATTTCTTCTTTGAATTTAGCAACATCTTCAAGTGTGACCATGCTGTCTTTTTCACCATGTAATACTAAAATTTCACCCTGAATTTGTCCTTTTTGTGCAGGTGCTTTCGGGGCGAGTGTGCCGTGAAACGAAACGACCGCTTTTAAGGGCGCGCCTTCGCGTGCCAGATCGAGCACAACTTTACCGCCATAACAAAATCCAATCGCGGCCACATGACTTGCATCCACTTCAGGTTGTGCTTGGAGTGTTTCAAGACCCGCTGTTGCACGTGTGACGATGGTATCTGGATCTTGAAAGGTTTGCGTCATCCACTCATTGGCCTGGGCTGCCTCTGTGGTCACTTTTTTCTCGCCATACATATCGATCGCCAGTGCCGCATAACCATGCTCGGCCAATTCACGAGCACGCTGTAGCGTATAGTCGGTGCGACCCCACCATTCAGGTGCCACAATCACACCTGCAACCGGGCTTTTAGTAGCGGGGGCTGCAAAAAAACCAATCAGATGGGTGCCGTCCTTTGCGGTGTACTCAATTTCACGGGTAATAATCGATGCTGTCATGGGTTAAATCCTTATAAAGAATAAAAGTCAGCTTGTGCAGATCAGGCACTATGTGACTCAAAGAGCCTGCTACATGGTCTCAGGATGTTCAAAAAAAATAGTGGGTTGATGTCAGATTTTCAAGATAAAAAAGAAGGACCGTACAGTACGGTCCCTCTTTTTTATGGTTGAAGCGTATAGACACGAATGAATCGTTATACCCTACCACGCGAGATAAATCCGATAATTGCCAAAATAACAGCAACTACGAGTAAGATCACTGCGAAATCTTTGGACAAGCCAGCAACGCCACCAAACCCTAACAGACTCGCAATAAGTGCAATCACTGCAAATATAATCGCCCAACGGAACATTTTTTTGATCTCCTTATATTTATCGTTCTTTCAATATAGAGCGAAATTTCAGATGGCTATGTGTTGTTTATGTGGCGAAAATGTATAAAACACAGCATCTTGAGGAAACATTTGTTACAAGGTCGCTCAACCACGAAGGGCCAGCAAAGAGTGTTATACTTTAGGCTCTGGTACCGAGATATTCACTATGACCACCGCACTGCGTCCCCAATTTTGGAAACACTATCCGCTCGATGCACTCAATACAGCAGAGTGGGAAGCCCTGTGTGACGGTTGCGGCCTGTGCTGTCTGATTAAACTTGAAGATGAAGACACGCATGAGATTGCCTATACGCAGGTGGCCTGCAAACTGCTCGACTGCAACACTGCGCGTTGCTCTGATTATGAAAATCGTCAAGCCAGCGTGCCCGACTGTATTCAACTGACACCTGAGCGTTTGCAAAGCATTCGTTGGTTACCGTCGAGCTGTGCCTATCGGCGCTTAAATGAGGGGAAAAACTTACCTTCATGGCATTATTTAAATACGGGCTCAAGGCAAAGTATGCTGAAAGCACGCAAATCAGCAGCAGGGCGATGTATTTCAGAAACCGAGGTACATGAAGACGATATCGAGGAATACATCGTACGCTGGATTCGTTAATCTGCTGTACGGCTTTGTATGACTTGGCTGTCCCGACGCTCTTGAAGTGATTGCTGAGTAACGCTCCATGCGGCAGTCAAACCCAAAAAGGCCATGATTGAGGCCACCACCAGATCGGGCCAGATGCTTTGGGTACCAAACACACCGAGTGCAGCCAGCATAATGGCGCAATTTCCAATCGCATCGTTACGGCTACACAGCCACACCGATTTCATATTGGCATCGCCATCGCGAAAGGCAAACAGTACAAGCGCGCTGATCAGATTGGCCATTAAGCCCATAAAGCCAATTGCACCCATAGCCATTGCTTCAGGCGCCATGCCGTAGAATATCGACCAGAGTACTTTAAGCAATACAATCAGGGCAAAGATCCCCATGGTCAGGCCTTTAAGCAGTGCAACGGTGGCCCGCCAGTACAGACTCATGCCCAACGCAAAAATCGAGATGATGTAATTGACGGAATCACCCAAGAAATCCAGTGCATCGGCCCATAGCGAAGTCGAGCCAATATGTGCACCGCCGAAAACTTCAATCAAAAACATGCCAAGATTTAGTAAAAGTGCAATCCATAATGCCGTCTTAAATTTAGCACTCTGATATTTTTCGGGTGGGTGATGTTGACAGCAGCCAGCCATATGCAAGTTCCTCAGTATGGGATAAGCTGAGTAAAAAGGCTGGAGCCGCTCCAAGGTCAAGCACATGATGAAATATTTAATTGGTGAATTGGCAAAAAAATCGCAGGTTTCTGTCGACAGCATCCGTTTCTATGAAAAACGTGGTGTGCTCAAAGCACCCAAACGTGCAGACAATAACTATCGTTACTATGATGATCAGGCACTGGATCAACTGATTTTTATACGACATTGTCGAGAGCTTGGGATGTCTTTAAAAGAGATTGAGGAATTGCAGCAATTGCTGGAGCATTCTGAACAGCAATGTACGCTGGTCGATCAGGCGATCGAAATACATTTGGGCCACATCAATGAAAAAATCAAACAGTTTGAACGCTTTAAAACCGAGCTGCAACAACTCAGGCAACGTTGTCAGTCAAGTACGACCATCGACGACTGTAAAATTGTACAAACGCTCAAAGAGCATGATCCCTCAATCTAGTCGTCTTGATTGACTGTGCTAGTCTCTCGACATATCTGGTAAAACAAAACTACATATTCACAGCATTGTGCCGAGTCTGAATTTTTTATGCTACAAGATCAAAGACTCAGGAGTATAACGAGATGACGAAGCAATTTGCCACGTCGATACTGTGTAGTAGCTTTATTTTGTTGGGGGCGTGCGGTGCAAACAACACCAACTCCAAAGCACCCCAATCCAATTCGCAAAGCAGCTCAAGCGTGCAACAGGCAACCCGCGTAGAGCAAACATTTAACCAGGAAGCGGTTGCCAAATTTGATGAGCCTTGGGCGCTGACCACATTGCCCGATGATCGATTACTGATCACCGAGCGTCAAGGCAAGCTTAAACTATTTGACCCAGCCACTCAAAAAAGTCTTGAGGTTGCGGGTGTGCCGAAAGTCAGTTATGGCGGGCAGGGCGGATTGGGCGATGTAATTGTGCATCCCGATTACGCGCGAAATTCTTGGATTTATCTGAGCTATGCTGAGGCAGGCACCGGTGGATACGGTGCAGTGGTAATCCGCGCCAAACTCGATCAGACCCGTGCAGCACAGCCACGTTTGACCGATATTCAAAAAATCTGGACGCAAGTGCCCAAAATGTCGGGACAGGGCCACTATGCACATCGTTTAGCTTTTGATCAGGAAGGTAAACTCTGGATCAGTTCGGGCGAACGACAAAAGTTTGATCCAGCGCAGGATATGACGTCGAATTTGGGCAAAATTGTGCGCTTAAATGACGATGGCACGCCAGCAACCGGGAATCCATTCGCCAGTCAAGGTGGTGTTGCTGCGCAAATCTGGTCACTGGGTCATCGTAACCCGTTGGGTATGGCCTTCGATGCCAAAGGTCAGTTGTGGGTCGTTGAAATGGGCCCCAAAGGCGGTGACGAGCTGAATCGGATTGTGAAAGGTGCCAACTATGGCTATCCGATTGTTTCCAATGGTGATCATTATTCAGGAAAGCCAATTCCCGATCACGATACTCGCCCAGAATTTCAAGCGCCTGAGGTGAGCTGGACACCGGTTATTTCTCCGTCCAGTATGATTATTTACCAGCATAGCGCCTTTCCAGCATGGAAAGATAAAGCCATTATCGGCGGGTTATCTTCTGAATCCATTGTGGTGGTTGATCTTCAATCGCAACCCGTACAGGAAGTACAGCGCATTGATATGCAACATCGGATTCGAGGCGTGCATGCCGCCAAAGATGGAAGTCTTTGGGTGATTCAAGATGGCGCAAATGCCAGCCTACTCAAATTAATGCCCAAATCATCAACCGACAGACTTTAAATGAAATCCACTTATTTACATCGTATCGCATCGTTCACTTTTACCGGCTGCATGGCAGGATTCATTTCCTGCACTGCAGTCGCCGCTCAGCCGCTGAGTGCGCAGCAAGTCCAGCATCAAATCGATCAGCATTTTCAGCCATTGATCGATCAGTATCAGATTCCGGGTATGTCCGTTGCAGTCACCATGCATGGACGGCATTACTACCGTCATTATGGTGTGGCATCCGTACAAACCCAGCAGGCGGTTTCTGAGCAAACACTATTTGAACTTGGTTCCGTGAGTAAACTGTTTACAGCGACCCTAACAGGTTATGCACAAGCACAGGGCAACCTGAAACTCAGCGATCATCCCGCACAGTATTTTCCAGAGTTAAAACAAAGCGCCGTGAATCAGGCTACGCTACTGAATTTGGGTACCTATACCGCAGGGGGCTTTCCGCTACAGTTTCCCGAGCAGGTCACCACTCAATCCGACATGGTCAAGTATTTTCAGCAGTGGCAGCCCAAAGCAGCCCCAGACCGTATTCGTGAATATTCTAATCCGAGCATTGGTTTGATGGGAGAACTGACGGCGAGAGCCATGAAAGCCCCGTACACCACCTTAATGGAGCGCAATTTGCTGGTAGCGCTGGGCATGCGCCATACTTATATTCAGGTTCCAACTGCTCAGATGCCACATTACGCGTGGGGCTATAAGGCTAAACAAGCGATTCGGGTTTCACCGGGGATGTTTGATGCACAGGCGTATGGGCTCAAAAGTACCTCAGCCGATATGCTCAAGTTTTTAGATGCTGAGCTGAATCCACAGCGACTCAAACCTGCCCTGCAACAAGCAGTGGAAAGCACACAAATCGCTTATTTTAAGGTTGGACCTATGCAGCAAGGTTTGGGGTGGGAGCAGTATGCCTATCCTGTTGCTTTAGACACTTTGCTGGCCGGTAATTCAACTCAAATGGCGCTAAATGCACAGCCGGCTCAGCCGATTGCTCATCCGGTCAAAGCGCCAGCACAAACTTGGCTAAACAAAACTGGTGCAACCAATGGCTTTGCAGCCTATGTGGTATTTATTCCAAGTGAGCAGATTGGACTGGTCATGCTGGCAAACCGTAATTTTCCCAATGAAGCCCGCATTCGTGCCGCCTATGCCACGCTTACGCAGCTTATTCAGTCTAATCACAACAAATGATCAGTTGCAGTGTAGATTCAAATTGTAGATTTGCACCAGACGCAATAGACTACAGGAAAACCCCATAAAGTCTTTGATGATGTCAGATACTCATATTCCACTTCCCGAACGTTTACGTCCACGCGATTTATCAGAAATTATTGGACAAGATCATTTGCTGGGTGAACATGCGCCACTGCGTCAGATGATTGATCAGGGCCATTTGCCCTCGATTATTTTCTGGGGGCCACCCGGAGTGGGAAAAACCACCATTGCATTGCTGTTGGCACAGGCGGTAGATCGGCCTTTTATCAGTCTTTCTGCACTCAATACCGGGGTTAAAGAGCTACGTGAGGTGATTGCCGAAAGTGGCGACCTGTTGACTCCCGTGGTATTTATTGACGAGATTCATCGGTTCAATAAATCGCAGCAAGATGCGCTGCTGAACGCGGTTGAAAAAGGCAAGATTACCCTGATTGGCGCCACCACCGAAAACCCGTCGTTTGAGGTGAATGGTGCGCTATTGTCGCGTTGTCAGGTATATACCTTGAATGTGCTCGATGCAAATGCCATACAACGCTTAATTGATCGAGCGCTCGATTCGGATGCCTTTTTAAAAGCGCGCCATATTCATATTGAAGAATACGATGCGCTGCTTCAGTTCGCCGCTGGTGATGCCCGTAAGGCACTCAACCTGATCGACTTAATTGCCAGTACTTTTGAGCCTGATCAGGAAAATCTGGTCACCAATGCTGTAACGGTTAAGGTGGCACAACAAAATATTGCCCGCTACGACAAATCGGGTGAACAGCATTACGATATCGTTTCGGCCTTTATCAAATCGATTCGCGGGAGTGATCCGGATGCAGCGCTGTACTGGATGGCACGAATGCTTAAAGGCGGAGAAGATCCCGTATTTATTGCACGACGCATGCTGATTGCCGCTTCTGAAGATATTGGCAACTCCAACCCAAATGCATTGCTGTTGGCAGGGGAATGTTTTCGCTCAGTACAGGCTGTGGGCATGCCCGAAGCGCGAATTATTTTGGGCCAGTGTGCTGTATATCTGGCTACGAGTCCAAAAAGTAACAGCACTTATCTGGCCATCGATCGGGCCTTGGCTTTGGCAGAAAAAACCGCCAATTTGCCTGTACCATTGCATTTACGCAACGCACCGACCAAACTGATGAAGCAGCAGGGCTATGGTGTGGATTATCTGTATCCACATCATTATCCGGAGCATTTTGTAGAGCAAGAGTATTTGCCGCCTGAACTCAAAGGCACCAAGCTATACGAATACGCCCGAAACAAGCGTGAAGTCGAAGGTGAGCGTTTACAGCAACGTCGCTGGCAACACGAGCAGCAGCAACAATAATCAAAGGAACTCCCATCAAGGAAGATGAGAGTTCTATCAATAGAATTATGAGAAAAATGGGTAAAAAAGAATGGATGTTGAAGCAGTTTGAATTGCATACATGCGCGCGCGAGATATTCAACATGCGCAACAGGTTGCGAAAACCAGTACCTTTGAAATCGATGCGATCCATAAAAAATTTAAAGAAAACTGGGATCGTGTCTATCCTGCAAAGTTATTGGTGGATTTAGAAAATGATACAACAGATAAAATGTCATAATGCTTAAGCAGATTATAACGGATCAAATACCATCGATCCGTTAATCATGAATATATCTTCAAATTAATCTATTAAAAATGAACAATTTAAAAAATTATAATTTATAGTAAAAGTATGTTTCTAATATTTAAATAGATTTTTTATGCCAAATAAAACGGGTGACAAATGATGTTATACTTATAGACAGATTTGTCTATAAAATAAAATAGTGCTGATATAAAAGTGGAAAGTAGTTTAAATCTGGATCATACAGTTAATAGCATCACTTATTTAAATAAAAATATGACGGTGTGTGGTGGAAATGCCGCATTCTTTGAACGCGTTAACATGGATGTCGCGGTATGTCAGCAACGCGATTTGCAAGATCTACTTCCAGATGACTGGTGGCAGCATATTTATCCCTTATTGCAACCCGCAATTGAGGGACACTCGGGACAGGCCTGCTGGCAGATTCAATGTCACAAGCAGGGCACTCTCTCTAAAATGGCCTTTGTATCGCCTTATTTTTCAGGCGATCAGCAGGTCGCGGGCATCACCCTCAGTGTGATTGAACAAGCTGATCAGCTTAGCATGCAGCAGCAGCTTGCGAAAATTCTGAAAGATTTTGAAAACTACAAATTGGCGATCGATGCGCATTCGATTGTGGCCATCACCGATCATCGTGGCATCATCACCCATGTGAACGAGAAATTTTGTGATATCTCGCAGTATGAATATCACGAACTGGTGGGCAGCACGCATAAAATTATCAACTCGGGCTATCATCCACGGACATTTTTTAAAACCATGTGGAAAACCATTGCTCAAGGACAGATTTGGAAAGGTGAGATCTGTAATCGTACCAAACATGGCAATTTGTACTGGGTCGATACCACCATTGTGCCGCTTAAAGACAACAATGGTTTATTAAAGAATTATATTTCTATCCGAACCGATATCACGCAGTTGAAATCTTCCGAAGATCATGCCAAGTACATGGCGCTGTATGACGAATTAACCGGACTGCCCAATCGACGCTATGTCAAAGAGCGACTAAAGCAGGTGATTCAGGCCAGTAAAGACGAGCAACATCATAGTGCAATCATGATGATGGATCTGGACAACTTTAAAACGGTCAATGATACCTTGGGGCACGACTACGGCGATCATTTACTCAAAATGGTGGCGAAACGGGTCAGCAAATGTGTGCGGGAAACAGAAACCACGGCACGTCTGGGTGGTGATGAGCTGCTGATTATTCTGTCTCACTTAAGTGAAGATGAGGCCACAGCGCATCAGCAGGCACATTCGATTGCAGAGCGTATTTCTCAAGTGATTTATCAGCCTTTTGTACTTGAAAATCAGGTCATTCAAACCAGTGCCAGTATCGGAATTTTTGTATTTAAAGATGATTCCATTCCACAAAATGCACTGCTCAAATATGCGGATATGGCGCTCTATCAAGCCAAGGCCAACGGAAAAAACTGCATTTGTACCTTCGATCCTTTGATGGAATCGCAGGTGGTGTCACGCGCCTCGCTCATTTCAGATTTACGGCAGGCGCTGATTCGAGATGAGTTCGAGTTGTATTATCAGGCTATTGTGGATCAGCATAAAACCATTATTGGCTATGAAGCATTATTGCGCTGGATTCATCCGGTACGGGGGCTGATTTTACCTGGCGAATTTATTGAACAGGCCGAGAAATCGGATCTGATCCATCATATTGGCAATCGCGTGTTACGGATGGCTTGTCAGCAGTTGTACCAATGGAGCCAGCATGAACATTCGGCGCACTGGACGGTATCGGTCAATATTAGTGTACAGCAATTTCGCCAATCCGATTTTGAAGACAACGTCATGCAGATCATTCGCGAAACAGAGGCCAATCCTCATCGCCTGCGTTTAGAACTGACCGAAAGTATGTTTTATCGCGATATGCACAGTTCAATTCAAAAAATGAAAAAACTGATCGAAATTGGCGTTCGCTTTTCGATGGACGATTTTGGCACGGGCTACTCATCGCTGAATTACTTGAAGCTATTGCCTTTAGATCAGCTCAAGATCGATCGATCCTTTGTAAAAAATATTGTGGATAATCCGCGCGATCTGGCGATTGTGAATACGATTATCCGTTTAGCGCATCTGCTTGATTTGAATATTGTCGCCGAAGGCGTCGAAACTCAAGAGCAGCTCGACTGCCTAAAAGAAAACCAATGCTTTAGTTTTCAGGGCTTTTTGTTTGGGCGACCACTACCGATCAAGACGCTGCACGATTAGTCCAGTTCTTCATTCACCTGTCCGTAAATCAGTAAGGTAAACACGCCTGTTCCTCCCAAAATATTGCCCAAGGTGGTCGGAAGTAAAAACTGAAGCACATAGTCATAAAGCGATGCCTGCCCCTGATATACCCAGTAGGCCATTTCTGCCGAGCCGACGATCACATGTGTAAATCCGCCCAAACCCATCAGATAGGTAATAAAGAAAATCAGTAAAAACTTGTTGGTGGCCGAAGGGAGCATCCAGACCAAGGATGCAATCAGGATACCCGCAGGGATTCCCTTAATAATATTGTCTGTGGCACTCAACGCAGCTACATGATGGGCCAGCTCGTGTAAAGCCTGATCAACTTCTGGTGGAAAAAGCTGGGCGTTGAGTAAAAATAAGGCCGCCAGCGCCGTTCCGATTAAATTGCAGACAAATACAATACTCCACAGCCGAAATACGCCTTTGAGCTTATCAAAGGTAAACGGATTAAAGAGTGGAACCACCGTAGTAATGGTGTTTTCGGTAAAAAGTTGCATGTGTCCAATAATGACCAGTACAAATCCGACCGTGTAGCCCATGTTGGTGACCAGATCTACCCAAAGTGTATCTGCGGGCAAGTAGGCGGTTAGAATGGCCTTAAAAACAAAGGAGAAGCTGATAATCACGCCTGCGGTAATACCCGAGAAAATCAGCGCCTTGGTCGGACGGTTCAGCTCCTCAATGCCATCGCGGCGGATAATTTCATAAACCAAGCGGGGCGAAAGCTTTTCGTGTTCTTCCACTGCCATTCGCTCTTGCCAGCTTAGATTGTTGTCGTTTTTTTCTTTTTCAACCTCGGCTTTTTCTTTTTCAGTCTCGCTCATTGCAATTTCCTTTATTGTGATCATGTGATTTTGAAATGCATATAAGCCAGCATCTGGCATTGATTTATGCGTGTTATTCTCTTTATTTTTATAAGATTTTTACAAAGAGTCCAGTATTCAACGAGGTGATTTATGTAATCTTAGATCACTGAGGACGGTAGAAAAAAGTAGGCAATACATCCTGCAGATGAATTGCCCTGAACAGGTTTTAGGCGTGAGTTAAATGAATAAACGAACGTAATTCATCGGTTTGCGGTGCTGCAAATAATTCTTTAGCACGGCCGTATTCATGTACGCGACCTTCATGCATAAACAGCAAGTAATCGCCCACGTCACGGGCAAAGCGCATTTCATGCGTGACCATGATCAAGGTCATGCCATCTTGGGCCAAGTCTCGTACGACTGCCAAAACTTCATTGACCAATTCTGGATCGAGTGCCGAGGTAATCTCGTCACAGAGCAAGATTTTAGGCGACATGGCCAATGCACGTGCAATCGCAACACGCTGCTGCTGTCCGCCAGAAAGCTGACTCGGCATGGCATCGGCTTTGTGTTTTAAACCAACTTTATCCAGCATCAGCATGGCCAGATCACGAGTCGCCGCCTTATCGACTTTTTTGACAATCTGGACCGCCAGCATCACATTTTGAATCACGCTCAAATGTGGAAATAAATTAAACTGCTGAAAAATCATCCCGACTTTTAGGCGCAGTGCCGTTAAATCGGTTTGCCCGACTTCAAGTAAGGTTCCATCGACCTCGATGTATCCTTCATCGATGGTTTCGAGGCCATTGATTGATCGTAACAAAGTACTTTTGCCCGAACCACTGCGGCCAATAATCGACACCACTGAACCAGCTTCCACTTCTAGTCCAATACCTTTGAGTACATGGTGATCGCCAAAGCGTTTATGCAAATTATGAATGTGTAGCAGAGCCATGAAGTTTCTTCTCAAGATAAGCTGCCAAGGCAGACAGTGGATAACACAAGATGAAATAACCGATCGCAACCAATCCAAAAACCAAGAATGGTTCAAAGGTGGCGTTGGCCAGTACAGAACCCGTTTTGGTCAGTTCGGTAAAACCAATGATCGAGGTAACGGCAGTGGCTTTTACAATCTGTACGGAAAACCCGACTGTTGGTGCAATGGCGATACGAGTTGCCTGAGGCAAAATCACATAACGAAACTGCTGTAAACGTGTCATCGCAAGGCTTGCAGCCGCTTCCCATTGACCGCTTGGAATCGCTTGTACACAGCCGCGCCAGATTTCGGCAAAATAGGCAGCGGCATAGGCTGTGAGTGAAAAGGCAGCAGCAGCCCATGGTGAAATATCAATACCCAACAGTGACAGGCCAAAAAAGGTCATAAATAATTGAATCAGCAGCGGCGTACCCTGAAAAAATTCGATATACACCACAGCAACTTTTTGTAATATCGGATCTGGGTTAATCCGAAGCATTAGAACCAGTAAGCCACACAAGCCACCGAGCACAAACACCATCAGCGATAACAGTAATGACCAACCCAAGCCATTCAGCAGATTTTGAATAATGTTCCAGAGCGTAAATTCTTGCATCATCATCATGATTAAACGCTCCCTTTAAAGCAGACACGTCCAATTCGCATCAAGATTGCGCGAACGCATACCGCCAACACCAGATACAGCACCGCCACCACAATATAGATTTCAAAGCCACGGAAATTACGCGACTGAATAAAGTTGGCGACAAAGGTGAGTTCTTCCATCGAAATTTGCGAACACACCGAAGAACCCAGCATCACAATAATAATTTGGCTACACAGCGCTGGCCAGACCCGACCCAGTGACGGTGGCAAAACCACATGTCGCAAAATTTGAAAGCGGGTCATGGCCAGTGAAGCTGCTGCCTCGATTTGACCTTTGGGCGTGGCCTGAATACCAGCACGAACGATTTCGGTACTATAAGCACCCAAATTGATAATCATGGCCAAAATGGATGCAGTCCATGCATTCATGGTCACGCCAATGGCGGGTAAGCCAAAGAAAATAAAAAACAACTGCACCAGAAACGGGGTATTACGGATCACTTCGACATAAATCCGAAACATGGCACTGACCGGTTGAATACGCCAAGCACGGCATGCTCCCCCAATCACCCCCAGTGCCAAGCCAAACACCGTACCAATCAGTGTTAGCACCACTGTACGGCCCAGCCCTTCGGCAATCATGCCGGTGTAGGGCAGAACACTGGAAAACTCAAACTCGTAGGCCATCTCGATCTCTCATTCAAACGGACGTGGGTGACATTAGAGTTGTTTTGGAAGAGGAGCACCCAACCATTGCACCGAAATTCGATTGAGCTGACCGTTACTTTTTGCGGTTTTAATAATGGCATTGAGCTTGCCTTGTAAAGCTGCTTCGCCTTTATTTAGACCGATATAACATGGCGAGTTTTTAATAATGAATTTGGTATCAAGCGGCTTTTTGCTAAAGTGTTTACTTAAGCTTCCCGCGACCACGTTGCCAGTTGCAATCAAATTCACCTGACCTGAGTAAAAAGCCGATACGGTCGAGTTATTGTCTTCAAAACGCTTAATGGTGGTTGAGCTTGGTGCGACTTTGCTCAGCTCTAAATCTTCGATTGAACCACGTGTGACGGCAATCGTTTTACCCGCTAAATCCGCAGCAGATTTTACCGCGATATTCTTTTGTCCAAACACGCCATTATAAAAAGGCGCATAGGGTCCAGCAAAATCAATGACTTTTTCTCGCTCAGGATTTTTACCTAAACTTGAAATCACCAAATCCACTTTTTTGGTGGTCAGATAGGGAATACGGTTGGCACTGGTGACTGGCACCAATTGCAATTTTACTCCTAAATCTTGTGCAATCAGTTTGGCCACATCAATATCGTAGCCCTGTGCTTTTAAATCGGTCCCCACAGTGCCAAATGGCGGAAAATCTTGCGGAATTGCAATTTTAATTACACCGGCTTTTTTAATATCGGCTAGGGCATCGGCATGAGCAAAGTTTGAAACTAAAACAGCAGAAAGCGTGGTTAAAGCAAAAACAAAGGATGTACGGTTTGACATGGTCACTCCAGCAAGCATAGGGGAGAACAGATTGTGTATCTAGATTTAGCAACAACCATGCCATGATGAAAAAAAGAAAATTAATTAATATAAGTATATGATTTTAAATTGCTTTAAGGTTTTCATAATTGAATCAATAAAAAGTTGGACTATTTAAAATGCTTAATAATGAGTATAAAAAAACGGAAATAGCCCCTTCTGGTAAGACCAGGTCAGACCAGAAGATAAACATCGATATCGAGGCTGAATCGAATACTAAAAAATATTTTTTAAAAAAATAATATTTTTCAGTATCTTAATGTGGTTGATATAGTGAAGTAAGTAGTGGATGAATGTTCTAAATGCATTAAAATGTACTTTTTTGGATCATTTTTGATCGATGCTTAATTTTTGCACCAGAATTGCCTTCGACGATAGACTAAGAAAATAAAGATGGAGCAAACATAAAAAAACAGCGCCAAGCGCTGTTTTTTTTAAACACAAGACAATTAGATATCTGTTAAATCGATACCCAAGCGTGCTGCCACTTCTTCGTAGGCTTCAACCACGCCGCCTAAACCTTGGCGGAAACGGTCTTTATCAAGTTTCTTCTTGGTGTCTTTGTCCCACAAACGGCAACCGTCTGGAGAGAACTCATCACCAAGGACGATACGGTCGTGGAACACACCAAATTCAAGTTTGAAATCGACCAGAATCATGTTACCCGCATCAAACAATGCTTTTAGCACATCATTGACTTGATAGGTAAGTTCTTTCATTTTAGCCAACTGATCCGCTGTCGCCCAGCCTAAAGCAATGGCTTGAGATTCGTTCACCATTGGATCGCCAAGGCCATCGTCTTTAAAGAACAATTCAAATGTTGGCGGAGTCAGTTCTTTGCCTTCTTCTACACCTAAGCGACGGCACAATGAACCTGCCGCATAGTTACGAATCACGCACTCGACTGGAATCATGTCGAGCTTTTTCACCAACACTTCGTTTGGTGTAAGCAGCTGTTCAAAATGCGTTTCGATACCTGCTTCGGCCAGTTTTTCCATAATAAAGGCATTAAAACGGTTGTTGACCTTGCCCTTACGATCTAGTTGTTCGATTTTTTCGCCATTGAACGCGGAGGCATCATCACGAAAGACTAAAATCAAATGGTCTGCGCTGTCTGTCTCGTATACAGATTTTGCTTTGCCAGTATAGAGCAAGGTTTGTTTTAACATGGGGGAACCTTTTTCAAAAAAAAATCGCCTAGAGAGTCTAGGCTGGCCAGTTTTGGTTAATCTGGTTTAACACTTGGTTGGCAGTCGCTGTATCGGCAAAGCTGTTACTTGGCGTAAACAGTGCCAGATTGTTACTTGTACCAACGGCAGTTAATCTGAGGACAAAAACTTGCTCACCCACTTTAATGGTGGCTTGATACGCATTTTTGTCTTGTGCAATCACGGTGTAGTTCATGCTGCTGAGCGTCGCCATGGTGTATTGCCATACCGCTTCTGATGGACCGTCAATTTGCAATAACGGATTTTTGTTTCCATCGGTCACCAAACGCGGACGACTCATGCTCATGCTGGTATTAGATGCAGTTGCAGGTTGCGCTTGTACCTGTTCCGGACGAGGCGCTGCATAGCGGTTACCGCGTTTATTTTCAAAATTTGGTGCATGCTGAATTGCCAGATCATCAACAATCGGCGCCGGATACAGCGGTGTAAACGGGCGCATGGTTGCATTGGCAGGCAATTCAAGCGGAGCAACATTAGATGCTTTTTTATAGTCCAAAGAATGATTATTTAAACTCAAGCTGTTACAACCGGCCAAAGCGATACTGGCGATTGCGAAGGTAAACCCAAGACGTAACTGCATCATAATTTGCTCTTATTGAATAATTCCCGCAGCTTTTAGCTGATGACGGAGAGGTTCGCGATATTGTTCGGCGAGAGGAGTCAAAGGAAGACGAATTCCGGTTTCGATTAAGCCCATCTCATGTAGCGCCCATTTCACAGGAATTGGGTTCGATTCGCAAAACAGAATATTGTGTACATTTGCAACTTGCTCATTGAGCGATTTTGCCTGCTCCGACTCACCTTGCAAAGCAGTTGCACATAACTCACTCATTGCTTTAGGAATAATATTGGCAGTGACCGAAATATTGCCTTTGGCGCCAAGCGTAATCAATTCCCATGCGGTTTCGTCATCACCCGAATACACCGCCATGTTGCCCTTTAAACCGTCGATCAATGCTTTGCCACGTGGCACGTCACCAGTTGCATCCTTAATGCCGATAATATTTGGAATCTCGGACAGACGAATTGCTGTCTCGTTCGACATATCCACGCCGGTACGGCCCGGAACGTTGTATAGAATTTGTGGAATATCTACGGCTTCTGCAATGGCTTTATAATGCTGATAAAGGCCTTCTTGTGTTGGTTTATTATAATATGGCGTCACCAAAAGTGCGGCATCTGCGCCAAGCTCTTTTGCGGCTTTTGTCAATTCAATGGCTTCGTGAGTGGAATTTGCACCAGTACCTGCAATAATTGGAATACGTTTGTTCGCCACACGAATAATTTCTTTAATAACGGTTGTGTGTTCTTCCATGCTAAGTGTTGACGCTTCGCCAGTGGTGCCGACGGCGACAATACTGTTTGTACCTTGTTGGATATGCCACTCAACGAGCTTCTCAAGACCCTTCCAATCTACACTGCCATCTTTATACATAGGGGTGACGATTGCGACGATTGAACCTTGAATGGTCGGTGCTTGCTGAGTCATTTTAAAAAAATATCCTATTGTTCCATCCGGATGAAATAGTAAATACGAAAAGTGGACGGTCTGCAGTATTTTGAGTGTAAGTCACGGCCTAAACAAGTAGGCTGGATGACTATTATGCAAATTATGACTGATCAGAGAGATAAGAACAATATCCTTTGATCAAAGCATGTAAAAACTTTGACACAATACAAAGTCTCAAAAGGATGGTGTGGCCGATCTGTCACATAATCAGTGCGACGCATTCAATCATTGAATTTTTTAACATGACTTGTCAGCGGCGTATGAGTTGCTATGCTGTGAAATATTTAAAATATGATCGATTCCTCATATAAGAAAGACTGCTGAAGCGCTCTGCGACGGTGGGCATGAATTTCCATGGAGAGAAAAATGAAACAACCCAATCACGTTGCTTTAATTGTGGTCGATGTACAAAATGGATTTACGCCCGGTGGGCACCTCGCGGTTGCAGATGCCGATCAGATTATTCCGTGTATTAATCAGTTGGGTGCTTGTTTTGATACGATTGTCATCACGCAGGATTGGCATCCCGAAGATCATATTTCCTTTGCCCAAAATCATGCAGGTAAACAGCCATACCAGCACATTCAACTGCCTTATGGTGATCAGGTCCTGTGGCCGAGCCATTGCGTTCAAGGGACGCATGATGCCGAATTGCATCCCGCACTTGATTTACCTTCGGCACAGTTGATTTTAAGAAAAGGCGTTCACCGTGATATCGACAGCTACTCCGCTTTTATGGAAGCAGATCGTAAGACCACAACTGGTCTGGCGGCATATTTAAAGGCGCGTGATATCGATACTGTCTATATTGTGGGTATCGCGACCGATTTTTGTGTGGCATGGACTGCCATAGATGCCTGCGCGGCTGGGTTTGATAGCTACGTGGTGGTTGATGCCTGTAAAGCCATCGATATGAATGGCTCTTTACAGCATGCGTGGCAAGATATGTTAAAAGCAGGGGTGAAACGCATTTCATCGCGTGAGTTATTGAACTAGGTTCAGCAAGCATGCTTTTCACTTTTGGTTTTTAAAGGTTTTATCTCTTGATGACAGCTTTACTTCGTTTTACGGCATTTGTGCAAAAAACCTTTGCCCTTTGGGTGGTGGTCTTTGCTGCGCTGGCACTCTGGACGCCGGATTTATTTGTATGGCTTAAAGCTTATATTCCATGGCTGCTGGGGATCATTATGCTGGGCATGGGCATGACCATGTCGCTAGACGATTTTCAAGGCATGCTGCGCCATCCTAAAGCCGTATTGATTGGCGTGGTGGCGCAGTTTGTGGTGATGCCGGGACTGGCCTTTTTATTGTGTCAATTATTTCAGTTGCCTTCAGCGATCGCGATTGGCGTGATTTTGGTGGGATGTTGTCCGGGTGGAACGGCATCGAATGTAATTACCTATATGGCGCGAGGCAACGTTGCGCTCTCGGTGGCATGTACCAGTGTTTCGACCTTGCTGGCACCGCTGTTGACACCTGCTATTTTTTATCTGTTGGCCAGTCAATGGATTCAGATTGATGCCATGTCGATGTTTGTATCGATTTTACAAGTGATTCTGGTGCCCATCGTGATTGGACTCTTGCTACGACGTTTTTTTGCAGTACAAGTGAATCGATATATCAAGGTGATGCCGCTGATTTCAGTCGTGGCGATTGTTGCGATTGTGGCGGCAATTATTGGGGCCAGTAAAGCCGCGATTTTACAGTCGGGTGCGTTAATTTTATCTGTGGTGATACTGCATAACGGACTTGGGTTTTTAATTGGCTACTGGGCCAGTCGAGCATTTAAGCTCTCGCATCGCGATGGCAAGGCGATTGCGGTTGAAGTGGGGATGCAAAATTCAGGTTTAGGTGTGGCACTGGCCGCGGTTCATTTCGCGGCGTCACCATTGACCGCTGTACCGAGTGCCTTGTTTAGTTTGTGGCATAACATCTCAGGCGCGTTGCTGGCGACTTATTGGGCGCGTCAAAGTCGTGACGAAACAGATACAACATCTGTTGATTAGTGTTGTCGTTGATACCAATCTTCAAGTTCATGTTCAGACAAAACATCAAATCCGTACTGTTTGAGCAGTGCGGCAGTTACGCCTAAACCTGCCTGTTTCTGGCCATTAAAATGCCCGTTATAAATAAAGTGTGAACCGCATGAGGGGCTATTTTCTTTAAGTACAATTGCGCTGGCATTATGCAGCTTTACAATGCGTAGTGCCTGATGGGCACCTTCGATGAAGGCGGCTGTAACATCTTCACCCGTCGCATCTATCACCCGTGCGCGACCAGCCAAAACATCCTC
The DNA here is from genome assembly GCF_000760595.1 of Acinetobacter soli. GTDB lineage: Bacteria > Pseudomonadota > Gammaproteobacteria > Pseudomonadales > Moraxellaceae > Acinetobacter > Acinetobacter soli. The sequence goes on along the minus strand of NZ_BBNM01000002.1, from coordinate 394,947 downwards.
ACCCGAACCGCCCTGAATTTCGGCAGCAGGGCGAGGGGTAGGTAATCCGCCCAAGCATTCGGGACAAATACTTTTGGCCAGACCTTGTGCCAGCAGACGTTGAACCAGTGCAACAGGACAACTTTTTGCATCGTAACGTACTGGTTCACCAGCCAAACAGGCACTGACCAAAATCATATTTATGCGTCTCGCAACACATCTTGCAATTCAGGGCGTTTATCAAATACCGATTTTGCATATGGGCAAAGTGGAATGACCTTGATTTGATCTTGTCGAGCAAAGTTGATCAATGCATCGAGCAACTCACGGCCAATGCCTCTTCCACGATACGCACTTTCGACTTCGGTGTGGTCAATACTCAGGCTATGATCGCCTACCCAAGTAAAGTGCATTTCACCCGCGACTTTGTCGTCATCTAGGGCCTGAAACATGCCCTGTTTGCCATCTTCTATTTTTTGTATGTCCAAAGCATTCTCCTGCTTATACGATATTATGGGGCTGCTTATTGCGGCACGCCTCGAACATAGCATGAAAAATCAAAAAAATAGCGCCAGTATACATAACTCCTCAAAATTAGATTTCGCTCAATTCTTCAGCATGTAAAAACTGTGTATGATGTGGGGCACGTTTGGTGCGTGTCCACTCGTCTAGCATCTCTTGTTTGATCTGATCGGTAATTTTTGCAATCTTTTCAGGCGAGCGCGGATCATCATAAGTGAGTTCGATACGGTGTCCATTCGGATCGAAAAAGTAAATCGAGTGGAAAATTCCGTGATTGGTCACGCCTAGAACGTCCACACCATTGTTTTCCAGATGTGCTTTGGCCTCAAGTAAGGTGGCTTCGTCTTTTACACGCAGTGCCAGATGCTGTACCCATTTCGGGGTGTTTTCATCTCGGCCCATATCCGGTTGGTGTGGCAACTCAAAAAATGCCAGTACGTTGCCATTGCCCGCATCTAAAAACAGATGCATATATGGGTCGAAGGCTTTGGTTGAAGGCACATGATCTTCGGCAAAGGCCAAAATAAAATCCATATGCAGATTCTTTTTGTACCATTCGACGGTTTCTTTGGCGTCTTTGCAGCGATAAGCCACATGGTGGATTTGTTCGATTTTAAATGTCATGCTCATGTCCTTATTTTATGCAGCATCGGGTTGTTGTTCTGGCGCCGCTTCAATAAACGCCGGGAGGGTCATACACTGTGCATAGACCGCTTCAATGAGTGGATAGGCGCTTAAATCAATTTGAAAGCGTTTGGCGTTATAAACTTGTGGAATCAGGCAGCAATCTGCCATGGTCAGCTGATCACCAAAACAAAATTTACCTGCCGTCGCCTGTAATTGGGCTTCCAGGCTATTTAGGCCAGTCACAATCCAGTGCTGATACCATTGATTTTTTTCGATATCAGAGAGCTTAAGCGTACCTGTTAAATATTGCAGTACCCGCAGGTTATTTAGCGGATGAATATCACAGGCAATATTGAGACAAAAGGCACGAACTTGGGCGCGTAAATGGGCCGCTTGCGGCAAAAGTCTTCGATCTGGATATTGCTCTTCAAGATATTCAAGAATACTCAGCGACTGGGTCAGAACACGCTCTTGGTCTTGTAAGGTCGGCACCAGCTCGCTCGGATTAAGCTGTGCATACGCAGGTGAGTGTTGCTGACCGCCATCTTGAAGTAAATGAACGGGTACAATTTCGGCAGTCAGTCCCTTAATGGCAAGTGCAATGCGGACTCGAAACGCCGCCGAGCTTCTAAAATAGCTATACAGTTGCATAGTCGGTGCGTTCCTGTGCTTCGGTTTCTTGAAAAGCGAATTGACGTGCCGGCAAGATCGTGCCTGTCACTTCGCCAAAGCCAATCCGTAAGCCATTTTTTTCACAATAACCTTTCATGATTAGCGTATCGCCATCTTGTAAAAAGCCGCGCTGCTCACCGTTTGAAAGTTGTAATGGACGCGTATTATTCCATGTGAGTTCAAGCAGCGAGCCATAAGAATCTGGAGTCGGGCCAGAAATAGTGCCTGACCCCATCAAGTCACCCACTTGTACATTACAGCCTGCCACCGTGTGATGGGTTAGTTGTTGTGCCATCGACCAGTACATATATTTAAAATTGGTGCTGCAAATCACATCTGCATGTTGTTGTTCGGCAGCTTTGAGTTCTACCGATAAATGAATGTCGTAACTGTTGGCCGAAAGATCTTCTTGTAAATAAGCCAGTGGCAGTGGATCTTGTTGTGGCGAATGCGTTCGAAACGGTTCAAGTGCCTCTAGCGTGACAATCCATGGCGAGATGGAAGAGGCAAAAGTTTTGGCATTGAACGGCCCGAGTGGTACATATTCCCACTGTTGCAAATCGCGCGCCGACCAGTCGTTAAACAGCACCACACCAAAAATATGATCCCATGCGTTTTCAATTGAAATCGGTTCACCTAGGTGAGTTGCCTTGCCCACAATAAAGCCCGTTTCCAGTTCAAAATCCAGCTTGCGACAGGCTGAAAAGACAGGACGCTCCTGATCGGGCAATTTGATTTGACCCGATGGACGCACAATATTGGTACCGCTTACCACCACCGAGCTGGCGCGTCCGTTATAGCCCACAGGTAGCTCAGACCAGTTCGGCAATAACGCATTTTTGGGGTCACGAAACATGCAGCCCACATTGGTGGCGTGTTCTTTAGACGAATAAAAATCGGTATAGCCCGGAATATGTACAGGTAAATGCATCACCACGTCGCTTTGCTGATAAAAAGCGTGCTGGCGAAGCGTGGTGTTATCGCGAAGCGTCGCTTCATTTTTAGACAATAAGCGCTGCAAGGTTTGTCGCGTGCTGTGCCAATGTGCTTTACCACTTTCAATAAATTTATTTAAGGTAGGTTGGTCGAAAAACTGTTCACCCTCTTGGAGAGTTAAAAGCCCTGCACGCTCAAGTGCCGCCAGATCGACCACCCAGTCGCCGAGTGCCACGCCTACACGGCGTTTACCTGTTGTGGTTTCGCTAAAAATTCCGTAAGGCAAATTCTGAATAGGAAAATCCGAAGTCGGGGAAACCTCGATAAATGAAGATAAATGCGCGCTCATGTCAGCATTCCTTGGCATATCAGTAATCTCTTTATCTTTCATCATACGGATTTTTTATAATTACGCAATACGAAATTTATTTATGTATAATGTAATTATATTGATAGATAAAAATTTAAATAGATAAAAAAACCTGCAATAGATGCAGGTTGAATTGTTGATGCCAAATAGAATCTAAATTTAGCGGCTTATTTCACAAACATAAAAAAATCCACACAGCGATGCTTTTCTAGAGCATCGCTTGTGTGGATTTTTTAAGTAATTCAGTATGAGACTCTATTAAGTAATATTTACAAAGTACTCTCATACAAAATTGTATGAAAGTACTTTATAAACACTTAGTGAGTGTATAATCAAACTTACTAAGTATCTAATTTTATGTAAATAGTTTTTGATTATATATCATCATACATCCAGCATGGTTTAGTTTCTTATCGTAGTAAGCTATCCAGCTAACCACAATTTTTAACTTTCTTTAATTTATAGAATTAATGAAAAACCTATTCCGAGGGTCGGGATCAATATACAGTCACATCTATTTGTTTTAATTAAATTTATTGAAATTAAAAATTCTAAAGGTACTCACCAAGGTACTCGTTTTTAAAAGTAAAAAACCTGCTATTACAATAACTTGAATAAAAAATAACTCTATCATATTAATGGTTAAGCATAGATACCAACTTAATAGCCTCTACTTTAAATTCATCTAGATCATGAATGTCAGGGTTAGGTAGTCTAGGAAAGAGCGATTTTAAGGTATATTCACTACTTAGCCCTAACACATCCTCATCTAGCTTATAGACATGATAGCTTAAATCAGAAGCAATCAGGGGCAATTGATCAAGCAAGTCTTCAATGCTCTCTGCACTGTAAAAATCCTCTTCTCCCTCTGGACTTCGAATTTTTCCACTTATAACATGAGCATGGTAGTAAAGCGCATTATTTTCTATATCTTCATCATCTATGGTGAGATTAACGAAAAAGAAAGAATCACTATCATCATATGCCACCCCTATCATGTATGCATTGAAACTCCTTAAAGCATTATTTTTATCAAAGATATAGTCAAACGCATCTTTTACCTTTATTGTATTTGCATATCTAATAAAATTGGATTAATCAAGGATGCAAATTATTAACCTAAGCCCAATTAAAAGTGAATGAAATTAAATCAAATTAGCAGTAAAATCTATAGCTCAATCAAAGGGGGAGGAAAGATTGATGAATATAAGTACAAATACCAATCACTTTAATATTAAAAAAATAACAATTAATCAATCAGAGTTTCTTCAGAACTTTAAGAAATTAGATGTTGCTTCTCGCAATCTTTTACGACCAATTCTCTTTGATCCAAACCAAGATCAAATTAAAGTTTTAAATAAATTTAGAAAACTGTATCAGTGCAAAGATTTAGTAAAAATTTATAATGCTCTAACTAAGATTGAAGATTATGAAAGAAAAGTTATTCCTGACTACTTCCCTACTACCGCCCAAGTTTATGATGACTTTCAACGCCTAAAATGTATTGAGTTTAAAAAACAAGTAAAGATCGTAGAATTATTAGCATTACAAAATAAAAACAAGTTAAATGATTTTTTTAAAAAAATAGATAATTTAAATAAATTAATTGTAACCAAAAAGTATAAAGAATCTGATTCTGAAATTGAAAAAATTTACCAAAAATTTGGTTATAGTCATTTTTTATTAAGAAAGATTCTTCTAATAAAAGAATTAAATAATGATAAAAATAATCTAAATTTTGTTCAAAAATTTATTAGTGAATACAACTCTACGGGGCGAAATTTAATTATTAGCTCGTTACAGCAATGCTATCAAATCGATATAGATTATTTAGGACTTAAAAAATCCATAATTAATAGGCATGAAAAAAGCTTGTTTTGCAAACACATATCAGAAATACCTTTCACACATTTACAAAGCCACAATCTTGAAGAAATAAATGAAAAATTATTAAGCAATATACAAAGCTCTTTAATAGATGGTTTGTTCTTTTTAAAATATAATAATAATTTTCTAAATCTAAAAATTCTAGATATAATTGACAATATTATATCAATAAAAAATCCATGCATAGATTTAAATGACTTAGCAAAATTCTATATGAATAATTATGAAACAGATAGTGAAGATATATTTTACAAACATTCCAGTGCATGGTACGAGATCAATGATATTTATAAATATAGAATTTTAAATGACAATTTCTATAGTGAATCTATGGGGAAAATAGAAATTAAAGAACAACTACATATAATAAATGAATGGATAGCTGATTTAAGTTTAGATGAATTATCCATTTCACAAAGTTTGACGACACATAATTATTCAGATTTAAAAATCTTAGAAGAATCTGGATCTATAACACGATCTTCAATTTTTAATAACATTATGATGAAAAATGAAGGTAATGTAATAATCTCATTATCAAGTTTATATAATTTAATGGGAAGAACCCAAGATCTATCACGGACAGTAGATCAAAAACACTTAAGAATGGCAGCAGAAAAAACGGACTGTCTAGAGTCACAGATCATTTTTTATCTCCTCATAGGTAAAAAAAGTAGAAATGAAAAAGATAATCATCGATTAAAAAAATATATTCAAAAAATTACTATTGAAAGATTCAATAGCAATTTAGTCGACTTTGTAAAATACTTATCAACAAAATCAAAAGCTGTGGCTGAGTATACTTATGAATTATGCACGGAAGATTTCATTGCTACAATGTCTCAAATTATTCCTACAACTTTAAAAATAACTGAAACAAGAGCAGACCTACATACTTGGATGGGTGATTTTACAGGGGACAGACAATATAATGATAGAGCAAGAACCCTTCTAATTGATCACCAAATTAATAGAATAAGAAATGAAATTGATGACAACAGAATTTATGTTGATTCTTTTAGATTTAATGAATGGATATGCGATGATATATTAAGAGAATTTAATAGCTGTTTATCAAGTTTGAGTCAAAATGGTTTATTAGATTATTATGACTCTCCTCAATTATTATTACTAATAGAAAAAGCATACTTTGAATTTTGTAATAATAAGATATTTGGGATTTCATCATATCTTGGTCGGAGAATTAGACATGGTACTTTTAAAGGACATTTATTTTCAAATGTAATTATCCCTTTAGAGGAACAATACGAAGTGCTTCTATCCGACCCTTCCTTTCTAACTCAATGGAAAATTTGGAAAAATGAATATGAGAAAACAATTGATAATATCATTCGGCATAATTTACATATTCAATCTACCAAAAATAAAGATGGTTTAATACAAACTGACCTAAATTCTCCTAGTAAAACAGATGTTGCTCATGCTTGTGCCAAGAATATAATTTCTGAATTTATTTCAAAAAATGGCACTAGTTCTTTAAGTACCGTTATTGTTGAATATTGCTGGCGCTTAATCGTAATTGATTTAAGAAATATTAATGATTTTCTTAAAAATCAAAAAAATGAAATATTAAATAAAACAAAAATAGAACAATTAAAAACCAACCAAAATCAAAGAATTAAGGAACTAACAACTAGTTTTACATTAGAGTTACATAGAACAATTAATGATAAATTTATTTCTATATATGAATGGTTCAAAAGACCTCATTCAGTGGCACCTAAAGCAAGTTTATCACTTCTCTTTAAAGCTGTTATCGAAGAAGTCAGAGACACGTTTCCTTTGTTCAAAGATATAGATGGAGATAATCAATTCGATTTCGAATTATTTGGTGGAGCGTATCATGTTATATATGATGCATTATATGTGATTATCTATAATGCAGCGAAACATGGAAAACCAACTAGCCATTTAGAAAAACTCTATACAATTGATCCATCAAATTATAAAATTATAGTTTCTGTTAGCTCTGATATAAAAGATACCGACAACGAAGATTATATCAATAGTAGACTCCAAGTCGATCAAGAAATGGACATTGATAATGCACAGTTATCTGAAGATCGAAGTGGAATAAAAAAATTATACCATCTTATGAAATATGATAATAATTTCGTAATAGAAAAAATTGAATGTTCAAACCGCAAAGTAAATATAATATTCTCATATAAGGTATTACATAATGTTTGATATTTTAATTGTAGAGGATGATAGTTTTAAATTAAAAAGTTTAAAGGATTTTCTCTATGCCAATATGGAACATATTAATATTGTAGTAGCTACAAACCTTCAAAACGCTATAACCCTAATCAATGAATCTATTTTTCACTTAATATTAGTTGATATGGCAATACCAAGCCACCCTATAGAATCAGGAACAGGTTCTCCAATAAGTTTACTGAATGGAGGATTACAAGTAATTCTTGAAGTTCAATATTTAGATCGTAAAGATGATTGTATCGTTCTGACTCAATATCCTGATGTTGAAATATGTGGTGAATATTTTCCTATTGATCTTGCCTCTTCTAATATTAAAGAATTGCTAGATTGTACAGTGTTAGGATGTATACAATATTCAGAAGATACAACAACATGGAAAGAAGACCTCAAAGAGCTTTTACAATCGTATGAAAATTTTAATTCTTGAAGATGAAACTCATAAATTTAATTTAATTTCAGAAGAAATTTTAAATTTTAACCCTGACATAAAAATTGATCGTTCTGAAGATCGTACTAATTTTATCAAAAAGTTAGAGCGTGAAATTTATGATCTAATTATTATTGATTTAATTGTACCTACACATCCTCAAAGTGCCCCAATCGATTTAAGTGGATCGATTATATATGACTTAAGAGATGAAGATTGTCCAAATATTAGGACTCCTGTACTTGCTCTAACACAGTTTGATGCTGTTGCTATTGATAATTTTGAAGAATTAAATAGTCATAATATCAATGTAATAACTTTTTCTTGTGAGAAAGAAGCTTGGAGAAAACCACTTCTACAGCGCTTAATAGATAATCTCCCCCCACCCAAATATGATTTTGTTATTGTATGTGCTTTACCCAAAGAAACCAATGCATATAGAAGTATAGGTCTAGACATTTCTGAATCTAAATCAATTCAAGGTCTAGACTGTTTAGAGATTAAACTAGACAGCCTCAAAGGATTAGTAATTACTTGCCCAAGAATGGGATTAGTTGATGCAGCTATTACTTCAACTATGGCATTACAGATATTCAGACCTAAGCTGATTGCAATGAGTGGAATTTGTGCAGGAATAGAAGGGGAATCAGAAATTTATGATATTACTATTCCCGAACTATGTTACCAACATGATTCTGGTAAATGGACTGCAGATGGATTTACACCTGAACCCTACTCAATTCAGCTTGATCATACAGTGAAATTAAAGATCAAAGAATTAATTTCTAGAGAGGGTTTTGTTAATCATATCCTTAGTGATATTTCTCCCAATAGATCTGAAATACCTCAACATCTTGAAAAAATTAGCACTTCCATTAAATTGGGTATTTTATCTAGTGGTAGTGCAGTAGTTGCAGATGAAAATTTTAATAAAATTATAAATATGCAACATAGAAAAATTGCAGCATTTGAAATGGAATCATATGCTCTTTATGAAGCAGCAAGATTAACAGATTTTAAACCAATGTTTTTTAGTGCTAAAGCAGTTGTTGATAATGGGACACCAGGAAAAAATGATGACTTCCATAGAATAGCTTGCCTAGTATCTGCAAAAACAACAATTGGAATTATAAAAGTACTTCTTTGATAAAATTAACAAATGGTTCTAAACTTTTAGAGCCATTTGTACTTTTAAAATCACAACTCCACATTCTAGCACACCCACTAGTTCTTTATTATTTGACTATACCCTAAAGAGAATCTGATTAAGTGATAATCTAACTATCATATAACTATTTATTTGAATTTAATGATAGTATTATCATTGATGTTTGAATTTAGTTGTTAAATGATAGATGACTACAAGAATTTATGTTCGAGCTAGTACTAAAGATCAAGATGCAGAAAGGGCACTAGCTGATCTTAAAAACTTTGCCTTATCCATTAAAGGTGACGTTAATGAGTATATAGAGAATGAATCGGGCACAAAGCTTGATAGACCAGTTCTAAATCAACTCCTTGACGATTCATCTAATGGCGATACATTATTAGTTGAGAGTGTAGATCGCCTATCTCGACTTTCACAAAATGACTTTGAAGTGTTGAAAGGTCGCATTAAAGAGAAAGGTTTAAAACTAGTAGTTGCTGATTTACCTACTACACATATGTTAGTCAATTCAGCTGATAACATCACTAGCTCAATTCTCAGCCTTGTCAATAATATGCTGATTGATTTGTTAGCGACTATGGCTCGTTTAGATAACGACAAGCGTAGAGAGCGAATTAAGCAAGGTTTAGAAAGAAGTGGATATAAGCCTACAGGAAAAAAGGCAGATATAGCCAAACATGCACGAATTAAAGAACTAAATAATAAAGGCTTAACAAAAGAAGAAATAGCCAAAGCCGTGGGCTGCGGTGTTGCTACAGTTTACAGAGTTATCAAACAATGATTAATGATCAGAATCTAGGACTTTTTTGATGGCTGAAACAAAATAGGCTTCGAAAATCTTTCGACCATTTTCATTTAAGATAGAACCATTTTGTTGAATTGACCAACCGTTGTCTTCAATAATCTGAGGATTTATAGCTTGATGTAAAGCATGCTTTTCGGCTGTAGTAAATGTGAAATTAGGTATAAATTCAATATTAGAGGTGGTGTGATTATCAATATGCATACTGCGATCAATAATAATTTTATCTTTGCTTAAGGCTTTGAGTATTCTATTTTCACCTCGAAGTTGCTTAACTTCAGCGAGCAGTAAGCCAACTTCAGCTCGGATAGATGGATTTTGAATATGTTGTAAAAGGTCAAAATTATCAGGTCTAGAAATGGACTTATTCTTCTGTTTGGATTTATTGGACCAAGCTGTTATGAGCAAGCGATAGGATTCACCATTTTTGTTTCTTATGGCTTGTTCAGATGGACCACCTTGTAATTTAGAAATTTTCCCAATAGTTGCGATAGAAAAATCAGGGCTATTTCTTAATATTTGCTCATTGCATATATTATTAATAATACGAAGCGAGGTTTGTCTTCTTGAACTAGCCTCATTCATAAGATTTTCAAAAAGTTTTTCTATTTCCATAGCAAATAGTCTCTAATGTAATTATGAAATAGTTCTAATTTGAATATGTTTTGGACTGGTTGAGTCGAAAGCTAGCCTTTGAATATCAAGAAGATTGATTTCTGATAATTTACCTTGACTCTCGATGAATCTGATTGCCCCTTCAAATGACCCAACTCTATTTTCAATTAAAATCATAATTTGATTTCCAACTTTCAGTTGCTCCTCTTCCGATAAGTATAAAAGAATAGGATCTTGTTGATTAGCCTTAAGCATTAAATCAATCGCTTGACCACGCTTAAGAGCTGCTTTAGTTGCATCATAGGATGGGTAAAATTCAGCATGTCTGCAAATAATTTCTAATTGTGAAAACTCACTTACTTCTTCAATATTGATCGTGATATTTTCAGGTAATTGATTACCAATCAATTGAATTTTTTTATCTGAATTTTGATTCATAATCTGAATACACTGAGAAATGAGTTTGTAGGTTGCATGCATATCATTCATGATTGAATCTATTTTTGTTGCTTCTCTTTCATATTGAAATTCAGCATTTTTTAATTTTTGTTCATCATAGAAAATTTCTTTTCGATCTTCAGAAGTAAATTTATTTAGTTTTAGTTCTTCAAGCTCAGACTCGAATTTTCTATATCGATCTGAAGAACAACTTGATTCATAACTTAGATTATTAAAATGAACAATTAAACTGGGTAGAAAAGCAGGTCCTGTAATAAACCATCTGCAACGAACACAATTTTTGGAGTTTCCCTGAAAATCACGAGCTACTGGACTATAACTAATAGGGGCATTTCCAAGTTTAGCAAATTGTTCTCCACCATTTTCACATCCTTGACATCCAACGGGGCAGATCCCTCGATCCATCATTTGCCAACTTACTTCTGTTTTCGTAGCAATTGCATTTAGAGATGAAATATCCTGAAAAGCTACCGAGTTTTTGATTTGTTCATATTCTGAATTGATAAGAAATTCTTTAAATTTTTCTTTTGATGTAAGTTCTAGTTTTGATTCTGCTTCATTCATAACTTTTTGCATATAGGCTTGTCCAACCTTTGTGTAATACAAAGTCATGATGATTCGACTATGACCAGCAACGAGCTTAGAAAGGATCGGAATAGGTACACCACCTTCAAGAGCAAAACTCGTAATTAATGACACTCTTAGAGAGTGCAGAGGAAAGAATGTTGTAGTGTAGTTGGTAAAAATACCTTGGCTTGGTTTGACAAATTGAATGGGCTCTCCGTTTGTTAAGGTCTCACCACGATTAAAGCATCGTTGTTCAAGATTTTTTAATAATTTGAACCATAAACGCATAACATCTTTGTCTGAAACAGGAAATGCAAAATCTTCACTTAGTTCAACAGCTCTATTTCTAAATAAAAAGCACGTTGGAGGCATCTCTTTTAGTTGTTGTTCACTCTTTAAATCACCAATATTTTTCCGTTTTAATTCAGTCCATCTCGTTGGTCGTTCAATTGGATTATATTTTTCTTGCCAATTACGGAGAGCCTCTAGCCACTTTAGGACACGTTCGTGCTGCCACGGAATTGTGTATCCTTTTGACATCCCATCTTTATAAACATCCGCTGTCTTATTTGTATTGATAAATAAAGAAGTTGAATTATTTTGAAGATCAGAAACTTTTCTAAATACTCCACGACCTATGGAATAATTGGCTCGCTCTATTTTAGTTACTGGAGCTAGGTGATGAGAGTTAAGTATCCAATTACCATTTTCGTAACGCCATAAATCAGCTTCTCCTGAATCAAGCCAACGAACTTGAGAGGTTCTAAGCGGTAATTCTAATTTTACATATAAGGCAACAGCATTAGCAGGACACCACATCTCTAGGACTGATCGATCTTTATATAATTTTAAACCTTGATACATTTTTCCTTTGGGGATAATACGTTTACGCCATACACAATTAGGATCTTCGAAATTAATATTCTCAGAAGTTACCTCGTACCAGTCACCGCCAGATTTGCCTAAACTTATAGCATCACCAGCCTCTTGCGCCCATTTCCAATCCTTGAAACTGGTCGCTTCAGCAGAGCAAATAATTTCTCGTAATTCTTGAATATAGTTATAAGGTAAGGGAGTTTTTATAGTTTCTGAAACCGTAATACCTGAACGAGTTTTTTTCTTTAACGGATTTCTATATTGGTTTGGAATTGTGTTGTGACCAAAATCATCTTCAATTCCGACTAATTCTTGTAAAGAAAAATCTAAAAATTCACGTACATAATTGTTATAGGTTACAGCCTGTCTATGAGTAATTGAGATTTGGTCATCTCGGCTTGGATGAATGCATTCCTCAAAAAAGTCAGGAATATTTGTATTACGATCGAAGAAAATTAATGGGTTAGTTGGTAGTTTTAATGGAATTAAAAAGGAGCGAAAAAAACGGCTGAGCGAATTTCTTCTACTTGAAAGAGCTTTGGGTTGTAGCTTCAGCCATCTCTGTGCCAAATTGCTCCAATTTTTATATTCCATGCCATACATTTGATATAACCAATTAAAGTCGATATCTTCTGTAATGCCATTACCTCTTGCATGTAATTTTCCCATTTTATTATCCCTTTAATAACCATGATTGTCCTGATAATAGTTCAGTAGGATCTACATCCTTAAAGCAGTTTTCTAAAAACACTTTAATATTCGGGTCTGATGCTTTACTTGAAGCAATATTATCTTCGATCGAGTTTAAAATTTTTGATACCTGTTCAACTTGAGGTTCACAATAAACAAGCTGAGACTCTAGGCTTGCATGGTGCAAGGCATTTCTTCTAATAATCGGATCTATATTGGCATCTTTAAGTCTTTGACCATATGCATGCCTATGACCATGTGGGCTAGTGCCATTATTTTTAGCTGATGGTAGTCCAATTTTTTTAACTGCATTGGCATGGTTTTGATAATAGGCAGAAATTGATAAAGGTGAACCTATTGTTGCGCCTGATAATGTGATAAAGGCAAAAGGATGGTTCTTTTCAATCTCTCTAATTTGTACTAGGTATAATTTCCATAGTTTATAAAACAACTGACCATAAATTTGGGGAAACCATTGCACTGTTATAAATTTTTCTTTTTCACTATCTAATTTACGAATCTTCCAGCCTGCTCTATAAGTTCTATCACTGACCTTATTGCGGGGCAATAGACCAAACTTGCTTTTGAGATAACTTTCTCTATGTGTTCTTTGTACCTTGGGATTGGCATTGCTCCAACCCTCTGGTGCAGTTCCTTCTGAGGGGTGATAGATTCTTACAAGAGCAGTTTCGATATGTTTTTCTCTGTATAAAATTGGATCTAAAGTTACATCTGATAAATATAGGTGGAATGGTTCACTAGTTCTTAAACCACCACCATTGAGCAGTAATGTAATTAAAATATCTCTAATATTTAGTTTTTCGAAAACTGATAATGATTGTTCACTTCCATAATTTGTAAATCCCTCAAACAATAATTGAGTGAAATATTGATCGGGGAAAAATTTCACAGGATCTAAGTGTGAGGATATGTTGCGAGCTTTTTGAGAAAATCTAGTTTTTTCAGAAAGGGTTTGTGCTGCATTTTTATCCCAAGTATGTGCTAAAAAGGAACGATTATGCTTATGATGCCATGCACCCCAAAATAACTTTTCTTCATAGCTACTGCTAGGTATATAAGGATTAATACTTTCAAGATTTTTATTTTCTGAAATCCAATCAAAATAATCTGTTAATGAATTAATCAGACTATTTGCTGTCGTAATTTTTCTAGGTTTCCAATAAAGTTTAGATGGATCAAATCCATCTAAACCAATACTACCAGTGTATAATTGTTGAACAAAAACTTTGAATAATTCTTTTGGAGTACTGAGAGTTTGAAAGTTTACTTCTAAAAAATTTAAAAATAATTTTATGGCTATTATGTGTTTCTCCATCCAGCTTCTGCTACGTATATGGCTATGATCAAGGAAAAACTCAACAAAGGAGTCTATGACCCCATACTCCGTCAAAAGGACTGGAATTTCAGTGTAGACACCTGTTTTACTTCTATAGACTTTTGCATTCAATCTAACCAAGTCCATTGCATTGTCCTTAGATTATTTGATTATAGTTTTACTTAGAATATAACTTTTATTTTGAATAAAAAAAGATCTGTTTTGTTAAGAACAGATCTTTTTTGATTAGGTTTGATTATATGATTTCACTAAGTATATATTTATTACTCTCATACAAAAATTAGTTTTCAAAATCAGTTGCTTACTCTACGGTAACTGATTTTGCAAGGTTACGTGGCTGATCGACATCTGTACCACGCAATACCGCCACATGATACGACAGTAACTGTACCGGAATACTGTACACAATCGGTGCCAGCCAAGCATTCACATCTGGAATTAAAACCACATGCTGACGGTCTTTGTCGCGAATACCGCTGTTTTCATCGGCAAACACAAACAGTTCACCGCCACGTGCCTGAACTTCTTCCATATTCGATTTTAGTTTATCGAGCATATCGTCTTGCGGCGCCAAAATGACCACAGGCATTTCGTTATCGACCAAGGCCAACGGGCCATGTTTTAATTCACCCGCGGCATAGCCTTCGGCATGAATATACGAAATTTCTTTCAGTTTCAATGCACCTTCAAGGGCAATCGGATAATGTGTACCGCGGCCCAAGAACAAGCAGTGCTGCTTTTCAACAAACAGTTCAGATAAACGTAAAATTTCCGTATTGTGTTGCAAAGTATCGAGCATGACTTTTGGACAATGCCACAATTGCGATGCAATCTCTGAAATTTGTTCAGCGGCAATTTGCTGCTTCACCTGACCAATTTTCAAAATGAGTAGCATCAATGCTGCAAGCTGGGTGGTAAAGGCTTTGGTCGAAGCCACGCCAATTTCTGGGCCTGCGAGGGTTAGCAAATGATGATCTGTTTCGCGTACCATCGATGAGGTGGCCACGTTACAAATGGTCAGAGTCGAGATCTGAATATGTTTGGCTTTGGCACGCTTTTGTGTGTCACGTAGCGCTGCCAAGGTATCGGCAGTTTCACCAGACTGAGAAATACAGATATACAAAGTATTCGCCACAATCACTGGTGAGCGATAACGAAACTCGCTGGCAATCTCCACCTGACACGGCACATTAATCAATTGCTCAAACCAGTACTTGGCAATCATACCGGCGTGGTAACTGGTACCGCAGGCAATAATCTGTACGTTTTGGATCTGTTTAAAATCCACTTCGGCCAAGTGCAAGAAATCATCACGCAATGCATTGCCATTTAAGGCTTGTGAAATGGTTTGTTGAATGGCTTCAGGCTGCTCATAAATCTCTTTGAGCATGTAGTGCTTGTATTCGCCTTTTGATGCATTACTGACCGCAGCATCAAGCTCCTTAACCGGACGCTCGATTTTTTCGCCATGTGCATAAATTTCAATGCTGTCACGGGTCAGACGGGCAATATCACCTTCTTCCAAATACACAAAGCGATTGGTCACAGGTAAAAGCGCCAACTGATCTGAACTGATAAAGTTTTCACCAATCCCCACACCAATCACCAGAGGCGAACCTTCACGTACGGTGATCAACTCATCTGGATGATCCTTATGTACAATGCCTAGTGCATAGGCGCCTTTAAGCTCTGGCACTACGCTACGAACGGCATCGAGCAGGCTTGGTTGCTTTTTGAGTGCGTGATGCACCAGATGCGCCACGACTTCGGTATCGGTTTGTGAGGTAAAGATGTAGCCTAGCGCTTCTAGGTCGTCTTTAAGCTCTTGGTAGTTTTCAATAATACCATTGTGCACCACAGCCACATCACCCGAAATATGTGGATGCGCATTGTGCTCGGTCGGTTTACCATGCGTGGCCCAGCGTGTATGTGCAATACCTAAAGAGCCGCTTAATTTGCTCTGTACAACGGCCTCGGCCAGATTAGCCACTTTTCCCACACGGCGCTCACGCAGAATATGCGATGGACTCACCAATGCAACGCCCGCAGAGTCGTATCCGCGGTATTCAAGGCGTTTGAGACCTTCAATTAAAATCTCACTAATGTTGCGTTCTGCAACGCCTCCGACGATACCACACATGCCTAATACCTCTTATTTTTTCAACTTTTGCGGACGTTGATAATTTGCTTTTTCAATTTGTTGCGCGCGCTCAAATGCCAGTGCATTGTCGCTCACATCACGAGTAATCACCGAACCTGCACCC
Organism: Acinetobacter soli; assembly: GCF_000760595.1. Taxonomy (GTDB): domain Bacteria; phylum Pseudomonadota; class Gammaproteobacteria; order Pseudomonadales; family Moraxellaceae; genus Acinetobacter; species Acinetobacter soli. Next base: position 378,488 of record NZ_BBNM01000002.1, on the reverse strand, counting down.
ACGGTGGCACCATTACCAATATGTACAGGTGCAACCAGTGAACTGTTGGAGCCAATAAATGCAGCATCACCAATCACGGTTTTAAATTTATTTGCACCATCATAATTGCAGGTAATGGTCCCTGCACCAATATTCGAACCAGCACCAACTTCGGCATCGCCCAGATAGGTAAAATGGTTGGCTTTTGAGCCGACCCCGATACGGGTATTTTTCACTTCAACGAAGTTGCCGATGTGTACGTCGTTGGCCAGCTCTGCACCCGGACGCAAGCGCGCAAATGGTCCGATCAGAGTATTTTCACCCACAACCGCATTTTCAAACACGCTGTAAGGTTGCACTTTTGTGCCAGCAGCAATACGGGTATTTTTTAATACGCAACCCGCGCCAATTTCGACAAAATCGCCCAGTTCACAGTCACCTTCAATAATCACATTGATATCGATTTTGACATCTTGTCCGATTTTGAGCGTACCACGTATATCAAAACGAGCCGGATCACTCAAGGTGAGACCCTGTTGCATCAGTCCTTTGGCTTGTTGCAATTGAAATTCGCGCTCGAGCGCTGCCAGTTGTAGACGGTCATTGACGCCTTCTACTTCATAGGCCAGTTCGGGCTGAATTGATGCAATTTCCAAACCGTCGGCAACGGCCATGGCCACAATATCGGTGAGATAGTATTCACCTTGGGCGTTGTTATTCGATAGCTTTGGCAACCATGCGTGCAGTTTCTGATTACTGACGCAATAGATGCCGGTATTGATTTCCTGAATCTGACGCTGTTGCTCAGTGGCATCTTTATGTTCCACAATCGCCTGAATCTTGTCGTTGTCACGAATGATGCGTCCATATCCGGTCGGATTGTCCACATTGAGCGTAATCATGCCAATGCCTGTCGCACTTGATACGGCAAGGAGCTGATCGAGAGTTTCTTGGCGCACCAACGGTACATCACCATACAAAATCAGTGACATGCCTTCTTGTGGTAACACGGGTAACGTCATCTGAACCGCATGACCTGTGCCCAGTTGTTCGGCTTGCTCAACCCACTGAATATTTTCTTGCTGAAATTGTTGCTGAACGTGTTCACCACCGTGTCCATAGATGGTAATAATATTTTGTGCATGCAGTTGTTTTGCCGTTTGAATGACGTGTCCGAGCAAAGGACGGCCCGCCAAAGGCTGTAATACTTTAGGAAGGCTAGAGCGCATACGCGTTCCTTTGCCCGCAGCAAGAATAATAACGGTCGTTGTCATGAATAACCTACTTAACGGTTTAGACCAGTGATAAATATATCAAAATACACAGTGCAGCCCAGAGCCCTGCAATCAGATCATCAAGCATAATGCCAAATCCGCCGTGCACCTGTCGATCAATCACTCGAATGGGCCACGGCTTCCACACATCGAACAGCCGGAATAGGGCAAAACTGATGAGGGCCCATTTTACATCCATTACATTAAAATAGATTAAAGGCAATACGGTAATCGATTGTCCTGCAAATTCGTCCCAGACAATCCGGCCATCATCGTGTACACCCATCAGTTCTGCGGTTTTCCCACAGAAAAAAATCCCGATTACACTCATCAGTGCAATCAGAGCCACACTTGGATAAAAACCGATACAGACCCAAAACGGAATGAACAGTAAGGCAAAGGCCGAGCCAAAAGTGCCGGGTGCTTTGGGCGCCAAGCCTGAACCAAAGCCAACACCACAAAATACGATGCAGCGATTGAACCAAGACATGCGTTTAAAGTCGATTGAAGGTTTAGGCAAAGTGTTGGTATCCATGCAGTTGAAGCGGGTAGTCCTGTCCTTGATAATGATAGGTCAATTGTTGTTGTGCGGTAATCTGACCAATTTTTGTGATTTTGGTATCGAGAGAATACTGTTGAAGTTGTTCAAAATGTTCAGGTGAGATGGTAAAACACAGCTCATAGTCGTCGCCCCCTGCAAGTGCAAACTGCCACTTGGCTGTATTTTCAAGCGCTTCGAGTGCAGGGTCGAGCGGTAGCTGCTCAAGATCGAGCTGCGCCCCAACATGAGATGCTTTTAAAATATGCCCCAGATCTTGGGCCAAACCGTCGGAAACATCAATCATGCTTGATGCAAACCCTTTCAGGCGTTGTCCGAGTTCGCAGCGTGGTGTTGGATAATCCAGTCGCTGCTGCAAGGCAGAGCCTAAATGTGCCAGACCATAGGCAGCGTCACCCACTTGACCACTGACCACCACATAGTCACCCACCTGTGCGCCAGATCGGCATACGGCTTGCTGCTGATCGACATAACCAAGCGCCGTCACCGTAATGGTGAGGTGCGGGCTCTGTGTGGTATCGCCACCAATGAGGTGTACCCCAAATTGATCACAGCATTGATATAGGCCACGACTAAACTCACTTAACCAGTTATGATCGACTTCTGGAAGGCTAAGTGCCAGCAAAATACTGTGTGGTTTAGCTCCCATTGCAGCAATATCAGACAAATTAACTGCAACACTTTTCCAGCCAATGGCATGGGCAGAGGTGCTAAGTGGAAAATGCCGACCCGCAATCAGGGTATCTGTACAGATGACCAGTTGCTGGCCATGTGGCGGCGTAAGCAGGGCTGAGTCGTCACCAACACCGAGTTCATCGCCATGTAAGGCCGAACGGGAAAAATATTGGTCAATTACAGAAAACTCAGCCATGCACGCAACACGCCTTAGTTGGCTTGTTGTTTTTCAGCTTCACGAAGTCGAGAAGCCAAACGATCAAGAACACCATTGATGTATTTGTGGCTATCGGCACCACCAAAATGTTTGGCCAGCTCAATCGCTTCGTCCAGAACAACACGATACGGGATCTCGAGATGGTCTCGAAGTTCATATGCACCTAAACGTAAGGTTGCCAATTCGACGCCATCCAGGGCACTGAGTTCGCGGTCTAGTACCGGAACAAGTAACGTATCCAATGTTTCATGTTGTGCAACCACTTGCGTGAGCAATTCATGATAGTAGCTGAGATCGACCTTGTGCATCGCATTTTCGACACGGGTACGTGCTTCAATTTCATGCACAGGGTTGTGGCTCATTTGCCATTCATAAATGCCTTGTACAGCAAAACGACGTGCTTTACGTTTCGCTGCATAAGCGGCTTGGAGTGTTTGCGACATGCTTTAGATTGCCTTTAACAGATTAACCATTTCAATTGCAGTTAAGGCTGCTTCAGAACCTTTATTACCTGCTTTTGTACCCGAACGTTCAATTGCCTGTTCGATACTGTCAGTTGTCAATACACCATTGATAACCGGAAGACTACTTTCAAGTGCAACCACACCAAGGCCTTTGGCACATTCGCCTGCAACGAAGTCGAAATGTGGAGTACTTCCACGAATGACTGCGCCCAAAGCAATAATGGCATCAAATTTGTTAGAATCAGCCAATTTTTTAGCAACGATTGGCAATTCCCAAGCACCTGGTGCGTAAGCAACAGTGATATTATCCTCGCTAACGCCATGACGTTTCAAGGTGTCAATTGCACCTTCGAGTAAATGCTCAACGACAAAACTGTTAAAACGACCCACTAAAATCGCGTAACGGCCTTCGCTCGCGAGATGTAATAAACCTTCAATACGGCGAATTGCCATAACAACCTCGATTAGTTTTCTAGAGTTTGATCTGCGGTGATGTATTTCACCACTTCCAAGTTAAAGCCAGACAGCGCGTTAAAACGTAAAGGTGAACTGAGCAGATTCATTTTTTCCACGCCCAAATCACGTAAAATTTGTGCACCGACCCCAATCGTTTGATATTGCTGTGACAGCGCAGCATTTGATTTTAACGGTTTCGGTTTGGTCAAGCTTTCAAGGGCAGGGCCCAAATCTTGTAAATGATCCTGTCCAATCCAGACCAGTACGCCACGCTCTGCGGCAGCAATGGTGCTTAAAGCACGATCCAGATTCCACGCCGGCTCACCGCCTTGCTTATTGAGTTTGAGCAAGTCGCGGGTCGGGTTAAAGCCATGAACACGCACGGTGGTAACGCCTTCACGCGGCTCACCTTTGACCAGTGCCAGATGGATATCCGGATTTCCAACTTCACGGTAGCGGAAGAGCTCAAAGTGACCGTATTCGGTTTCGATAGTTTGCTGGCTCAAGCGCTCGACCGTCTGTTCGTTGGTCATACGGTAATGAATGAGATCGGCAATGGTTCCAATCTTTAAACCATGCTTTTCTGCAAAGACTTCTAAATCGGGGCGACGTGCCATGGTGCCGTCTTCGTTGATGATTTCGCAAATCACCGACGCAGGTTCAAGCCCGGCTAGACGAGCCAGATCACAGCCTGCTTCAGTATGACCGGCACGGTGAAGAACACCGCCTGGTTGTGCCATTAAAGGAAAGATATGGCCCGGTTGTACAATATCGCTTGGTTTGGCATGCGCAGCCACGGCAGTGCGAATGGTGTGGGCACGTTCTGCTACCGAAATACCGGTGGTGATGCCTTCTGCGGCTTCGATCGACAAGGTAAAGTTCGTGCTGTGCTGTGCGCCGTTCTGGTCGACCATGAGCGGCAGGTTTAACTGCTGGCAGCGTTCGCGGCTTAGGGTCAGGCAGACCAGTCCACGCGCGTGCGTGATCATAAAGTTGATGTCTTGCGGACGTACATGCGTCGCAGCAATGACTAGATCACCTTCATTTTCACGGTCTTCATCATCAATTAGAATGACCATTTTGCCTGCACGGATATCTTCGACAAGCGCTTCCACATCACTTAGTGGCATAAGCCTTTCCCTTCTCACTGTGTCCGAAGACGATTATCTTTCACAATTTGCAGCATAGTTTAGCGTGTTTTCACCGAATTTGCCTATGCTGCATGCATTTACTTTCTGGCATCCCTTTATACACAGAACCGAAGTCACTTGAAAAGCCTAAATGGATCGAAATTAAAGCATTCTGTCCACGAAATAATCAACGTTTTAGTCATAAAAAGAATGAACTTTTCGCATTTTCTGATAATTCAGCCCATAAAAAAACAAAAAAAACCCGCCAGCGCGGGTTTTGGTGATGTGAAAGCAGACTTAGATTTTTGAGGTATGGTCTAAAGAGGCATCAATCGATGCGCGCGCCTTTTTTCCCATCAGAATCTCGGTGCGAATACGCTGTGCAGTCTCGGCGCAGTCATTGTTCATACCGTTCATCATAAAGGCATGACGGGTCATCACATTACTTGGATTCGGCATGGCAACCAACTGGAAGGCCTCACCCACTACTTTAAGCTGATGGTGATTGAGGTGCAATGCAGATTCTTTGGCATGCAAATAGCCAGTCAGGCGCTGCGCTGCCTCGAGTGGATTAAGTTGCATGGCCTCAACGGCAGTCGAGACGGCAAAACGGGTTTGTAGGGCAAAACGTTTGTCTTCACGATAACGCTTGTACAGTACGTCAGAAAGCAACTGGAACACGGCACCTGTCATGAGTAAACACAGTGTACCTTGTGTAGTTGGCTTACTCATGATCAAGTTGGCGCCCTGCTGCTGAAATTCATTGACCACCTGAATCTCGTTTGGATTCACATGGTAATGCTTGCAGCTCAGCTCAATGCTTTTTTGTAAAAAGATCTGGCAGAGCTTGAAGTAGGGCACCGAAACAGACTGGTTGACGCTATTGAGTAATTGTTTCGGATCGTAAAACTGAATATTCAGTGCCACCGCCTGATCGCCTTGTGTGTGCTCAGGCAATACCACGTCTGGAATCTGAATGGCTTTTTGCTGCGCCTGCTGTTTGGCCTGTGCCACCAAGGTGATGGTATTTTGCTTTTCTGTTTCAAGCGCCTGAATCAATTGCTGGATTTCATGCTTTAAGCGAGTTTCACTGTTGATGCGTGCCAAATATTCACTGCGGCTTGGTCGAGCAATGGCGCGATATGCCAGCCAGAGGAGCAAGTGAATGACAAACATGGCCAAAATGGTCAACCACTGGGTTCTTAAGATTTCACCAATGCTGGGTTTAATCAGCGTGATTTCAATGGTGCCGACTTTCTTTTCGTTTTGCAGTGCATCCCGTACAAACACTTCGCCTTGGCGAGTTTTTTCCATACCACTGGTGGCCAGTACCTGTTTGTTGGCATCCAGAATACGGATTGAGGCCACGCTTGGGTTGGTGGCATAACGGTTGGCAATCAATGCCAAGGATACCGTATTGGCCGGTTCCAGCTCGGTCAGACTGTCGGTGACCAGTTGACTGGTCATCAGTTGCCCCTGACTCGCACGGTTCTCATTGAGTTGATGGGTGGTTGCAATCACCATTAAAAAGGTATGCAAAGCAAAACTTACGATTAATAGGCTAGCAAATAGCCCTTGTCGAGGTGCATTCAACGTAAACTTCCAAGGCAAATAGATTCAATTTCGATTATGATTCTTACAATAGTTGTAGCTCAAACCCGAGTCAATTCATGCGAGAAATCATTCTTATCTCTTTTTTGGGACCCGACCAACCTAATCAGTTCACCCGATTAATGCAGGTATTGTCCGTTCATTCCTTACATATTCTAGATGTCGGCCAGGCCGTTATTCATAATCAGCTCACCTTGGGCATCGTGGTTGCATCCGATGACGAAACCGCTACAGCACTAGCGATGAAGGAAATTTTGATTCTAGCACATGATATTGGACTGACTGTGCGCTTTAAACCCATCTCAAGTGCAGAATACGATCAGTGGGTCAGCGAAGGTGGCCGTACACGCTATATCGTGACTGCATTGGCGCCAGAATTGACCGCTTCACATTTACAAGCTGTTACCAAAATTGTCTCCGATCAGGGCTTCAATATTGAAACAGTGACCCGTTTGTCGGGCCGCCCAGCACTGGGTTCGCAGCAAGATGCACCGCAACGTGCCTGTGTACAGTTTGGTTTAAGTGGGCAAATGCTCGATGCTCAGGCCATGCGTGCGGCATGTTTAAGTCTTTCTGGTGAACTCAATATCGATGTGGCAGTTCAAGAAGACAACGCCTATCGCCGTAATCGTCGTTTGGTCTGTTTCGATATGGACTCGACCCTGATTGAGCAAGAAGTGATTGACGAACTGGCATGTGAAGCAGGGGTTGGCGAGCAGGTGGCTGAAATTACCGAGCGTGCCATGCAGGGCGAGCTGGATTTCCAGCAAAGCTTCCGTGCACGTGTGGCGCTGCTTAAAGGTTTGGATGCCTCGGTATTGCCGCGTATTGCCGAACGTCTGACCATTACCGAAGGGGCAGAGCGCCTGATTTCGACTTTAAAAGCATTGGGCTACCGCACCGCGATTTTATCGGGTGGTTTTCAATATTTTGCCGAATATCTACAAGATAAACTCGGCATAGACGAAGTACATGCCAATATTTTAGATGTTGAGGCAGGTGTGGTGACTGGTGAGGTAAAAGGTGCCATTGTTGATGGCGCCCGTAAAGCCGAACTGTTGCGTGATCTGGCACAGCGAATGGGCATTTCACTTGAACAGGCCATTGCAGTTGGTGATGGCGCGAACGATCTGCCAATGCTGTCGATTGCCGGATTGGGTGTGGCATTTCGTGCCAAGCCATTGGTGCGTCAAAATGCCAATCAGGCCATTTCGAGTGTAGGTTTGGACGGTGTACTGTATTTACTTGGGGTACATGACAAGGATCTGACACGTGCCTAAAAGGCTCGATTTTCAGGCTTTGAACGCTGCTCGATGAGCGGCGTTTTTTATATGAAATTCCCATCCAATCCAGCCCTTTAGCCCAATACGTCGATTGATAAATTTTGAAACGTATCGCGCAAAAAAAAATTAAAAAACACAGCTTTTTGAGGATATGGCGTTGTAATGACACGCCAACAACGATCAGCTCTAGAACGGCGCTTTTTTTGATGGTTGAAAATGTGTAATGACAAAATAATGTTGCGACAGGGTGTGTCGTCACAAGCCATTTTGACTCTTTTTTTCTAAAAAAAACCCTCCATAATGCAGCTACAGACAAAAACAGATGCGTTGTTGAATGCACGATGTTGAATGCGTGAAGGGACTTAACTTGATGTTCTGCTCGGGATGCAGAAACTTAATCTTAGACGGAGGTTTAGTATGGTAACAGCCAGCTTCGCCACACTGCTTGGTGTCGGGATGATCGTGCTTGCACTAGCTGTTGTATTCTTTTCGCCGTACCGTCATTGGCTCGGTTTCATGTTTGCAGGTATGTTTTTTTGGGGCTTGATCGAGGTTGTACGTTTTGGGGTACAGACCGTATTTGAACTGCCGGTCACCTACAGTTATCTTGCGGCATTAAGCCTGTCGATGGTCACGGTCACCATCATTCTACTGCGAGAAGACAAGCGCGCACAAAAAGCCTTGGCAAATCGTCAGTATATCGAACACACCCCTGTCTATGAGGACGATCAGCAGCAATATTCGAGCCGCTAAACGGTGTGATCCAGTCATAAATCAGGTGCAGTACGGCTGCGCCTTTTTTACTTTTTTTATCATCTTTTATGAACGAAACACAGTATAGCTGCCGATACATTTGTGCTAGGATGACCCAGTTCATTTTTTGATAAGAATACAAATAGGCTTAAATGTCATGAAACTTTCTTCTCTACCTGTCGTGAAGTTACCTCTGGTCGACTTAAGTACCGATCCGCTTGACTTACTGGTCATGGGTTTGGCTTTACGTATGAAGCAGTTGGCACGTACCTGCCCGAAATTTATTGAACTCACACATGACCGTGCCTTTCGTATTCAGATTGGCACCGATTTGGGTTTTGCGCGCCAAATCATCGTCAATCACGGTCAAATCGAGACAGCCGCGGGCAGTGCAGAAAAAGCAGATTTTATTTTGCAATTTGCCGACAGTGAGCAGGGCGTTAAAACCTTGATCAAAGGTGATCCAACCGCGTTTATGACGGGGATGCAAAATGGCACGATCAAAATGGAAGGCGATTTTAGTCTGTTGGTCTGGTTTAATCAGGCAGCAAAACTGATTCCACCAAAGCTACCAAAGCCAGTGAAGCTCAAGATCAAGCAAGCTCGCCAGTTTTTAAAAGAAAAAACCGGCAAATCGTTCTAAGTCAGAAGAGATGTGTACAGCAGGCGCTCGGTATCGGGCGCCTGTTTTTTTAAGGTCAGTTTTAAATCTCGAGCTGAAACGTCACTGGGCCATCGTTGATCAGATGCACTTTCATATCGGCTGCAAATATTCCGGTTTCAACCCGAGAAAATTGCGATTTGGCATACTCCACCAATTGTTCATAGAGTACTTTGGCGTCTTGCGGTGGCATCGCTGGCCCGAAATCGGGACGCAAGCCTTTTTGGGTCTGGGCCATTAAGGTAAACTGTGACACCAGCAGTAAGCCACCCTGCGCCTGATCGATATTCCAGCCCATTTTGCCGTTTTCATCATCGAAAATCCGGTACTTTAAAATCTTATCGATCAGTTTTTTACCTTTGTCGAGGTCATCGTCTTTACCTAGACCTAAAAAAACCAGAAGTCCATGCTGGATCGCTCCAGTGGTATGTCCATCGACCACCACGTGGGCTTCAAGGACGCGTTGTAGTAGTGCGCGCATGACAGATCTCAAAAACGAAATGTGCAAAATACTATCAGAAATACAGCAAAAGTCAGCACATTGCCACAGTGCTGACAGGACAAAGGTCTTATACAAATCAAGGTGATTCTTGCCAAAAAAATGTGGTTTAATGCATAAAGCTAACCTGCATGTTTGTTGTCTATGTCTCCAATCATTCATTCATTACTCGATACCGATCTTTATAAATTTACCATGTTGCAGGTGGTGCTACATCAATTCCCCCAGACGCACAGTGTGTACCAGTTTCGCTGCCGTAATCTGGATCAAACGGTTTATCCACTGACGGATATTCTGGATGATCTGAATGAACAACTCGATCACTTATGTGCGCTCAAGTTCAAAGATGATGAACTGCAATATTTGCGTTCCTTTCGATTTATTAAAAGCGACTTTGTCGATTATTTAGAGCTGTTTCAGCTCAAACGCCGTTTTATTCGTGCCAGTATCGATGCCAAAGGCCGTTTGGACATTAGTGTTGAAGGCCCGATGATTCAGGCCATGATGTTTGAGATTTTTGTACTGGCGATTGTCAATGAATTGTATTTCCGACGTATTCGTACTGAGGCTGTGCTTGAAGAGGGTGAACGACGCCTGCAAGCCAAACTTGAATTACTCAAGCAGTATGAAGCGCAGCACGCAAACGACGAACCGCCATTTCTGGTGTCCGATTTTGGTACCCGTCGTCGCTACAGTCTAGAATGGCAAAAGCACGTGGTCGAGTCGTTTCATCGTAGCTCACCGCATGTGTTTCGGGGTACCAGCAATGTATTGCTGGCCAAAGAATTAAATATTACGCCAATTGGTACCATGGCACATGAATTTTTGCAGGCATTTCAGGCGCTTGACGTAAGATTACGCAATTTTCAAAAAGCGGCCCTAGAGGCATGGGTACAAGAATATCGTGGCGATTTGGGTATTGCCCTGACCGATGTGGTGGGGATGGACGCGTTCTTGCGCGATTTTGATCTGTACTTTGCCAAGCTGTTCGATGGGTTGCGTCACGATAGTGGCGACCCGTACGAATGGGGCGACAAGGCCTATGCACATTATCGACAATTAAAAATTGATACCAAAACCAAAATGCTAACTTTCAGCGATGGCCTGACCTTACAAAAGGCATGGGAATTGCATCAGTATTTTAAAGATCGCTTTAAAGTCAGTTTTGGGATTGGCACCAACCTCACCAATGATATGGGACAAACCCCACTCAATATCGTATTAAAGCTGGTCGAGTGCAATGGACAGTCTGTGGCGAAAATTTCAGACAGTCCGGGCAAAACCATGACCGATAACGACACGTTCTTGGCCTATTTACGTCAGGTATTTGACATTGAAGATGTGGCACTGGTGTAAAAGTGATTGCACTTTTTCTGCTAAAGATGCATGAAAAACAGAAAGACCTGAAAAAAGCCTATGCTAAGATGAGGCATGGCAAACCTAGAGAATGTGATTAAAACGAAATGGCCGTACCTGAAATCAATTTGGGTTTATTGATAGAGCCCGACGAACTGCTGGCGTATCTGGATCATCCGCAGTTGCGTATTGTCGATTTAAGCCGAAGCTCGGTGTATGAACAATTGCATTTGGCACATGCTTACGCGCTTCGTCCGGCACAACTGGTTCGTCAGGAAGAACTCGCTACGGGACTCTTACCCGATCAGGCACAACTTGAAGCCCTAATTCGCCATTTGAATCTTTCACCCTCACATCATGTGGTGGTCTACGACGACGAGGGTGGTGCATGGGCAGGACGACTGATCTGGACCTTACACTGCCTCGGATTTACCCAAACCAGTTTGCTTAATGGCGGGATTCATGCGTGGCTTGGCGCCGGATTACCCACCACGTCCGAGGTGGATACGATTGAACCCGTCAGTCATTTATACCCGGTTGATACTTCACATGCTGCCCAATATCAAATCCAGTATGATGAGCTGCGCGCCTTGATTGACAGTCAATCGGTACAGCTTTGGGATTGCCGCACACATGACGAATATACCGGATTAAGACTGGCTGCCCGACGCGGTGGACATATGCCCGGCGCACTTCATTTTGAATGGAGTACTGCCCTAAACCGCGAAAATCATCTAAAATTGCATCCATTTGAACGCACTCAGCACCGATTGCAACAGCTCGGCTTTCGTCTTGACCAGCCTGTTATTGTGTATTGTCAGTCCCACCATCGTTCGGGATTGGCGTATATTTTGGCACGTTTGCTTGATTGGCCGGTGCGTGCTTACGACGGGGCATGGAGTGAATGGGGCAATCGCCTCGATAGTCCTGTGATTACCGGAGAACAGCCATTTTGAGCTTAACGTCACGATTAAAAAAAGATTTATTTATAAAAGCACAATCGCTTGTGCCACAGCATCAGTTAAGTCGCGTGGTGGGTAAGCTTGCCGAGAGCGAAAATCTGCTGGTCAAAACCGCGGTCATTCAGGCGTTCAAAAGCAAATACGGCATTGATTTATCGATTGCACAACAGGCCGATGCCCTAAAGTACAAATCTTTTAACGAATTTTTTACCCGTGCCTTAAAAGATGGCGTCCGTGTGGTCGACAATGCCCAAGACAGTATTGTGTCGCCTGCCGATGGTGCTATTTCACAAATCGGCAGTATCGATGACGGTGAGGTGTTTCAGGCCAAAGGACAGTCTTTTTCGGTTGAAAAACTGATTGGCGATCCGCAACTGGCGCAGCCATTTAAACACGGGCAATTTGCAACGGTGTATCTATCGCCACGCGATTATCATCGTGTGCATATGCCGCTAACAGGCCGTTTAACCGAAACCTTGTATATTCCGGGGGAGCTGTTTTCGGTGAATCAGGTGACAGCCGAAAATATTCCGGGTCTGTTTGCACGTAACGAGCGTATGGTGTGCCTGTTTGATACCGAGCTGGGCCGTATGGCCGTTGTGCTGGTGGGCGCGATGATTGTGGCTGGAATTGAAACCGTGGTCACAGGCAAGGTGAAACCGACTGGACGCCTTGAGCTGAACCATCATGATGTGGTGCTTGAAAAAGGCGATGAGTTGGGTCGTTTTTACTTGGGTTCTACCGCGATTGTTTTGTTTGAAAAAGACAAAATGGCTTGGGAAAGCCAGTTTAAAGCCAACTCGGTGGTGGTCATGGGTGAGAGACTCGGTCACACGCTTTAATCAATATGTGTGTCGTGTACAGCCTGAGTAGACAGGCTGTACATGGTCAAAAATTATGAATGGGTCAAAGCATATTTCAGTAAAATTGAAAGCCCAGAGAAAAAAATCACCACATGAATAATTTTTAAAAATTGCGCTTTAGAGAGTTTAAGCGTGATGTGTTTGCCCACGTAGCTGCCAATCAGCATCGATGGTATAAAAAGCAGCATCAGTGCGAAGATGTGCCACGAAAAATACACCCCAGCAAGTGCAAATAGGATGACGCGTAGCAGCGTACTACAGCCAATGAGTGTGGTTTGTGTGATACGGATTTTTTGTGGATCTTGTAAGCGACCATTTAAATAAATCGAATACATAAATCCGCCACTGCCAAACATGGCACCCAATAACCCACCGCTGAATCCAAAAGGAACGACATGTTTAGGGCCAAAGCGACGCTCAGGTTGAATTCCACTTAATGCATAAAGCGCATAAAGTAAAATAAATACCGCAAAAGCCAATAAAGACGTTTCAGGTTTAATTTTAAGCAGCAATAAAAATCCGATCAGACTACCCACACACATCAGTGGAATCAGCCGTTTAAGCTCGGTCATATCGGCTTTTTTACCATCCCTGATGAGATTCGACAGGGCAGCACATAAATCTAGAAGTGCCAGTAATGGAATAATCTCGGCCAATGGTAAAAACTGGAGGAGAACTGGGCTGGCAATCAGCGCCGTTCCAAAGCCAATCATGCCAAAAATAATATACGAACACAGAACAGCCATGAGCATGACACTGATCTGAACGATGGAAAAATCGATAAAAGCCACGCTAAACTCCGTTTTTATTGTGTGAATCATCGACTGCGCGAGATCGAGATGTGGCAAGCAAGACCTCTACGCAGCAGCTTATGGTGTTAATGAATCTCTTTGTGCGTGACGGCTATACGTGCCTCGTGATAGTCACGACTTTGCATTTCTTGTAAGCGCGAAAAGGTGCGCTGAAATTCGAATTTGAGCTTTTCACCTGTGTAGAGCTGTTCAATCGGCTGCTCAGCAGTCAAATACAGCACTACTTTTTGCTCATACAACTCATCAATCAGATAAATAAAGCGTCGCACTGCATCGTAAATGGCGTCCGTTAACTCGGTGATATTGCTAATCAGCACATGGTCATAGCGACGACACAGCTCGATAAAATCTGCCGGACTACGTGCATCGCGGCACAGCCGATCAAAGCTGAACCACGCCACGCGCTCATGTACGCCAAGTGCCTCTAAATCGCGATGATTGATTTGAATCAGCGTGGGATGTGCATTGTGCTGGGTCAGATGCCGATAAATACTGCTTAACCATGCATCGGCCGTTGCATCGAGGGGCGAATAGAAAAACTGATCCAGAATATGGTGGCCTTTTACCACGCGATAATCGAGGGCATTGCCAATCTTGAGAATGTGGCAATGCGTATGAATATGGCGGATGGTCGGTAAGAAACGCTCTCGATGTAAGCCATGCTTGTACAAATTATCTGGATCGATATTCGACGTTGCCACTAAAATCACGCGCTTGGCAAACAGTAAGTTAAACAGATTGGACAAGATCATCGCATCAGTGACATTGCTGACAAAAAACTCATCGAAGCAAATCAGTTTATATTTTTTAATCAGATCATTGGCAATGTGCTGAAGTGGATCACGCGTGCCACGGTAATGCACCAGCTGCTGATGAATATTTTTGAGAAAATGATGAAAATGGATGCGGACTTTCTTTTTATAGCTTAAGGACTGGTAAAAAATATCCATCAGCCATGTTTTTCCGCTGCCAACGCTGCCCCACATATAAAGCCCACGAATAGGGCGCTGTATAAAAAATGCTTTGGGGCGTTCCAGTTTCTCCCAGATCCCATTTAATTGTTCAATTGCCGCCTGCTGCGAAGGATCAGCCAAAATGGCTTGCTGCTGAATCAGAGCCTGATAGTACTGTTTTGGGCTCTGGTCGGTGTACTGTGTCATGTCGATTGCTCGTATAGCCCATCTTGAAGGGGGCTTAATCAAGATTTGTTATGATTATAAAAACAATAACCGCCACTATACGCAGATTGTGGCGGTTTTAACAGATGGAATCAGCATATTGTGCTGCCCAGCAATACAGAGCAGAGGGTGTGTTTACATCATCTGGTACAAACGTTCTTTGGGGAAAATGGCCTTGAACGTCGAACCTTCATTTTCTTTAGATACGACATCGAGATAAGCGCCGTGCTGCATCAGCACATGTTTAACGATAGCTAGCCCAAGGCCCGTTCCGCCTGTGGCACGGCTGCGGGCACTGTCGACACGGTAAAAACGTTCGGTCAAACGCGGCAAGTGTTTGGGATCTATACCAATGCCGTTGTCTTGTACGGTAAAGTAGCCGTGTTCGCCATCGTCGTGCCAACCAATGGTAATAATTCCGCCCTTGGGCGTGTACTTGATGGCATTGGTGATCAGATTACTAAAGGCGCTGGCAATTTCCATATCGGAGCCAATCAGATCACAGTGGCTGTCGATATCCAGATTTAGGGTATGTCCGTAGTCAACATTGTAGGCTTGGGCGTCGTCAAAAAGCTGATTCATCAGACTTGGCATTTCAATGATCTGATTTTTGGCAATGGTTTTATTATTTTCCAGATTCGAAAGTAACAGCAGATCATTCACCAGTGCATTCATGCGTTTGGTTTGTGATTGCATTTGATCGAAAGCGCGTTTCCAGCGTGGATTTAAATCTTCCTGATCGGTGAATGTTTCGATATAGCCGCTCAAAACGGTCAGAGGCGTACGCAATTCATGCGAAATATTGTCGACAAAATCTTTACGCATCTGCTCAAGATTGTGAATTCGAGTAACATCGTAGGCCACCAGCAAACGACTTTGCTCGCCAAAACGAGTCAGTTTGATCTGTACATACTGATCGTCAAACAACGACGATTTGATTTTGATGCCGTCGGGCGCCTGATCAATATGATTAAAATATTCAATAAATTTGGGCTGGCGTAAAATACTTAAAATATTGTGACCGCGATCGAGAATCTTGATGCCCAGTAAACCTTCTGCCGCTGGGTTACACCATTCAATCTGGTGCAGGTCATCAATTAGCACCACGGCTTCATTGAGTGCAATCAATGACGATTGCGCACGGTCAATCAGTCCGACCATTTCGGCCTGTACAATCCGCTCTTGACGCTGTGCGCGATATACATTGAATAACAACGCGCCCCAGATACCGTTTAAATTGGGCGGGGTATCGTAGGGACGATTCGAGATCCATTCATTGACAATGTACAACGACCGAAGCTGCAAGCCAAAAAAAATCAGAAAGGCAATAAAAATACCGGCCCAAAAGTAGCCTAAACCCAGACCAATACAGGCGGCAATCACCAGAAGAAAGGCCAGTAGGCGTAAATCCTGTTTGGCAAATGCCCATAAGCTACTGTAACGAAAACGTTTATGCTCACGTGCCAGTTCGGGGACAGGATACGGTTCGTACATAGTCAAGTCTTAGCCTGCTGCCAAATCTGCGCGGGTCGAGAAGCGATATCCCGTGCCACGCACGGTCTGTACAAAACGATCGACACCAAAAGGTTCGAGTACCTTACGCAAGCGTCGGATATGTACATCAATAGTTCGGTCTTCAATATAAACATTGCCACCCCAGACCTGATCGAGCAACTGTGCGCGGGTATAGGCGCGTTCAGGATGGGTCATAAAAAAGGCCAAAAGACGATACTCGGTTGGCCCCATGTCTAAGATATTGCTGCCAAAACTGACACGCTGACTGACTGGATCTAAAATCAAGCCGTTGGCATCAATTACTTTTTCACCGCTGAGTGCATTGGCACGACGCAACACGGCTTTAATACGAGAAACCAATTCACGTGTGGAAAACGGTTTGGTCATGTAGTCGTCTGCACCTGCATCTAGGCCTTGTACCTTATGGTCTTCTTCGCCACGTGCAGTGAGCATAATCACTGGAATTTCAGCCAGATTTTCGTCACGTTTCAGACGGCGACACAGATCGACCCCACTGATCCCGCCGGGTAACATCCAGTCGAGTAATACCAGAACTGGGCGCTGATCGACAATCATCTGATGTGCCTGTTTCGCATCTTCTGCCTGCAAACATTGAAAGCCTGCCATATCCAAAGAGGTATGGATCATTTCGCGGATGGGTAATTCATCATCGACGATTAAAATATAGTCATCTTTCACAGCGCAATATCCTATAGGGGTTCAAACGGTAAACCGCTTTTATTTATGACAGGCTTATTACAAAGATTAATTATGACAGTATCATTGCAAAAATTGCACTGAAGTGGATTTTTGCAATGAATTGTGACAAATAAACCCACAATCCGATCGTTTAATACGGGCGTCGTCATTGAGATTTCATCGATCTAGGCTGTGGTCAAGTTTTAGATTGAGCCGGATCGTGTGACAGCTTTTCCAGCAGCGACACAAACACAATCCGGCAGGCAAACAGCACATCATCTAGAGATTGTTTGAAGCCACCCATCACCCAGCGAATCGCCACCTGTGTGACATAACCGTTCAGACCTGAAGAAACCAGTGAAAGCTCTTGCTCGCTATAACGCAGATTGGGCATGCTCAGCATCACCAGTGCCTGAATCATGCGATCAAAACGCATCATGGTTTCTTGTATGGTGGCCTGATTATGTAATTCCTGTACCAGCATGGCATCGATATAAATAATACGTGCCAAGCGTGGATCGTCTTTAAGCGTGCGCAAGAGGGCAGTTAAGCCCGCATCGATCATGTTTTCCGGCGTGGCGTTGTGTTTCATGACGGCTTGCATCACATTATTTTGCAGCGTTTCGATCTGTTTTAAAAAGATCGTCTGAAACAGGTCTTCGCTCTTTTTAAAAGATTCGTAAAAGTAACGCTCTGTGAGCTTGGCTTGATTACAAATGTCTTTGACGGTTACAGAAAAAAAGCCTGAAGTGCCATAGGCTTCAATTCCAGCTTCGATAAGTTTTTCTCGTCTTGCCGTTTTCCGCTCGGTCAGGGACAGCCCCTTAAACTGGCGCTCCTGCGATTTTTTTTTGGAAGACGACGCACTGTGTCGATCAAGTTTGGCTGCGGTCATCGCTGCAAGGGTTCTCCGAAAGTCTGTTGTTAGTGTAGCAAGTTTTTTTACAAATGACCGAATCAGTCATCGGCTGGTGTTGGTATTTGCTGGTACTTGGACTATATTGACAATGTGGATTGTCAAAAATATAGTGATGTTGAGTGCGACGTGGCAAAATGGGTCAATCGCTCAAACTTGAAGGAAGCGAACATGAAAAATTTTAAAAATAAAGTGGCAGCGATTACCGGTGCAGGTTCAGGGATTGGTCAGCAATTGGCGCTATTGCTTGCAAAAGAAGGCTGTCACTTGTCGTTGAGTGATGTAAACGAAGCAGGCTTAGAGGCCACAGTTGCGCTACTCAAACCCTATCAAATTCGCGTGACCACCAAAAAAGTCGACGTGGCCGACCGCCACGCTGTTAAGCAGTGGGCACAAGAAACCGTGCAAAACCACGGCTCGGTCAATATGATCTTCAATAATGCCGGTGTCGCGCTTGGTTCAACAGTTGAAGGCGAAAGCTATGAAGATCTGGAATGGATAATGAACATTAACTTTTGGGGCGTGATTTATGGCACCAAAGAGTTTTTGCCGCTGATTAAACAAAGCAAAGAGGGGCATATTATCAATATTTCCAGTCTTTTTGGTTTGACGGCGCAGCCCACCCAATCGGCTTATAATGCATCAAAATTTGCAGTACGTGGCTTTACCGAATCGTTGCGTCAAGAACTGGATATTGAAAATTGTGGCGTGAGCGCATTATGTGTTCATCCGGGAGGAATTCGAACCAATATTGCCAACGCTGCCAAAATGAATGACAGCTTGAAAACACTGGGAATGCATCCGGAAAAATCGATCAAATCGTTTAATAAGCTGTTGCGTTGTCCACCTGAAGAGGCGGCTCGCCAAATCTTAGATGCGGTGCGTAAAGACAAGCGCCGTGTACTGATTGGTAACGATGCCAAGACACTGGATCTAATGCAGCGTCTGTTCCCAACGGGATACCAGAAAGTGACTGCACTGGCGACGTCGATGAGTAAAAAATTCTAAGTATTTCATGCTATGCGCTGAAAAAAAGGACCGATACTGTATCGGTCCTTTTTTATCGCCCTAATTAAATCAGTGCGCGAACGGCCTTTTTCTTCCAGACAAACTGATAATAAGCCGCCTGTAAAAAACTCAAGCATACAAAAGCCAGCGCATAAGCAATCCAGATACCTTTTAAGCCCCACATTGAACTGAACCAATAAGCACAAGGGACTTCAATCAATAAAATGGCCACAATATTGATGATCATCGGCACATTCACTGTCCCGCTGGCACGCATGATCGAGGCAAAAATTGAACCGGCGCCAAAAAATAAAATCGACCAGAGTACAATAAACAGCAATTCTTGACCCAACTCGACCACACTTGGATCAGTGATAAACAGTGCCATTAAGTACTTTGAAAATAAATACGCTAAAACCACCAGACTACCAGTAATGGCGATGTTCATTCCTAAAGCCGTACGCGTGACTCGGGACAATAGATCCGATTTCCCCATACCAATTGCTTGTGCCCCAAAAATAGAAGCCGCAATCGAGATAGAGAGTGCCGGAAACTGAATATAATTCAACACTTGATTCACTGCACCATAGGCCGCAGTTGCATTGGCACCGAAGCGATTGACCAGCCCGACAATGACCAGTCCGGCCACCGAGGTGGTGATCATCTGAATACCGGTTGGAATACCCAAACGTAAAATCAGTGGACTGACTTCGCGGTTATGCCGAATATGACGCAGCAGTGCCCAGTCAGGCTTCAGCGGATGATTCTTTTTATTCAGGTAAATCGCCAGAAACCCTAAAACCAGTACATAACCGAAAATAGTTGCGATGGCGGGTGAGACAATGCCCATTTTGGGAAAACCAAAATAACCGCCGATTAACACGGGTGTGATCACCAGTCCAATCAAGCTGGTCATACCAAGCGCAATCAGTGGCGTGATGCTGTCGCCTACACCACGTAAGATCGAGGTATAAATAATATAGACAAACAACAGCGGACTACCCGCCAGCATCCATTGCACATAGGGCAACGACAAATGCATCACTTTGGCATCGGTGCCCAGAAGGGTCAGAATTTCACGGCTAAAGAACACGCCGAGTCCTGCAATCACACAACCTATGATGAGGGTCATAAACAACGTAGAGCCGACTACGGTTCGGACTTTTTCAATATTTTGTGCGCCCCAAGCCTGACCAATTAAGACTGTAGAGCCTGCCGATAGCCCAATAATAAACGCCATCATACAAAACAGAATTGGAAAAAAGACGGCCACTGCCGCAACGGCATTGACACCCATCATTTGTCCGACAAAGACGGTATTAATGGTTCCCGATAGACTTTGTAAGGTATTGGTTGCAATTAAAGGAAGCAAAAAAATTAAAAAAGTTTTCCATAACTTCTGCTCTGTAATCAACGAGCGTTTTGGGGACATTGGCTCTCCTTGGCACGTGCGATTTTATTGATCTTTGATTTCAAAATAGCACGTGCGGGGTAGGGTATAGTGAATATATTTTCTATTTTATGATAGCCAAGGCGAGCACTCTGCAAGACGCTGTGTCGCTTGTGTGAGTGTCTGTTCTGTTTTTGC
Source organism: Acinetobacter soli (assembly GCF_000760595.1). Lineage (GTDB taxonomy): Bacteria > Pseudomonadota > Gammaproteobacteria > Pseudomonadales > Moraxellaceae > Acinetobacter > Acinetobacter soli. The sequence continues at coordinate 358,030 of NZ_BBNM01000002.1, read as the reverse complement.
AAAGCAGAAGCGGATTAAACGCATCTTCGGATCGGGTGATTGATAAAAAACACTTAAGGGAATAGCCACCACACCATACTGTTCAGCCAAGAAATAGCACATCTCCACATCGGTTAAATCGGGTCGAATAGCGCTGTAATCGACGCATTGGAAATATGTTCCCGGTGTGGGCGTAAACTGAAAATGGCTTGTGCTGAGCCCTTGATTAAACAGATCGCGTTTGGCCTGATAAAAATCAGGAAGTGCTGGAATATGAGTGGGGTGCTGGCGCATGTACTCAGCCAAGGCAACTTGTGCTGGGGTATTGCCACAAAAATTGGCATATTGATAAATTTGCCGAAAGCCCTGCATGAGCACTGGACTGGCCACGCAGTAGCCGGTTTTCCAGCCAGTCACATGAAAGGTTTTGCCAAATGAACCCACCACAAAACTACGTGCCCTGAGCGCTGGAAAATGCAATGCGCTATAATGACGCTGCTGATCGAAGACCAGATGCTCATAGACTTCATCGGACAACACCAGTAAGTCATGTTGTTCGATCAGCTCAATCAGCTGCTGCCAGTCGTCTAATGACCATAATGTTCCAGTGGGATTATGCGGGGTATTGACAATAATCATGCGGGTATGTGGGCGGATTGCGGCCTTCACCTCGCTCCAGTCCACCGCAAAATTGGGTGCCTTAAGCGCAATATGGACCGGAATTCCACCCGCGACCCGCACTGCCGGTGCGTAACTGTCATAGCTGGGATCAAATACAATCACTTCATCGCCTGCCTGCACCACCGCTTGAATCGCTGCAAAAATCCCAATGGTGGCTCCCGGCGTGATGGTTACTTCATGCACAGGATCAATCAGGAGCTGATCGCGGCTCAGAAACAATGCTGCAACCTGTTCCCTTAGGGGCAGCCAGCCATCGCCTGGTGCATATTGATTATAACCACTGCGTGTCGCATCACACAGGGCTTCAATCAGTGCATCGGGTGCGGCAAAGTCAGGAAATCCCTGAGACAGATTAATGGCTTTAAGGCGCTGCGCCAGAGCAGTCATGGTGCTGAAAATGGTCACACCCTGATTGGCCAGCTTAAACTGAAGGGGCTGCATTGGTTGAATGTCCACGCAATAATGATCAATCGGTTATAGCATATAATCGAACAATGCACGGATAATCCCGAGCGTCAGTCCAATAAAGGCACCCACGACCACGCCATTGACCCGGATCATGTGTAAATCGCCACCCACTTCATTTTCAATCTTTCCGATCATTTCGCTGGAATCCCATTCGTGAATGCGTTCACTGATGTAGCGAATAATTTTATCGCTGTACTGATCACTAAAGACGATGGCCAAGCCAGTCATTTTCTCGTTAAGTACCTGACGCACGGCCGCGTTTTGAACCAGATTATGCCCCACCTGCTGAATGGCCACCTGCAAGTTGTGTGCAATGCCAGAGTCGGCTTTAAGTAAATCGCGCTTCACGGCATCACATAAAATCACCACGGCACCGCTGATAAAATTTAAGACCTGTGGACTGTCCAGCAAGGCATCTTTGCCTGCATTGAGGCGCTGGCTGGCATCACTTTGACCATCCGAAAGTTGCAGCATCAGGGTTTGGGTATATTCTTCAATACCTTGGCGCCACGGATGTTCAGGATCGGCCAGCATCGATTCCACTTTTTCGATCAGTGAATCGATGGTACGTTGTTGTACATCAATTCCAATCCAGCTGGCTCCTTTGGCCAGTTTCCATACCCCCAGCTCTTTAAACAAGGTACGGGTCAGTTCACGGGCTTGTTCTGGGTGCGTCACAATCCATTCATGTGCGAGATCTAGACCACGCTGCAACACATCCTGATGAAAGTCATTTTCAAGCACCGCACGCAGCATTTCGCTGGCCAGTGCATTGATTTTAGTACTTTTTACCCACTCTACGCTGTTACTCTGAATAAACTGCGCGATTTGCTGCTGCCCTACAAATTCAAATAATTTCGGCACGGTCTGCTGGATCAACTGCACCACTTGGGTATTATTTTTAGGATTTTCAAGCCATTGACCGACTGCCAGGCTCAGGTCGGTCTTGTTCAGGCTTTGCTCGACCACCTGCGGCGACAGAAAGTTTTCCTGTACAAAGCGTCCCATCGACTCGGCAATTCGGGCTTTATTACGCGGAATAATTTCGGTGTGATCAAGTAAAAACTTGGGAATTGGAATTTTTCCAAAAGGATTGCGAAACAGAACTGTGATGGCATACCAGTCTGCGAGCCCACCCACCACGCCCGCTTCGGCACCCAGCATAAAAATATGGATCACCCATGCATATTCAGGGAAGAATTTTGCTGCAATCATCAGCAAAATCCACATCACGACCGCACTGATCAGCGCGATCGTCGCCAGACGTTTGCTACGGTGGAGGTTGGGAGAGTGGGTTGTAGACGCTGGCTGCATAGGCTTTGCTTAGTCCTTGGGGTCAGTTTTTGGGCATATTCGGCGCAGCAGCAGGCTGAGGCATAAGCACTTCGCCATTTGGGCCCAAACCATACTTGGCACCCAGTGAGCGAAGAATCAAATTGGCATCAAAAGCATCTGAAGGCGCTGTTTTCTGATCTTTAAAACATGCAATAGTATAAGACACTTCAACCGGATCGAGATTGACCACTTGTGGGGTATCAAAGAATGGATCCGGCCAAAAGGCAGGATGGCGTCGGTAATAACCGTAAGGGTAATACATACTTGGTGATGAATACACTACAGCCTGACGCGGTGGTTTCTGGGCCATATTGCTTGGATCATTCAGCACCTTAAAAAAGCGAAAGCCATTTTTGAGTGTTGTTTGCGCAGCCTTGACCAAGGTGATTTCTTCTGCGGCGCCATAACTCACGGAGGAATCCGCTTTAAATCCAATGCGAAAACTTTGGCTATTGAGCGGATAACTGGAAAATTGCCCCAGTTGATCGAAGGTTCTGGGTTTATGCGGTAAGCTGGCACAGCCGGTAAAAGCCAGACTCGTGGCAAGCAATATCGAAACAGGAAGATATTTCATAACAACCTCCAACAAGGACGAGGCAAAATTAGCCCAGACACATCAGAAATGACTGCCGGGCTGGGTAAGAAATTCAAGCTCCTCCGCACTGGAGGTGCGCCCCAAAATGGCGTTACGGTGCGGATAGCGGCCAAATCGATCAATAATCTGCTTATGCTTTTTTTCAAAGCTTAGGTTGGTTTCATTGCCCAAGCGCTGAAACAGTTTGAGCGCAAACTCATGAATGGCTTTGGATTCACTGTGCATAAACGGCATATATAAAAATGAGCGCTGCTCTGGGCTTAACTGTGCATCGAGTTTGAGCGCGATCGCCTCTTGTGCAAGGCCCAGCGCGAGTGGATCTTGAGCAAATGCACTGGCGTTGTCACGATAAAGATTGCGTGAAAACTGATCTAGCACAATGATTTCGGCCAGACGGCCTTCTGGTGTGTGTCGCCATGACCAAAGCTCGACGGCACAGGCCTGCCGATGTATTGCCTCAAAACGTGTTCGAATCAGCTGATCAAATGCCAGGTCTTTGGCATACCAAAAATCGGTGTGTTCGGGGGCAAACCAGAAATCCAATACGTCTTGATAATTCATCGAAATTACAGCTCTTTAGCAGATATTCTTCAATAAAATCACAAATCTTGCATGTCTTAAATACCAAGTTTGTGATAAAAAAGTGCCGAAATGAAAATATTCAATTTTTTCGAAATTAGTTTTGCCGCTGCTATGCCCAACATAATTCACGTTATACTAATAACATTATGATTTTGTGTAGTAGTTCTATCATTAGCGAGCATTGTCCATGAGTCAACCCAATTCGACCTCTCAATCTGTAGTGCAAACTTGGGTGGATTCGTCATTATTAAACGGCATGTTGCGGGGCATCGAGCGCGAGAGCTTGCGCATGCAAGGCAACGGCTTTTTATCACAGCAACCCCATCCGCACGGTCTGGGCTCGGCACTGACGCATTCACGCATCACCACCGATTACTCTGAAGCCTTGATGGAGTTTATTACACCGCCCAAAGCCAGTATTGAAGAAGTTTTAAGCGAACTTAAAGACATTCATGCGGTGGTGCATGGGCATCTCGATGAAGGTGAGAAGTTATGGCCACTTTCAATGCCATGTATGCTCGATGATGAAGAAGAACAAATTCCGCTGGCCAATTATGGCACATCCAATATTGGTCGCTTTAAAACGCTGTATCGACGCGGGCTAGGTGTACGCTACGGCCGTCGTATGCAAACTATTTCGGGTGTGCATTACAATCTGTCATTTCCAGACACGTTGTTTGAAGCCTTGCAGGCGCATGAAACCGACCACGCGCTTCAGCAGATGAACTTGCAAGATTATCGAAGCCATCGCTATTTTGCCCTGATTCGTAATTTTATCCGCCTGACGCCACTGGTAATTTTTTTGGTTGGGGCCAGTCCGTCCGTATGCCGCTGTTTTCTGACTGGACGCGAGCATCATTTGCTGCCACTGGTTCGTGGAACATTATATTTACCCGATGCAACCGCATTGAGAATGGGCCGTCTGGGTTATCAAAACTCGGCCCAGAAGAAACTCGGCATTCATTACAACAATCTAAATGGATATCTGGAAGGTTTGCAAAATGCGGTAAAAACGCCGTATGAGGCCTTTAGCGCGCTGGGCTTAAATGATGCTCAAGGTAAGCCGATCCAGATTAATGATCATGTGCTGCAAATCGAAAACGAATATTACAGTCTGGTGCGCCCAAAGCAGGTGCCGCAAGGCGGTGAAACGCCATCGGATGCGTTACGCAACCGTGGGGTTGGCTATGTAGAGTTGCGTGCTGTTGATGTCAATCCGTATAGTCCGATCGGAATTGATGAAAACACAGCAGGCTTTTTAGAGGTACTCGCTTTGTATTGCTTGCTTCTGGACAGCCCGCCACTTGAGAGTGATGAGCAAGATATGATTGAGCGTAACCAAACTGAAGTGGTCAATCGGGGTCGCGCGAAAACGGCTCAAATTGAGACCTCTGACGGAGTTTACGCTGTACGTGACTGGGCGCGTCAGCATGTGAATGAAATGCAAGCCTGTGCCGAGTTACTCGATGAAAGCTACCAGACATCGTTGTACAGTGATGCTTTGCGCGTTATGCAGCAGCGCATTGATGACGTGAATCAGTCTTTGTCGGCACAAGTGATAAAAGACACCTTGACCCACGGTGGAACATGGAGCTTTGGCAGTGTTTTGGCCGAGCAACATGCAAATATCTATGATCAATATTCGTTAAGTGCTGAAAAACAAGCCTATTTCGAGCAGCTTGCTCAACAGTCACGTCAACAACAGTATCAACTCGAACAAGAATCCTCGCTCAGCTTTGAGGATTATCTTGCTCAATTTCGATAACAATTTTGAGGAATGCGCATGCAGTGGAGTTATCGCTTCGTAAGTGGTGTATTGGTTCTGGCCAGTATTGTCGGCATGTCTTTTGCGCTCTACTTGGAGCATGTAAAAGGACTTGAACCTTGCCCGCTGTGTATTTTTCAGCGTGTCGGACTGATGGCGATGGGCATCATTGCACTGATCGCATTTTTGCATAATCCAGTTTCGAATGCAGTGAAACGCTTTTATGCCTTCTTGGCGTCAGTGGGGATTTTGTGGTCGGTGGGTGTGGCATCGCGTCATGTCTGGTTACAGACGTTACCACCTGATCAAGTACCTAGCTGTGGGCCGGGCCTGAACTATTTGCTCGATGCATTGCCACTTAAAACTGTCATGCAGCAAGTGTTACAAGGCTCTGGTGAGTGTGCCGCAATTGACTGGACCTTTCTGGGTCAGTCCTTACCGGTATGGTCTTTGGCGTATTTTGTGCTCATCTTGGCGATCTGCGTGTGGCAGCTTTTACGCCATTACCCGATCTACGCCAAGAAAAAATAGAAATGCAATACACAATCCCGAATGATGTTGCATCATTCGGGATTTTTTTCGAGTTGATTTTAGGTTTCCGCAATGCCATGAAGTGATGGCGTTGAATGCTGAGGAACATTGATCATATGCGTTTGGACACCTGTGGTGACATAATCTTGATGCTCAGGATAAAACCAGCGTGTGATCTGCTCTGCAACACTCGAATGGTACTGAATTTCAAAATGGTTCAGTCCATTAAAAACCGCTTTGTGGGCATCGGGAACTTTTAAATGAAAGCGTGGATTGGGATGTTCGCCCAAAGCACTTTTTACACTGACCAGATAATCTCCAATAATCGACAGGGCCTTGTTTTTAACGTTTTTAAACTCGACTGTGCCCGCAATTAAAAAGGTATTGATATGAGACGGCAGTGGAGCCGGTTTACGATTGTCATCCATGAGCCCAATTCGGGCTTCTAAATGTTCCCAGTCATCATCTCGGACACTGCCATGACGCAAGTCTAAAATCCCGTTGCTGCGAATATTGACCAGATGGCCAATTAACTTCACAAAGGGAAAGCGCCCGAGTCGATCTTGCAATGAAAAGCCAAAACGCTCAAGTACCGCGCCGTGGTGAGGCGAGCCAATACAGACCAGATTATCGACCATCTGTATCCAGCGATACATATTTTGCTTGCCATAAAACAGCGCACTGCGCGACACCAGTCCACCCATACTATGACCGATTAAATCAATACTGGTAATGCCCGGATTTCGGTTAATCAGATCTTCAAGTGTATTTGACAGGCTACGGCCATTGGCAGAAATACGCCGACCCGTATTGTAATTCAGATACAACATAAAATTGTTGTCGCGCTGGGCCAGCAGCCGCTCTCCAATGCCGCCAAAATTACGGTTTGACCAATCGGTATGATTCATGCACAGGCCATGCACAAAAATTACCACACGGCCAGCCAGATCACCTTGTTGCAAGGCGCCATAATGATCATAAAGCACCATCGGAAGTGCCAACGGATTTTGATATTTGAGTAAATAATCACCGAGCACACCGTTTAATGCGCCCACCAAAAAATGCAGCATCGGGGTCAGCGGTTTGTCATGCAAAATTGGAAATTTTTCGATAATACGACGCAAGCTGGGTGCAATAAACATACGGCCATAACGCTGCAGCATGCTGTATGAAAAGGTGTAGATATTCTGAACTTGCGGAATACGCAAAAACCGGCTGGATTGTTGTTCGCTCATCCCCAGCGTATTTTTTAAAATTTCATGATGAATGATTTGCACAATATCATGCACCCCCCACAAGCTGGTGCTCACCAGTTGCGCAAGGCCTTCAAGTACATCCGCTTGACTGGGCGGTGTACGGTCCCATTTGCAATATGTCTCATGAAGTGGAGTTAGACTGGTCATGATTATTTTCCCCGACTCACAAGGCCCGATACTTTATTTTTCATATGCTTCAGGCTATAAAACAGTTTATATGTCATCTTAAGCGCTATACAGTGCAATGTTTCAACATACTGATGAATGGCGCGTAGAGAGATGTTTTTTGTCTGACAATCGCGTATTGCAACAAAAAACCTATATAGCCTTACCGTTTTTACTCATTATACGTGGTTCGCCGTGATGAATCTGATCTACTTACATGGCTTTAGAAGCAGCCCGCAGTCCATCAAGGGGCAGCAGCTCAAGCAATTTGCCGAGAACGATCCAGAGGTATCTGTACATTTACCCGATCTAAATCTGCCGCCGCTTCAGGTCATGCAAAAACTTGATCAATTGGTTGAATCACTTTCCGATGTCGCGCTGGTCGGCAGTAGTCTGGGCGGCTTTTATGCGACTCAACTTGTCGCAAAACATCATCTGCCTGCTGTGCTCATTAATCCGGCCATGCGACCATGGCAACTGTTTCGCGAGCTGTTTGCAGATGAAGCCTTGCCATATACCGTGGCAGCTGGCTGGACGCTTGATCATCAGCAACTGATTGAACTTGAACAGATCGCGGTCGCTCAAATCGAGGTTGCCGACAAAATACTCGTGCTGTTACAACAGGGCGACGAAGTTTTGGATTATCGCGAAGCACAGCGCTATTATACTCAGTCATCGCCTGTATCCTTGATTTTCACGGATGCACATGGTAACCATGCCATGGAAGATTTTGAAAAAAAACTGCCATTTATTCTGGCATTTTTATCCTATTCGCTAAAATAAAGGAAGTCCCCCAACGTGTCACAATATACGGCTCAGTCACTTGAAGTTTTGTCAGGTTTAGATCCGGTTCGTCGTCGTCCCGGTATGTATACCGATACAACACGACCAAACCATCTGGCGCAGGAAGTGATTGACAATGCTGTCGATGAAGCATTGGCCGGGCACGCCAACAAAATCCGCGTCACCGTGTATCAAGATGGCTCGTTATCGGTCGAAGATAACGGTCGAGGCATGCCGGTGGATATCCACCCAGAATATGGCCAAAGCGGTATCGAGATTATTTTGACCAAGCTGCATGCTGGGGGAAAATTTAGCACCGATAATTATCAGTTTTCTGGTGGATTACACGGTGTGGGCATTTCTGTGGTCAATGCCTTGTCGAGCCGGGTAGAGGTCGATGTTCAGCGTCAGGGCAACCTGTATAAAATGGTATTTGAGCATGGTGAACCGACTGGCCCTTTAGCAGTACAGACGGGTAAAGCGCCGAAACGTGCCTCCGGAACCACGGTTCGATTCTGGCCAGAAGCCAAATATTTTGATTCACCTAAATTTGCACTGAAAGCACTCAAGCACAATTTAAAGGCCAAAGCTGTTTTGGCAGCCGGCTTACAAATTATTTATGAGGATCAAATCAATAACGAAACCATCGAATGGCAATTCGAAAATGGTTTGGTCGATTATCTCATGGACGAACTCGAAGATCGTGAGATTTTGCCTGCACCAGCTTTTTTAAGTAGCGGACAGGCAGAGCGCGCCAGCTGTGAATTTGCCATTTGCTGGAATGTTGAAGGTGGCGAGCAGATTCAGGAAAGTTATGTCAACCTCATTCCAACGGCGCAAGGCGGTACGCATGTCAATGGTTTACGCTCTGGCGTGACAGAAGCCTTGCGTGAGTTTTGTGAGCTACGTAACTTATTGCCACGTAACCTTAAACTTTCGGCAGAAGATGTTTGGGATGGCGTGAATTTTATTTTGTCGCTTAAGTTTCAAGAGCCGCAATTTTCTGGCCAAACCAAAGAGCGTTTATCGAGCCGTGAAGCCTCGGGAATTGTACTCAATATTGCCAAAGATGCCTTTGCGCTGTGGCTGAATCAGCATGCCGAAATTGCCATGCAACTGGCGGAAATGGCCATTTCTAAAGCAGGGCGTCGTTTAAAAGCCGCAAAAAAAGTTGAGCGCAAAAAAATAGTCTCAGGGCCGGCATTGCCCGGCAAACTGGCCGACTGTGTGGGCCAAACCCGAGAAGAATCTGAGCTGTTTATTGTCGAAGGTGACTCGGCAGGGGGCAGTGCCAAGCAGGCGCGAGATAAAAACTTTCAGGCCATCATGCCGATTCGCGGCAAAATTTTAAATACGTGGGAAGTGTCGTCAGATGAGGTACTGGCCTCACAGGAAGTGCACGACATTGCGATTGCCATTGGTGTCGATCCGGGCAGTGATGATTTATCAGAACTGCGCTACGGTAAAGTCTGTATTCTGGCCGATGCGGACTCGGATGGTTTGCATATTGCCACTTTGCTGTGCGCTTTGTTTGTAAAGCATTTTCCAGCTTTGGTCGAAGAAGGGCATTTGTATGTGGCCATGCCGCCTTTGTTTCGAATCGATGCCGGAAAGGATGTGTTTTATGCCTTGGACGATGAAGAACTCGATTCAATCCTGAGCAAGCTAAAAACCAAAAATCCGCAAATTACCCGATTTAAGGGCTTGGGTGAAATGAACGCCAGTCAGCTGCGTGAAACCACCATGGACCCAGATACGCGCAGACTGGTTCAGCTGGATCTGGATGATGCACACATGACCGCGGGTTTACTCGACAAGTTACTGGCCAAGAAGCGCTCAGCCGACCGTAAGCACTGGTTAGAACAAAAAGGCAACTTGGCTGATATTGCTGTTTAATGAAAAAAACCCTGTTTGAAAACAGGGTTTTTTATAGAACAATTTAAGCCTACAAATACTGAGTGACGAAGTACAGCGCGAGCGGAACAGTCACGACGGAAAGTACGGTGCTGAGCATCACCGAAGTGGCAGCTTTTTCTGGATGTAAACCTAAATTATTTGAAATCACCACCACATTGGCGGCCATAGGTGTTGCTACCATTAAGGCAATCACTTGTAGCACTAAAATATCAGTCGGAAAAATGAGATAGAAAATGACAAAACCCACCACCGGATACACGATATGTTTCCAGAAAATTGATAAAATTGAATAGAGCCAGTCAAATTCGATCTTGGTGAATTTCGCGATGGTGATTCCAATCGTCATCATTCCTAAAACACTATAAGCGCCTTTAAAATTACTTAAAAATGATGACACGATCGGATTAAGATTCAGATCGAGATATTTAAATAATATACCCAGTATCGCCGCATAAATAATTGGCATTTTGATGACTTTGATCAAACTTTCTCGATACGTACTGTTGCCTTTTGCCGTAATAAAATAGCCAACTGTAAATTCATATAAATTGATGCCAATAATAATAAATATGGCAATCGCGATTTGTGTTGGATCAAAAATTGCCAAAACCAGAGGCAAGGCAAAATAACCCGTATTTCCTGTTCCTGCGGCAAAACCAAATAAATGGACACGACTGTCTTTCCAGAAGAGTCGCGCGAATATCAGCCCCAGCATGGCCATAAAAGAAGCCAATAAGAAAGCACCAGCAGAATATTTTAAATAGCGCCAGTTGGCTGGTGACTCAGTAATGGCGTAAAAAATAACAAATGGCGAAATTACATAGACCAAGAGTGCCGCAATATCTTTAGAATCTAACTTAAACCTTTTACCAACGCCCCAACCAATTCCGGAAATAAAAAGCAGTAAAAATGCACGTAAAAAAACTTCAATGACCATAACTTAAACTCGACAGACCCTAATTTTTATTAAGGATTTTTTTAATCGTAATAAAATTTTAAAAATTATAGAGTTAAGTAAATATTTATACAAGTCTGTCTATTTTCGCATTAACGCATCATTGTGTATGGGTATTTCCGTATTTTGAAGTTATGGCGAGCCTTTGCTGGTTTTTTGATTTAAGTCCGACTCGACTTTTTGATAGATGCCATCGGCAAATACGTTGTGACCAAAGCCACATGCGGAGTCACTTTCACTTTGTTTGATGGTAATAAACTGACCGATTTTGGTATCTGCATTAAATGCTAAATCGATTTTACAGTCTTGATAACGGTACTGTGCCTGTTTTTGACTCAGCGGCATTTGAATCGTGAAGTTACCCATATTGGGGCCATAAATCAGACCGCGTAAACCAAAATAATAACCTTGAAAATCGATTTGATAGCTTTTGGCTTTTTTGCTGACAAAAACGTAATTCCATTGCCCGAAACCATTTGGTCGTACATAGGTGCCTTCAAGGCTGCTAGAGATTGCAGGTGGAGGCAACTGTTTTAAATTAAAACGACTGGTATCTGTCGTGCCATCGCGCAAGAACCATGCACGCGCCCAGAGCGGCTGTCCATTTTTGGCATAACTGAGCCCCACATTATTGTTGGCCAGATCCATATCGCGTGCAGTCAATTTAGAGCCACTTTCTTCCTGATTTAAAATACAAAAATGTGTCCATGACGCCTGTAATTCAAACTGATCGATCGCTTTGGCATAGTCGCGCTGATCGTAATATTTTTTCCCTAGCTGTGCATAGGATTTAATCTTGGCGCAGCCTTGCTTAAGTTCTTGTTCATATGAAATTTCGGCAGCACTAATTTGTGCGATTGCAGTGCCTAAAAGTAATACACTCAATTTAAAAAATGTCGTCATTGGTCTTGTTCTGTTTTCATGTCATACACGCTATGTTAGCGAAGTTTAGCGCAATATAAAATCAAAAGCCCCGACGAATCGGGGCCAATGCGTAGCGAAACTTTATATCATTTCTTGGATGCAAACCGGTTGCTCAAATCGATACACATCACAATTGTGGCCTGTACCAATCCGATCAATCACGGCAAAGTCGCTGGGTGCTTCAAGTGTCAGTAATGGATGATGCCATGTGCCAGCACGATAATTCACCCCCTGACTGCCATCAGACACAAACGCATGAATCTGATCAAGATCTGGTTGATCGGGATGCGTCTTTGAGGCCAAGGCGACCACAATCAGAAACTTCTGACCCTGCATCGGAATAAATGCTTGCGAACCCGCAGGATGTCGCTCAAGCATCTCGATCTGAAATGGCACAGCAGTGGCTTTGATATTTCGAAAAATACTAATACCAGCTTTGGCATCACCCTGAATTTCCGTTTCAACAATGGCATGATAGCGCTCGGTATGCGCATCATTGATGTGAAAAAAGGCATGCCCTGTACAGCTGATCACCTCGCCAAAGGCCTGAAAGTTTTCAACAGTGAGTGGCTGAATCTGAATGTTTCGTTGCGGCATAATGAATTCTCGGTTTAGACCAGTTTGCCCCATAGACGAATACGGCTAATGCCACCATCTGGAATCATATTCACGCGAATATGAGAAATTTTTTCGTGTGCCAAAATTTCATTGATATACGCATGGATATGATCCATCTGCATATCTTGCGCTTCTAGAAGGAATGGCCAGAACATGCTTTGCGGAATTAACTGTGGGTCGGTTGCATTTTCAATATAAATAGCTTGGATTGATACTTGCGCAGGGTAATTCCCTTTAAAGTGTGCCGTATCGATCTCAATTTTGTCGATTTTTCCTGCTTTGCCCAGTGCCAGTACACACCAGTCAAATCCTGGTGCACGGCGACGTTTGGTTTCCCAGCCATCACCCATGTTTACACCACGGCCCGGATTAATCAAATTACGCGGATGACCAAAATGTGCGTCGCTATAGGCAATGACGCGGCCACCGTTTTGTAACGCCAGTAAATCTAAGGTTTGGTCTGTATCTGTGGTCTGAATCTGGACCTCACCATAGACACGTAAACGTGCTACACCACCATCTGGAAAAATATTCAGTCGAATATGCGTGAAAATACCGTCTTGATTCACATCAAAAACATGATGCTGGCTTGGCCCTAAAATCGAATTGCCCAAAAGTGGTTGCCACTTTGCGTGTGCAGTGTCTCCATTTGGTGCATAGCAGCCCTCTAATGAGGCAGATGCCGGATAATTGCCGGTAAAAAAAGTGGTGTCAATATCGACAGCCTGAATCGTGCCTGCAACACCAAGTTTCACAATGCACCAATCATAACCAGCATGACGTTTACGACGAGTTTCCCATCCATCCATCCATTTTCCGTTGTCGTCAAACTTGTCTTCGACAAAGATTGGTGCTTCAAATTGCAGCATCCGCTTTGCCTCAGCAAAAAAATCATCTGAACATTCAACAATTTGAGCGCCAATTCTGGTATCTGCCAGATTGGTTAGCGAATGTAGTGCTGATGGGAGTTCAAATGCTGGTGCAAGAAGCGTGGCCATTGTATATTTCCGTTATAAGTAATTAATCAAGATCAACTTGACGTAAGTTGATGTGTCTTTTTAACTCAGAATGACACAAAAATGCATCATCATCGTGCTTTGTTATGCAGGGTATATGCCAATTCTAATAATCTGGTGCATTTCCCTACACGTGGCATGGATTTGGCTTAAGACAATATAAGATAAAAGTGTCGTAAAAATAAGGAGTAACACATGAATGTGGTCATTATTGGTGCAGGTATGGGCGGCTTAACGACAGGTATTGCCTTAAAAAAGTTTGGTCACCAAGTCCGCATTTATGAGCAAGCGGAGCAAATTCTTCCGGTTGGTGCTGCCATTTCCCTCTGGTCCAATGGCGTCAAATGCCTGAATTATCTCGGTTTGGCCGATAAAATTGCGCGACTCGGCGGGCAGATGGATCATCTGGCTTATGTGGATGGTCTGAGCAGCGAAGTCATGACCGAATTCAGTTTGCAGCCTTTAATTGAAGAGGTGGGTCAGCGCCCTTATCCGGTTTCTCGTGCCGAATTGCAAGCCATGCTAATGGATGAATTTGGACACGATGATATTCATTTGGGTAAGCGCATGATGTCCTTGAAAGAAGTTGAACAAGGGGTCGAAATCCACTTTGCCGATGGTAGCAGCACGCATGCCGATATACTGGTGGGCGCTGATGGAACGCATTCAATTACTCGTGCTTACGTTTTGGGTGAGCAGGTCGAGCGCCGTTATGCCGGTTATGTCAACTGGAACGGTCTGGTCGAGATTTCTGAAGATTTGGCTGGTCCACATCATTGGACCACCTATGTGGGCGAAGGTAAACGTGCTTCACTCATGCCTGTGGCCAATGGTCGCTTTTATTTCTTTTTAGATGTGCCATTAGCTGCGGGTCTGGAAAATGACAGATCTACTTATAAAGAGCAATTAAAAGGATATTTCTCAGGCTGGTGTCCGCAAGTACAAACCCTGATTGAGCGCTTAGATCCGCAAAAAACCAATCGGGTCGAAATTTGTGATATCGAGCCGTTTGCACAATTCTACAAAGGTCGCGTGGTTTTAGTAGGCGATGCTGCGCACAGTACCACGCCGGATATCGGGCAAGGTGGCTGTCAGGCGATGGAAGATGCGATTTATCTGGCACGTTCACTGCAAATCAATACTTTAAGTATAGAAGACGCGCTGAAACGTTATCAGGAGAAGCGCAACCAACGCGCCAATGAAATGGTACTTCGGGCCCGTAAACGCTGTGATGTGACGCATATGAAAGATGAAGCTGTGACCCATGCATGGTATGCAGAATTGCGTCAGGAAAAAGGGTTGCACATTATGAATGGCATTATTGGCAATATTGTGGGAAATCCGCTGGATTAAAGTCTTTAGAGGTTTAGATGAGTTGGCATCGGGATACATGGCGTATCCCGATGTTGATATTTTAGAAGTGGTATTTGACCAAGGCACTGACGTTATGCTCGTCGAAACCTTTTAAGCCAAATTTGTTATTCCAGATGGAATGCTCAATACCTAAATACAAACGTGTGTCTGGTGAAATATGTTTGCCCACGTTCCATTTGTACTGCGTGGTCCAGTTTAATTCGCTGGCATGATCGCCTTCAGCGGTTGACCAGTCCATGAATCCGTCTACCAAGAACTCTTCCTGCGCAACTTTAAATGGCAGCGCATAGACCGCTGTCATCTGGTAGTCATCGTCGGTTTTTTCGTTGTTGGCACGGTAAAAGTTCAGTGCAAAATACTGAAAGTACGGCACGTTGAAATCGACCGCAAAGCCGTAAAGGAAGTTGTCAAAGTTATTGCCATTGGCACTGTTGCTTTCCCATGTGGTCGACACCAACACATCTTTGATTGGCCCATAGGCAAAGGAATGCCCAGTAATTTCACCTAAGCTAAAACGAGGTGATAGCTCGAAGTAAGTACTTTTATAATCGTCGCTGCCACGCATGCGATCCATAAAAAAGAACACATCGGCATATTTCACTTTGGCTGCATATTCAAGCGTAATGGTGGTTTCCTTTTTATCCACCACTTCGTAATTTTCCCCGTAAAGTCCTGTCACACTAAAATCTTGCCAGATCGGTTTCGCATATAGTGCGGCGCTGCCAGTCATCATCAATGCGGCACAGGCCAGTTGCGTCAGCTTCATAATTTTTATCCCCATAAAAGCGCGTCAATAATAGCGCGCCGGGGCTAAAATAAAAGCAGAATTTAAACTTTCACTAAAACTCGGCAGTTTATACAAAGCCAGTCCCTTGGCTTTGCAATAATCTGGTTTTAAAGGTGTTCCTCGCGATGATGGCACTGATAAACGAGCGTATCGCAAAAAGGCGTTGTATTAGCTGCCACGATAGGTCGAGTAAGCAAAAGGACTAATTAAAAGTGGCACATGATAATGCTCTTCTGGGTTTTCAATATTGAATTGAATCAATACATTGGGGAAAAAAGTCTTGAGCTGTTTCTGTGCAAAATAATGGGCTACATCATATTCGAGTAAATAGGCGCCAGCGCTTATTTGCGTTAAACCAAATGCTTTTAAACGGCCATCTTGGTCGGTGCGGCCTTGGCCCAGCAGCGTGCGTGTGGTGGCATCGTAGAGACGGACATCTACATTTTGCGCGGGTTTACCCAGATGCGTATCTAAAATATGCGTGCTGATCATGGCTCAATTCCTTGAGAAAGTCTTAAAAGGGCAATCGCTGCAAGCTGTTCATGCACGATTTGTTTTTCGGTGTCGATATCATGCGACAAACGCTGGTTCAATGCACTGAGCATTTGGTCACTGCTCAAACCTGCGGCTTTGATCAAGAAAATAAAACCAAACTTTTCTTCATAGGCCATATTGCCTTCAAAAAGTGCGCGTTGCGTGGTTTCATCTTGCTTTACCCCCGATTGCTCTGCATCAGAAAATGCAGCTTCGCGCTCAGTCAACGCTTGCTTGGCTTTCTTTTCACCGATACGCGGATGCGTCGCCAGCGCTGCTTCAATATCTTGCCACGTCCAGCGTTCGGCTTGATTTGCCGCGGTGCTCAGTAGCTCATCACGAGATGAATAGGGACGCTGTTGGCTTAGTGTCTGAGTCCATGATGGAATATGTACACATGCATGCAACACGGTCTTTGCATCGTCGATCGGCGCAGCATTAAATTCAGAAAAACGCACTGTTTTCATCCATATGCAAAAAGGTACTTCCTGATTATGGAGCAATTACAATGCCACTGGGAATAGATATCTCCAAAGCGAAATAATGGAGATATCTATTTAATGATGATGTCTATTTAGATATGTTTTCAGGCGCTTTAAGGTGCCTGATAAGGATGCTGCGTATACCAGTGTTTGGCGATATCGTTACGGCGACAGATCCACACTCGATCATGTGACTGCACATAATCTAAAAAGCGTTGTAATGCCTTGAAGCGTCCAGGACGACCTAAAATGCGGCAATGCATGCCGATAGAGAGCATTTTTGGTGCAGTTTCACCTTCGGCATAGAGCACATCAAAGGCATCTTTGAGATACTGAAAAAACTGCTCGCCACTGTTAAAGCCACCCGGTGAGCAGAATTTCATGTCGTTCGATTCAAGCGTGTAAGGGATAATTAAGTGCGGTCGGGTGCTGCCATCGGGTTGGGTCAGCGTGGTCCAAAACGGCAGATCATCGCCATAATAGTCACAATCGTATTGAATCTGTGGGAACTCCGCCAAGAGCTGACGCGTATTGGGGCTATCGCGTCCGGTATACCAACCGATGGGTGTTTCGCCAAAGAGCGCTTCTAATACAGAGAGTGCCTGATCCATATACATGCGCTCAGTCTCAAGATCCATATCTTGATAATGAATCCAGCGCTGCCCATGAGAAACCACATCGTAAGGACTGTTTTTAATCGCGTCTACAATATGCGGATGACGCGCCAAAGCCATACCCACACCAAAAATGGTCATGGGTAGGCCACGTTTTTGAAATTCCTGATGAATCCGCCAAAAGCCTGCACGTGCACCATATTCGTACATCGAATCCATCGACATATGTTTGGACGGGAAGCTTGCTGCACCAATAATGTCTGATAAAAACTGCTCTGAACCGGCATCGCCATGCTCAATATGGTTTTCACCGCCTTCTTCGTAGTTGAGTACGAACTGGACGGCAATTTTGGCTTGATTGGGCCAGTTGGCATGCGGTGGCTGGCCATGATAACCGATTAAGTCGCGAGAGTAGGGGGTAGTGTTCAGTTGCTCGATGAGGTCTTGGCCTCTTAAATACGACGCGGTCACAATCATGCATCCTTTTTGATCAAAATGACGAAAAAAATAAAAAAATCAGCTTGCATATTTTTGAGTATAGACGGATATTGAAGTTAGAGAAGATCTTCAAAGACCCAAAAACAACATCTCACAGATGGATAAAAGGAGATAACAAGCCATTACACAATGTTGATATACAACAGCACCAAATTAAAGCATGCTCAAAACGTGCCAATTAAGTTTTGCATAGATTGTTATATAGAATTACAGATATAAAGAGGATGGGATTATGAATATTGAAATCCGCACAGATAAACACATCCAAAGTAGTGAACGTTTAATTGATTATGTTCGTGCAGAACTTTCTAAAGAATTTCAACGTCATTCAGAACGCATTACCCATTTTTCGGTTCATCTGAGCGATGAAAACGGTGAAAAACGTGGTGATGAAGACATTCGCTGTTTAATCGAAGCGCGCCCGGCAGGTTTAAAGCCAATTGCGGTGAGCCATAAAGCAAGAAATGTCGATCTATCAATTCATGGTGCGATTGATAAACTGAAACGTAATCTTGAACATACCTTTGAAAAACTTGAGCCGACACGTGGTGGTCGAGTTGAATTTGCTGACGAAGAATAAGTCAGTCATCAAAAAAAGCCCGAAAGGGCTTTTTTTATGTCATCACAATTTACAGGTATGATTGGACGACTACACGATTCAACAGTAGTATTTTTCTGAGTATGCTTTAATTCGTATCTAATAAATGAAAAAATAACAGCAAACCTTTTTTTATACTCTTTAGCTTTGTGAGATGCTCATGTTAACAGACCAACAAAAAGCCTTTGTTCAGGCCATCGAAGAATTAGACCTTGAACAGGTTAAACGCCTGTTAGCATCAGGTCTCGATCCGAATTTCATCGATCTTGAAAAAGGCCCGCCAATTTCGATTCTGTGTGACGGCTTGTTTCAGTGGTGGGAAAATGTATGCGAAGCCTATGAATCGGGTGAACCACTCACTGAAGAGCAAAAGAAGCAACAGCTTCAAGTGCATCTTGATATTTTAGAAGAACTGATTCAGGCCAAAGCCAATCTACATTTGTGGGATGCAGAGGAGCTCTATGGTCCGCTATGGGATGCGGCAAGCTCAGCGTGTGTCCCGGTGGTACAGCGTCTGCTTGAAGAGAAGGTTGATCCGAATACGCGTGATGAAGAAGGTCTGACGATCTTGTCATCGATCAGTGATTTATTTTTTGATTGTGACTACGACGAAATTGACTGGTCTGAAGCATTAACAGAAGAAAAACAGACATTGGAGTTACTGCGTCAACATGGCGCCAAAATGTCAAAAGAATTGACTTAAAACACAGGGTAAAACGATGAAAAAATTACAAACATTGGTTTTTATATTGGGTACAACGGCCAGCATTAGTAGTTTTGCGGCTGAATTTTCATTTGATCGTCCCGGAACCGGCTTTGGGACTGGTATAACGCCAGTGGGGAAATTGGCATGGGAGCAGGGACTTCCATCGGTCTCTTACACCGAAGCCAATGTCGATGGGGCTAAAGAACGCGTGACCACCGTCAATGGGGACGTGCTTTTACGAACCGGTTTGACGCAAGATTTAGAATTGCAATTGGGCTGGCAGGGGCCATTTTGGTCGCAGTACAAACGTGCAGGCGTTAAAAATGAAACCCATGGTTTGGGCGATATCAGTGTGGGTTTGAAAAAAGCCATTGATCTGAACGATGACCGACTCACGATGGCAGTATTGGCTCAGGCCGTGATTGCTACAGGCAATGACGAGTTTTCTGCACATGATGATATTTATAGCCTAGGCTCGACCGTTGCCTACGATTACAGTGACTTACTTGAAACTTCGATCAGCATGTTTTACGAAGTTCAAAACAGCAACTGGGCGGTCACTGCAGTACCGACACTGGGCTATAAGTTTGGGGGCAAATGGTCAGGGTTTTCCGAGTTTGTGTATCGTAAAGCCGAAAGTCAAGATTATGAATATGGTCTAGGTACCGGTGTGATTTATGCACTGAATGATCGTACCCAGTTTGATGCCAGCGTTGGTGTGCAGCTCAATGGTAATGATCGCGGTTACACCGGTGGTTTTGGTGTGTCTTACCTGTTTTAAATCTAAGGTGTAAAAATATTTATGCAGATGTCGATTCGACTACAAAACAGCATTGCCGCGAGCTTGGGTGCATGGATTGTCTTGATCTTTATGCTTGTGCAACATGCGCAGGCTGCTGAAGGATTACTGTCTCCCGAGCAGGCATTTTCGTTTAATGTCGAATCGACCTCTCAAGATCAGGCTGAATTGTCATGGAATATTCAGCCAAATTATTATTTATACCAGCACAAATTTGAGGTACGCCAAGGTAATCAACCGCTCAGCTTGAAACTACCGAAGGCGATTGACCAGTTCGATGACAACTTTGGTCACACCAAAGTTTATTATGATCAGGTGCATTTTTCGATTCGCACTCAACCTTCACAGCACTATCAAGTGACGTGGCAGGGCTGTGCCAAAGACCGGATTTGCTACCCTCCACAGACCTTCGATTTTGAAACCGATGCTGATGGTCTGATCAATGCGCAAAATACAACTGCGAATGCACCCAAACGCCTGACCGATCTTGCAGGACTTTCATCTGCAAAAAATGAAACCACCGCCACAGCAGCAGATACGGCCACACCAACCAAACTCACAAGCACAGCGCCAGTGGCACAAGATCAGGCATGGACATCGCAACTTGAACAGCATTCACTCGGCTATACCGTTTTGTTGTTTATGGGCTTGGGGGCCTTACTTGCATTTACACCATGTTCACTACCGATGTTGCCAATTTTGACCTCCTTGATTGTGCGCGAAAGTAAGGGTCTCAAAGCATGGGCTGTGGCATTGACCTTTGTGGTAAGTATGGCGGCTGTGTATGCAGTACTGGGATTGATTGCATCTTCTGCGGGTCTGAATTTTCAGCGCTGGTTACAGCAACCGGCCACCATTATTGGTTTTAGCCTGTTGTTTGTGGTGTTTGCCTTAAATTTATTTGGCTTGTTTGAGCTGAAATTACCACAAGCACTGACCAACAAGTTAGATCGGATTCAATCGGTACAACAAGGCGGTACCCTTGTGGGGGCAGCCGTGATGGGCATTATTTCTGCCCTGTTGGTGGGGCCTTGCATGACGGCACCGTTGGCCGGCACCTTACTCTTTATTGCCCAAACCCAAGACCAGCTTCGCGGCGCGTTGTTGCTGTTCTGTCTAGGCTTTGGTATGGGCATTCCGCTGTTAATTGCCACCTTTTTAGGCACCAAAATTTTGCCAAAAGCCGGCGACTGGATGAACCAGATCAAGGTGATCTTTGCCTTTATTATGCTGGCGCTGGCGATCTACTTTATTCGTCCCTTGTTACCAGATGTCATCATTCAGCTGTTGAGTTTAGTGTTAGGCCTCGGATTTATCATCTACGCGGTGTATCGACTCGTAAAGTATCGCGACCAGTTAAAGTGGCTGTATATGGTGCTGTTGCTGCTGGTGATTCCGTTTGTCGCCTATGATCAGTATCAACATACGCAGCGTTGGCTCACCGATACACAGGCCTCAAGCAATACATGGCATGTGGCAAATACGGCTGAAGACTTTCAGAAGCTCTTGCAAAATGCGCCTGCCAATCAAGCCGTGATTATTGATGTGTATGCCGACTGGTGTGTGGCGTGTCAGCCGATCGAGCATCGTATTTTAAAAGATGCCGAGGTACAGACCGCTCTTCAGCCGTATTATCTGATCAAGCTGGATTTAAGCCGTTATGATGCCTCTCATCAGCAATTGCTGAATCAATGGGAAATTTTAGGGCCACCCACTTATGTGTTTTTAGATCGTCAGCATAAAGAAATTCGCGGCCTTAGATTGACTGGTGCCTTTAGTAAAAATGAACTTTTGCAACAGGTTCATGCTTTTGAAGCGCAGCGTTAATACACATCAATGATGTGCAAATTGCTGGATATCCCCCGTGTAGCTTTTGACTTGATTTCGACCACAGGCTTTGGCCAAATAAAGCGCCTGATCGGCTTGAGTTAAAATTTGCGAGCTATCCTCAGCCTCGTTGCAACTTGCGACACCAAAGCTGGCACTGACCTGAATATGCAGATGTTTAGAGGGCGAAATGATCAGCGTTTCTAGTGCGAGTCTATAACGCTCTGCAACCTGTCGTGCTGCGCGAAGCGAGGTTTGCGGCAACAGTACAATAAATTCCTCGCCACCAAAGCGTCCAATTTTGTCTTGCTGGCGTGAGTGTTGGCGCAGGCATTCAGCGATTGCAATGAGCACTTGATCACCAGTGTGATGTCCATACTGATCATTAATACGCTTAAAGTGATCGACATCCAGCAAAATAATGGCATAGCTTTGGGGGGTGTGATCATGCTGTAATGTATTGAGCGCCTCGTTAATGCTACGACGATTTAAAAGATTGGTCAGAAAATCTAGTTGACTGAGACGCTTGATTTCATATTCACGCTCGCGCCATTGAGAAAGTAAAATTTCAAATAAACCAAAAAAGCCAATCAGGATAGGCACTGAAAAAAACACCATACTACCCACCCAAAAGTTATGCTGTGCAGGTGATGGTTTTAGGGCAGCGATATTAAAAACTGGTGCATAGGGAATGTATTGCTTCAGGCTTAGATAGCCAGTTATGAGCAGTAATAAGGTCGCTGGAATCAAGGTAATATAAATGAGCCAGCGGTCAAATAAAATTAAACCAATGACCACTGTACTGATATACCCTACTGCGGTGGCGGGGCTTAAAGAACCCGTCATATAGCTCCCATGGTATAGGATCAGCGCAAACAGATAAATAGTGACAATAGGAATAACTTTCTGGATCCAGATTCTATGTGCATGATAATGACACAGATACATCAAGAAAATTAAAAGAGTCAATGTGAGGCTGCAGACCCACATGTCAATTTTGATTAATCTAATATTTACATATTTCCATAGCTCTGGATGTAGCAGTACAAAAAGCTTCCAGATAATCCAGCTCAAAATCATGCCAGATGACAGCAGGATGATGAGTTTGCATTTTTCAAGAACCGTCCAATTAATAATAGGATTCTTCATATACATGCTAAAAATGAAAGACCAAAGTCTAGAATTTGTTTTTGTCATGCCAAATTATCCATGACTTCTATTAGATTTCAGAATTTAAGATAGCATTTATTATGATGTATCAGATATTTCTTCTTATTATTTTTGAAATGCCGCTGGCAAAATGCCAGCTTGCATTTAATCACGATCAAGTTGATGAGCAAATACGGCAAGATCTGAAATAGCCTGTTTGGCATCATCAAACCATGCATTAAACATATGGAAGTTATGCCACATGCCGGTATAGAGTTTGAAATCAACTTTTACATGCGCAGCTTTTGCATAATCGCGAAAGCGCTTGGCATCATCAAGCAAGATTTCTTTTGACCCCACCTGAACCAAGGTTGGTGGCAAACCTGACAGATCTGCAAAAAGCGGCGAAACGCGCGGATCATCACGTGCTACACGTGAGCCAATATAGTATTCAATGCCAGCTTCAAGTGCTTCAATTGAGAGTAAGGCATCGTGCTTTTTATTTAGGCGCAGTGATTCACTACTCAATGTCAGATCTAAAAATGGTGACATTAAAATCAGGCCACTTGGTAAAGGATCCTGATTATCTTTTAAACGCAGCGCCAGAGCGAGCGCCAGATTTGCACCACAAGAATCGCCAGACAAGATGATATCTTTGGCCAAAACACCTTGATCGAGCAAGATATGGTAAATATCGTATAAAGCATCTAATGCTTCTGGAAAACGCGCCTCTGGAGAAAGTGGATAATCGACATGCAGAATTTGCATCTGGGTGCGCGCTGCCAGATCGGTCATAAAGGCACGGTGGGTATTTAAGCTTCCCAGAAAAAAGGCACCGCCGTGAATATGAAAAATAAGCTGTGTCGAAGATGATTGCGGTTTGATTTCCTCGGCACGAACGCCCGCCAAGCGCACTGAACGCACGGTCACGGTTTTATTCACGGGAAAAATCCGGCACATTTGCTCAAGTGCAATTCGCAGCGTTGTGGGTGGCAAGCTAAAACGGCTTGGTGTTCGTATCGTGGTTTTTAAAATTGTTTCGGTAAAATATTGTTTCCACATAATTTACAACCTATAGTGGTGTTGCAGATTTTTACAGTTTATTCGCAATGTATATGTTTTTTCCCCTGCGATTAACAAGGCTACACTAAATAGTCACATACAAAAATTGCATTATTGTTGTGAGTTTTTAATACTATAACTGTCGGTTAAGACTACAAGGATATTGGACAAAAATGAAAAAAATAGCATTGGCATTAGGATTGTTAGGCGCAACGGTTTTGGCAAATGCGGCTGATCCGCTCAATGGTACGGTATGGAAAACCATTGATGATAAAACCAACCAACCCAAAGCGATTGTCAAATTTACCGAGCAAAAAAATGGCACCTTATCGGGTACCATCCAGAATGTGCTTACACCAGGCCAAGAAAATGGCTGTACTGAGTGTGAAGGCCCATACAAAAATAAACCGCTTAAAGGCGTGACCATTGTTCACAACCTGAAGAATACTGGCGGCACCAGTTATGACGGTGGGAATATCATGGACCCAAAAACTGGTAAAACTTACCGACTCAAAGGTGAGATTGCCGAAGGCGGGAAAAAGCTGAACTTACGTGGCTACATCGGTATTTCTGCACTTGGGCGTAACCAGACATGGGTTCGTGTAAGCTAAGTATATGAAGTCATAAATTTGTATTAACAGCCGAATGAGTCATTCGGCTGTTTGCTTTGAACGGTTTAGCCCTTTAATGCCGCATATGTATCGGCATCGAAGCCAACGACAAAACCAGAATCTGTTTTGAGAACCGGACGTTTAATGATACTTGGCTGCTCAATCAGAGTTTGAATCAGTGTGGCAGTATCAGAAAGTGCTGCTTGTTGTTGTTCTGGGCTGAGTTTGCGCCATGTGGTGCCTTTTTTATTCACTAGAAGCTCTGGGCCGATGTTTTCTAGCCACACACCGAGGGTTTCGGCATCAATACCTTGCTTTTTATAATCGTGAAATGTGTAACGCAAGCCGTTGGCATCGAGTGCATCAAACGCTTTTTTCATTGAACTACAATTTTTAATTCCGTAAATTTCCAGCATGATCATCAACTTTTCTCATCACAAGCGCTTAAGCCTATCTAAAAATCTTAAAAAGCACCAGTGCAACGCCAATCTGTAATCACGTGGAATAACCTTTGCAGAAATACAGACAAACAAGATGCAGATGAAAGTTTGAAAATGTCATAAGATTGACACATGACAGTGTTTAAATAGATTTAAAAGAAGTATGAAGATATAAAAATAAAATTGGATATTTAAATAGAGAAAACCCGCATTTAATCATCCTGATCATGCGGGTCTCATTTCAACGTCCAATGTCACATCCTTGAAATAACCATCCGGTTATCGTATTCGTCCTACGGCGTCCTATCCCTTTGTCATCCTGACATGTCCCTGTGCCGTGTGTGTATAATGCGCTTAAACCTATGAAATAAAAATACTAAATTTCCACAACAAATGTAGGTTTTTGACGTTTATTCAGTGTACATATGTACACTAAATTAGCTAATTTTATAATCCACAATGACCGGTGCATGGTCGCTAAACCATTCATCTTTATATACCCAAGCATTGACGGTACGGGATTTCCAGTCTGGGGAACACGCATGATAGTCAATTCGCCACCCTACATTTTTAGCACGCGCCTGACCACGGTTTGACCACCACGAGTACAGCTCTGCTTCAGGGCGAACCTCACGAAAAGTATCGACATAACCGAGTTCATCATAAATATGATCGAGCCATGCACGTTCGTGCGGTAAACAGCCCGACGACTTTTGATTGCCCGACCAGTTTTTAATATCGATACGCTTGTGCACGATGTTGTAATCACCACATACGATGATCGATTTATTTTCATCGCGCCATTGCTTTAAGATCTGGGCGTATTGCTCTAAAAACACATCTTTACGCGCCTGTGCTTCATCGCCAGAAGATCCAGAAGGAAGATACAAGGAGCATACATAGGCTGGCTGTTCGAGGCCCAAATCAAACTCGGCAGCAATAAAGCGACCTTGAGAATCAGCCAGTTCAAAGCCCAAACCGTCCTGAACAGCGCGAAAGGGAATACGGCTATAAATTGCGGTACCTGCATAGCCTGCACGTTCGGCAGGAAACAGGTGCGTATACCAGCCTTCGGGTTTAAATTTGTCGGTCCATTGGGCATGCGTGATGCGGCTTTCTTGCATACATACCACGTCTGCCTCGGACTTTTCTAACCATTCGAGTAGGCCTTTAGTGACCGATGCACGTAAGCCATTTACGTTGATTGAAACGACTCGTAGAATTTTTACATCACTTGGATACTGATCCTTTGGTATCATGCGCAAGTTTGACCTCAATTGATGAATCTGGAGCACCTATGACAACGCCATCGTCTTTTAACCCGCAAGCCTTTATCGAACTCGCGTTATCACGCGGTGTGCTTAAATTTGGTGAGTTTACCTTAAAATCAGGACGTGTCAGTCCGTATTTTTTTAACGCAGGTTTGTTAAACGATGGTGAAGCATTGTCGCTACTGGCGCAAGGCTATGCCGATCAATTGATGCAATGTCAGCATGTCGATGTCATTTTTGGCCCTGCCTATAAAGGTATTCCGTTTGTTGCCGCAACAGCGGTGGCATTATCGCAAGTGCATGGTAAAAGTGTGCCGTGGGGCTTTAACCGTAAAGAAGCCAAAGATCATGGTGAAGGTGGTGTGCTGGTCGGCGCTGCGGTTGAAGGTAAAAAGGTCTGGATTATCGATGATGTAATTACCGCAGGCACGGCCATTCGTGAAGTGGTCACCATTTTAAAAAATGCAGGGGCAACCATTGCAGGCGTGCTGGTGGCACTCGATCGTCAAGAGCGTGGTCAGGGCCAATTATCTGCCATTCAGGAAGTTCAAAAAGAGCTTGAGATCCCGGTTCATGCCTTGATCACCATGAAAGATTTAATGAATTATCTTGAAGCCAAAGGTGAAACTCAAGCGTTAGCCAAAATGGAAGATTACCGTTTGAAATACGGCATTTAATATTGAGTAATCAAAAAAGGAAGCATCGGCTTCCTTTTTTTATTTGCGATTCCATCGCGTGCGCTGAAATGTCATTAATATCAAGATTGCAGAATAAATCACCATTAAAAACGTCCATTGAATCCTTAGATTCATTTTAGCCAATCGCTGAATGCCTTTATTTATGGGGCTATTGGGTTAAACATGAATTTTACTCAGTTTGCTGTGAAACTAAATCATTTTTATTCATCTAAGGCTTCGGGTATAACTGTCTGCATAGAGAATAGGGGCAGATCACCATGAGTAAAGCGTTTGAATTTTCGATTAAGAGTATTCGTTTTGACGAAAATTATCGTCCAGCCGACAATACGCGCATTACAACTAATTTTGCGAATTTAGCCAGAGGCGAAGCTCGTGAAGAGAATCTGCGTAATACATTGACGATGATCAATAATCGTTTCAATGATCTTGCCCAGTGGGATAATCCAAATGGTGATCGTTACGCCTTAGAACTCGATATTATTTCGGTCGGGATTGATGTTGAAGGCAACGGTGAAACATTTCCAACGATTGAAATTTTAAAAACCACAATCATCGATTATCAAACCAATCAGCGTATAGATGGTATTGTGGGCAATAATTTTTCTTCGTATGTTCGGGATTACGATTTTAGCGTTTTGCTCTTGGAACATAATAAAAATCAGGCAAAGTTCAGCATTCCAGAAAACTATGGCGATTTACACGGTAAAATCTTTAAGTCGTTCGTCAACTCAGCAGCCTACAAGCAGAACTTTGCCAAGCAGCCTGTAATTTGTTTAAGCGTATCGAACACCAAGACTTATCACCGTACAACCAATGAGCATCCTGTACTCGGTGTGGAATATCAACAAGAAGCTTATTCATTGACCGATGAATATTTTGCCAAAATGGGTCTAAAAGTCCGTTATTTCATGCCAAAAAATAGCGTGGCACCACTGGCATTTTATTTCCAAGGTGACTTGCTGCGTGATTATACCGATCTTGAGCTGATTGCGACCATCAGCACCATGGAAAGTTTCCAGAAGATTTATCGTCCAGAAATTTACAATGCCAACTCAGCCGCTGGAAAAATTTATCAACCAAGCTTAAAGCACCAAGATTTCTCATTGACACGCATTGTGTATGACCGCGAAGAGCGTAGTCAGTTGGCAATCAAACAAGGCAAGTGGACAGAAGAACACTTCATCAAACCGTACCAAGATATTTTGACGCAATGGGCTGCAACTTACACAGAAACAGGTCATTCGGATAAAAAGACTTACGCTGAAAAAAATTGTGCTGCTGTTTAACTTAAGATAGAAGATTATTGATTATGAAACGTGTATTACCGACATCAACTGCTGGCAGCTTACCAAAACCGTCTTGGATTGCAGAACCTGAAAAACTTTGGTCACCGTGGAAACTCGAAGGCGATGATCTAGTACAAGGCAAACGTGACGCATTGCTTGTGTCTTTGCAAGAGCAGCTACATGCTGGTATTGATATCGTCAGTGATGGTGAACAAACGCGTCAGCATTTCGTGACCACCTTTATTGAGCATCTTGATGGCGTAGATTTTGAAAAGCGTGAAACGGTTCGAATTCGTAACCGTTACGATGCCAGCGTACCAACGGTTGTCGGCGCAGTTTCACGCCAGAAATCTGTGTTTGTTGAAGATGCCAAGTTTCTGCGTCAGCAAACCACACAACCAATTAAATGGGCACTGCCTGGCCCAATGACCATGATCGATACCCTATTTGATGCGCACTATAAGAGCCGTGAAAAGTTGGCGTGGGAATTTGCTAAAATTCTGAACCAAGAAGCGTTAGAATTAGAAGCAGCGGGTGTAGACATCATCCAGTTCGATGAACCAGCATTTAACGTATTCTTTGATGAAGTCAATGACTGGGGCGTTGCCACACTTGAGCGTGCGCTTGAAGGTCTTAAATGCGAAACAGCAGTACATATCTGCTATGGTTATGGCATTAAAGCCAATACAGACTGGAAGAAAACGCTTGGTTCAGAATGGCGTCAGTATGAAGAAGCCTTTCCAAAGCTACAGCAGTCAAAGATCGACATTATCTCACTTGAATGTCACAATTCACGTGTACCTATGGATCTGATTGAACTGATCCGTGGTAAAAAAGTCATGGTGGGTGCAATTGATGTTGCAACCAATACGGTTGAAACACCAGAAGAAGTGGCAGATACCTTGCGTAAAGCTTTACAGTTTGTTGATGCAGATAAGTTGTATCCATCGACCAACTGCGGTATGACTCCACTCGCACGTCACGTTGCACGCGGTAAATTACAGGCCCTGAGTGCAGGTGCCGAAATTATTCGCCGTGAACTTTCAGCCTAAGCGTTTTAATCATCCTGGGGATATAAATGCCTTGGGGTGAATCAGTAAATTCAGTCGGTGACCTGTGCCTGTTGGGCACAGGATTCAATTGAGGAAGATGGGAATGGTTGCAGCAACAGACTTTCGAAACGCAATGTCGTTATTATCCAGTGCGGTCAGCGTTGTGACCACAGCGGGCATGTCAGGGCGCTACGGATTTACTGCATCTGCGGTGTGTAGCGTGACCGATACACCACCTACTTTATTGGTTTGCATGAATCAGTCTGCTAGCTCTCATGCGCATTTTCTCAAAAATAAAATCCTGAGTGTGAATGTACTCGGTGCTCAGCATGAGCAGCTCTCGACAGTGTTTGCATCGAAGCTTAGTCCTGAAGAACGCTTTCAATATGGCGAATGGATTGAGCTGGAAACAGGTTCGCCGGTTTTAAATGATGCATTGGTCAGCTTTGATTGTGAAATCGAGCAAATTCAGCAAGTGGGCACACACACCATTTTTATTTGTCCGATTGTGGCAATTCGTCAGCAGCATCATGAGCAAGGTTTGGTTTATTTCAACCGTGCCTATCATCATGTAGGTGAAACAACGCTGGCGTAAATGACCGTTTAAAAACAGATTTAAATATAAAAAATGCCTGTCACGAGACAGGCATTTTTAATTTAGGCATGTTGTTTGAGCGTTTCAAGCATATCTGCTTCTGGTTCGTAAGCGGCATCCACTTCTTTGGTAATGGCTTGCCCTACAATGACCTGAGTGCCGTTAAATGTCATGGTCGGTGCGCCGTATAATGTCCAGCCCTGATTCAAGGCTTTGCTGACTCTTGCACAAAACTGGGCATCGTCTGGACCGGTTAAATAGCGATAAAGTTGCATGTTATATGTGCTCTATTCGATTAACTGTTTCAAGATACAGTGTCGTGTCACTAAAGCAAGCGAGATGATTCCAGCATCTGAGTGCAGTATCTCGATCCATACTTAAGCTGTTATCGTTTTATTTCAGAGATATGCATCATTTGATTTAAGGCAATACTTCAAAAGCTAAAAACTGGGTATTTTTTTGATTTTGGAAGTTATTGTCTGAAACTAAAATGAGTGTACGATGCCCATTGGCCAATGTAGGCCCCCAACTGATGCCCTCAATATTTTCAATTTTAATAGAGTTGTATTGAATCGGAAGTTCAAGAAGTGTTTGCTTAGATATAGATTGGTATTGTGCATTGACTAAACTTGAAATTTGACGCACATCAGTTGTGTTTGGCTGAATCGTTGCCTTCACAATTCGAATCGTATTGCCTACCAAATCGGCATATGCACGTTCAATCACCAAAAATTCATTTTCACTTAATGCCAGCATTTCTGAAACACCATTGTCTGGTCGAAAGGTCTCTGGTGGGCTGTCTACCGGAATTTTGGGGATATCATAAGCGTATTGCGCTGTGTTTTGTCCTGTGTTGATATCAAATTTTAAAAACCGAATGACGCTACCATTGTTGATGCTGGTCATTGGTCCATCTTGAATTAAGGCATCTTCTGTCGCAGCAAATAATTGTCCTTTGGGTGTTAAGGTCAGTGCTTCAAATAATTTATTACTGCGTCCACCTTGCGTCAGATTATCTTGATAATAAAAAGCTTTTGGAATATTAAATTGTCTAATAATTGAGCCATTTAAGCTATATTCACGGATAAAAGGTTGGTACAGATCGGTGCTGTTGCTGGAATAATTTCCTTCACTTGAGATATAAACATGACCATTTTGAGCCATTCGTATCGATTCCGGATCGATAGTTTTACGGCCTATCGGATGCAATTGATTATTTTCATCATGTAGATAAATCATTTTATTGATGGTAATGGATGATATTTGGTTGGCATCTAGTGCAATATCTAAAACATAGGCACGAGGATTCGCGACTTCACCACGATCGTCCGAGATCGCCCAATAATGACCTTCACTGTCGCGATCAATTCCAGAAATTCCTCCAAATTCAACCCCATTAAACTGAGTTTGGGCAGCAATGTTATAGTCGCCAATCAAGCGTAGCCCACTGATCGAATTGGCTGTAGAGGGAGAGATTGAGGTGCTACTTTGAGAGTTGCTATTTTTACAACTGATGAATAGAAAACTTAAGCTACAGATTAGGCACAAGCGACTCAATTGACGAGAATATGCGTGCATGAATAAAGCCCCCAGTAATAAGTTATAGGTGCTTTAAGCTAAATCCACTCAGTGTCAATTTAATGAATGTGAATCACTTTTAAAAGGATATGTTTCTTGAAAAACCTGGTGATTGCTTTTCATGCTGAATAATGTTTTTTAATGTCAGCCAAGATAAGCACTTATAGATCGTCGTGCGGTTGAGGAAAGAATTAAGAAATAACTCTACGCTTAGGGGGCAGATTCACTCATTCAAAGCAAATCTGCCCATGCGTATTTTTTACTTCAACAAAATTGCCAGATCAATCAATGGCGCTGTGCTTGACGTACCAATAGTCGATGCTGCCACATTTGGCGTACCATCAACGCTGACTGCTGCGCGTGCGCGGGTATCGCTGGTGGTTGTGGTATTGATATCAACTCGATAAAGCACAGAAGGCCCAGTGCTTCCTGCCACTGTTGCCAGTGCCAGACCGTTATCACCACCTGCAATATCAAAGCCGTTGTCGGTGCCCAAGCTAATTCCTAGCCCACCAATTCGGTTAATCGTACCGTTGTTTGGCGGGTCTTGTTTGACCAGCGTTTGATTGGTTTGATCAAGATCAAACAGTTCGGTTGCTACACCACTGATTGCAGTTTTGAAGCTGTTGGTATACGCCGCTGCTGTGACAATTGCACCCGCAATGCCATTAATGTCACCATCTTTAATGGTTTCGCCCGTATCGACATTAATACGCAGGCTTTGTCCAGTGTTACTGATCACACGTAAGCGATCCGCCGCAGGGTTAAAGTCCACTGCAAAAGAGGTTCCTTGTAAGCCGGCGTAACTACTACCCGTAGCAGGCTTAAGAGGGGTTACCAAAGTGGCGACGCCTGTATCGGTATTGATGGTATAGAGATTGGCTTTGTTGGTCAGACCGTACAATACGCCAGACTTATCGGTGGTGGTGCGTAGTCGGTAATCGATACCAATAAATTTCTCATCGACCTGTACGCCACTAATTGAACGCTCTTGGACGCTATTTGGTGTGCTCAACGAGAACACCACCAGCTTATTGTTGGCATTTAAGCCAATACCTGTTGCGGTGGTATCTTTGGCGCGTTTGAGTGCCAGTCCGCGAATGCCTGAAGTATTGAAGCTGCTGGCTAGCGCCGCACTATTAAATACGGCAGGGTTACTGGTGCCTACATTCCCGACATTAATTTGATACAGTTTATAGCTTCCTGCCGCTTTTAAGGCCGCATAGCCAACGTTACTCACTGGATCGATATCAAAACCGCTGCCACCTTGGAAATCCAGTCCTTCTGCAAGTCGTGCAGAAGTTCCTAGCGTACCCGCATTGGCGTTTTGTAAATAAATACTGTCGGTGGTCTGGTCGATACTAAATAAGCGTGTGGTCGCGGTGCCTGCAAATGCATTGGTATAGGCAGCGGCAACAATGACTGGACTGCTGGTGGTCGGGTTGATATCGAGGTCTGTAATCGTCGCACCAGTGTCGACGTTGATGCGCAGATTTTGCCCTGTATTGGTGATGACACGTAAACGATCGGCCACGGGGTTAAAATTGACTGTAATCAGTTCTGTATCGCCATTAATTTTAGTAAAAGGCGCATTACCGTCAGTGGTATCTGTCGGGTCAGCCGTTAACTTTCTTAAGAAAGTCGCTGCACCAGTACTCGGATCGACGGTATACAAATTACCTTGTAAGCCAACGGCATAAAGCTTTTCATCTTTCGGACGATAATCGATCCCCACAAGCTGATCGTTGGCTTGCAGCATGGAGATTTTTTTCGATGATACAATCTGATCTGGCGTGTCGCGGTTTACAGAGGCAATGGAGCCATCTGCAGTTAATATGATGGTATCTCCTGTAGCACTTGATGATACGTTATCATCGCTATCGGAGTCTGAGTTGCATCCTGTAATCAAAAGGCAGCTTGCCGATGCAAGTGCCAATGCCAATATACTTTTTTTCATGAGTTTTATTTCCAGCACTGTTTGGAGTGGTTAAACAAGGTACAAGGAATGAGTAATCAAGTTCCCCAGTCGCATTTGTTATTCCGCTGTGTTCTAATTGTGTCCTGTATAAATCGTGAACGATTTACTATTCTTAAGTTAGAGTTGTGATCAAATTTTGTAAATAAAAGAATTATTTTTGATCGATGTAAATTGGTCATTTAAATGTAAGTCTTCACGTCAAATTCACATGGGTTATGGGTAAAAAGTAAACAGTGTAAGATTTTCTACACGCTGATACCGATCTGACTAAACAAATCACTATCATCGAACGCTTGGATGCGTTCACAAAAAATTCACTGTACTGTCGTTACCCTAAAATCGAAAATGATGATGTACCAGTGGCTGTAGCACTTTTTTATTGCATATATTGCGGCAAAAACTCACTAACCTTTTGAATCCAGTGGGCCTTTTTCTTATTAAATTCGGATCTAGATTTGTCGCTTCATAGAAGCTATTCAAAGCGCCTGATCTTATCATTCATGATGATGT
The DNA here is from genome assembly GCF_000760595.1 of Acinetobacter soli. Lineage (GTDB taxonomy): Bacteria > Pseudomonadota > Gammaproteobacteria > Pseudomonadales > Moraxellaceae > Acinetobacter > Acinetobacter soli. The sequence continues at coordinate 324,011 of NZ_BBNM01000002.1, read as the reverse complement.
ATCCGGGTTTGATCTCATTGGTTTTTTACAAGCGGATAAACTCATGGCTATAGAATTCGTTGCAAAATCAAAATTACCGACCGCTTATGGTGATTTCGACATTCATGTGTTTCAAGATCCCAAAACGGGCGAAGAACATGTGGCGCTGAGTAAAGGCGGTGCGGATCTCTCTGGACAACCCGTGTTGGTGCGCATTCACTCAGAGTGTTTAACGGGGGATGCTTTCGGCTCACTCAAGTGTGATTGTGGTCCTCAATTGCATGCCACGATGAAGATGATTCATGATGCAGGGCAAGGTGTGATTCTGTATTTGCGTCAGGAAGGGCGTGGCATTGGCTTAACCAATAAAATTCGCGCCTATGCATTGCAAGATCAGGGGCATGATACAGTTGATGCGAATTTATTGCTCAACCTTCCTGCCGATGCGCGTCGCTATGATATGTGCTCGATTATGTTGGGTCATCTCAAGGTAGAAGAAGTCAAGTTAATTACCAATAATCCTTTAAAAATAAAAGCACTACAAGATTTAGGAATCAATGTGGTTGATCGTGTGCGATTAACAGTCGGACTGAATATCTTCAATCAAGATTATTTGAATACCAAACAAAAACGCATGTCTCACATGTATGAAGAAAGCGATTTTTAATCGGCCTTTCATCAACATTGAAAGTCACAGTTTCCTCCGCTATAGTTGAAAAGGCAAAGATTTCGGATCTTTGCCTTTTTTTGTGGTCTGTGTTGTTTTATGCTGCTGTTCGGCGTGAGATAAAAAATTCGCTATACTTTTGCCACAACTCAACAGATGAGCGTCAGATTATGCGTGTACTTGTCGTAATGGATCCGATTGAAACGGTGAATCTTAAAAAAGATTCCACTATGGCCATGCTGTGGGCAGCGAGCCGACGAGGTCATCAATTGGGATATGCATTACAGCACGACTTATATATCGATCAAGGTAAGGCCTGTGGTCTGATTGCACCTCTCAGCGTATTTGAAGATTACCAGCACTATTACGAACTGGGCGAGAAGCAGAAACAGTCGCTAGCCGACTACGATGTGATCTTGATGCGTAAAGATCCGCCGTTTGACATGAACTTTGTCTATACCACCTACATTTTGGAGCAGGCGGAGCGTGAAGGGGTGTGGATCATCAATAAACCGCAGTCCCTGCGTGACTGTAACGAAAAACTCTTTGCCACGCAGTTTCCAGAGCTACAAGTGCCGACACTGGTAACATCGCAGCAGAGCTTAATCCGTGAGTTCATTCAAACGCACAGTGATGTGATTGTTAAACCGCTCGACGGGATGGGCGGGATGGGAATTTTCCGCCTGCATCAAGGCGGGCAGAATATTGGCTCAACTTTGGAAATGCTCACAGAAATGGGAACGCGTCCGATCATGGCGCAACGCTATATCCCTGAAATTGTAGATGGCGATAAACGAATATTGATGATCAATGGTGAGCCAGTGCCGTACTGTTTAGCGCGCATTCCGCAAAATGGAGAAGTGCGAGGGAATTTGGCTGCTGGTGGTTTAGGTGAGGCACGTCCACTCACGGAAAATGACAAAAAAATTGCAGCCAAAGTGGGGCCATTTTTACGTGAAAAAGGCTTGGTCTTTGTCGGGCTCGATGTTATTGGAAATTACGTCACGGAAATTAATGTGACCAGTCCAACCTGTATCCGCGAGATCGATGCGCAGTTTGGTACTTCAATCGCCGATATGTTGTTTGATGTGCTTGAAGCAGGTCGTCCACAGTAAAAAATAAATCACGCTATGTCCTTGTCGGCCAGTGTCTGCAAGGACATTAGATAATTCTAAAAATGATTATTTTGATTTTTATTCAGTTAATATATTTTTTGCTGTAGAACAACCAAAAAACACCATGCTTTATGTTGCAAACACGTGAAATAAGCTTTTCGTTGCGTGTGCTTTAGGATTAGAATAATCCGCTAAATAAATAACTGTTATTTCCCTTGTTTTTGAGCTAAAGAAGTATACCGTGACTGATGCATCACAACGTAAATCCAAACATGTCATGATGATGGCTGCCGGTACAGGCGGTCATGTCTTTCCCGCATTGGCGGTTGCAAAACAATTGCAGCAACAAGGGTGCCAAGTGGCATGGCTGGCAACACCTGCAGGAATGGAAAATCGACTGCTCAAAGACCAGAATATCCCGATTTATCAGATTGATATTCAAGGTGTGCGTGGCAATGGTGCGGTGCGTAAACTCATGGCACCATTTAAAATCATGAAGGCCACGTACAGTGCCATGCGTTATATGAAGCAGCTCAAAATCGATGCAGTCGCGGGCTTCGGTGGTTATGTGGCAGGGCCTGGTGGGCTTGCCGCGCGTATTTTACGGATACCGGTGCTGATTCATGAGCAAAATGCGGTTGCAGGCTTTACCAATACGCAGCTCGCACGTGTTGCTGCAAAAGTCTGTGAAGCTTTCCCCAATACGTTTCCTGCACATAGCAAAGTCGTAACCACAGGTAATCCGGTGCGTCAGGAAATTTCAGCCATTCTTAGTCCGAAGTGGCGCTATGACAGCCGTGAAGCAGCTGGCCAACCACTGAATATTTTAATTGTAGGCGGATCGTTGGGAGCACAGGCACTCAATGAACGTCTGCCAGAGGCGCTGTTAAAGCTCGGATTGCCGCTCAATATTTTTCATCAATGTGGGCAAAAACAGCTCGATGACACCCGTGCACGCTATGCCAATGCACCCTCTCATGTACATGTACAAGTGATGCCGTTTATCGAAGATATGGCACAGGCTTATAGCGATGCCGATCTGATTATTTGCCGTGCTGGTGCGTTAACCGTCACTGAAGTGGCAACAGCGGGTGTGGCGGCAGTTTTTGTTCCGTTACCCATCGCAGTGGATGATCACCAAACTGCCAATGCCAAGTTTTTAGCTGATGTCGGTGCTGCCAAAATTTGCCAGCAATCTAGCATGACACCAGAAACGCTCGATGCATTGTTGCGCCCGCTCATGAATCGTCAGTTACTCTCTGAAATGGCCGTGAAAGCCCGCCAACATGCGCAACCCAATGCTACCCAACACGTGGTAGACCTTATTGAAACTTTGTAAGTTAGAGTGCCCTATGTCACCAACAACCCCAGCCGATCAAGCCAAAAAACTCATTAAAGTTCCTGAGATGCGCCGTATTAAACACATTTATTTTGTGGGAATCGGTGGTGCTGGGATGTGCGGCATTGCAGAAGTTTTAAAAAACCAAGGGTATAAAATATCTGGCTCGGATATCAAAGCCTCTAAAACCACGGCACAGCTTGAAGAAAAAGGCGTAAAAGTTTATATCGGACACAGTGCCGAAAACCTGAAAGCTGTGGATGTACTGGTGGTATCGACAGCCATCGATCAGGAAAACCCTGAAATTAAAGCAGCGATGGAACAGCGTATTCCTGTGGTGCGCCGTGCAGAAATGCTGGGTGAGCTGATGCGCTACCGTCATGGGATTGCAGTTGCAGGCACGCATGGTAAAACCACAACCACCAGCTTGCTGACCACCATGTTGGCCGAAGAAAATCTGGATCCAACTTATGTGATTGGCGGTTTGCTCAATCGTACTGGAGTGAATGCTGCGCTCGGTGCAAGTCGCTTTATTGTGGCCGAAGCTGATGAATCCGACGCCTCATTTTTATATTTGCAACCAATGGCCGCCATTATTACCAATGTCGATGCGGACCATATGGATACCTACGGTGGAAGCTTCGACAAATTAAAAGATACCTTTGTCGAGTTTATTCATCGTTTACCGTTTTACGGTTTGGCTGTGGTGTGTGGCGATGATCAGAATGTGCGTGAAATCATGCCGCGTTTTGGCCGCCCAACCTTGACCTATGGCTTTAATGAAGACAACGATATTCGTGCTGTAGACGTGGTGCAAGAAGGTATGCAGTCGCATTTTACCGTATTGCGAAAAGATCGCGAACCACTGCGTCTGACGGTTAATCAGCCAGGGCTGCACAACATTTTAAACGCACTTGCAGCGATTGGTGTGGCCACCGATGAAGGGGTCTCCGATGCAGCCATTGGCCGTGCGCTAGAAGGTTTTAGTGGTGTTGGACGCCGTTTTCAGGTGCAAGGTGAATATGCACTTGGTGATGGAGATGTCAAACTGGTCGATGATTATGGTCACCATCCAAAAGAAGTCGAAGCCACCATTAAAGCGGCCCGCCAAAGCCATCCAGATCGTCGTCTGGTCATGATGTTTCAACCGCATCGTTACAGCCGTACCCGTGACTGCTTCGATGATTTCGTAGAAGTGCTGTCACAGGTGGACCAACTGTTGTTGCTCGAAGTTTACCCTGCGGGTGAAAAGCCGATTGTTGGTGCCGACAGCCGCGCCTTGGCACGAAGTATCCGCCTACGTGGTGATGTGGAGCCTATTTTGGTCGATCCGGTTGAAGGCAATTTGCCCAACATCATACAAAAAGTGTTACAAGCAAATGACTTGTTATTGACACAAGGTGCGGGTAACGTGGGAGCAATTTCAGTCGATCTTGCCCAGCAGCATTTGTATTTAAAATCAGTGTAATGGTTTTGGTCAGATTCAGTGTGCGAAAAATTTAAGGATAAAAACGTGTCAAATGCGTCAAAGTTCGGCAAAGTTGCCGTGTTGTTTGGTGGGAAATCAGCTGAGCGAGAAGTTTCTTTAGATAGTGGTCAGGCCGTACTCGATGCATTGTTACGTTCGGGTGTTCAAGCAGAAGCATTTGATCCTAAAGAACGTAGCGTCACCGAACTGGTGGGCTACGATCGCGCGTTTATCGTATTGCATGGTCGGGGCGGGGAAGACGGCCAGATTCAAGGTGTACTGGAATGGTTAGATATTCCTTATACCGGAACAGGTGTACAAGGCTCCGCCATTGGCATGGATAAAATTAAGACCAAGCAAATTTGGCAGGGCAGTGACTTACCGACTGCACCTTACCGGATTATCAATAAAGATTCAGATTTGAACGAAATTGTGGCGTCTCTTAACCTGCCTGTGATCATCAAGCCAGTACATGAAGGCTCAAGTATTGGCATGAGTAAAGTCGAAAAAATGGCAGACTTTGCAACCGCCATTGAAAAAGCAACCGCCCATGATGCCGTGGTAATGGCTGAACAATGGATCACGGGGCGCGAGTACACGATTGTGGTGCTCAATGGTCAAGCTTTGCCCGTCATTCGTTTGCAGCCACCTCAAGACGTGGCGTTTTACGATTACGATGCCAAGTATCAGCGTAACGATGTGCAATACGGTATTCCGTCGGGATTGTCCGATACCGACGAAAAGAAACTACAAGCACTCACTTTGCGTGCCTTTCATGCTGTTGGAGCCAGTGGTTGGGGACGTGTCGATGCGATGCAGGATGAGCATGGAAACTTCTGGTTGCTTGAAATCAATACTGTACCAGGAATGACCAGCCATTCACTTGTACCAAAGGCTGCGCAGGCCGTTGGAATCGATTTTGATGCACTGTGCGTTGAAATTTTAGCGCAAACTCTTACAGGTTCGACACACTAAATATGGCTCAGCTTCCAGCATCCATGCGTCGTAAACGAGCGGCGATTACATCCATTCATGAAAAGCCACCCACGCGCAAGCAAAAGCTTGCCAATATTGGTGGCTGGATCTTGCTGTGTATTGCATTTGTGGTGCTGGCTGCTGGCGTGTTTGGTTTGTATAAAGTGATTACCGATGCAAAAATTGCCGATTTAGACATTGTCGGCACACGCTCTGGTATCGAGCAATCACAGCTTGAGCAGCATATACGACCCATCATCAAAGAAAATTACTTTACCTCGGATCTGGAGCAGATCCGCGACAAAGCACTAGAGATTTCTTGGGTAGATCGCGTAGTGGTATCACGTGCTTGGCCCAATAGTATTCGTGTACGGATTATGCCGCGACATCCGATTGCACGCTGGGGCACGGGCCGATTGCTCAGTGACAGCGGCGATGTGTATGCAGAAGCCGAGCTCAAAAACCATCCAAATTTACCGATGCTACATGGGCCAATCACCCAGTCGAAGGCCATGATGCGTCGCTATAACGAAATTAATCAATTATTCCAGCCCGTCAATTTACGTTTAACCGAGCTTTATCTCACCGAGCGTATGACGTGGTTTATGCAATTTGATTCTGGTCTGCGTATTATTGTGGATCAAGATCAAACCATGAGTAAACTGCAACGTTTAAGCCATCTGGCTCAAACTGACCTGAAACCAGTGTGGTCCAAAATCTCAGCCATTGATTTACGCTATAGAAATGGATTATCACTACAATGGAAAACAGGCACACCGCCTAAGATACTAAATGGTCAGTTTGTTGTAACGAGTGATGACACAAATGTTGCATCTGGAATAACAGCAAAGCCATAATGTTTGGCTTTAAAAATAACAGGCATTTTGCCATATTACACAACGAACGAATGGTAGTGAGTAATGAGTGAAGCTGTTCCCTCGATTGTTGCGATTGACATTGGGACGCATAAAGTTTCAGTTTTAATTGGTAAAGTTCACGCACCGGATAACATTCAAGTCATCGGGATGGCGACTGCACGTAACCGTGGCATGAATAAAGGAAAAATCGTCAGTCTCGATAAGGTCATTTCGGCAATTAAAAATGCAGTGGCTGAAGCAGAGAATATGGCGGAATGTCGTGTGCACACGGCATGGGTGTCAATTCCAACAACAGAATTACAAAGTTTTTATGCCTCTGGCCGAACGCCGATTGCCAAAGCCGACCACACCATCACCACCAATGAAGTGGTACGTGCCTTAGAGCTGGCCAAAGCCAGTCATGTCACGCCAGATTATTATTTGGCCAGTGCGGTGCCGTTAGGTTTTGAGCTCGACGACGAATCAGAGTGGGTACAAAATCCGATCAATATGTCGGCGCATAGCATGACCGGTCATTATCAGCTGATGATGATGCCGATCAGTATCATGCAGAATCTGGATCGGGCCATGAAAGGCGCCAACATTGGTGTTGAAAAGATGGTGGTGTCGTGTTTGGCGACTGCCGAAGCCAGCCTGCTCAAAGACGAAAAAGAATATGGTGTGTGTTTGCTCGATATGGGTGCAGGTATTTCTAATCTTGCGGTATATTTAGACGGACGTTTAGCACTGGCACGTACTTTGCAGCGCGGTGGGGAAAATGTAACTCGTGACATTGCAGCAGTACTGCAAACCACCACGGAAGAAGCAGAACGTATTAAAATTCTGCATGGTTGCGTGGATTTGAGTGCGATCAAACCCGATCAGATGATTCAGGTACAGGCGATTGATGGGCCACAAACCATTAGTCGTATTGAGCTAGCAGAAATCATCATTGCACGCTATGAAGAGATTTTAGGTCAGGTTCGTGATGAACTTGAGCGTAGTGGTGCCATTCATGGTCTGTATCATGGTGTGGTTTTAACAGGTGATGCTTGTCAGATTGAAGGTATGGTGAGTCTGGCACGCCGTATACTGGGTGTTTCGGCACATTTAGGTAATCCGCCATTACAGGTGTATGCTGATGAACAGCATCAGGCGGCTATGCGTCGCTCGATGTATGCCACAGCTGCGGGCTTACTGATGTTTAGCCAAAGTGAACTGCAAGATACCGTTGAAGATTCTGAAGAGGTCGCCCAGCGTTCATTGTGGAATCGGGTTGCAAATGGTTGGAATACCTTAAATACCAAGTTAAAAGCCATCTTTTAAGGTGTATGTATTTTTGGACAATATTGTTGGGAAGTTGTAATAGAAAATTGTCGTACTTGACAAGGTCACTCTTGAGCAGCATCCTAAAAATGAAGTTTTATTAAAGATCAAGGCAGTATACGGGCTGAAGTGACTGCCAATATGAATTAGGGAACTCTACAGGTCATGGCCTCATTTGAATTTATAGAAGATGAACTAAGCGATAGCAACGGTCAAGCCCGTTTCACTGTGTTTGGTGTAGGTGGTGGTGGCGGAAATGCCGTACAGCACATGGTGCAATCCGACATCAAAGGTGTGAAATTTGTTTGCGCCAATACAGACAAGCAAGCTTTAGATAGCATGAATGCACCTTTTAAGATGCAGCTTGGTGAGCAAAGCACACGTGGTTTGGGGGCAGGTGCAAACCCAGAAGTGGGTCAGATTGCAGCAGAAGAAAGCCGCGAAATTATCCGCCAGCATTTAGAAGGCACCGATATGGTGTTTGTGACTGCCGGTATGGGCGGTGGAACTGGAACTGGTGCTGCGCCAGTTGTGGCTGAAATCGCACAAGAGATGGGCATCTTAACCGTTGGTGTAGTAACAACGCCATTTAACTTTGAAGGCCGCCGTCGTTTGCGTGCTGCCGAAAAAGGTATAGAAGCACTTGAGGCACATGTTGATTCATTGATTATTATTCCAAATCAGCGTTTGCTCAGTGTCTATGGCGACATCTCAATGCGTGATGCGTACAAAAAAGCAGATGATGTCTTGCTTAATGCGGTACGTAGTATCTTTGATTTAGTAGTTAACCGTGGTCACATTAACCTTGACTTCGCCGATTTGAAAACTGCCATGAGTACCCGTGGCTACGCCATGATGGGTGCTGGTTTAGGCCGTGGTGAAGATCGTGCGCGTCAGGCAGCTGAGCAAGCCATTCGCAGTCCGCTGCTCGATAATGTCAATATCATTAACGCCAAGGGTGTATTGATCAACATTACCGGTGGTGATGATATTACCTTGCGTGAAACCGAGATTATTACCGACGTGGTTAACCAGATTGTCGATCTTGATGAAGGCGAGATTTTCTACGGCACGGTATTTGACCCTGAAGCACGCGATGAATTACGTGTGACTGTGATTGCAACAGGGTTAACGCGTAATGCCTCTGAAGCAGAACCGCGTAAACGTCATGTTCAACATCATGTGAATGTACCAAGTGCACATACAACTGATGACGATGACGTACCGGCGATTAACAAGCGTCAGGGTGTTGAAGCGGCAGCTGCACCAAGCTCTTCACCACGCTCTTCACCGATGAGTATTCAGGATTATCTTAAAAATCAACAACGTAAATAATAGCGTTATTGAGTTAACTAAAAGGTAGTGAGATTCACTACCTTTTTTATTTTTTATCAATAGCTAAATATGCTAACTTATATCGGTTTTTAGAGATAAAGTAAGCGTAGCATGTTGAAACAACGTACCCTCAAACGCGTGGTTAAGGCGAGTGGCATTGGTCTTCATAGTGGTCAGAAGGTCATGATCAATTTTTTGCCTCATGCAATTGACGGTGGCATTGTATTTCGCCGGATTGATTTAGATCCACCAGTCGACATTCACGCCGATGCTTTGCTCATTCAAGAAGCATTCATGTGTTCCAATCTGGTCATTGATAATGTCAAAGTGGGCACCATTGAGCATGTCATGAGTGCAATTGCAGGATTGGGAATAGATAACCTGATTATTGAAGTGTCTGCCTCGGAAGTCCCGATTATGGATGGTAGTGCAGGGCCGTTTATCTATTTATTGATGCAAGGTGAACTGTGTGAACAGGATGCCCCAAAAAAGTTTATAAAGATCTTAAAACCTGTTGAAGCTCTGATCAACGATAAAAAAGCCATTTTTACTCCGCACGATGGCTTTCAACTTAATTTTACCATTGATTTTGATCATCCAGCCTTTGCCAAAGAATACCAGTCAGCCACGATTGATTTTTCAACCGAAACGTTTGTATACGAGGTGAGTGAAGCGCGTACATTTGGCTTCATGAAAGATTTGGATTACTTAAAAGCCAATAATCTTGCACTGGGCGCCAGTCTTGAAAATGCCATTGGTGTAGATGATACCGGTGTTGTGAATGAAGAAGGCTTGCGTTTTTCGGATGAGTTTGTACGCCATAAGATATTAGACGCCGTAGGGGACTTGTATTTGATGGGTCATCAGATTATTGCCAAGTTCGATGGCTACAAATCTGGTCATGCTTTAAATAACCAGTTACTTCGCAACGTACAAAGTGATCCAGCTAATTATAAAATTGTAACATTTGATGACGCACAGGATTGCCCAATTTCTTACGTAAACATTGGCTAAGTCATTGTCTCGCAGTTGTTATGTTATAGTGTAATTCTTTAAAGAGATAACTGCATCACAGATTTGACGCACCGCGAGCCAGACCTAACGCTCGAGATTATTTTTTATTGCTTGCCAAACGTAGTAAAGCTTGGCTAAGCTTAGGGTCGCTCACCAAACCAGCAGCACCTTGTAACATATCTTGGGTTTCTGGTGGGAGAGAGGTAACTGACGGTGATGATGTTGGGGGAAGTTGCGATTTTGGTCGTAAACGCACTTGGAGTCGTTGCAGTTCGTGTAAGCCTTCTAGTTGAGCTAATTTCGTAATGTATTGTGTTTGAAGATAACCGAGCTGACTAATCATGGCCTGATTTTCGCCGGTGAGGGTCAAGACACCATATTGATAACAGACTACTTGCCATTTTTCAGGTTGCGGCAATAAGGGTTGAATTAATTTCGTAAGTTTTTGCCACTGTGCAACTTGCGTTGTAAGAAACGTTAAGTTTCCTGTTTTTATGTGTTTTCTTGTTTGTTGAAACACGTTTTTAGGTTCAGACATGGTCGTGACTCACTACAGGCAATGTCTCATCTTATACGCGTCATTCAATGGATATCAAGGAAGAGATCACGCAAGGAACTTTTAGTAAGAACAGTTTCACGAGGTTTTTTATGCATACGCGTCGAATTTTACTTGCTTTTTCTCTGGCAGCTTCTGCCGCATCAGTTGCTTTCGCTGATTACCAAACGATTGACCAGACAGATACATCATCCGACCGACTCGAACAGCTTTCCCGTACACTCAGTCAAGGTTCTTACACGCATCCAGACGATTTGGATATTCCCGGTAAGACACAGGTTTCAGTTACCTTGCGAGAAAAAACAACTGAACTGAACAATCAAAGCATCGAAAAAAAGTACGGTAAATCCTCTTCTTCGCGTTATAGCGCCGCCTCAAATAACAGCCCTTACTCATGGTTAGTAACGCATCCATTGCCAGACATGGTGCGTGTCTCTTCGGAATTTGGTACACGAACTTTACTCGGCACCACACGCGCACATGAAGGAATTGATCTCTCTGCGCCAAGTGGTACACCGATCTATGCTTCTGGCCCGGGTATTGTGACCAAGGCGGGTTGGGGTACAGGTTATGGTCAATATGTCGAGATTAATCACGGCAACGGTTACCTCACACGCTATGCACATGCTTCACGCGTGATGGTACAGGTCGGTGACCGTGTAGGTGCGGGTGAGCACATTGCCAATGTTGGCTGTACAGGGCGCTGCACGGGACCACATTTACACTTTGAAGTGGTGAAAGACGGTCAGCGCAAGAATCCAGGTTCTTATCTTGCCATGTTGCCATAAGTTCTTTATATCCATCTGACTCCTGTTTTATTGAATCTTGCTTTACATAAATTCTTAACAATAAACAAACCGCGCAAAAGTCGCGGTTTGTTTATTTTTGAGTCAAATTTGACTCTAACATCAAATTTCAAATACTCGTGTATAAAAAAACAGCTTTAATTGGCGTTTTTTTGTTATTTTGGGTTATAAAAAGTCAATCAGTATTTATTATCTAAATAATAGTGCCTATCTGTATTCACCTGCGGGGATAACTTGCATGGCGGTAAATATGATAAAAATACACCCTAGACAAAAGACTAAGGAAAAGGTGAACTATGGCGTTTTATGGTGATTCCGACGCACAAGAAACCCAAGAATGGCAAGATGCATTTGATTCGGTTTTACAGCACATGGGAACTGAACGTGCAGCTTTTTTATTGGAAAAGCTTTATCAACGCGCGATTGCGAAGCATGTTCCCATTCAACGCTTGAATACACCTTATCTCAATACAATTTCTGTGGATGAACAGCCTGCAATGCCGGGCGATCAAGACATGGAACGCCGTATTCGTGCATTGATCCGTTGGAACGCGTTGGCCATGGTACTACGTGCCAACAAAACAGGCGACGACTTAGGTGGTCACTTGGCCAGCTTTGCATCTTCAGCAACGCTTTACGACGTTGGATTTAACCACTTCTTCCGTGCCAACAGCGACAGCTTTGGCGGCGACATGATCTACTATCAAGGTCACTGTGCACCTGGGATCTATGCGCGTTCTTTTCTTGAAGGCCGTTTGACAGAAGACCAACTCAATAATTTCCGCCGTGAAGTAAATGGCAATGGTCTATCAAGCTATCCGCATCCGTACTTAATGCCAGATTACTGGCAGTTCCCAACCGTATCGATGGGCTTGGGTCCAATCATGTCGATTTATCAAGCACATATTCAAAAGTACTTGATGAACCGTCGTCTGATCAAAGAAGAAGACCGTAAAGTCTGGGCATATCTCGGCGATGGCGAGATGGATGAGCCAGAAAGTACTGGTGCAATTTCACTGGCAGGTCGTGAGAAACTCGACAACCTGATCTGGGTAGTCAACTGTAACTTGCAGCGTCTTGATGGCCCTGTACGTGGTAACGGTAAAATTATTCAAGAGCTTGAATCATTGTTCCGCGGTGCCGGATGGCGCGTGATCAAAGTGGTTTGGGGCCGTCATTGGGATCCACTTTTGGCCAAAGACACCTCAGGTGCACTTAAAGCAATTATGGATGAAGCAGTTGATGGTGACTACCAACGCTACCAAGTAAAAGGTGGTGCTTACACCCGTGCGCACTTCTTTGGTAAATATCCAGAAGCTGAAGAGCTGGTGAAAAACTTAAGCGATGAAGATATCGACAATCTGAATCGTGGTGGTCACGATCCGTACAAAGTATACGCAGCTTATGCTGAGGCAATGAAAAGCACTGGTCAGCCAACCGTTATTCTGGCAAAAACTGTGAAAGGTTACGGTTTGTCTGACGAAATTGAAGCGGTCAACAAAACGCACCAAATCAAGAAAATGCATGTTGACTCACTCAAATATGTACGTAACCGTTTTAACTTGCCATTTAACGATGAGCAATTAGAAGATCTGCCGTTCTATCGTCCTGCGGAAAACTCGCCAGAACTTAAATACATGAAAGCGCGTCGTGAGGCTTTAGGTGGTTATCTGCCTGCACGTCGTAAAGAAAGCGAATCTTTGGCGATTCCTGAAATTTCAGTATTTGACAGTGTGTTAAGCGGTAGCAACGGTAAAGAACAATCGACCACCATGGTGATGGTGCGTTTGATCGCGTCGTTGTTAAAAGAAAAAGCGATTAAAGATCGCGTAGTGCCAATCGTGCCAGATGAAGCACGTACCTTCGGTCTTGAAGGGATGTTCCGCCAGTTGGGTATTTATGCTGCTCATGGTCAGAAATATACCCCAGAAGACAATGAACAGCTCATGAACTACCGTGAAGCAAAAGACGGTCACATGTTGCAAGAAGGCATCAACGAAGCGGGTGCGATGAGTGCATGGGCCGCGTTGGCAACCAGTTATTCAACCAATAACTTGCCAATGATTCCGATGTACATGTATTACTCAATGTTTGGTTTCCAGCGTATCGGTGATATTGCATGGGCAGCAGGCGATGCACAGGCACAAGGTTTCTTGTTGGGCGCGACCGCTGGCCGTACGACGCTAAACGGTGAAGGCTTACAGCACCAAGATGGTCACTCGCATATCCTTGCAGGAACGATTCCGAACTGTATTTCTTATGATCCATGTTTCGGTTATGAGCTTGCAGTGGTCGTACATGATGGCTTGAAGCGCATGTATGTCAATCAAGAGCGTGTGTTTTATTACCTAACGCTCATGAACGAAAACTACGAGCATCCAGAAATGCCAAAAGGCGCTGAAGAAGGCATCAAACGTGGTATGTACCTGTTTGAAAAAGATGAAAAAGCCACTGTTCAGTTACTTGGTTCTGGCGTGATCTTACGTGAAGTCATCAAAGCGGCGAAAATCTTGCGTGAAGAATATCAAATTCACTCAAATATCTGGAGTGTTACCAGCTTCAACGAGTTGGCGCGCGACGGTATGGCCTGTGATGAATACAACCGCTTGCATCCGCTAACCGAAGAAACCAAAGAATCCTGGGTATCTCAGCAGCTTCGTGGTACAGACGGTATCGTGGTATCGGCAACGGATCATATGCGTGCTTATAGCGAACAGATTCGTGCCTACCTCCCAGACAACCGTCCATACGTGACTTTGGGTACCGATGGTTATGGCCGTTCAGATACGCGTGCTAACCTACGTAGCTACTTCGGTGTCGATGCAGCTCACATTGTCGTGGCAACACTGAAAAAACTGGCTGATGAAGGTGAAGTAGAAAACCGTCTGGTGAAAGATGCGATTTCAAGCTTCGAACTCGAAACAGACCGTCCAGTTGCATGGGCGCCACAGACGCATCCAGAGGTTCATCCTGTGGCAGCGTATGAAGAACACTCAGGTGAGGGGAACTAAGACATGCAAGTGAAAACACCTGATATTGGCGTAGATAAAGCAACGGTTGCTGAAATCTTGGTAAAGGTTGGTGACACGATTTCTGAAAACGACAGCCTGATCTTGCTCGAATCGGACAAAGCATCGGTTGAAGTACCAAGTACAGCAGCTGGTGTGGTCAAACGTATTTTGGTTAGCCTTGGTGATGAAGTCACTGAAGGTACAGACTTGGTTGAGCTTGAAAGTGAGGGTGCAACGGCAGAACCTGCCGCTGCGCCAGCACCAGAAGAAAAACCAGTTGCACAAGAAGCAGCACCTGCACAAGAAGCACCAGCTGCACAGCCTGCTGCTGGCGGTGCAACTCAGGAAATTGAGGTTCAGGTTCCTGACATTGGTGTAGAAAAAGCAACAGTTGCCGAGATTTTGGTGAAAGTTGGCGACGAGATTGCCGAAAATGACAGTCTAGTTTTGCTTGAATCGGACAAAGCGTCGGTTGAAGTGCCAAGTACAGCAACAGGTACTGTGGTGTCTATTGCGATCAAAGAAGGCGACACGGTTCAAGAAGGTGTTGTGCTGCTTAAGCTTAAAACAGCGGGCGGCGCATCTGCTGCGCCTGAACAAGCACCTGCTGCATCAAGCGCTGCTGCACCAGCCAAAGAATCTGCGGCAGAAACGGCACAACCTGCTACTGAATCAAACGCACCTGCGGGTGATGTTGAGGTCAATGTTCCAGATTTAGGTGTGGACAAGGCTGCAGTGGCTGAGATTTTGGTCAAAGTGGGCGACAAAATCACCAAAGACGAAAGTATCGTGGTGGTTGAATCTGACAAGGCAACAGTTGAAGTTCCAAGTTCGGTTTCAGGCGTGGTTAAAGCCGTGCATGTTAAAGCCGGACAAGATGTTCAAGAAGGCGTACTGCTGATTACAGTTGAAGCCGAAGGCGCAGCGCCAAGTGCACCGAAAGCAGCACCAGCAAAAGCTGAAGCAGCACCTGCACCAGCGGCACCAAAAGCAGCGCCTGCGCCTGCTGCCAAAGCCGACCATGCAGCGCCACAGGCAAGCCAAGACAGTAAATTGACCAAAGAGCAAGAAGCTGAAAATGCCAAAGTCTATGCTGGTCCAGCTGTACGTAAACTCGCCCGTGAATTGGGTGTGGTGTTGGCACAGGTCAAAAATTCTGGTGAGCATGGTCGTCTGATTAAAGAAGACATTTATGCATACGTGAAGCAGCGCTTAACTGCACCAGTTGCAGCGCCAAAAGCAGCAGCGGCTGCAGTGGCATCAGGCTTGCCGTCATTGCCAGATTTCAGCGCATTTGGTGGCGTTGAAGAAAAAGTACTGACGCGTTTACAGCAAGTTTCGATTCCGCAATTGTCGCTCAACAACTTTATTCCGCAAGTGACTCAGTTTGATCATGCGGATATTACTGAGCTTGAAGCATGGCGCAATGACTTGAAGGGTAACTTCAAGAAAGAAGGCATCAGCCTGACCATCATGGCGTTTATCATCAAGGCTGTGGCACACCTGCTCAAAGAAGAGCGTGAGTTTGCTGGTCATTTGTCTGACGATGGTAAATCAGTACTGCTTCGCAACGAAATCCATATGGGGATTGCTGTTGCAACGCCAGACGGTTTGACTGTACCGGTACTACGTAACCCAGATCAGAAATCGATTAAGCAGATCGCGGTTGAGCTAGGTGTAATTGGTCAAAAGGCACGTGATAAGAAATTATCACCAAAAGACTTGCAAGGTGCCAATTTCACCATTTCAAGCTTGGGCGCGATTGGCGGAACAGCCTTTACACCGTTAGTGAATTGGCCACAAGTGGCGATTTTGGGTATTTCACCTGCTGCGATGCAGCCAGTATGGAATGGCAAAGATTTTGAGCCTCGCTTGATGTTACCGTTGTCATTGTCGTATGACCACCGTGTGATTAATGGTGCCGATGCAGCGCGTTTTACCAACAAGCTGACCAAATTGTTGCAAGATATCCGCAGCTTACTGATCTAAGTCATCGTTTATTTAAAAACCCTGCTTCGGCAGGGTTTTTTGATTTAAAGTGGTTGAATATGTGTTTCAGATCAAAGCAAATTGAAACTAGGCGATCAAACAGGTATAATCAATTCACTTCATTGGGGAGTAGCCTCTATTTACGCAATGTAAATAGGTGATGATCAACATAATTGTTCCACAGAACATGGTCATCATAGCTTAAACGCATACGTGTGTTTCCGAGTTGGCAAGACCTTTGATTTATCGTTCTGCACATTTGGCTAGCAGGGGCGGTAAGTCATCGGTACGTTATGCTAGCCAGAGAACAGATATGCAAGAATTCCTGATTTCGACTTCTGTTGTTGCCCTTGCTGAAATGGGCGACAAAACCCAGCTCCTTGCGCTTTTACTCGCAGCCCGGTTCCGCAAACCTGTTCCTATCTTAATCGCGATTTTATTGGCGACCACCATTAACCATGGTTTATCTGCGGTATTAGGACAGTGGCTGACGACCGTCTTAAATCCTACCGTTATGGTGTGGGTATTGGCCATTGGCTTTATTGCAATGGCGCTGTGGATGCTGGTGCCAGACAAGCTCGATGACGAAACCGATAGTATCAATAAATGGCAACGCTTTGGGGTATTTGGCGCCACCTTTATTTTATTTTTCTTGGCAGAAATTGGCGATAAAACCCAGATCGCGACCGTTGCACTGGCAGCACGTTTTGACAGTGTGTTTTGGGTAATGCTCGGGACCACTGTCGGCATGATGATTGCCAATGCACCAGCGGTATTTATTGGCAACAAAATGGCCGATCGTTTACCTATTTCGCTCATTCACAAGATTGGCGCGGCAATTTTCTTGGTGGTGGGTGTCTCAACACTGGTACAGCATTACTTCTTTTAAATTGCTGTAAAAAATCAAGTCGACCTAAAAACGCGCAATCTCATGCGCGTTTTTTTCAAAAAGTCGCATCAGAAAAAATCGGATCATGTTTATTTTGCGCTAAAATAAATCATGAGTGAGCAGCGAAACTTACTCAAGCCTCATATAAAAAAATTCTTCAAGCATCAGAAATCTGTAGTGAACGCAGGAAAAAGGATTCATGTATGCCATTACTAAATGAGCGTCAGTGTGTAATTGCCAGTTATCTGATCATGACCATCAGTTTACTCATGATTTTACCGCTACATCTGTTGCCCGGGCTTTTGTCGGGTTTACTGGTTTACGCGTTGGTCACCAGTTTAAGCCCCTATGTCGAGCGCTTTTCCAATCGAAAGTATGGCCGTGTAACGGTGGTGGCATTATTTAGTGTGGTGATTATCAGTCTGTTGGTACTGCTCATGGTGAGTTTAAGTGCCTATGTGGTGCATGATCTACGCGGCGGTGGGCTGGCTGAGGTCAATGCCAATCTGGATGCCTTGCTCAAAAAATTTCAAAGTGAAGTGGGCGGGTATTTTCCTGGATTTGTACCTGAAAGTATCGATGAGATGAAAGATACTTTGCTGCGCTTATCCAAAGAGCACCTGATCACGTTGCAACATGCCGGAACCGATGTGTTGCATGGTTTTGTCACCATGATTGTCGGCATGATCTTAGGTGCCTTGATTTCACTACATCCGAATCAAGACGAAAAAGACATGCCAATGTTTCGGCACGTTTTTCTGCAGCGCTTAGATACGTTATACCGTGCCTTCAAGAATATCGTCTTTGCGCAGGTCAAAATTTCCCTGATCAATACGATTTTATCGGGACTGTTTATTTTCATTGCCTTACCGCTGATGGGAATGCATTTGCCCTTTGGAAAAACCTTGGTGATTTTAACCTTTGTATTTGGCCTGTTGCCCGTAATTGGTAACTTGATGTCCAATACCTTGATTGTTTTATCCGCCATGAGCGTGTCTTTTACCACGGCGGCCATTGCCCTGTTGTATCTGGTTCTAATTCATAAACTGGAATACTTCTTAAATGCCGATATTATTGGTCAGCGAATTAATGCCAAGGCGTGGGAGCTATTGATTGCGATGCTGGTATTTCAGGCCGTTTTTGGGCTGATTGGCTTGGTGGCTGCACCGATTTACTATGCATACTTCAAAAGTGAAATGAAAAAAGCGGAATTAATTTAATTATTTCAGCGCCTTCTGGGCGCTGATTGATGTAACAAGTTTTAGAATTTAAAAATTAGCGCAAGAAAAAATGAAATTTAAGCGCAAATTTGTTTATAATAGCTCACGGAAATTACCAGTGAGATTGTTATGCTGACCATCGTTCAAGAAGCGTTAACCTTCGATGATGTCTTATTACTCCCTGCCTATTCTACAGTTCTCCCAAAAGATGTCTCCTTAAAGACACGTTTGACTCGCGGCATTCAACTAAATATTCCACTCGTTTCGGCTGCAATGGATACCGTGACTGAATCACGTATGGCCATTGCAATGGCGCAAAACGGTGGTATCGGTATTTTGCACAAAAACATGGACATTGCAGCTCAAGCAGCTGAAGTTCGTCGTGTCAAAAAATTCGAAGCCGGTATGGTCAAAGACCCGATTACTGTAACCCCTCAAACCACCGTACGTGAATTGATTGCGATTACGCAAGCCAATAACATTAGTGGTGTGCCTGTGGTACAGGACGGCAAGGTTGTGGGTATTGTGACCGGTCGAGATACACGTTTTGAAACCAATCTTGAGCAACCTGTTAGCAATATTATGACCCCTCAAGACCGTTTAGTGACGGTGAAAGAAGGTGCGTCAAAAGAAAGTATTCAAGCGTTACTTCAAAAGCATCGTATCGAAAAAGTCTTGGTTGTTGATGATCATCATGCCTTAAAAGGTCTGATCACCGTGACCGATTTTCGTAAAGCCGAGCTTTATCCAAACAGCTGTAAAGATGATTTAGGTCGTTTACGTGTTGGCGCAGCAGTCGGCACAGGTGCCGAAACCCCTGCACGTGTTGAAGCACTGGTCGATGCTGGTGCAGATGTGATTGTGGTCGATACCGCACACGGTCACTCAGCCGGTGTGATTGAGCGTGTACGTTGGGTGAAGCAGAACTATCCGCAAGTACAAGTGATTGGCGGCAACATCGCAACTGCAGATGCAGCCTTGGCATTGCTTGATGCGGGTGCAGATGCGGTCAAAGTTGGTATTGGTCCAGGTTCGATCTGTACCACGCGTATTGTTGCAGGTATTGGTGTACCTCAAATTTCTGCGATTGACAACGTGGCACGTGCCCTCAAAGGTGAAATTCCATTGATCGCAGACGGCGGTATTCGCTTCTCTGGTGATATGGCGAAAGCGATTGCGGCTGGTGCAAGCACCATTATGGTCGGTTCTTTGATGGCAGGTACCGAAGAGGCGCCAGGTGAAGTTGAATTGTTCCAAGGTCGCTATTACAAAGCGTATCGTGGTATGGGTTCATTGGGTGCGATGTCGGGTGTGAGTGGTTCATCAGACCGTTATTTCCAAGACGCGAAAGCGGGTGTGGAAAAGTTGGTGCCGGAAGGGATTGAAGGTCGTGTGCCTTACAAGGGACCAATGAGCGCGATTGTACATCAGATGATGGGTGGCCTACGTTCATCTATGGGTTATACAGGCTCTGCCGACATCGAAGCGATGCACCAAAATACCCAGTTTGTGAAAATCACAGCAGCAGGTATGCAAGAGTCACACGTTCACGATGTGACGATTACGAAGGAAGCACCGAACTACCGTATTGGTTAATTACCACTTACGGACCTCAGTGAAAAACGCCGTCAGTCCACTGACGGCGTTTTTGATTTGGTGTAAAGTAAACACATGGATGGTGGCGTCACCATAAAATGAAAAGTGAGTCAAAAATGAGTTATTTTGGAACCGATGGCATTCGTGGAAAATTCGGTGTAACGCCGATCACACCTGAATTTGCACTAAAGTTAGGGTTTGCCGCTGGAAAAGTATTAAAACGAACAAGTCCAATTCATAAACCCATTGTTGTTTTAGGTAAAGATACCCGTTTATCTGGCTATATTCTAGAATCTGCTTTACAGGCCGGTTTAAACGCCGCAGGTGTTTATGTCCACCTACTCGGGCCGTTACCGACGCCTGCTATTGCACATCTCACACGTGCCTTACATGCCGATGCCGGTATTGTGATTTCCGCATCGCATAATCCTTATTTCGATAACGGTATTAAATTCTTTTCAGGTGAAGGCAAAAAACTGCCTGATGATTTACAAGATGCGATCAATCAGGAGCTTGAGCATGAGCTTTTGATTGAAGATACCGCCAATTTAGGTAAAAGTGTCCGTGTGAAAGATGCCAATGGTCGCTATATCGAGTTTTGTAAATCTACCTTTCCCTATCATTTCGACTTACGCAGTCTGACCATTGTAGTGGATTGTGCCAATGGTGCTGCCTACAATGTCGGGCCATCGGTGTTTCGTGAACTCGGTGCAAAAGTGATTGCGCTGTATAACGATCCGACGGGCATGAACATCAATGAACATTGTGGTTCGACCCATCCAGAAAACCTGCAAAAGGCCGTGGTGCATTATAAAGCAGATTTAGGTATTGCCTTTGATGGCGATGCTGATCGCGTGATTTTAGTGGATAAATTCGGACAATTGGTCGATGGCGATCATATTCTGTATATTCTGGCGACCCAAGCTAGAAAGAAACCGGCAGGTATTGTCGGGACAGTTATGAGCAATATGGCGCTCGAGTTAGCACTGGCCAAAGCCGAAGTGCCGTTTGTACGTGCCAAAGTTGGTGACCGCTATGTGCTTCAGGCGCTTGAAGAAAATGAATGGGTGATTG
Organism: Acinetobacter soli; assembly: GCF_000760595.1. Classification (GTDB taxonomy): domain Bacteria; phylum Pseudomonadota; class Gammaproteobacteria; order Pseudomonadales; family Moraxellaceae; genus Acinetobacter; species Acinetobacter soli. Next base: position 302,795 of record NZ_BBNM01000002.1, on the reverse strand, counting down.
GCGGTGAGCCATCTGGTCATATCTTGACACTCGACAAGAGCACCACGGGTGATGCCATTATTGCTGCCTTGCAAGTGTTGACTGTTATGGTTGAAAAAGGCAAAGCCTTGCATGAACTTGTGGCTGGTTTTGAGCTGTTCCCACAGGTATTGGTCAATGTACGTCTGGATCAAATGATCGATCCGTATGCTATTCCTGAACTGGCGCAGGAGTTTAATCAGGCCGAAGCACAACTTAAGGGACGTGGACGTTTACTGATTCGAAAATCAGGAACCGAACCTGTGATTCGTGTGATGGTGGAAGGCGATAACGAAGAAGAAGTGACGACCCTAGCGCATCGTTTAGCGGACTGCGTCCGTGAACATGCTGCTGCATAAGAGAGATTCACATGACAGATACCATTAAAGATCTGAGTGAGCTGCGTTTAAGCTATGAAAAAGGGCAGTTAGATGAGGGTCAAGTGGATCCAAATCCACATGGCCAGTTTTTACAGTGGTTTAACCATGCCTTGCAAGAGAATTTCCTCGAACCCTATGCCATGTCACTGGCGACGTGTAACCGTGCTGGTCGGCCGCACGTTCGAACGGTTTTACTCCGTGGTGCGACTGAACAGGGGTATGACTTTTATACCAACTACGATAGCCAAAAAGGGCTTGATTTGGCCGAATCAGCCTTTGCTGAATTACTGTTTTACTGGCCGAGTCTTGAGCGCCAGATCCGTGTCAGTGGCAGTGTGGTCAAGATTCCAGAGGCTGAGTCGACAGCGTATTATCATAAACGCCCACGCGATAGCCAGATTGCAGCACATTTAAGTACGCCGCAAAGCGGGGTGATTGCAAGCCGTGAATTGCTTGAACAGCGCTTTAAGGCATTTCATGAGCAGGTGCAAGATCAGGCCGAGATTGAAAAGCCAGCCTTCTGGGGCGGTTATCGGGTACAGCCAGATCACTATGAGTTCTGGCAGGGTCGACGTAATCGGATGCACGATCGAATCAGCTATGACAAGCATGATGATCAATGGATCATGCAACGATTAATGCCTTAATGAACTTCGTTCAGATCAAGCAGCGCCCTTTACTCACGCCGCCAGAATCTTTTCAGGCGGTGCCTGAATTTCTTGCACAGATTTTGGCGCGACGCGGTGTGCAGTCCGAACAGGAACTGGATTTAAAACTACGGCATTTGCTCAAGCCAGAACTCAAAGATTTGGCTACTGCAACAGCGTTAATCGATGCAGCGATTGATCGGCATGAGCATATCGTGATTGTGGGCGATTACGATGCAGACGGTGCGACCAGCACGGCATTGATGTGTTTGGTGCTTAAAGCGTTGGGCGCCCATGTCGATTATATCGTACCGGATCGTTTTAAATACGGTTATGGGCTGACGCCTGCAATTGCAGATCTGGCCGAAACCACTTTCGCACCAGATTTACTGATTACTGTAGACAACGGAATATCCAGTCATGCTGGAGTAGCGCGCGCGCAGGCATTAGGCATGCAGGTGATTATTACCGATCATCACCTCACCACCAAACAGCCACCCGATGCCGAAGCAGTGGTCAACCCCAATCAGCTTGAGTGTACCTTTCCAAGTAAAGCCTTGGCCGGTGTGGGCGTGGCGTTTTATTTACTTGCACATTTGTGTACTTTACGTCAGCAACAACAAAAATCGAGCTGCAAAATCAGTCAATATCTGGATTTGGTGGCGCTGGGTACGTATGCCGATGTTGCGACGCTAGATTACAACAACCGGATTTTGGTCGATGCAGGACTCAAGCGCATTCAGCAACAGCAGTGTCGGCCGGGTATTTTAGCCTTGCTCGAGATTGCCAAGCGTGACGCTGCAACGCTTAAAGCACAGGATTTAGGTTTTGTGCTTGGGCCTCGTATCAATGCTGCTGGTCGGATGGACAGCATGAATATTGGAATTGAATGCCTGATGGCGCCAGATTTCAAAACGGCTTATCCAATTGCAGAGCAACTTAATCGGCTAAATCTAGAGCGCCGTCAAGTCGAAACTGAAATGAAGCAGCAGGCACTGGGCTATCTGGAAACACTTCAACTCAATGAAACACAAATTCCACCAGCGCTGGTGTTGTTCGAAGAGAGTTGGCATCAAGGCGTGATTGGTATTGTTGCAGGGCGTTTAAAAGAGCAGTTTCATCGACCAACCATTGTGTTTGCACCCGATACCGATGGCGAGCACATCAAGGGCTCTGCACGTTCCATCGATGGTATTCACATTCGCGATACCATTGAGCAGGTGGCTGAGCAATATCCGCATTTGGTCAGTCATTTTGGTGGACATGCGGCGGCGGCGGGTTTAACGCTGAAAAAACAGTATTTCGATGAGTTTAAACGTATTTTTACCCAGTATGTTGCTCAGATGGATGAATCTTTACTGGACGCGGTCCTCTGGACAGATGGCGTTTTACCGATGTCTGCACACCAGCTCGATACTTTAAACTGGATTGAGCGTTTAGGCCCATGGGGACAAAAATTTCCTTACCCACAGTTTGAAGGCCGCTTTCAGGTGCTCGATTATCGCTGGCTCAAAGAACTTCATTTAAAGCTAAAGCTCTCGCTGGATCAGTACGGAACCGTAGATGCGATTGCCTTTAATGCGGCACATCAATTCGAATTTGATCCGAGTATACCGTTTGTCAATTTGGTCTATGAGTTAGATCGAAATGAATTTAACGGCAGTGTGAATTTGCAGCTTCGTATCCTACATTTAGATCAGACATAAAAAAACTGCTCCGAGGAGCAGTTTTTTTATACGTCTAAACCGATTGCTTAGAAGCGATACGCTGCACGAACGCCATAGGTATTGTAGTTGTCGCCAAAACCAACACGACCTTCTACACTCACTTGCTGACTTAAGAATTTCTTAGCATTGATGCCCCATTCATCTTTGTCTAGTGTGTCATCATTATAATAATCTACACCTACACTAAGTGTTTTATCGAGGTAGTAGTCGCCGCGTACGCTAAATTCGTCAAGATCACCAAAGCCGCCGTAGGCTTCAAGGTTTACGTCATGTTGACCAACTTGAGTGACATACTTGGCACGAATCGTTGGGTCTGCACCATCGTTTCCGCCTTTGACATCATAACCTTTAACACCCAATGCCACTAACAAACCAGGTGCTGGCAAATAACCCACTTCAGCGCCATATGTTGTTTTCTTACGTTCAGCATTAATATTGTCGTATTCAAGTTCTTGACGTGCCACATTACCACTTACGTAAAAATCGGTATTTGGGACGTAGTATTCGGCGCCTACACCGTATTGGGTATCTTTGGTGCCGCTGTTGTCGCCGTATTTAACTTGTGCGCTTACATTACTTGCGCGGTCTAAAAACGCAGCCTCAGCCAATGGAGAATTACGTGTTTGAACAGGATTAAAATAGTAGGTGCCATCTACACCAAATTTAGTCACGCTGCTGCTGTTGTCTGGGTCTAGGTAATCAAGTGATCCGCCTACCTCAGCTTGGTATGCATGCGCAGTGCCAACCAACGCGAGTGAAGATAAGAGTGCCGATGCCAGTGTTAACTTTTTCATGGAAAATCTCCCCTCCAAAAAATAATAATTAATGTTTTGTTACAACTTTCAGTCTAGTGAAAAATTTGAGTGCGTCAATTAGGCCAACGTAACCGAACGGTAATAATGTGGAATTCGTGTAATTAAGTATTTTTAAGTTTTTGATATTAAATAATAAATATGAAATGTTTTGTTTTATTAAAAGCTAGAGGGTTTTGTGAAGTTATCACGAATATGCACAATTAATCATCAATATTGTGACCAATTGTATTTAAAACGCACCAGTTTAGACCTCCATAATTAAGATTGGATTAATGTTGTAAAAACAAATTCATAACGCTTTATAGGGATTAGATTTCAAACAAATCGAGGTTTTTTTATAGGACTAAAACGCAGTTTCTCTCTCTCGAAGCGGGCTGTGTTAAACTAGACAGCGAAATAAATGAATGTAATGTGGGAATTGTGGCGTGGAAATTAATCCGTATTTGAACCAATTAAAAGATTTAACCGAACGTAGTCAAACACTACGGGGGTATCTTTGACTACGATCTAAAAAAAGAACGTCTAGAAGAAGTTTTACGCGAGCTTGAAGATCCGGCGATCTGGAACGACCAAAGCCGTGCTCAAGCCATGGCCAAAGAAAAAGGTGAGCTTGAAAACGTTCTGAACGTTTTAGATGGTCTTGCCAATCAGCTCGACGATGCTAAAGCAATGCTGGATCTTGCCGTTGAAGCCGATGACGAAAGTCTGCTCGAAGATGTTGATGCAGAGCTTGTGGCGGCAGAAGAGGCGCTGGCCAAGCTCGAATTTCGCCGGATGTTTAGCAATCCGATGGACCCGAACCCATGTTATGTCGAGATTCAGGCAGGTTCGGGTGGTACCGAGGCACAAGACTGGGCTTCCATGTTACTGCGTATGTACATGCGCTGGATCGAGCGTCATGGCTTTAAAGCTGAATTGATGGAAGAATCAGATGGTGATGTAGCGGGCATTAAGTCGGCCACCATTCGAGTCGAAGGCGAGTACGCATATGGCTGGTTACGTACCGAGTCTGGTGTACATCGTCTGGTGCGTAAGTCGCCATTTGACAGTGGCAACCGTCGTCATACCTCGTTTAGTGCTGTATTCGTTTCACCTGAAATTGATGACAATATTGAAATTGAAATCAATCCGGCCGATGTACGTACCGATACATACCGTGCATCGGGTGCCGGTGGACAGCACATTAACAAAACCGATTCTGCCGTGCGTTTGACTCACGCGCCGACAGGGATTGTGGTGGCTTGTCAGAACCAGCGTTCTCAGCATGCGAACCGTGACCATGCATGGAAACAGTTACGTGCAAAATTGTACGAACTTGAAATGCAAAAACGTAATGAAGCTGCGCAAGCCCTTGAAGACTCGAAGTCTGATATCGGCTGGGGTAGCCAGATTCGCTCCTATGTACTGGATGACTCACGTATTAAAGACTTGCGTACTGGTGTCGAAAATTCAAATACAGGTGCTGTACTCGACGGCGATCTGGATAAATTTATCGAAGCCAGTTTGAAACAAGGCTTGTAATTGTAAACATCCGCAAAGCGTGTTTACCTGTGCTTACAATATATCTATGAAAATCGATATTAATATTTATAAAAATAGATATTAATATCGTAATTATACGATACAATGTAAAGTATGGTGTTGAACAACGCTTTGCGCCCTAATCTTTGAGCTTTGCTTATGGATACCGATGTAATTTTTAAAGCCCTCGCCAATCCGACTCGTCGTCAGATTTTGGAATGGCTCAAGCATCCAACAAAATACTGGGCCGCAGAAGAATGCGGCAATTTTGAGCGGGGTGTTTGTGCCGGGCAAATTGAGCGATTAGGCAATGTGTCACAATCGACCATGTCTAATCATTTGTCTGTTTTACAACAGGCAGGTCTCATTACGGTAGAGAAATATGGCCAGTGGTCTTATTTTTCGCGCAACGAAGCGTTGATTCAGCAATATCTCGATCATTTAAAAGAAACGCTTTAATCGAGCGTAAGCTGAGGTTGTGATGGCTGAACTAAGTTCTCCGTTAAAAGTTGGTGATTTTGAATTAAAAAACCGTTTGGTGATGGCGCCGCTGACTCGCTCGCGCAGTGGGGAAAGCCGAGTGCCAAATGCGTTGATGAAAGAGTATTATCAGCAGCGTGCCAATGCAGGTCTGATCTTGACGGAAGCCACGGTGATTTCTCCTAAAGCCGTCGGTTATGAAGATACACCAGGACTTTGGACAGAAGAACAAGCACATGCTTGGCAACCCATTATTCAGGCGGTTCATGCACAAGGCGCCAAAATCGTGGCGCAGCTTTGGCATGTGGGCCGGATCTCAGATCCTCAGTTGCTTGATGGTGATCTCCCGGTTGCACCGAGCGCGATTCAGCCAGAAGGACATGTCAGCCTATTGCGTCCGAAACGTCCTTATGTGACACCGCGCGCATTATCGCTCGAAGAAATTGACGAGATTGTTCAACAGTACCGACATGCGGCTGAAATGGCCAAACTGGCTGGTTTTGACGGCGTAGAATTACATGCTGCCAATGGTTATTTAGTCGATCAATTCTTGCAATCGCAAACCAATCAGCGTGATGATCAATACGGTGGTTCACTCGAAAATCGTGCACGTTTATTGTTGCAGATTGTCGATGAATTCATTGCAGTTTGGGGTGCTGGACGTGTTGGTGTACATATTGCCCCTCGCGGTGATTCGCACGATATGGGCGATGCCAACCTACTTGAAACCTTCGGTTATGTTATGCGTCAGCTCAGTGAGCGAGAAATTGCCTTTGTATTTTCGCGTGAATATGAAGCCGCAGACAGTATCGGGCCTGAATTGCGTAAACAATTTAGTGGTGTATGGATTGCCAATGAAAGCCTAACGCCAGATTCTGCGCGTCGTATATTGGCCAATGGCGATGCCGATGCCGTATCTTTTGGTAAAGCGTATATCGCGAATCCTGATTTGTACACGCGACTAATCAACCATGCACCGCTGAATGATGTCAATCCAGAAACTTTGTATGCCAAAGGTGCAGAAGGTTATACCGACTATCCTACGCTACGTGAATCGACGCTTGACGCCTAAATTTGCGTGAGTTAATCAGAGCGCCATACATTAACAAATGTATGGCGCTCTGCTATATTCTGCCCATCGAATATGTATTGAGACAGATGTATTGGCGACTCCATTGTGGTACAACGCGGCCTTGGTTTTACTCAAACCTTTGTATCGTTGGCGAATCCGTAAACGTGCCCAGAGTGACGCAGCATACCAGCAAGAATGTTGTGAACGTTTTGGTCCATTTCAGCCTCCTCAACATCGTCATGCCATCTGGTTTCATGCAGTCTCAGTCGGTGAGACCAATGCAGCACAGCCACTCATCGAACATTATCTTCAAGCGGGTCATCCGGTGTTGGTCACCAATACCACCAAAACGGGTCAAGCACGTGCCAAGACGCTTTTTTTAAAACCGCCCTATCCGGATCGTTTTCAAGCAGTTTATCTACCAGTCGATCAGGTGCATTTACTGCGTGAATTTTTTGCGCGTTATCAGCCTAAAATACTAATCTTGGTCGAAACTGAGCTGTGGCCCAATTTGATTGATCAGGCCGCACAACATGGAGTCGCCCGAGTCTTAATCAATGCGCGCCTGTCGGAAAAATCCGCACGGGGTTATGCCCGTGTGGCGGGTCTTACCCGAGGGATGTTGAACAATCTGAGCGCATTATTGGCGCAAGACCAGAATACTCAGCAGCGTTATATTGCGTTGGGCCTAGCCGCAGATAAATCCCAAGTGGTGGGAAATATCAAATTTGATATTCATGCACCCGAAGCGGTAGGATTGCAAGCGGCATCTCTAGTGCAGCAGTGGCAACTCGGCGCACGTAAAATAATGGTGCTTGCCAGTACTCATGCACCCGAAGAACAGCAGCTTTTGACTGCCCTTAAAACGCATCTAAATCATGATCCTGCGCTACTTTGTATTGTAGTGCCACGCCATCCCGAACGTTTTGATGAGGTTTTTCGTGTGAGTCAGGATCTGGGCTTAAATACCTCACGACGCAGTCTTGCCGAATCTATCATGCCCGAGACGCAGGTTTATCTGGCCGATAGTATGGGAGAGTTGTGGTTGTGGTATGCACTGGCACAGGTTGCTTTTGTTGGGGGATCACTCAATACGCCCGGCGGTGGTCATAATATTTTAGAACCTATGGCACTGGATTGTCCGGTGGTGATTGGGCCACGTTATTTCAATTTTCAAACCATTGTAGATGAGTTTGTTGAGGCAGCAGCGATTGATGTTGCTCCAGATGCGCTTCAGGCAGTCGAGTATTTACTCAGCTATGCCAACGCATCTGCGCAAGCCGTGGCACGTGCTCAACATGCGCAAACCATTTTAGCCCGTAATCAGGGAGCGCTGGATCGCCATATTGCGCTGCTCGATGGATATATCACATGAATCTGGTCTTGATTCCACCACAAGAAAATCTCTCTGGGCCATGGCAAATTCATGAACCGCGTCAGGTCATGCATTTGCGCGAGCAACTGAACCTGCAAGTGGGAGATACGCTCAAAGTTGGGATACTGGGGCAGGCACGCTACCTCACCCGAGTGATGACAATTACAGCGCAATCTATTGAGGTAATGCCGCTACAGCAAGAAGCGTGTCCTAAAAAACTTCCAGTCACGCTTATTGTGGCACTGCCACGCCCCAAAGTGCTGCGCCGTTTAATCATGGACAGTGTGACACTTGGTGTTGAGCGAATTTGCCTGATTCACAGCTATCGGGTGGATAAGAGTTACTGGCAAACGCCATTTTTACAGCAGCTTGATGATTATGTACAACTGGGGCTAGAACAGGCCGGCGATACAATTGCTCCAGAAATCCAGCTCTACAAACGCTTCAAACCGTTTGTAGAAGATATTTTACCGGGCATGATTCAACCAGAACGTCCAGCCTACGTGGCGCATCCGTATAGCGCACAAACCATGCCTATCAACATTTCACACGGCTGTTCACTCATTATTGGCCCCGAGGGTGGCTTTATTCCATATGAAGTCGAACTGATGCAAAAAAACGGCTGCCAGACGTATCAGTTAGGCAGCCGTATTTTGCGAACCGAAACCGCAGTATCTTACGTGTTAGGTCGACTGTTTAGCTGAGTCGGTAGGCGCTGAGGCAGTATGTGGCAATGCTGCGGTCGACTCTTTATGTACTTTTACTTCTTGTACCGGGTAAGGAATATTAATACCTTCCTGATTAAAAGCACGTTTCACCTCAGTCTGAATCTCACTCACTGAAGCCGAAATATTGGTTTCAGTGGTATCAATCCACCAACGCACCGTGAGGTTGACCGAAAAATCGGCCAGCGCTGTCACATTCACACTAAATGCAGGCTGGCTGAGGACATTACGATTATTGTCCAAAATATTCAAAATAATGCTTTTGGCTTGTTGTTCATCGTCGTCATAACCGATGCCGACCACAAACTCACAGCGACGGCGCTGATAGGCGGTATTCACGGTAATGGCACTGGTATACACCGTGGCATTTGGAATCACAATGCGGCGCCCATCGTAGGAACGAATAAAGGTTGCGCGAATCTGGATATCTTCAACTGTACCTTCCATTCCGTTGACAACAATGTCATCGCCAATACGAAACGGTTCACCCAGTAAAATCAGTACGCCAGATAACAGGTTTTGGAAAATATCTTTGAATGCAAAACCAATTGCCACCGAACCGATACCGAGTGCGCTCATGAGCTGGCCTGGTGTGAATCCTGGAATCGCAATCACCAGTGCAATCAGAAAGCCGATAAACAAGATGAGGACAGATCCAACACGATTCAGAACCAAGACCAAATTTTGACGGGTATAACTACGATTGGTCAGGGTTTTATCAACGAATAGTTTAAAGACTTTGGTCAACAACCAGAAAACTAAAAATACGACAAGCGCGATACATAAATAAGGAATACGCTCCCAAAAACTATCTACAATTTTATCAATTGCAGTGTAAGTTTCATGGTATTTCTCGGTATGCTGTAGAACGGATTGAGTGGTTTTTTGCCCCGCTTGTTGCAATAGCATCGCTGTATCTGATGCGACCTGATCTAGTTTATTTTCTTCAGACACTCGAATTCCTGATGTGATAAAAGTTAAGAGAAAAGTAATGCGAAAGTGTAGTATGAACTGTATATTCGCTCAACCTTTCACATATTTTGTTTAGAAATAACCAGTGTGTGACTGAAGCATTAAATGCTGTAAATCGATATTGCCAGTACTCATCATAAAGTGCATGGCTTGTCCAAAAACCAAAATGCTCATCACAAACATCAACATGACCAACCATCCCATCAGCTTTTCTAAAAAATGAGAAGGTCGGGGTGGACCATAATCATTTACCCCAGATGAACCTGGCGCGATCAGTAAATACAGCAATAGAATCCATTGAATCACGGGCACTAAAAACAGCAGGCTCCACCAGCCAGAATGATTGGTGTCGTGTAAGCGTCGAATGATGAGGAGCAGATGAAGATAGATAAATAACAACGTGCCAGCGAGCAGCAACCACCCCGAGCCATCGAGCCATAATGCAAACCCATGATCGTACAGTGTTCCGAAATCAAGACGAATTACACCCAAGCCGAAGTGAAGCAATAACAGCAATGCAATGGGTAACAAATTAAAGAAACCATACCAGCCCAAGTAGCTTAAACGATTAAAGCGCCCTCGAGTCGAGAAGGGGTGATCGTTACGGCGCGCAGGGTGTGATGACCAGTCGGAATGATCGGTTGAGGTAGAATGCATATCACCCTCCTGTTGAAGTGCTGCCTGAAACGTCAAGATAGATGCGGATACAGGCAATCGTATGAATGTCTTCAAGAAATACTACAACCAACATACAAAAAATGTTGAATCTTTGGGTGTTTAAATTGTTTCGAATCTGATAGGTTGAAAAATATACGACCAAATGCGTATTGTCAGGCCCAACCACGTGTGTGGATACTGCATCAGCAACAACAAAAAAAGATCAAACACAGTGTCGGTTAAAAAAGCCTCGTGATGGGGCCTAAAAATCAAGGAAGTGATACTATGAATGAAATCTATCCAGTACCAGAAGAGTTTAAAAAAACAGCCCGAACCATTGAAGCCGATTATTTGGCGCGCTATCAGCAATCAATCGATGATCCTGATGGATTCTGGGCAGAAGAAGCCCGAAATGTCGATTGGATCAAGCCATTTACACAAGTTAAAAATACCAATTACGCGGCCGATGATTTTAAAATCGAATGGTTTGCCGACGGGCAATTAAATGTATGTGCCAACTGTCTGGATCGACATCTTAAAACACATCCGCACAAGCCTGCCATCATTTGGGAAGGCGATCATCCATCACGGCATAAAATTATTTCTTTCAAAGAGCTGTATGAAGAGGTGTGCCGTTTTGCCAACGTGCTAAAAAAATATGGCATCGAAAAGGGCGACCGTGTGGTGTTGTATATGCCAATGGTGTCTGAAGCGGCGATCGCCATGTTGGCCTGCGCACGGATTGGTGCGGTGCATTGTGTGGTATTTGGTGGTTTTTCACCCGATTCGCTCGCCAGCAGGATAGAAGATTGTCAGGCTAAACTGGTGATCACTGCCGATGCCGGTATGCGTGGCGGGAAGTTACTGCCATTAAAAGAAAGTGTCGATGAAGCCCTAAAAGTTAAGGGAACCGAGTCGGTTGAGCATGTGATCGTGGTTCATCGCACAGGTAATCCGGTTCGCTTTCAAGAGGGGCGTGATCTTTGGTATCACGTGGTGATTACCGAAGTGAATGATGTGTGTCCACCCGAACCCATGAATGCAGAAGATCCGTTATTTATTTTGTATACCTCCGGCTCGACGGGTAAACCCAAAGGTGTTCTGCATACCACAGGTGGCTACTTGGTGTACGCCACCACCACATTTAGAGAAGTTTTTGATATCAAGCAAGATGATGTGTATTGGTGTACTGCCGATGTGGGCTGGATCACGGGGCACAGTTACCTGATTTACGGGCCACTGTCGAACGGTACCAGTACGCTGATGTTTGAAGGTGTACCGCAATATCCGACGTGGGCCAGAATTGGACATATTATCGATAAGCACAAGGTCACCATTTTATATACTGCCCCAACGGCAATACGCTCCATGATGCGTGAAGGCGATGCCTATGTACGTGAAAGTGATCGGAGCAGTTTACGACTGCTGGGCACGGTGGGTGAGCCGATTAATCCGGAAGCGTGGTCATGGTATTACAACGTGGTGGGAGAGGGACGCTGTCCAGTGGTCGATACTTGGTGGCAAACCGAAACTGGCGGAATTTTGATTGCACCACTTCCGGGTGCAACCGATCTAAAACCGGGCTCGGCTACACGTCCATTTTTTGGTGTGCAACCTGCACTGGTAGATGGTGACGGACATGAAATTGAAGGGGCTGCCGAAGGCAATCTTGTGATTAAAGATGCTTGGCCGGGACAGATGCGAACCATCTGGGGCGATCCGAAACGGTTCATTGAAGCTTATTTCTCGACCTTTCCCGGGCGTTACTTTACCGGCGATGGTGCACGTCGTGATGAAGACGGTTACTACTGGATTACCGGACGAGTTGATGATGTGTTGAATATTTCGGGGCACCGCTTGGGTACAGCCGAGATCGAAAGTGCACTGGTTGCGCATCCGCATGTGGCTGAGGCTGCGGTGGTGGGTATGCCGCATGACATTAAAGGGCAAGGCATTTGTACCTTTGTGACGCTACAGGCAGGTGTGGAAGAGTCTGAAGAATTACGTCAAGAGCTGGTACAGTGGGTGCGAAAAATACTGGGACCGATTGCCACTCCAGACGCGCTGCACTGGGCACCTGCTTTGCCCAAAACCCGCTCTGGAAAAATCATGCGGCGCATTTTAAGAAAAATTGCGGCAAATGAGCTAGACAGCTTGGGCGATACCTCCACCTTGGCAGATCCCGCCGTGGTTGAACATCTGATTCATACGGTATACCCAGCGTCGAAAGCAGCCACTTAAGTACTGACAGCATCTCCTGCTTAAGTGAGCAGGAGGTGTTTTTATTTTATTGTTTTGAGCAAAGCTATGCCTAAATTTGCATAAAGCAGTGGGCAGAGATTTGCTAGGCTTAGACCTTGTTTTGGTCCTTCGGATTTGCGCATGAATCAACCTTATTTTGCACAGACATTTGATCCCTTGGCACAAGCTCAAGGCTTGGCGGCAGCGTTTGAGAAAACCGCAGCCGTACGGGACAAGCAAGGGGGCACGGCCAAAATTGAGCGTGATTTGATTCGGGCTAGCGGACTACTCTCGCTCTCAATTCCCAAAGCATATGGTGGGCAGGGAGCCGACTGGGAAACAATTTTTAAGACCATTCAACTGATTGCACAGGTCGATAGTTCTCTGGCGCATGTCTATGGTTTTCACCACTTACTGATTGCCACGGTTCAGCTTTTTGCCCAGCCCGAGCAGTATGAGAGCTGGTTTCGCCAGACCGCTCAGCAACAGCTCTTTTGGGGCAATGCTCTGAATCCGCTAGATCGGCGTACGCAGGTGCAACAGCTCAACGACGATACTTTTATTTTTCAGGGTGAAAAAAGTTTTTGTTCGGGTTCAATCGATTCAGACATGCTGCTTTGTTCGGGTTATAACCAAGAGGATAAACTGCTGATTGCGGTAGTGCCCACGCAACGTGACGGTATTCGTTTTTTAGGCGACTGGAATAACATGGGGCAGCGCCAGACAGACAGCGGCACCACTCATTTTGAACAGGTCAAGATTTTAAAGCATGAATTACTGCTCAATCCCGGGCCACTGAGTACACCGTATTCGAGCCTGAGGCCTTTAATTGCGCAGTTGATTTTTGTACATTTGTTTTTGGGCGTCGCAGAGGGCGCTTTTAAAGTCGCGCATCAGGCGGTGCAACATCAAAAAGCATGGGCCACGTCAAGCGCAACGCAAAGTGTAGATGACCCCTATATTCAAAAGCATTTTGCCGAATTTTACGTGCAACTTGAAAGTGTCCGCTTACTGACCAACAAAGCCCGTACGCTCTTACAAAACGCGTGGAACGAAGGGCCAGACTTGAGTGCTCAGCAACGGGGTGAGGTATCGGTGGCGGTGGCCACAGCGAAAATTGCAGCGACTCGCACGGGGCTGATGCTCACACAAGATATGTTTCAGGTGATGGGTGCCAGAGCGACTACAGCAGCGCTGAATCTGGATCGCTTCTGGCGAAATGTAAGAACCCAAACCTTGCATGATCCAATCGATTACAAATATCAAGAGGTCGGGGAGTGGGTATTAACTGGCAAAGTTCCGCATCCTAGTTTTTATTCCTAACCATGACCTTTGGTGTTGAATCTCAGGTTGCAGCGTGCGCTTGTAAAAAAGCCGCGGTGCTTTGAACATCGGCAAAGGTGGTGAGTGCACTCAAAAACGCATGTTGTACGGCATCGGCGGGTGTGGTGTGACCCTCAAAGGTTAAATCGCGTGTTGCTGTTGCATCGGCAATTAAAATCGGCTGATAGCCACGCTCTGCTGCGGCACGGGTACTGGAGTCGATACACATGTGCGTCATCATGCCGGTAATGACCAACTGTTCAATCTCCAAGGTTTTTAAGGTGTCTTCTAGTGAGGTATTTAAAAAACTGTTCGGTTTGTTTTTTGGAATGACAATCGCATGAGCTTGGCGCTTGAGCCCGGCATGTAACTCGACTCCAGATGTATTGGGACGAAAAAAAGTGGCTTCTGGTGGGTTGATATGCTGAATATAGATAACCGGTAAATTCTGCTCGACAAAATACGTTTCAAGACGATTAATCTGGCTGAGCGCTTGGTCTGGGCCCGCCAGTGTCATTGCACCACCTTCAAAATAGTCATTTTGTACATCAATGATCAGCAACGCTTGTTTCATGGTTTATTCTCGTTTTGATGATGCGATGTTTTTAGGTTAAATGGGAATATCCCTCGATACCATGTCAGATTGAGGTAAAATTGTTGGGCTTCGTTATCTCATGAGTTATTGTGTTTTGACGAATGATTGCGTTACAGCATTTTTAAAATAAAAAATACCCCGAGCCGAGTCTCAGGGTAAAGATGTATGTACCACCACGTTATTATTATAATTTCTCCTTAAGCAGATTTGGCGGTGATTTCCTGCTGCTGCTCCAGTTCGCGTACCAGTGGCAACACATGCTGTCCGAAATACTCGACTTCTTCGATAAAATGTAAAAACCCAGACAAAATCAGATCAACCCCCACATGTTTCAAGGCAACAATGCGTTCTGCGATTTGCTGCGGTGTTCCAATCAGATTGGTTTTAAAGCCATCGTTATACTGCACTAAATCTTCGAAGGTCGACTTGGCCCAGTTTCCTTCACCTTCGGGGCTGGCAGCTCCCGCCTGACGTGTGGCATCGCCAAAGGCATGTACCGCTTCGGTATTGGCCTGATCAATAATTGACTGTAATACGGCTTGCGCTTCTTGTTCTGTATCTCGGGCAATAATAAAGGCATTTACTCCAATTTTAACCTGATGCTGGTTGGCCTTGGCTTTGCTGCGAATATCGTGTACTTGTTTTTGAATTTCCTCGACGCTATTGCCGTTGGTAAAATACCAGTCCGATACCCGGGAAGCCATATCACGTGCTGCCCGTGAGCTGCCTCCTTGAAAGACTTCGATATGCGGTTGCTGTAGCGGTTTTGGCTTTAAGGTATAGTTTTGAAACTGATAGTACTTGCCGTCAAAACTAAAATTGTCTTGTGTCCAAATGCCCTTGAGGCTGCGGATAAATTCCTCAGAGCGTGCATAGCGCTGATCGTGCTCTGGCCATGGTTCGCCAATGGCATCAAACTCACCTTTAAACCAGCCACTCACCACATTGATGGCAATACGCCCCTGCGTGAGATAGTCAATGGTCGCCAGTTGTTTGGCTGCCAGTACGGGTTTCCATGGGCCGGGTAATATGGCCGCAATTACTTTAAGTTTTTCGGTTTTGGCCAATAAGGCATGACTAAAGCTCACCGATTCATGCTGATACTCTGCGCCGTAGCCCGCAGTAAAGCGAATCTGGGTCAGGGCATATTCAAAGCCATTTGCTTCTGCGGCCTGAGCCAGTTTAATGTTGTATTCGTAGCTCCAGTCAGTTCGTTGTTCGATATTGCTGACCACGAGTCCACCACTGACATTGGGGACCCAGTACGCAAATTTGATGGGTGCAGTTGATTGACTCATGGCAAAACTCCTTCTCATAAACGGTACGGCTTAGGCCACGTTGCTTTTTAAATTTTTAGGATGCAAGAGAGATTCGGCAGCGTCCAGATTGGGAACCGCAGCCGATGGCAAAACTTCGTCCTGCTCGATTTGTTTGTTGATGCCCAGATTTTGGTTGGCCTGTGCCGTTTTGTCTTTGACCACCTCGGCGCGCTGGCCTTTGGCAGGTGCCCATTCCAAAATAGGCAATGCACGTGCCACAGCCAACGTGATACGGTCACGAAGTAAATCGCTTTGAATGCTATAGTCTTTCGCAAAGTCGCGATCGGTGGCGTAGACCCCAATTGGCAGTGTTTGGGCTTGGAAAAAGCTAAACAATGGGCGTAGCTGATGTTCAAGTACGAGGGCATGGCGGTCACTACCACCTGAGGCTGCCAGCAAAACAGGGACATCGACCAGCGCGGTTTGTTCAACGAAATCAAAAAAATGCTTAAACAGGCCAGTAAAAGATGCACGGTATACCGGCGTACCTACAATCAAGGCATCGGCTGCTTCAACCTTGGCGAGATCGTCTTGCACGCGCTGGGGAAGCTGGTTACGGTAAATCGCACCGCCAAGCAAATGACCGATTTCGCTAAACTTAATAAAATGCACCTGAATCGGGGTTGCATCGGCCAGCTCATTTAGAATTTCTTGAACCAGCGCTTCAGTTTTAGATGGATGATTTAAACCGCCAGAAACGGCAACAATATTGAGTGGTTTTTGAGTATTTGAATGTTGTGGCATGATCAACCTAAATAGCAAATAAAACAATTGATCCTATTAATCGGTATTTCCAGCCTCAGGTAAAATAATCAAATTGTGAAACCTTATCGTTTTTTCTTCTATATTGGCACATGCATTCATCGGTGTATAAAGGCTATTTTAACCCTATGAATTTATTTTATTTTCTTCTTTAAGATAAGGTCTTCAGTATTTTTAATAAAATTATAACAATAATCACTAAGCTTTAAGCGATTTTGAAAAAACGAAAAAAATACTGAAATCTAACGGCTTAACCGACATTTTATATAAAAATTGGGTAATATGGTTCTATCCTTAAAGCCAGCAGTATGAGTAAAATCAAGATACTGCGCCAGAGATCTCTCGTTTCGCTTATGAATATTTTAATCGTCGATGATCATCCTCTGTTTCGCCATGCCCTAATTCAGGCGGTGCGATACAGTCTGCCTCAAGCTCAAATTTATGAAACTGCAGCAGTCAATGAATTTTACGAGCGCTTAGAAAGTGGAGCAGAGCCAGATCTGGTATTGCTGGATTTAAACTTACCGGGTGCATCGGGCTTTTCTGCGCTGGTGCATGTGCGTGCGCAATATCCGTCGCTACCGATTATTGTGGTGTCTGCACATGAAGAGACCTCGATTATCCAGCGTGCGATTGCTCATGGTGCCATGGGTTATATTCCAAAATCTGCGCATCCAAGTCATATTGGCGAAGCCATCCGCCATGTGCTGGAAGGTGAAATCTGGTTGCCACCCAACTTACCTAATAATTTAAGTTTCGATCCGCGCGCTGCAGATGAAACCGAACTGGCCGAACGTATTCAGTCGCTGACGCCGCAGCAGTTTCGCGTTTTAATGATGGTGGCTGAAGGTTTGCTCAATAAACAAATTGCCTATGAATTAGATGTTTCAGAAGCGACCATTAAGGCGCATGTGACCGCTATTTTCCGTAAATTGGGCGTACAAAATCGTACCCAAGCGGTATTGGCGATTAATGCCCTAAATATTGAAGACAAAAGACTTTAACTATTGAAGTGTATATGTAAAAAACAGGGGAAAATCCCCTGTTTTTTATGGTCAAAAATTTAAGCCAGACAGTCTTGCTTGGTGGTAATGTTGTCACAGTACAGCGGATTGAGCGCACAGTGCAGTTCATCGATTTGATCTTGAGTCACATAACCTTTTTGTTTGAGGTACTCGGCCACTCGATCATCGCGCAGGCTCAAAAAAGTGGCATCATACACCCCTAAATCGACAAACAAGGCCGCCGTTTCGAGGCTGTTGAATCGATCCAGAAAGATATCGTCGCCATACATTAAAAAGATATGATCATCTTCGGCACGCATGTCGACATTCAAGCGCTGGGCCAGCTTTTTAGGTGCTGTCTTGATAAAAAGTAGATCCGATAGTTCATCAAACTGCGACATATCCAGTGCTTCATGACCGTGTTTGACTCGTCCAAGCCATGCTTTAAACACCAACACCGCACCGCCACGAAGTAACATGCTCCACATTTGATGGCGGATTTTTTCATCTAGCATGTTGCCTTCCGATTCAAGCTGTTGCAGGAGATCTTCTTCTTTTTGGGCAAGTTTTTCAAATAATCCGAGCCCTTGTGGGCGATACATGGCCGGTTCAAACACGTCGAGCTGTAACTCATCAAACACTTGCAAGGCCAGTGGCACAACACTGCGGTATATGGTATCGAGGGCCTGTTTGTGTTCTGCTTTGAGTTTACTGTGTGGAAACAAAACGTTCCAATCGATATCGGGTAACAGGGCATTGGCACTGTATTCACGATAAAATTGCTGTGAACTGTGTAGATCGAATGAAGCTGCATCATCTGAGGTAATCATGACGAATGTCCTTTCTTATATCTGCAAGAGATCAACCGATCGGGTTGATGTGGGCTGCTTTTCACTGTTATGAGTTTTTTGGAATGCAATAGATATTAGACTAAAGTTTTATAATGGCTATTTTTATGATAAAAGTTTTATTTTTCAAATCATTATTGAATTGTAACTAACTATGGCAGTGTTCATTTACAAAAAGGTCAGACTTTGCCATAGTCACTCGTACTTTGCTGGATTTGATCAATCAATCGCCAAAAAAAAGCGCGCTATCTGAACACTTTTGCCAACCATTCGTCTATGTGGCATGGCTTCAGGTCATTTCTTGCAAAAAATGGCCTGAAGCGGGTAGGTAGAGCCAAGCGTTTTAGCGAGTTGGAGATGAAATTTTCAAGCCAGATAACCATGCCCGTAATCCGGCCGGTTTAAGTGGCTTTTTGAGTAACATCACATTGAGCTCTTTGAGTCGCTGTGGCAGCTCCGGATCTGAGTCTGCGGTAATCAGTGCAACCGGAACCTGATCTTGTCGATGCTGCAAAATAAAGTCGAGGCCGAGTTGCTGGTTGTTCAGATGCTGATCGATCAACCAGACCTGAATATTATGCTGTTGAATCAAGGTGTAGGCCTGTTCGGGTTCTGTGGCTTTAAAGACTTCATACCCCCATTTCGACAACAGCGTACTCATCCCCTCCAAAATGGTTTCGTCATTGTCTAAACATAAAATCCGGTAAGCTTTGGTTTTTAGGGGAATCGCCTGTGCTTGCGGTGCCATCACTTTAGGCGCATCTACGGTAGGTACCTCAATGATAAAGCATGAGCCTTGACCAATTTGGGAGTACACCTCGACCGGATGATCGAGCAAACTGGTCATACGCTGTACAATCGCCAGACCCAATCCTAGACCTTGTTCACCCCAAGGCGAAGTATGGCCGCAGCGTTCAAACTCTTGAAACAGTTTGATGCGCTGTTCCTCTGCAATACCAGGGCCTGTATCCCATACCCCTATACGGATATGCTGTGGTCGGGTGCTATGGCGTAACACGCCCACCACCACACGGCCCTTGGCGGTGTAGCGTAAGGCATTACTGACAAAGTTTTGAATAATCCGACGAATCCACTGTGGATCGGTATCGATCCAGAATTTGGCATCGTGGACATTCAGGCGAATATTACGCTGCGCTGCAATCGACTTAAATTGTAGTTCGAGATCGCTCAATAAATCATGCAGTGGGTAAGACTGTCGTTTGGGCTGCAATGAGCCGCCTTCAAGACGTGCAATATCGAGCAATGCCGACAACATGCTTTCGGCACCATGTAGCGCTCGATCAAGCTGTTGGAGCGTTTTACGATCGTCCTCACGAGACACACTTTGCTCTAATGCAGTACTAAACAAACGCGCAGCATGCATGGGCTGAAGCAGATCATGACTGGCTGCAGCAATAAAGCGGCTTTTCGACATATTGGCCTTGTCGGCCTGTTCACGTGCGAGCTGTTGCTCGGCCAAAGCGGTTTCAAGCTGTTGGGTACGATCACTGACCCGTGCTTCCAAAATCGCTTCATTTTCACGAAACGCCGTAATGTCGGCAAAGGTGGTAACAAAGCCACCGCCTTCGATAGGATTACCGCGCATTTGAATGACACGGCCATCTTTACGAATCCGCTCAAATTCGTGTGCGCTGCCCACTTTCATCCAGTGAATTCGCTTACGTACATGTTCTTCAATTGAGCCTGGTCCGCATTCACCGCGTTCGGCGTTATAACGAATCAGATCGGCAATTGGACAGCCGACGTACACCAGATCTTTCGGGTAATCAAACAGCTTTAAATATTGATTGTTCCATGCCACCAGACACATATTTTCATCGACCACGCTCACGCCTTGGGTCATGTGATCGATCATGGTCATGAGCAAATTCTGGTTAAAGCGCTGCCACTGCGAGGCTTGGTCCAAAATATTGGCCACCTGACCCAAGGCCAGTCCATTATTAACCATGGCGGTGGTGAGTAATGTCCGTGCAGATGCCGCCCCAATCGTGCCCGCCAAATACTGCTCGGTGAAGCGCCACCACATGCCGTTGGCGACGCTGTTGGGATTAAGCAGCACATCATTTTGCTCACAAAACTGTTTGAAGGCCTGTTGTGTTGGCCCTTCACCGGTAATGCGTTTGGCCAGCGTAATCAAATCACCCACTTTAAGCCGAGCCGCATCGTGATGCAGATAGCTCATATCTGTTGAGGTGTGATGCGATGGTAAAGGCTTGGTTTCGTAGTAAAAGAAACTTTCCGCCTGAATCTGCTCTGCCACACTGGGGCGATAAATCTTGGAAATCCAGACATACAAAATGGTGTTGAGGCCCAATGACCAGATCACCCCGTGAGTCAGTGGCGCAAAAGATTCGAAGCCAAGCAAAGCCTCAGGGCGCAAGAGGTTTAAGTGAAAAGGACCAAATACCAGCACCTGATGCGCGAAGGCTTGATAGGCGTCTGGAAGGCTTCTTAAAATTGTCGGGAACAGCAGGGTATAGGTCCACATAAAAAAACCGACAATGAGTCCGGCATATACGCCTTGACGGCTTCCACCGCGCCAGTACAAACCTCCAATAAGTGAGGGCGCAAATTGTGCTACTGCACTAAAGGCCAGTAAGCCAAAGACTGAAAGCTGATCGATATCATTAAAAAAGTGGAAAAATAAAAACCCGAGTAGCATCACAGCCAAAATACAAATACGTCGGGTGAGCTTTAAAAATTGTGGTAAGCGTTTATCGTGTCTGGATAATAAATTTAGGCGCCAGAGCGCCGGCATGATCAGATCGTTACTGAGCATAATCGACAAAGCCACTGACGATACCAGAAGCATGCCGGTTGATGCCGAAAAACCTCCCAAAAATGCCAGTAAGCTGAGCCAATCCTGATTAAAACTTAATGGCAGTGACAGTACTGCCACATCTGGAATAGTTAAAAAATTAGGTGATGCATGCAGTGCCCAACTGGCAATCGGAATAATTGCCACGGTGGTTAAAATTAAATACACCGCAAACCAGCGGCGCGCACCGCGAATATGTTTTTCGTCACGTAACTCGACCACCGCCACATGAAACTGCCGCGGTAAACAAATAATGGCCAGTCCGGCAAGTAGCGTTTGAATCCAGAAGGTTTCTGGTACACCAAACATCTGTACATTGTGAAAGGTTTTGGCAACATCTTCACTCACTTGTCGCATATTGGCGGGTGATTCAATCAGAAAAAAAACCGCCACGCACAGCAGGGCAAACAGCTTGACAAATGACTCAAAGGCGACTGCCAGCATGAGACCGCCATGTTGTTCGGTATTGGCAATTTGCCGTGTACCAAACATCATGGCCAGCAAAGCCAATATGCCGGTCAGGAGCAATACGCTATTGGTGGCCGTAGTCAAATGATCGGTGGCCTGATCTAAAATCACCGCAGTACTCAATGCCACGGCACGCAATTGCAACGCTAAGTACGGAATAATCGCAATCACCGCCAAAATGGTCACCAGTGAAGCCAAGGTCCCGCTTTTACCGTACCGTGCAGCAATAAAGTCGGCAATCGATGAGACAGCATGGTGCTGGCGAACACGGCCTAGGCGTCGCCAAATATCGTAGCCAAACCAGATAAAAATCAGGGGGCCCAGATAAATGGGCAGGAAAATAATACCGTCTCGCACAGCGGCACCCGTGGCGCCGTAAAAGGTCCAAGATGAACAATATACACCCAGTGTCAGGCTAAACAGCAGCATTCGTCCGCGAGGCCCTAAACGGCTGGCATGCCGCTCACCAAAAAAAGCGCAGAGAAATAAGACTAAAATATAGAGGGCGAGTCCGCCGATAATAAGCCAGCTGTTCATGCGATCGAATCTATGAAAACACAGGCCTATCATACCTTAAGCCACTTTAAAGCCCTGCATGTTGATTAAAATTTAGCGACCAAAGTCTAAGTTACGAACCTCATACAACATTGCTAACGTTATAGCGTGAAGAAAAAGGATTACAAAAAGCGTCCGACGATGGCCGCGGTAAAAGGAGCAGATTATGGATGACGTTCAGGTAGAAAGAATTCTACAGAATCCAAAATTTAAAAAAATGGTCAGCAAAAAAGCCACACTCAGTTGGACTCTTACCATCATTATGCTGGTGGTCTATGTGGGCTTTATGCTGTTGGTTGGATACAACAAAGAGTTTCTAATGAGCTCTTTTAGTGGCGGTGTCACCACCTGGGGTATCCCGCTTGGTCTTGGCATTATTGTTCTGTCATTTGTTTTGTGCGGTGTGTATTCGTATATCGCCAACAACAGCCTTGACCATCTCAATGAAGCTGCATTGAGAGAAGTTGAGAACATCACTCATGAGAAAGGACTGCACTAAGATGAAATGGACTTCATTTAAAGCGCCAGCACTGATGGCAATCAGCTTGCTGATGTCAACCCTCGCAGTTGCGGGGCCTGATTTGGGCGAAGCGCAGCAACAGGCCACCAACTGGCACGCAATTATCATGTTTGTGATGTTTGTCGGTGCAACCTTGTTCATTACCAAATGGGCAGCCAAACAAACCACCAATACCAAAGATTTCTACACGGCAGGTGGCGGAATCTCAGGTTTTCAAAACGGTTTGGCGATTGCCGGTGACTACATGTCTGCGGCATCGTTCTTGGGAATTTCCGCTTTAGTCTTTAGCTCAGGCTTCGATGGCTTGCTTTATTCACTGGGTTTCATGGTGGGCTGGCCAATCGTATTGTTCTTGATCGCAGAGCGTTTACGTAATTTGGGTAAATACAATTTATCTGATGTGGTGTCATTTCGTTTGGAAGAAAAACCAGTACGTACCTTGGCAGCTTTTAGCTCGCTTGTGGTAGTGGCGTTTTATCTGATTGCGCAAATGGTGGGTGCAGGGCAGCTCATTAAACTACTTTTCGGTTTGAACTATAACATTGCGGTTGTAATTGTGGGTTTACTCATGATGGCCTACGTGATGTTTGGCGGCATGTTGGCGACCACATGGGTACAAATCATCAAAGCGGTACTGTTGCTGTCTGGTGCAACCTTCATGGCGTTTATGGTGATGAAAGCGGTTGGATTTAGCTTCAGTAACATGTTTACCCAAGCCATCGATGTTTATGCCAATGTGCGTAGTATCAGCATGGAAGAGGCAGCAAAAATTATGGGACCAGGGAAACTGGCCGCCAACCCAATTGATGCGATTTCTCTTGGCTTAGCGCTCATGTTTGGTACAGCGGGTCTGCCACATATTTTGATGCGATTCTTTACGGTAAAAGATGCTAAAGAAGCGCGTAAATCTGTAGTGGTGGCGACTGGCTTTATTGGCTACTTCTACTTGCTGACGTTTATTATTGGTTTCGGTGCGATTCTGTTTGTTTCGAACAATCCGCAATTCCTTGATGTTGCCAAAGCAGCAGTAACAGGTAAGCTTGAATTGGTCGGCGGAAACAACATGGCAGCGGTTCACTTGAGTGATGCACTCGGTGGCGATCTGTTCATGGGCTTTATCTCTGCTGTTGCCTTTGCAACCATTTTGGCTGTAGTGGCAGGTTTGACCTTGTCGGGTGCATCTGCAATTTCACATGACTTGTATGCCAACGTATTCAAAAAAGGTCAAACCACACCAGAATCTGAATTGCGTATGTCAAAAATCGCAACATTGGGCTTGGCAATCTTCGCCATGATTCTGGGTATCTTGTTTGAAAAACAAAACGTTGCTTTCATGGTTGGCTTGGCCTTCTCTGTGGCGTGCTGTGCGAACTTCCCGGTGCTTGTATTGTCAATGTTCTGGAAAGGTTTAACCACACGTGGCGCCGTGATTGGTGGCGTGGTTGGCCTGACGACGGCTGTGGTCCTGATTATTCTGTCTAAAGCCGTGTGGGTAGACACACTTAAAATCTCAGATACACCGATCAATCCGTTTAATGGCCCAGCAATTTTTGCAATGCCGTTGTCGTTCATTTGCTGCTGGTTGTTCTCGGTGACTGATAATTCGGCCCGTGCCAAAGCAGAACGTAAAGCATTTGATGCGCAGTATGTGCGTTCAATGACCGGTATTGGAATTTCGGGTGCTTCAGATCACTAAGGTGCATCTGTCAGACACATGAAAAAAGCGCCGTTGGCGCTTTTTTTATTGTTTGGTGTATACATCGCCGTTAAGCTGCATATGCCATTTTTGATTCATCTGATACGGCGCGCGATCAATTTTGAACACCTGACTAAATTCGCCTTGACCGATCTGAAACTGCTGTGCATTAAAGTCGCTGATACTGGCTTTTAAGTCTGACTTGGCAGCATATTTCAAATCGTGATCTGGCGTTTTTTGTTCCTGAGTCACGTTCTGCCGATAATCCACTTGCCCGGTTTTTTCAATCACCAAACTACTGTGACTACTTTTCCACTGACCAATATATTCTGGATGCTGCTCTAGCATCGGATTGATTTTGCTGCATCCGACAAACAGCAGCGAGGCCATGCAGCAGCCCATGAGTGTTGTTTTGATATGCATATAAAGCCCTCTTCGCTTCATTGATACTTTTGAGTATGCACCGATTATTTCGGGTCAAATAGTGCAGTTTGATAATGTTATGTCATAAAACGTGATCTATTTCCGCTTTCCTCTATAAAATCACTTGACGACTTGCTAAAGCACACGACAAGATTCAGACATTCGCTCAGATGAAAACAACAAGAACGGGACGCCTCTTTTTATGTCGATTGCTCAAGATTTCAAACAACATTTCCGTTTACTGCCTTCGGCTTGGCTACTGGTGGTGCAACTGTTCATTTTGATTTTGTCTTTTTTTACTTATGATCATGGTGCCTATCGTGTACTGACTTGGATTTTGGGGGTACTGGCACTTTTATTGATTGGTCGAGTCATTCGTGAAACCAGTGTATTTACTCTCACGGGCTTATTTTTTGTGTTGGGCGCACTCTTTTTTTCAGTCTTGATTTTACTGGGCTTTAATCAGGTTTCAATTCAGATTCTGACGCATGGGTTCGAGGCATGTGCTTATTTCTATGCGGCCTATGGCTTATTGCGCTATATGTTTGCAGACCGATATCTAACCAAAGATGAGCTATTTGCAGCAGGGGCAGTGTTTACACTCATTGCATGGGGGTTTGCCTTTTTATACAACATTTGCCAGTTGTTGGTGCCGATGAGTTTTAGTAAACCCGATCATCAGGGCTTACAAAGCTGGTTAGACCTATTATTTTTGAGTTTTAGTTTACAATCGGCTACCGGACTTTCCGATATTTTTCCGATCAGCCCTGCGGCACGGGTAATTTCAATTCTTCAAATGTTTATGGGCGTGATGTTCTTGGCCGTGGTGGTGTCACGTCTGGTGGCATTGCAATATATTTCGCATTTGCCAGAAAAAAATCATCACGACGATACATAGCCTGTTACAGCTCTGTAACTTCTTTATTTTTCAGCAGGCTATACAATAATAACGCGCTTAATGCGCCTTTTTGCTTTTCACGACAGTGAATTTTTCTGACACATCGTTGTCGTTGGTTTTTATCAAAAAAAATATGGGGGATGTATGCCTTCCAAAACCTCATCTAGGTTTGCAAATATTAATCCAAATGTATTTGTCAGTACGATCATCATTATTGCGATCTTTCTGGCGATTGTCTTATTAATGCCAGATTCATTTGAGTTTCTGACCCAGCAGCTCAAAAACTGGATCACAGAATCCTTTAGTTGGTTCTATGTGTTGTCCGTGGCTTTGTTTCTAATCATCTTGGCGTTTATTGCCTGCTCATCGAGCGGTAAGATCAAACTCGGGCCCGATCATAGCCAACCCGACTACAGTAATCGGTCATGGTTTGCCATGCTGTTTACAGCGGGGATGGGGATTGGCCTGATGTTTTTCGGTATTGCCGAGCCGATCATGCATTATGTGAGCCCGCCTTCGGGACAGCCTGAAACGGTACTGGCAGCACAGCAGGCCATGCGGGTGACCTTTTTCCACTGGGGGCTACATGCATGGGGTATTTATGCCATCGTCGCTCTTTCGCTGGCTTACTTTGCCTATCGGCATGATTTACCCTTAAAAATACGCTCGTCTTTATATCCGCTGATTGGTAAAAAAATTCATGGCCCCATTGGTGATGCCGTAGATACCTTTGCCACAATCGGAACGATTTTTGGTGTGGCCACCACATTGGGCTTTGGTGTCACCCAGATTGGTTCAGGCTTAAATTATTTATTTGGCTTTGAATCAACAGCGTGGTCCAAAGTTATTTTGATTATTGTGGTCAGTGCCATGGCGGGTCTTTCTGTCGGATTTGGTCTCGATAAGGGCATCAAGCGTCTGGCCGAGCTGAATCTGATACTGGCTCTGGTTTTACTGGCATTTGTATTCTTTGCCAGCCAAAGTATTTATCTATTACAAACCACGGTTCAAAACACCGGACAATACATCTCTAATTTATTTGAAATGACCTTCAATCTGTATGCCTATCAACCCAATGGCTGGATTGGTGGGTGGACCATCATGTACTGGGCATGGTGGATTTCATGGTCACCTTTTGTCGGCATGTTTATTGCGCGGGTGTCTCGTGGACGAACCATTCGCGAATTTATTGTCGGTGTCATGCTGATTCCAACAGGTTTTACTCTGATTTGGATGGGCTTTATGGGCAACGCAGGACTCTACAGTATTTTGCATGAAGGCAATCAGATGCTGTTGGCGGCGGTGCAACGTGATTCATCCGTGGCTTTATTTGAGTTTCTAAATTCATTGCCATTTGCTGGACCGATGAGCTTATTGGCCACAGTGTTGATCATTTTATTTTTTGTGACCTCTGCCGATTCTGGGGCTTTGGTGGTGGATTATCTTACCGCCAAGACGGATGATTCACCGGTGTGGCAACGTCTTTTCTGGATTGTGGTGATGGCGGGGCTGTCGATTGTGCTGCTGCTCGCTGGCGGACTCAATGCCTTACAGTCTGCGATTATCATGAGCGCCTTACCATTTACGGTCATCATGCTGTTCATTTGCTGGGGACTGATCAAGGCATTACGGATTGACTCCACCAAAATGCAGGCGATTCAGGAAGCAAGAACCACACCGCGGGCCATTCAGAATCCACGAAGCTGGCAGCAACGTCTTGGGCTGATCATGCATTATCCACACGCTAAAGCAGACGTGGATGCATTTATTCAAGGCCGCGTAAAAGATGCTTTTCATAACTTGCAGCGCGAATTTAAGCGCCGTCAGTTAATGGTACAGATTCATGAAACCGACGAAGGCTTGATGCTCAAAGTGGATCATCACAATGAAATTAATTTTATCTATCATGTGGTTTCACGTGAAACAGTTCCACCAAGTTTCATGCTGCAATCCGAGCAGGAAACTACCGATAAATATTTTCAGGCTGAAGTGTTTTTACGTGAGGGCGGGCAAAACTATGATGTGATGGACTGGACTGAAGAAGATTTGATTCAAGATATTATCGATCAGTATGAACGCCACCTGTATTTCTTAAATGTGATGCGCAGCCAAACCATCAACTAATTGAAGCAATAAAAAAAGGACTCAAATGAGTCCTTTTTTATGCGTAGTTCAGTTTCGATTAGAAACGAGCTTTTGCATTTAAACCGATTGTTTGCGTATCGAATGCAGAACCTTTAGCATCTGCTTTGATGTACGATGCGCCAACAGAGATTGCTGGAGTAACGAAGTAGTTTACGTTACCACCCCATGCTTGACGGAATTCACCAAGGTCTTGACCTTTGATGTTTGCTTCGCCATCGTTACCGATGAAGGTTGCACCAACGCTCAACTTAGGTGTGAGGTAAAGGTCAGTTTTTAAACCGTATTGGTTTTCTTGACCAAATGCACCAGCAGCTTCAAAGCCGATTGCCATGTTGGTACCATCGATTGGACCAACATATTTTGCACGAGCTGTTACTGCGTCTTGATCGTTTTGGATCGCAGCAGTTTGGTTCACAGCAGAATAAATACCGTTGTTTACGATACCAAAGTTATCTAATGCAAACTGGTTTGCAACGCTTGTGTAACCTACGCTCATCAAGAAGTTAGGAAGCAACATTGCACCCACTTCTAATGCATAACGGTCACCGTTGTCATCACGAGAAATCGCATTTTTACCATCAACGTCAGTATGGTTATAAGTTGCGCTTGCGTATACTGGTAGGTATGGCGTAGGGATGTATGTTTCGCCCTTCACGCCGTAAGTACCTACGTGGTAGTTAAGACCGTTGTTTTGGTCATATTGCTGGTAGCTATAACCAAGCGATACGCTAGATGCTTGGTTCAAGAACGCGGCTTCGGCTAAAGGCCCTTTAGACGCATCAACATCTTTCAAATAGAAAGTACCAGCAACGTCACCAGTGAAGTTTTTGTCGTTTGCAGTCGTATCTACATATTCAGATTGACCTTGAACTTCAACTTGATACGCTTGAGCGCCGGTCATGGCGAGTAATAAAGCAGTGGCTAAACCGAGTTTTTTCATAAGAGTTTCCAGCATTAACAAGAGATTAAGCTGTGGTCATTCTATTGTAACAATTTATTTAGTCAATGTGTCTTCAGCCTGGCATCTGTTGCTCAAAAAAACACTTAAAAATATTGCACAAAAAAAATACAGTTAAATTGAGTCGTGTCAACCTGAAAAATAGTCTGTATAACAATCGACTAGATGGAAAATGAAGCAATAAATATTACATTTTGGTTAAATATACATCGTTTTTTCGATTGTAAAAATAGATGGTTATTATTTAAATTATCGGTAAAAACTTACTTTAAAAGTAATTTTAATGTGACTTATGTCACATATTTTTACTAAAGTGAAGCTTATTTAAAGTTAAATCTTAATTTTACCTATTTTTACATTGTTACATATTGGTAACTGAATATGAATATCTGACTGAAATTAAATAGGTTTTAATGTGATTTAAATCTCAATATATTTTAAATATGTTGATTGTTTATCATTATTGTGGTAGTTTGATTGGGTAGTACTTGTTTTTGCTGATAATACACGTCGAATGCAATGGATGATCCCTCTATCGTTCTGTAACGCTGTCGATTGTATTATTCAACTCACCCGGTTTTCCCTAAAACTGGGTATTTTTTTGCTTTTGAATGTGTCAATTGTGTGGAACGTGACAATTATTCAGACAAAAAAAAGCCTAGTGCTCAAGAGGGGTCACTAGGCGAAAAGGATGTTATTTGATTGGGAGAACATCCTTAGAGGAAGCTAAAAACATCATGATTTAATCCTTAAGTGTATGATGCGGAATTTTTCATCATTTGCAAAATTGTTTATTTTTATAATTATGATTGAGAAACACGATGATTTCAGAGCTTCGGTGCTCGTATCGTTTCACTATGACAAGTTCTTGACAAATTTTAAGCAACTTCAGTTAAACTATGGTGACATAATCAGCAAAAAATAAATGTAGTGAAGTCAAAAAAAATAGATCCTCAGCGTCAAATTGTTTTTACTTCCACTAAAGCCAATTCATCAATACGTCATCGTTTATTCTTTTTTGTTTTCATTTTAATACTTTGTTTTTTAGTAATTGCAATTCCACTTATTTTGAGCAGCTATAAGCAATACCAGCAAAGTAATGATGCTTTAATTGAAATTAAATTATTAAAAGCACTTTCTGAGGGTGCCAATCATATTTCTAAAGAACGTGCATTTGCCAATAAACTGATGTCTAGTCCGCCAGAGCAAATCGATCAGCGACGTGCACAATTACTTGATTATCGTGCTCAGGTTGATCAATCTTTGAACACGACAATTCAATTGCTGCGCTCAAACGATAATAAAGAAATTGCAGATTATTTAATCACGAAAGCACAACCAAATTTAAATTTAGCTCGTCTGTCCGTCGATCGTTATGCACAGACCCAGCCCGAACAAAAAAGTTTTCAACAATATGATCGTGCTGTAAAACAAATGTTTAATGCGTGGGATTATTATCGTGAAGCCTTGAAAATGAAGATCATCAATTCCGATCAACAAAATGACGAATTGTTTCGAAATATGATTTTAATTTTATTGGTTTCAGATCTTCGTGATCAGTCTGGGCGAGTGGCCTCAAATATCATTGCCTCGATTAGTTATCAACAACAAATTCCTGAAGAAAACCGTGCAAGATCATTGCAAACCCAGTATCAGGCGCTATACCTATGGAAAATGATCGATACATTGCAGACACAATATCCGCGTACTGCGGAATATAATTATTTATACCATCAAGTGAAAATCCAATTTCTCGATCAAGGAATTGGATTGGTATCTGGCCTGATTCAAGAAAGTGACCGCAAACAACCGTATTCACTCACGGCAACGCAACTGACCGAACATCTTGTGAAAAAATTTAGTGCAATTATTGAATTACAAAGCTATTTGGTTAAAGAAACACTCGATGAGGCGACTACACAGCAGGCAGAAGCAAAACAAAAATTTATTACCACTGTGATATTGTCTTTGTTGTCTCTACTGGTGTCTGTGCTAACGCTACACTATATTGAGCGTTATATTTTATCGCCATTAATTCAAGCCCGCGAAGAAGTTTTACACTTGTTCGATCCACAGACGCCGCTGCGCCAAAAATCAAAAAGTAAACGCGTACATGGTGAATTTGTCGAGCTCTTTGACGCAATTGCGAGGCTGAGAGACGTTTTAGTGGAAAAAGATAAACTCGAGCTCAAGCTTCGCAAAATTGCCCATACCGATACCTTAAGTGGTGTAGCAAACCGTAAGGCCCTTAATGCCTATTTGGGAGCTAGAACGGCACCGTGGTCAGATTTATGCTTGATAATACTGGACATCGATTTTTTTAAAGAAATCAATGATCAACACGGACACATTGCAGGCGATCATGTGATTCAAGCGGTAGCTCGGCAACTCATGGCTCACGAATCAAAATTTGATCTGGTGGTGCGATATGGTGGAGATGAATTCTTACTTTTGATTGAGCGAATCGCACGAAATGATGCGCTTGATGTCGCAGAAATGATCCGTGCCCAAATTGAGGTTATTTCGATTGAATTACAGATTGATGTATCGGTGAGTATGGGAGTAGCGGTAGGAGCAGAAAACTGGCTGACGTTATTTCAAAAAGCCGATACCGCCTTACTCCAGTCGAAAGCCAAAGGAAAGAATCGGGTGGAAGTAGCGCTTTCATAATGATTATTTAACTATAAAAAAAGGATGAATAAGTCGACCTTATTCACCCTTTATAGAAACGAAATGGTGGCTTAACTTAACTCAACATCGGCTTTAAGAAACGCCCCGTATGCGAAATCTCCACTTCGGCCACTTGTTCTGGTGTACCTTCGGCAATAATCTGACCGCCACCCGCACCACCTTCTGGCCCAAGATCAATCACCCAGTCTGCGGTTTTAATCACATCCAGATTATGCTCAATCACCACAATGGTATTTCCTTTGTTGCGAAGCTCATGCAAGATGTCGAGCAGCTTGGCAATATCATGAAAATGCAGGCCAGTCGTCGGTTCATCTAGCACATACAGGGTTTTGCCCGTATCGCGTTTGGCCAGCTCACGTGCCAGTTTCACACGCTGCGCTTCACCACCAGAGAGTGTGGTGGCTGCTTGGCCTAAACGGATATAGCCCAGCCCCACTTGGGTGAGGGTTTCCAAACGACGGTGAATCACCGGAATGGCACTAAAGAATTCGGCACCATCTTCTACCGTCATCTCCAGTACGTCAGAAATATTTTTACCTTTGTAGGTCACTTCCAAGGTTTCACGGTTATAACGTTTGCCATGACAGGCATCGCACGGTACATACATATCGGGTAAAAAGTGCATTGCCACTTTGATCATGCCGTCACCTTCACAAACCTCACAGCGACCGCCTTTAACATTAAATGAAAAGCGACCAGCCGCGTAGCCACGTGCCTTGGCTTCTGGCGTCTGTGCAAATAACTCACGAATAGGGGTGAACAATCCGGTATAGGTGGCCGGGTTTGAACGTGGGGTACGGCCAATCGGACTCTGATCGATATCTACTACCTTGTCCAAATGCTGCAAGCCATTAATCGAATCAAATTTTTCTGCGGTAAGCGTGGTGGCCCCATTTAACTGAGTGGCAGCCAATGGCAGCAAGGTCCGGTTAATGAGGGTCGACTTGCCCGAACCCGACACACCCGTCACACAGGTCATGATGCCTAGGGGAATTGTTAAATCCACATTTTTAAGGTTATGTCCGGCTGCACCGCACAGTTTAATGGTCTGATCTGGTGTAGGTGAACTCAAACGCTGCGCTGGCACGGCGATTTTAAGCGCGCCTGAGAGGTATTGCCCAGTGAGAGAGTCCTGATGCTTTTTCAGTTCATCGGCTGTCCCTTCGGCAATAATTTCACCGCCATGCACCCCAGCACCCGGCCCGATATCAATAATATGATCGGCCGCACGGATTGCGTCTTCGTCGTGCTCGACCACCAGCACGGTATTGCCCAAATCACGTAAGCGAATCAGGGTTTGTAGCAGACGGTCATTGTCACGCTGATGCAAACCAATCGAAGGTTCATCCAGCACATACATGACACCCATCAGGCCAGCACCAATTTGTGAGGCCAGTCGAATACGCTGTGCTTCACCGCCGGACAAGGTTTCGGCTGAACGAGCCAAACTCAAATAGTTCAAACCGACACTCACCAGAAAGTGCAGACGTTCACGAATTTCTTTAAAAATTTTATCGGCAATTTCGCCTTTAGCACCCTCAAGATTCAAATCTTGATAATACTGTTCGGCATCACCAATCGACATCTGGGTAATATGTGCAATGGTTTTGTCTTTCACTTTCACATTTCTGGAAATTTCATTCAGACGAGATCCACCACAGGCATCACATGCAGCATTTGACAAATACTGTGCCAGATCGTCACGCACATAATTACTTTCGGTTTCACGGTAACGGCGTTCGAGATGCGTTAAAATGCCTTCAAATGGCATGACGCGGTTATGTCGACGGCCACGTTCATCGATATAACTTAAATCGATTTTTTCTTTACCGGTACCGTATAAGAATTTCTTTTGTACCTCTTTTTCAAGCGTATTCCACGGTGTATCGAGCGAGTACTCAAAATGCTCCGCCACTTTTTGCAGCATCGAATAATAATACGGGCGCTGGCGATCCCAACCGCGTACCGCACCTTGACTCAGTGACAAGCTCGGATCTGGAATCAGCTTTTCTGCACTAAAATGGCTGCGCGTGCCCAGGCCATCGCAGACTGGACAAGCACCAAACGGATTATTAAAAGAAAACATCCGTGGTTCTAGCTCTGCCACAGCACGATCACATTCCGGACAGGAGTGTTTGGCCGAAAATACACGATCGGGCTGTTCGGCGTTCATCCACGATAAAATAGCCAAGTCGCCACCGAGGCGCAGTGCAGTTTCAAACGATTCTGCAATCCGGTTGCCCAAGTCATCGCGTACTTTAAAACGATCCACGACCACTTCAATGGTATGTTTCTTCTTTTTATCTAATTCAGGTGCCGCATCGATATCGACAATTTCACCGTCAACACGAGCCCGCACAAAGCCTTGACCTTGTAGTTGTTCAAAGAGCTGTGAATATTCACCTTTACGCTCACGTACCACAGGTGCCAGCAGCATCAGTGCTGTACCTTCTTCTAAGGCTTTGACTGCATCGACCATTTCGGAAACGGTTTGTGCCACCATCGGCAAATCGTGTTCTGGACAATAGGGCGTTCCGACGCGTGCATAGAGCAAACGTAAATAGTCATAAATTTCGGTAATGGTTCCCACAGTCGAACGCGGGTTATGGCTTGTCGATTTTTGCTCAATGGCAATTGCAGGACTGAGGCCTTCAATTGCATCGACATCAGGTTTTTCCATTTGCGATAAAAACTGACGCGCATAAGCCGATAACGATTCCACATAACGGCGTTGGCCTTCGGCATAAAGCGTATCAAATGCAAGAGATGACTTGCCAGAGCCTGAGAGTCCCGTAATCACCACAAATTTATCACGTGGGATATCGAGAGACACATTTTTTAGGTTATGGGTACGTGCACCTCGAATACGGATATGGCTTTGGCTCATAAATCGATCCTAAAATGAATTTTTAAAAGAGGTATATGATAGCGCATGAAAAATGTTCAAGCCCAAACTTTTCATTTTTGTGCGACATTTTGTGTCGGAGTGTCTGATTGGCAGGAGAAACCATCATACTGAGATCCGTCATGGCACGGCACACCGTACCATGAGGCAAACTTAGATTATTTAATTAGCGGCGATATGCAGTTGCACCGAAACGACCTGCAAAAATCGTAACCAGCATTCCAATAAACAATCCAATGAACGACCACAACGCAGTTTTGGCAGCCGCTTTGGCAGCAGCAGCAGCCTGCTCACGGACTTGCTCTTTTAACTGTTCGTATTTTTTCTCTGAATTATTGATGTTGACGGTCAAATCGTTAAAGAAGGTTTGAACTTTAACCGTGGCTTGAGTACGTGCCTGCATAAAGTTTTCTGCGGCTTGATCAGCTTCAGCAGCGGTAAATGATGGATTGTTGGCCATAATGGCTTTTTTCACATCGTCTTTACTGATGGCAGCATTGATGGTTTGTACGCGCTGCTCGATAGTGGTTAACAGATTTTTAGTGATTTCTTTGTACTGACTCGGATTCAGCGCCACTTGTTTCACGGCTTCTTCCGTCTGTTTTTTCGCCCAGTCAACTTGTGAACTTAAGTAATTCGGTTGAAGCTCCGGCACCTTACTTTTTTCAAGCGCTTGAGCAATTTTAGAATCAGTGCCATCGGTCAGGTCAGAGATAGAGGGAATGACGTTGTCTAAAATATTGTTTTCTTTAATCAGTTCGACCGAGCCTTTGCCAATACCAGAGGCGAGTGTTCCGGTCACACTGGCAATTGAGCCGACTGTATTGGCTGTTGTTTTAACTGCACTGTTTAAAGTCATGATACTTAAGATCAGACCAATGAGCAGTGATAATGCCCAGACCAAAAATCCATGCATGCCACCATCTAAACCTGCGAACTTACCCGCCAGATAAGCACCAATGCCAAGGCTGACCAGTAACGAGATGAGCGTCCAAATGGTCACCACAGTACCAGAGCCATTGGAAATGTCATCGTGCGACATCGGGTCGAGTAAAGAAAATCCAAGCGCAGCGCCGAGTAATGAAAGCAAAAAGGAGATTGCAAGTACAGCGAGTACACCTGCAAAGATACTGGCCCAAGAAATTGTTTTAACAAATGTGCGATTGATAGTGTTATCCATTATTGTGTCCTTATTGAGTAAATAGTTGTTGGATTTCTCACGTGTTTTTGGAGCAAACACGTCAATAAGCTGTATTTATATTAATCACTCAAATCGTGTTTGACTGTTTAAAAAAAGAATTTTTTGTGATTTTTTACACAATTTGTAACGTATTCATGTAACTTTTTGTGTCAGCGTCATTTGGTATTTATTTTCAGTCAGCTAGAGCTTTCATAAGTATCAAAACGATCAGGTTCACAATTTATTCTGTTCAGCAATCATCTAATATGGCTATAGTGAGCGTTATCACATTGAATACAATAAACAAGAAGGGACACCATGCTTGCACTGATTTTGATTGCGCTGATTGCACTGCTGCATGTTTATATTCTGGTGGTCGAAATGTTTTTGTGGGATCGGCCTTATGGCTTAAAAGCCTTTGGAAATACGCCTGAAAAAGCCCGAATCACCAAAGTGATGGCACAAAATCAGGGCTTATATAATGGTTTTTTAGCAGCCGGTCTTTTTTGGGCATTGTGCGCGCCCGAAGCGTTATTTGTTCCACTGGCGAGCTTTTTTCTGGGTTGCGTATTGGTGGCTGGCCTCTATGGCGGCATGACCGCCAGTAAAAAAATCTTTTTTATTCAGGCATTACCTGCATTTTTAGCACTGTTAAGTGTTTATTTACTATAGTGTGTAGCGATAGGCTTCATTTTGGCGTTTAATCTGCATATGTTGTTTCGACTCAGCAAATAAAGTGACGTATTGGCATGCTTGGTTTGTTTTTTAAATGCACCCTAGGTGCAGCAGTTGTGCTGCTCATTTCTATTTTATCTAAAAGCAAAACCTTTTATATTGCGGGCTTGGTGCCGCTTTTTCCGACCTTTGCTTTGATTGCGCATATCATTGTATTTGGTCAGCAAGGTGCTGAGGCACTGCGTAAAACGGCGCTATTTGGTTTATGGTCATTGATTCCCTATGCAATCTATCTGGGGATGGTGTATTTTCTGGCTGAACGGGTCTCGATTGGGTGGTGCTTAAGTCTGGCGACACTGGCGTGGGTACTGGCTGCAGGTCTTCTGTTATTGGGCTGGAATACTTATTTTAATTAATATGAATCATCGTGTATTTAATATATAGAGGAGATGACCGAAATGATCGTCAGAACATGGCATGGATGTGTACCACTACTACATGCTGAAGGCTTTGCCTTACATTTGCAGCGTACAGGCGTAAAACATGCAAAGACGATTGCAGGAAATCAGGGTGCTTTTGTAAAACAGGTTATTCAGAATCAGTGGGCCCATTTTTTTCTGGCGACTTACTGGGATGATTTAAGCTCAATCAAGGCATTTGCAGGTGACGATTATCAGATTGCAGTCACGTATCCAGATGATGAGCAATACGAATTAATTTCAGATCCCTATGTTTTTCATCATGCAGTGAGTACACAAACCGAACTTTAATCTTGCCATAACAGCAGATTCAATTTGTGACTCACTTTTTATAGATGATTTTAGTTGGATAAGCCTAACCACTGACGCTGATGGTAGGCGCTATCCCAAAACAGCCATTCCAGCTTGGCACCCATGGTATAGGCCGCATGCATTTTTTCTAGCGTATCGGCATCGCAACGCGCTGCAACCTTATCGACGGTTGCAATCACATTACGCACGGCAGTGTGAAATTCTTCACCCGCATAGGTATCAATCCATGCCTGATACGGATTATTCGGCACCGACTGACTGACAATGGCACGGCCAACTTCGGCATAAATCCAGAAACAGGGCAGGAGCGCTGCCAATACCACAGGATAACTTTCAGACCACGCCGTTGCGGTTAAAAATGACGTGTAATGATGACAAGCCAAAGTTAGTGGTGTCGACTCAAAGGTTTCTTTACTCACATTAAATGCCGTCATAAAGTCATTGTGCAGACTACGCTCAACCACAATCGCGATTTTAGCAGCTTCAGAAAACTGCATCACGTCGTCTGCATCGTAAGCTTTGGCGGCTGCCACTGCCAAGGCACGACCATAGGCCAACAAATAATGCGCATCCTGAATCACATAATGACAAAATGCCTCAGGCGCCAATGTGCCAGCAGCCAGTTCCTGATTAAACGGTAAATTGAGGATCTGCTCATATAACGCGGTATTTTTTTGCCAAAGTAATTGAGTAAAGCTCATAAGTCGTCTGCTCTAAATCCGATTTTTTGCGTGCCAAGAACTATAACAAAAATCGATCGGCGTGAGCGTTGTAAACCACTTTATTAATTTAGACTTAATATTTTGCGTAAAAGTGATAAATGTCATCTGCTTTCAGCTAAAAAACGCGCATAATACATCCCGAAATTCTAATACTTGATCTTATTTTGATTTAGGGCATTCATGAAGCATTTTCGTTTTTCCATTTTCTTTACCGTCATCTGTCTGGCGTTATCGGCGTATTGGGGCTATACCCATGGTCCGGAAGCAGGCATTTCGACCATGTTTAAAGCACTCACCATTACCGCTATTCTGGCGGTGATGGAAGTGTCGCTGTCGTTTGATAATGCAGTCGTCAATGCGTCTGTTTTGCGTGGTTGGGATCATTTTTGGAAAATGCTTTTTCTCACTGTCGGCATCTTAATTGCCGTATTTGGCATGCGTTTGATTTTTCCGGTGGCCATCGTGGCGGTCACCGCCGACATGGGCATGATTGAAGTGGCCCAAATGGCACTGAATGATCCAAAAACCTATTCTGCACGCCTGATGGAACATCATGCTGAAATTGCAGCATTTGGTGGAACGTTCCTGCTCATGGTGTTTTTAAACTTCTTTTTCGACGACGGCAAAGACACTCACTGGTTTAAATGGATTGAAGCCAAGCTGGCCAATCTGGCCAATGTGCCAGCAATGTCGGTCTTTATTGCCTTGGTTGCGCTGCTGATCATGGCAACCTATGTGGCCGACGACAAACGCCTTGTGGTGACGATGGCGGGTATCTGGGGGCTGGTGGTCTATATCGGTGTTCAGGTGTTGAGTCACTTACTCGGCGGCGAGCCTGAAATTGATGAAAATGGCAATGCAGTATCGCATGATGCTTCTGGGGCATCTAAGGGTGTGATTAAAGCGGGTTTTGGTGGTTTCTTATATCTTGAAGTGCTCGATGCATCGTTCAGTTTCGACGGTGTGATTGGTGCTTTTGCCATTACCAGCGATGTGGTGATTATTATGCTCGGTCTGGCCATTGGTGCCATTTTTGTGCGCTCGATGACCGTTTATCTGGTCGAAAAGGGCACTCTCGATGCATACATTTACCTCGAGCACGGTGCGCATTATGCCATTGGTGCCTTGGCTTTTATCATGCTGGCAAGTGGGACTGGTGTACACGTACCTGAGGTGGTCACAGGGTTGATTGGGGTTGCGTTTATTGTGTGGGCTGTCTTGGCTTCGATTCGATACAGCAAGCATCACGCGCAAACCGATTAAGCTGGCTTTCAGTTAGCTTGCGTAGTCTAAAAAGGGTGCTTCGGCACCCTTTTTTATCAGGTATCAGAATTTCGTCAATTTAGGCGAAGTTTAATCTTGAATCCTCTATAATTTGATTAAGTTTAGATAAGCGTGTCGATATGATGAATGCGTTGGAGCGTCGCTCAACCTTTGCATTAAGCAGTATTTTTGCCTTGCGTATGTTGGGTCTGTTCATGATTATTCCTGTATTTTCAATTGCAGGGCAGTCCTATCAATACGCAACGCCCGCCTTAATTGGTCTTGCAGTCGGTATTTATGGTTTGAGTCAGGCCATTTTGCAAATTCCGTTTAGTCTGATAGCCGACCGCTTTAGCCGTAAACCGCTCGTGGTGCTGGGTTTGTTGCTGTTTGCTTTGGGCGGCGCGGTCGCGGCCATGTCGGACACCATTTATGGCGTGATCATCGGGCGTGCCATTGCAGGCGCCGGGGCTGTATCGGCGGTCGTCATGGCCTTGCTGGCCGAT
This sequence comes from Acinetobacter soli, assembly GCF_000760595.1. Taxonomy (GTDB): domain Bacteria; phylum Pseudomonadota; class Gammaproteobacteria; order Pseudomonadales; family Moraxellaceae; genus Acinetobacter; species Acinetobacter soli. The sequence goes on along the minus strand of NZ_BBNM01000002.1, from coordinate 263,079 downwards.
GTAACACGTGAAGAGCAGCGTACCAAAGCCATGGCCGCGATGGGCATGAGTATTGGTTTATCTTTTGTGGTGGCGTTTAGCCTAGGGCCTTGGCTCACCAGTCTGGTGGGCATTTCCGGACTATTCTGGGTCACCACCCTGATGGGACTGGTGGCAATTTCGATGCTGCTGTTGGTGCCTAAAGTCACGCGTCATCATAAAAATTATCAGCAGGGTTATCTGGCTCAGCTTAAACAAGTTATCAAGATGGGCGATTTAAACCGCTTGCATGTGTCGGTATTTTCACTGCATTTGTTACTTACCGCGATGTTTATTTATGTGCCTTCTCAACTGATTGAGTTTGCCGATATTCCACTTTCCAAACATGGCTTAGTGTATTTGCCGCTACTTGTGGTGAGTTTGTTTTTTGCTTTTCCAAGTATCATTGTGGCAGAAAAATATCGCAAAATGCGCGGCATCTTCCTGACCGCCATTGCCGGTATTATTGCAGGTTTGCTCATTCTGATTTTTGGTTATGAGTCGAAGTATGTACTCTTAACAGGCTTGGGTATTTTCTTTATTGCATTTAACGTGATGGAAGCGCTGTTACCGTCTTGGTTATCGAAATCTGCCCCGATTCAATCTAAAGCCACTGCTATGGGCATCAATGCCAGTAGCCAGTTTTTGGGTGCCTTTTTTGGTGGTACGCTGGGTGGACAATTGCTGATGCTGCACAACACTTCACTGGGTTGGAGTATCTTGGCCGCGATTGCTATACTGTGGTTGCTGGTGAGCTTCGGGTTGGCGCAGCCGCGCTATTTGTCGTCGATTGTATTGCCTTTACCTGAGGTAACTCACACAGCCGAGTGGACGTCGAAACTGCTGGCGATCCGCGGAATTGAAGAAGTCGTGGTGATGACCGAACAGCGTGTAGCGTATATAAAAGTGGATAAACGCGTCATCGATGATGCTGCGCGACAACATTTAACGCAGTTGTTGGGGTCAGAGGTAGCCATTTAATCATAACTCTTATAAAGTAAAAGACAGAAATAGATAGGAAGATTAAAGCTCATGCGTGGTGTGAATAAAGTAATTTTAGTTGGGACCTTGGGCCGTGACCCGGAAACCAAAACGTTTCCAAATGGCGGGTCATTGACTCAATTTTCGATTGCAACCAGCGAATCGTGGACAGATAAAAGTACGGGTGAGCGTAAAGAGCAAACCGAATGGCATCGTATTGTGTTGAATAACCGTTTAGGTGAAATTGCACAGCAATACCTGCGTAAAGGTTCAAAAGTGTACATTGAGGGTTCGTTACGTACCCGCCAGTGGACAGATCAAAACGGTCAAGAGCGCTATACCACCGAAATTCGTGGCGACCAGATGCAAATGCTTGATACACGTAGCCAAGGCGAGCAGCCTATGGGTGGTGGTCAGGACTACAACCAGCCACGCTTTAACAACAATGCACCGCTGCAAAACACCGGCTACAACAACCAAGGCGGTGGTTATAACAACAAAAACAACGCTGGTGCCAATCAAGGTGGCGGTTATGGCAACAATGCTGCGGGCAATCAAGGTGGTTATGCACCTAAAGCGCCACAGCAACCTGCTCCAGCAGATCTAGACGACGACTTACCGTTCTAAAATACATGACTTAAAAACCTCACCTTGCGTGAGGTTTTTTTATCTCTAAATTTTTATATTTTTTGAAAATATGATGATCTGAGCGATATCGTACACACTATTTTTTACTTAAATTAAAGAAAATATCGAAGCGCGATAAGTAAAAATAATAAATCAAAACATTCAATTAACCGTAGCGCGTTTAGGAGCGCACTGATCCGAATCATTTTTTAGCACTATTTTGGTGCAAAAAAACAAGATTGGCCCCCAATTACCATAGACAAATGGCTCTCGTTTATTGGCCACCAAAAAGACACATTAGATTCATTAGAAGTATGCATACGGAAACGTTCGATTGGGCCTTATACAGGCAGTTAAAGCCGGCACGGCCCAGTCAACAACAGGTTAAAAGGAGAGGCGCACTGCAAAGGCGATGTTGCAGGCCTCTGCTTTTGAGGTATTAAGGAAAATAGTTATGGCAGCGCTCAAAACAGCGACTGAATCAGGCCAAGCCGAAGGGCTTAAAAGTGGCTTGAAGTCGCGTCACCTCACCATGATTTCAATTGCCGGCGTGATTGGCGGCGCTTTATTTGTGGGCTCGGGCAGTGTGATTTATTCTGCGGGCCCCGCAGCGATTTTAGCTTATGCCATTGGGGGATTGCTGGTTTTACTGATTATGCGAATGCTCGGTGAAATGGCAGTCATGAATCCAGACAGCGGATCATTTTCTACTTATGCCGATCGTGCGATTGGTCGTTGGGCTGGTTTTACCATTGGCTGGCTGTATTGGTGTTTCTGGACTTTACTCATGGGTTGGGAAGCCTATGTGGCCGGTAAGATTCTCAACAGCTGGTTCCCGTTTATCCCCATTTGGGGCTATATGCTGATGGTGATTATTGGCTTGGTCTGGGTCAATCTGCAAGACGTGAAAAACTACGGTGAATTTGAATTCTGGTTTGCCTTGATCAAAGTTATTGCAATTGTATTGTTCTTGGTCGTGGGAAGCTTGGCTATTATGCATTTATGGCCATGGGGTGAACCTGCTGTAGCAGGCATTACCAACTTAACTGCACAAGGCTTTATGCCCGGGGGCTTTTCATCGGTAGTCACTGCATTGCTTGGAGTCATGTTTGCCTATATGGGCGCCGAGATTGTGACCGTTGCAGCCGCAGAATCAAAAAATCCGGCACGTGAAATCCGTAAAGCCTCAAATTCGATTGTGTGGCGGATTATCCTGTTTTATGTCGGCTCGATGTTTATCACTGTGTGCTTGATTCCACACAACAATCCATTGTTAAAAGACCCAACATGGGGAACCTATAGCGTCACGCTGTCTGCGCTTGGTATTCCAGAAGCGCGTCATATTGTGAACTTTGTGGTACTGACTTCGGTGTGTAGCTGCTTTAACTCGGCACTTTATACCTGCTCACGCATGATGTTTTCATTGTCTAAGCGTGGCGATGCACCAAAAGCGTTTTCAAAAACCAACCGCAACAGCAGTCCGTGGGTTGGGGTCATTTTCTCAAGTATTTTCTCTATCGTGGCGGTGTACCTCACAGCCAGTGAAAGCATGAATGTATACGATGTTCTTATGCTGGCAACCGGCACGGTGGCATTGTATGTGTACCTTGCCGTGGCATTTTCTCAACTACGCATGCGTAAGAAAATCGAAGCCGAAGGTAAAGCCATCGACTTTAAAATGTGGTTATTTCCATGGTTAACCTATCTGGTCATTTTCATCATCATTGGTGCGATTGTGACCATGTTGATTGAAGGAACATATTTTAAAGAGGTGATTTACACCACAGGACTGGCGCTGGTGATTGTGGCGCTGGGCGTACTGACCCACAAATTTAACTGGGGAAAGGAAGCTCGCCAACACATGCTGCAAGAAAATAAAAACTCAGTCAGCTAAATCATCTGGCTCAAAAAAAGAACCTCTTGAAGAGGTTCTTTTTTTTTTTATCTGTCAATTCTGCTGGCTTGCCGTTATGAGCGGGTTGGAATATTGGCTTCGCGCAAACACTGTAGCAACACCCCAAAGGCCATGACCATGTCTTTTTCACTCACACAGGCAAAGCCCATCAGTAGGCCACGTTCGGCGTGGGCATGCGCATGCATATAATATTGCGACAATGCCCGAACCTTAATGCCCCGCTCGAGTGCAGCCGAGGCAACCGCAACGTCATCGCAATTGTCGGGCAATTTAAGCACCAAATGCAAACCAGAATCATCGTTGTATTCATGCAAAAATTCTGGGCCTAAATAACGCTTGATCAGATCGACCAGATAAGCACGCCGTTTGCCGTACAACAGCCGCATACGGCGAATGTGTGCTTCGTAGTGGCCTTCACGAATAAACTCGGCCAATGCCTTTTGCTCAAGCAAATGCCCGCCGCGATAAAGCTCGGCAGCCAATATCCGTAAAGATGAAAACAGTGGCTTTGGCACCACCAAATAGCCAATGCGTAAGGCAGGGTAAATGGTTTTACTAAAGGTGCCCATATAAATTACGGGCGCATCGCTTTCAAGGCCCTGTAAAGACGGATAAGGCTGCCCAGAAAAACGAAATTCACTGTCGTAATCGTCTTCTACAATCCAGCTACCGTAGCGCTTGGCCAAATTGAGCAAAGATTTGCGGCGCTCAAGACTCAGATGCGACCCCAGCGGATACTGATGCGACGGCGTCACAAAAATCAGTTTGGGGGGCTCTTCGGGATACTGCTTGGGAACAATACCATCGGCATCGACCGGCATGGGCTGAATATTCAGTCCATTGATGCGCAATGTATTGCGCATGCCCCAATAGGCCGGATCTTCAATCCAGACCGGATCGCCAATATCGCTCAGCGCACGCGACACCAGATCAATCGCCTGATGAATACCTTCGGTAATAATGATCTGATCGGGATCACACTGTACCGAGCGCGCCACGCGCAGATAATCGGCCAAGGCGCTACGCAGTTCGGTGCAACCGCCTGCATTACTGTAAATCAGGTGATGAATATCTGGCTCGCGACTTAACCGCGCCTGAATACGGCTAAAAATATGATGTGGGAATTCGGTCACATCTGGCGCACCTGGCACAAATGCACCCCATTGGTAAGGCGAGGCACCAGCATAACCAATCAGTTGGCTACCGCGCTGCGACAATTGATACGAGCGCGGCGGATTCCGCAGCCCCACGCGCTGTTTGCCGTTGGGCGTGTTTAAAAAGGCTTCGGGTAACTGCTCGGCCACCCATGTGCCATGTCCGGTTTTTGCCTCCAAATAGCCTTCAGCCTGAAGCTGTTCATAGGCCGATAACACTGTATTTCGTGAAACATGAATTTCTTTGGCGAGGTCACGTGAAGCCGGCAAACGCGTTTTTGGGGGTATAACACCTTCAACAATTGCGCCTTGCAAACAGCGAAATAAACGTTGATGAAGTTTTCCGTCTACATCTTGTTGTAAACGTTGTAATAAATGATCGCCCAGCAAACTACGCAATTGGCTCTCTCCCTGAGTTGATAAATGGCTCTCGTCAGTCGACGCAAGACGCGCGAAATTACAGTGGTAGACAGCTATTGTAAAGCATCCTGTAAAAGATGGCGGGAATGTGTGACCAAAGCTGTAATGAATAACACTAGAGGATAGATAGATGGACACTAAACATTCTGCACTTAATCAGCGTAAACAGCAAGCAACTCCACGTGGTGTGGGTGTGATGTGCCAGTGGTATGCAGACAAGGCTGAAAACGCCACAATCTGGGATGCACAAGGCAATGCCTTTACCGATTTTGCAGGCGGTATTGCGGTGTTAAATACGGGTCATCGTCATCCGAAAGTGATTGCTGCCGTTCAAGCACAGCTTGAAAAATTCACACATACTGCTTATCAGGTTACACCATACGAAAGCTATGTATCGCTTGCAGAGCGTATCAATGCACTTGCACCGATTGCAGGCCCTGCCAAAACCGCATTTTTCACTACAGGTGCAGAAGCGGTTGAAAATGCAGTTAAAATCGCACGCTCATACACGGGTCGCCAAGGCATCATTACCTTTGGTAATGCGTTTCACGGCCGTTCATTCATGACGATGGCCATGACCGGTAAAACAGCACCTTACAAACGCGATTTCGGTTTAATGCCGGGCGGTGTGTTCCATGCGCGCTATCCAGTTGCATCACGTGGTATTACTGTCGATGCCGCAATGGAAAGTATCGACAACATTTTCAGTGAAGACGTTGCACCGCACGACGTTGCAGCGATTGTACTTGAGCCAGTACAGGGCGAAGGCGGCTTTAATATTGTACCGGCCGATTTCTTAAAACGCGTGCGCGCACTTTGCGACAAACACGGTATTTTACTGATTGCCGATGAAGTACAAAGTGGTTTTGCCCGTACAGGTAAAGTTTATGCGATGGATCATTACGAAACCAAAGCAGATCTCATCACCATGGCCAAGAGCTTGGGCGGTGGTTTCCCGATCTCAGGCGTCGTTGGCCGTGCAGAAGTGATGGATGCACCAAACCCGGGTGGTTTGGGCGGAACCTATGCAGGTAACCCAATTGCGGTTGCAGCAGCACACGCGGTGATTGATGCCATCGAAGAAGAGCAACTGTGCGAACGTGCCAATGTACTCGGTGCAGAGCTGGTGAGCGTACTTGAGCAGCTTCAGCAAGCAACCGATCAGGCGATTATCGATATTCGTGCTTTAGGCTCAATGGTTGCCGCAGAATTTGAAACAGCGGAACAGGCCAAAGCCGTACAAACCTATGCCATGGAGCATGGCTTGTTATTACTTACCTGTGGTAAGTATGCCAACGTCATCCGTTTCTTGTATCCATTGACGATTCCGACTGAACAGTTCCGTTCTGGTCTTGAAATCTTGAAACAAGGTGTTTTAGCGTTGAATGCAGAAACCCACAGCACAGCAGTTGGACAAACAGCATGATTCAAGAAAGTTTACAGTATTTACTCGCACATCCGGATATCTCGTTTACTGCACCTGCAACAGGCACAGCAATTGAGGTCAAAGATGCCGCGACAGGTGCATCACTGGCTTGGGTAAAAACCAGTGACCGTGCCGCTGTAGAAGCCGCAATTCAACGTTCGGAAAAAGCGCAAGCGGCGTGGAAAACCCAAACCGCCTTGCAGCGCGCCGATATCTTGTGGGCGTGGCACCATCTTATGCTTGAGCATAAGGAAGATCTGGCACAGATTTTAACTGCCGAGCAAGGCAAGCCACTGGCAGAAGCGCGTGGTGAAATTGGTTATGCTGCTTCGTTTATTCGCTGGTTTGCAGAGCAGGCGCGCCGCATTGATGGCGAAATTTTACCGCCAACCGTTGCGCATCAGCGTTTACTGGTGATCAAGCAGGGCATTGGTGTTACGGCAGCCATCACACCGTGGAACTTCCCGGCGGCCATGATCACCCGTAAAGCAGCGCCGGCCATTGCTGCCGGATGCTCAATGCTGGTGAAGCCGGCAGACCTGACACCACTGACAGCCTATGCGCTCGAAGTACTGGCTTTAAAAGCAGGCTTGCCACAAGATGTATTGCTCAACATTAGCGGTGATGCAGTGGAAGTGGGCAAAACCCTGTGTGAAAGCGATGTGGTCAGAAAGCTCAGCTTTACAGGTTCTACGCCAGTGGGCCGTATCTTGATGCAGCAGTGCGCACCAAGCATCAAGAAACTCTCGCTCGAGCTGGGCGGTAATGCGCCGGTGATCATTTTTGACGATGCCAACCTAGAGCAGGCGGTTGCAGGCATTATGGCCAGCAAATTCCGTAACAGCGGTCAAACCTGTGTCTGTGCCAACCGTATTTACGTTCAAGCGGGTATTTATGACCAGTTGACCGAACGTCTGACTCAAGTTGTGGCAGGCTTACGTGTGGGCGATGGCCGTGAAGATGGCGTGACGCAAGGGCCACTGATCGACGAGCGTGCCGTAGCCAAAGTGCAGTCGCATATCGACGATGCCACCCAAAAGGGCGCTAAGGTCGAAATCGGCGGCAAACTCGCGCCGCAGGGCGGCACCTTCTTTGAACCGACGGTACTCAGTGGTGTTACCCAAGACATGCGTGTTGCTAAAGAAGAAACCTTTGGCCCGCTGGCTGCGTTATTCCGCTTTGAAACCGAAGCGCAAGCCATTGAAATGGCCAACGATACCGAGTTTGGTCTGGCTGCGTATGTGTTTACCCAAAACGCAGCGCGTCAGTGGCGCGTGGGCGAAGCACTTGAGTATGGAATGGTTGGGGTCAATACCGGCGCTATTTCCAATGAAGTGGCACCATTTGGTGGGGTAAAACAGTCCGGTTTAGGTCGTGAAGGTTCCCAGCACGGAATTGAAGAATATTTGGAAATGAAATACCTGTGTATCGATGTTTCTGAGTAGGTTTCATAGCTGATCCTTTAAAACCCGTTATGCCCATTCATAACGGGTTTTTTATTGTTCGACAAAACCCGAAGGCAGGAGCAGCCTGATCAGTTTGGTCAACGCCAAATGCTCGTCATACACCGTGCTGTATTCAGGACGTTGAAGCAGAGCCAAAGAAAAAGCCCTTTATCAATTTTGATAAAGAGCCGTACGCTGTTGTTTCATTATTTTCATGCACTGATTGTTTGGAACCCTCATTTAATTAATGTGATGTGGTTCTCATTTTTGAAGCATGATAGCTCAAAATTTATGATGATGAAAGTGCTGTTACAAAAAAATTGGTTAATTTATCTTACTTTTTTTTATCAGCTTTTTAAATAAAGCAGAGTTTTGAGTGCCATTTTTATATCTGTAATACTTTATTAGTGAATTGTTTCAATATGTATATGAAAAACCTCAAAAGATTGCAGGAGGCGCGCCGCACAAAACCCTTAAATCTGGTAGTTTTTAATACCGCATTTTAAGATTTTGTGGGTCATAATCAAAAGAAATATTCTCACGAATGGAACATCATTTTGGATATCGCAATTATAGGTAGCGGCATGGCAGGCCTTGCGACCGCAAGAATTTTAAAAGATGCAGGACATGCAATCACGATATTTGAAGCCCTTCCTGGTCGAGGAATGGATAGCCATAGTATTGAATTTGAGGGGGGAAACATCGATGCGCCTCTGCGTGTGATGAATCCGTATTTATGGAAAAATACCTTAAGTTTGGCCACGCATCTGGGTATGACCATGTTTCCGGTACGTACCTACATGGCGTGTAGCTGGTTGTTTGAAGACAAAACCGAAACATGGTTGACTACAACGCGTAGCCGCATTGGAAATTTTCCAATCATTAACAACCGTAAGGGCATCAAGCAGTATGGCTGGCGACTGGTCAAAGGTATGTTGCAGCTAAAAACCGCGATTAACCAGTTTTTTAAATCTAAAAATCAAGATATTACCCTTGCCGAGTTTATTAACCAAAACGATATCGAAGAAGTGTTTTGGCACGGCGCCGTGATGCCGGTGCTGTATACCATCTGTACCTGTAACCCCAAAACCATTGGCGACTGGCCTGCAAAACCACTTTTGACCTTTTTACGTCAGTTGACCGATGGCGATGCCTTGCTGCGTATGCAAGGTGGCACGCCGGCATTTGTCGACCGTTTGATTCAAGGTATCGACATCCGTAGTGGCTCTGCGATTGTGAAGGTTGAACAGCAAGGCGAAAAAGTACTGGTCGAAAATGATCAGGGCGAACAGCAGTTTTTTGATCGTGTGGTGGTGGCCACACCAACCGATAAAATTGATGTGTTTTTAAATACTACACAGTTTGCAGACGATTTGGCGCTGTTAAAGCAATTCCGTTTTGAGCAGGGCGATCTGGTGATTCATACCGATAGCACCGTAATGCCGCCAAAACGTAAGGACTGGTCAGTACTGAGCTACATGATGGACCGCAAGTTTACCCGTCAACAGTTTACTGTATGGATGAACGCCGTCGAGCCAAGTTTAGTGGGTAAATCTCCCGTATTTCAAACGTGGCGCCCGGTTACTCCAATCGATCCGAAAAAAGTGATTTCGTCGGTGAAGCTGACGCGTGCCGTGGTCGATTCGCAAACTGTAGCGCTTAACCAAGAGCTGCAACAGCGCCATAAAGATCCAGATCGTAAAGTGTTTTACTGTGGTTCGTGGTCGTGTGATGGCTTACCGATTTTAGAATCGGCAGTGACCTCTGCCATGAATATTGCAGAAATTTTTGGTGCGCCGCTGCCATTTGTCGGGGTTAAACCTAAAGTAGAAGTGGCACCGCAACTGGGCTATTAAGTCTGGTTATTAGGTGAGTAAACCATGAAGCTACCGCACGCCCTGACACGTCGCCTACCGCATAAATATGCCATCAATGCGGCGGCGCTGGGCGATGCGCGCGCACTGGCATGGAGTAATCTGGGGTACTGGAAAGAGACCGCCGACTACCCAACGGCCTGTGCACAACTGGCCGATCAACTGGCCGCTGCGGTCAGCTTAAAGCCGCATGACCGCCTGCTCGATCTGGGCTGTGGTCAGGGCGCCAGCTTACAGCACTGGCTCAGCGTGCATCATGTTCAGCATGTCACGGGCGTGGAATTACAGCTGGCACAGGTAAAGCGGGTGCAAAGCCAACTGGCTGCAGTCGATCAGGTATTACAAGGGTCTTTTCTGGCGCTCGATCCGGCTGTTTTTTCGCAGCCCTTCGATGTGGCTTTATGTATCGATGCTGCCTATCACAGCCCTTTGGCGGCATTTTTAACGTCTAGCAAACGCGTACTTGCCACACACGGACGGCTGGGCTTTCATACCCTGATGCTTTCAGCGCAGTGGTATAAATTATCGATGTGGCAAAAACAGAAATATTATTATCTGCTTCGGGCGGCCGATGTCGATTTAAGACAATTACACGACCAGCAACGCCTTGAGCAAAGCCTTGAGCAGCAAGGCTTTAAATTGTTATCACTGCGTGATATCAGTACACCGGTTTTAAACGGATTTGCAGACTACATTACACAGCGGCAGGGTACACCAGATCACACACTCGACCTGCTTAAAATACAGATGACCGCGAAGCTATGTCGATATTTATATGACGATGGCGTGATTCGTTACGTCGAAATTGCCGCAGAAAAGCAATAAGCGAAGAAAATAAATTAGAGAAAGAGAAGAACAACAGAAGGGAAGATGGTGCCGGCACACGGATTCGAACTGTGGACCTACTGATTACAAGTCAGTTGCTCTACCAACTGAGCTATGCCGGCATCTTTGAATAGGCTGAATTTTACAGGAAGCTTAGCAAAGGTCAAGTATTGCGCGGTGTTATCTGCATAAACTGTGTGCAATTGCAGCGCATACTGGCTTACATAGAAAAAAATTGTGCTTTTGAATTCATGCATTTCGCCCTATAGTCAAACCAAGAAACATAAAAAAGAGAAAAACAGCATGAGCGAGGAAGCGCATTCGATTGGTTTGTTGGCGCCTGTGGTGTTGCTGGCGGCGGCCGTTATTGCGGTGCCGATATTTAAGCGGCTTGGTCTTGGCTCGGTACTGGGGTATCTGATTGCGGGGTTGGTGATCGGGCCATTTGGGCTGGCGTTTTTTCAAGATCCGGCTTCTATTTTACACATTGCCGAACTGGGCATTGTGATGTACCTGTTTATTATCGGGCTTGAAATGCAACCTTCGCATTTGTGGGGGCTGCGCCGTCAAATTTTTGGTTTGGGCACCTTGCAAATTGTGGCCTGTGCGCTGGCATTGACCGGCACCGCCATGCTGTTTGGCCTGAAGTGGCAAATTGCGTTTATTGCGGCGGCAGGCTTTGTACTGACCTCTACAGCCATTGTGATGCAGCTTCTGGGTGACCGTGGCGATCTGAACCAGCCCAAAGGGCAAAAAATTGTCTCGATTTTGCTGTTTGAAGATTTACTGATTGTACCGCTTCTGGCTTTGGTGGCCTTTATGGCGCCTACGCACGTGATCGAAACCACCAGCTCGCGCCTTGAAAGTATCGGCATTGGGTTACTTGCTATTGCCGGCCTGATTGCCGCAGGCTACTGGCTGCTCAATCCGCTGTTTCGTTTGCTGGCTGCCTCTAAAGCCCGCGAAGTGATGACCGCGGCCGCGCTGTTGGTGGTGCTGGGTGCAGCATTACTGATGCAGGTGAGTGGGCTTTCTATGGCAATGGGTGCATTTTTGGCGGGTGTGTTGCTGTCGGAATCGACATTTCGACACCAGATTGAAGCCGATATCGAACCCTTTCGGGGGATTTTACTGGGGCTATTTTTTCTGGGTGTGGGCATGTCGCTCGACCTGACCGTTGTAAGGCAGAATTGGCCATTTATTTTGGCGGCAGTGCTGGCTTTTATGGCGGTAAAAACCCTCATGATTTATATCGTGGCACGCATGACCCGCAGTTCGCACCATGAGGCGCTTGATCGTGGGGTATTGATGGCGCAAGGCGGCGAGTTTGCCTTTGTACTGTTTGCCGCGGCGGCCAGTGCACAGGTGATTGATGCCAGCACTAAAGCCAATCTGACTGCCATTGTGGTGCTCTCGATGGTATTTACACCGGTACTCGGCATTTTGCTTAAGCGCTTTACCCAAGAGAAAAGCCAGCATTCACTGGATGAGGTTGAGGTGGCTAAAGACCTTTGCGGCAGTGTGCTCTTGATTGGTTTCGGGCGCTTTGGGCAGGTCACCAGTCAGCTTTTACTGGCACGCGGGGTGGATGTGACCATTATCGATACCGATATCGACATGATTAAAAACGCCGAGAGATTCGGTTTTAAAATTTACTATGGCGACGGCTCGCGGCTGGATATTTTACAGGCCTCCGGAGCGGCACATGCCGAAGCGATCTTGGTATGTGTGAATCAGAAAGAGATGACCAATCAAATTGTCGATCTGGTGCAGCATGAGTTTCCACTGGCCAAGCTGCTGGTTCGATCTTACGACCGTGAGCATTCGCTGTATTTGGTCAAGCAAAATGTAGATTATATTTTACGCGAGACTTTTGAGTCTGCCATTGTGTTTGGCGGGGCCGTGCTGAAAGAGCTGGGCATCGATGAGCGCGAGATTCGGCAGATTACTCGCGAAATTCGTGAGCGCGATGAAGAGCGCTATGAAACCGAAATTGCAGCCGACGATATGTATGCCAGTGTGGGCATGCAATACACCAATACCCACCCACGGCCTACGGCGCCCTTAATTGCACCCAAGCATTCGGCACAGTTTTTAAATGATGCAGAAACCCAAGACGAACCCGACCAAAATGCGCCAAAGTAAGCGCAGTGAAGGAAGTGATGCAACCCGCTCACTTCCTGAATCCCTTACACCAAACACACATTTTATTTTGAGGCTGGGCCATAGCGATTGCTGTGCGTATCGCCTTCTTCAAGGGTAAAGAAAAAGATCACCATCACAATACCCACGATGGGCACCAAATTGATAAGTAATAGCCACCCCGTGCGGTTAATGTCATGCAGGCGGCGCACACTCACCGCAAGTGCAGGTATGAGCATAGTGAGCATAACGCCCCAAAACAGGCTATTTGCCAAGTTAAATACATGGCAACACACCAGCAGGCTTAAGCCGAGCAGGGCATAGCACCCCATAAATGACCAGTACTCGCGGCGGCGGGCACGGCCTTTAAAATCGAAGCTGTGCTTTATGCATTTTAACACCCAGTCCAAGGTGCGATAGCAGGCTTGTTTTTCTAAATTTTTTTGATGCTGCGCAGCGCGTGTATTGTAGGCGTTGGCCTTGGCCAGAGCTGTAGGTGAATGGTCTGTTGGCGCAATAAGTGGCTCGTCGGTGGGCTCATCGATAAATACCTCACTTACCTCGCCTTGCGCATCTAATTCAAAAGATACATGCATGCCCGGCATGGGGACAATCCACTCGCGCCACACAGCGCCTAAAAATGAATAATGCTTTTGGTCTTCGGTACGAATAATGACGGTATTGGTTTGAACGGAATAATCGAGTATTTTGCCTTTCATCTATTGTTATCCTTATTTTTTATGATGGAATGATTTTTTTGGCGCTAGAATTTTTTTGGGCAAGCGAACCTATGGAAAAGCATTCCAAATATTAAAAATTAAACGTAAACATGCCGTGATCTTAATTTAAGAAAAGATCATGAAGGTATGGGTGATCTGCGTTTGGATAAGTACAAAGGCAAAATAGAAAGATGTGATAAATAGTTAGACAAATGATTAACAATAGTCATGACTATGACTCCTTAGGTAATTAAGAAGTTCTACCGAATCACTGTCAATTGATTATGGTGGTAGAACGAAAGGGGGTTGACAGACTGAACCTAAGAATCAGCACACCCGAAGGTGTCCCCCTCCCGTTCTACCGCAGAGGGGAGCACGGGGGTGCACACCAAAAGAATTGATCTTTTAGTGCTCTTAGGAAACGGTCTGTCAAAACCGACTGGCAATGTAGGCCAGTAGGGGAATGATAATCTGTGGGGAAAGGGGAGTCAATTTGTTGCGATTTTAGATATAGAAACTAATGGAAATAAAGTTGGATAGCTGTCGAAATTTAGGAAACTCCATACAGAAACTGATAAATTAACCATAATTGCTTTGCCATTTTAATCTAATATATAAAAGACTGTAGAGCGGTATAAAATTATCCAGAAAGATAGATTGAGTTATATTAAATAAATCAAATTATTGACTGATAAATATGAGGTTAAAAGAAATTTATTACGTTTAATATTCTATAAATTCTATGACTTTAAAGGGAAAAAATGCAAAAACGTGGGCGCCAAATTCGTTTGTTTTATGTAGATGGTCAGCATAATGGGATTGTTAGAGCCGAGCTGATGAATTGGACAGGTTATGTTTATGCAGCGCCAAGAGCCAGTTTAAAACAACTTATTGAAAAAGATGATGCACATGGTTCTGGAATTTATTTTTTGATCAGCAAGGCACAAGAGCTTGAGGGTAAATATAGCGTTTATGTTGGCGAGACTGTGAATGGTATTCAGAGAATGCAACACCATGAATATAATAAAGATTTTTGGGATACAGTCATTTTAGTGCAATCTAAGGATACAACATTAACTAAAACGCATTGTGCATATTTAGAGTATCAAGTTTATCAATTTATTAAAGATAAAACACTTTATGGTATTGAAAATAAACAAGCATTAAAAAGTTATGCAGGAAGGTTGTCAGATGCTGATATTTCAGATATGGACACGTTTCTAGATAATTTAAGTTTCGTTTTACCTGCATTAGGTGTGAACATACTTACACCAGTTGTAAAAATCCCAAGCCAATCAAATACTCAATTTGCTTCTACTATAGATGAAGCAATAGAAGCAGAATTTTTTGTTTTAAGCCGTGATAAAAAAGTAGATGCGAAAGCGTATATAAAAGACGGTATTTTTTATGTGAGACAAGGTTCTATTGGTAAGGAACAGCAGACCTCATCGCAACATAATTTTATCATTAATCAGCGACAATCTTTAATAGATAAAGGAATGATTCGTGTCATTGACGAAAAAATAGAATTTACTCATGATGTCGCTTTTACTAGTTCTTCAACGCCTGCTGCAATGTTATTTGGTCGTCCAACTTCTGGACCCTCTACTTGGAAACTATTGGGTGAATCACAAATAAGCTATAAAGATTGGGAAGAAATGCAGGTTAAGTTATAAATATATCGTTAGTTGAAATGAATGGGTAGCTCATTTAATTGCTCTTTTCTCAATTGCCAATCTGGTAAATACTGATCTAAGAGCGTCACAAATCGATCATTATGACTAGATTCAATTAAGTGAATTAATTCATGCACAATAATATATTCCACGCTTGATTTAGGTTTTTTAGCTAATTCTGTATTCAATCTGATATTTTTATCAATAGGATTACAGCTTCCCCATTTTGTCTTCATTTTACTAATCAATAGCTTATTAGGGGTTACCTGTAACTTATTTGCCCAAAAATAGATCAATGGTTCAGCAAATTCTCTTAATTTTTTTCTATACCAGTGGTTAAAATAATGTATGCGTTGTTCTAATGTGTAATGTTCTGGTATATACAGCCGAATATTAAACTCATCAAATTCGATTTTTGGTCGAGATTTGGTAAAGTTGGTTTCAAGTAGATAACGCTTACCCCAGAAATAAATACTTTCTCTTTGAATAAAAATGCGATTTGATTCTCTTGCTTGATCTTTAAATTTTTTTTGCTCTTTTTTTATCCATGATAATTTTGAAATTGCATAAAGCTGTAATGATTCTTCGCTTATGTAAAGTGGTGCTGTCATTTTCACAGTACCATTAGGGGGATAGACACTCAGATGTATGTTCTGAACATCTTTTTGGGTTAAATCTACTAAGATGTCACCTAATTTTAGAATCATTTGTATTCTTCATGAGCTAAAAGAATTTCCATAAGTTTATCTAATAAACTCTCTTCTATTTTTTGCTTTTTGATCATATTACGTAATTTTGAGGTCTTGATATGATGCGTTTGCCAACCAGCTTCTTTATTATTGAGGACAAAGTCATGGAGCTCTAATGCTTGCTCTTCATGTTTCAATAGATTGAAGAGGGCTTTTTTACCACGGCTATCAATTTTAGAACTTGTTTGAGTGACAGTACCAGAATGCACTTGTTTTACGAGTTTCTCAATTTCTTTTAAATACTCAGCATAACGATCTGCACTGTCCTTACGGATTTTGATGATCTCTACTAAGAGTCCTGACATTTTGGCATGGAAAGCAGGGTCAGCGAGATGATCTTTAATTAAGGTACTACGGATGTTATTTTCAATGGTTTCTGCGACTGAGTTTCGATCCTTCATGTTGTTTAATTTATTAGTAATGGTTTCTGCAAGACCTGTTTCCACAATCAATTGAATCAAGGTTTTATCTTCAAACGAACTGACTTTTACCGAGTTTTTAGCATCAATATAATTATCAATCAGATAACGCATATCAGCTTCAAAGGGTTTGAGGTCAAGATACTCACCAGCACGTAAACGAACCTTTTCTCTTAAATCTAAATAAAAGGTCTCTTTAGCTTTTATCTCTTTGATTTCTTCTGCTGAATAACCAAGCTCTACAAATTCATCTTTGGCATTGGCAAAGGCGCGGAAGAAAGTAGCAACAGACTTATATAGCGTAATACGTCTTTGATAGGTGGTTTTAAGGTCTTCTGGATTTTCTGAGTTACCACAAAAAAACTTTAAGCGATCTTCTTCACATCGATTGGGTTGCACTATTTGCATAAGCAAATTGAGTTGCTCCATCGCATTATCTAGGTGCTCTCTTGCCACAATTTTACGATTTTTAATCTCAATTTGCGCGTCTTCAGTTGCTGAGGTATCTAATTCAGAGTTATAGACAGCAATTGCTTTTGCCATTTTTTGGAATAAGTTTTTGTAATCAATGATTAAACCATATTCTTTGTCGGCACTGTCTAAACGGTTAGTACGACAAATGGCTTGGAAAAGTCCATGATCTTGCATCGATTTATCTAAGTACAAGACTGAACAAGATGGCGCATCAAAACCTGTTAATAGTTTATCGACCACAATCAGTAATTTCATTTCTGTTGGATGATCGACAAATTTTTTCTTTGCGCTATCAGTATAGGTTTCTGCTTTAGTTTTGTGAGGCTCGGCTTTTACATTTTGTAAAATATTTTCATAGGTTGCATAAATATACTGTTCTTCGGTTTCGGTATGACTATCTACAATCGATTTGCTGACTTTGGTAGGACTTGGTTCATATGAGGTAATTAGTGCACAGCGATTTCTAAGAATAGGCGAGTTGCTGTCTTGAATTAAATTGTAGTATTTACTAGCTTCGTAAATGCTCGTTGCCACCAAAATTGCTGTACCACGTTGTTTAAGGCGTGGAATTTTTTGCACAAAATCTTTATTAATATCAAGCATGATTTTACGCATGCGTTGCTCAGAGCTATTGATTTTTTGGCGTGTACCCCATTCTTTTTTGAGTTCGACTTCTTGCCATTCATTTAAGTTGCGATTACGTACTGTTTCTCTAAACCAATCGTCAATGGCATCTTGATCTGAGATGTATTGATCGACATCACGTGCCTCATATGCCAAGTCTAGAATAACGCCATCTTCTACAGCTTCTTTAAATAAGTAGGTATGAATATAGCCACCAAATACTTCTAAACTGTTTTTAGCATCTTTTTTAAGTAGAGGCGTTCCTGTAAAACCAATCATCACGGCTTGTGGAATAATGGCTTTCATATAGCGGTGTAAATCACCACTTTGGGTACGGTGACACTCATCAATAAAGACAATCACCTCACCAAAAACTTTAGATTTTTGTTTGGCAAGATCAGCTATGAAGGTATCAATATCTTCAACATCACGTTGTCCAAATTTATGAATCAACGTACATAGTAAGCGTTCCTCAGGATTTTGTAAGGCACACATTAAATTTGCACTACTGCTTGCTCGTGTAACTTTTCTACCTGATTGTGTAAAGACCATTTCAATTTGTTGATCAAGCTCATCACGGTCAGTCACAACTAATACACGCGCATGCGGTTTATTTTGCAAAATCCATTTAGCAAGCATCACCATCAGGATACTTTTACCTGCGCCTTGGGTATGCCAAATAATTCCGCCTTGTTTTTTATTTATGTATTGTTGTGAAGCTTTTAGACCAAAATATTGATGTGAGCGAGGCAGTTTTTTTACACCTGCATCGAAAATAATGCAGTCGTAGATAATCTCTAATAAGCGTTCTTTGTTACACAAACGGCGCAAATATTTAAACAGAATATTATCTTCTTCGACGTCAGTGTCTTCTTTCCAGTTTAAATAAAATTTAGATGGGGTGAGGGTCGTACCATATTGCAAGCCTTGTGAAGTGTTACCTGCAATTAAAAGTTGTGTAGTGTCAAAGAACCAAGGATTAAACTCAGTTTGTTGATTGGATACCAATTGGGCAATGCCTTCACCTAATGACACGCTACCACGTTTGAGTTCAATAACTCCAATGGCAATACCATTGACGTATAAAACTAGGTCAGGGCGACGGTTTGCTTCGACACCTTTCAGGGTGACTTCTTCAGCCACATAAAAGCGGTTATTTGTTCGGTTTTTCCAATCGACGAGAAAAATAGTTTTTTCATTTTCTTCGGCACTAATTTTGACACCAACGCCCATGCGCAATTTACTATAGAAGGTTTTATTGACCTCATATAAGCCATCGTATCTATTCGAGAAGACTTTATTTAACTCGTCATAGACCTTGCTGATCTCATGATCTGAATGACCTTGCGATTTCAAAAATTCAGTTAAATATTCAGGCTCAATATTGCTATTGTTTTCACGGTACTGCCAATTACCTAAATAGCTAAATCCCAAGGTTTTTAATACAGCAATGACTTGTTGTTGGGTATGTGATTCATTGTTTACGGTATAGTCCATATTGATTGTTTCTAAAGTCATATTGTGATTACTCCCCCCCTAAAATTTTATAAATGCTCTAGGCCAAACGAATTTCGCCAGTGAGTAGTTTTTGCATCATGCCTTGTTTAATGTTGTTAGCTTTATTTAGCTTTCCCTCTAAGATCATAAGATCGTGATCCATGTTAGATAAACAGCTTACAATTGAGTTCTGCTCGTCTAAAGTGGGTAATACAAAATCAAAATGAACAAAATCTTTTTGGTAAAGATGAGTGATCGTTGATCCAGCAGTAATTTTTTTTAAAAAATCATCAAAATATTTGGACATCAAAATATAATAAAGAAATTTACTATTGATACCTGAACCGATTGGTCTAACTACAAATACTCCACTATTTAAAGTAGCAGGTAAGTCGAGATTTTCAATATAAGCGACTTTTCCAATGGTTCCGTCTTTTGTGACAAGAACATCATTATTCTTAAGCTGAATATTAGGATCTTGTGAATATCTTGATTTATCTACATAAGGGCAATGATCAAAATCAATAAAACCTTCGTTGAAATCAGTACCTGTTACTAAATAATAGTCACCTTGATCTAAATATTCTGCAACGGTTAGGCCTTGCCAACCAATACGGGCTTTGAGTGTGGTTAAGTTGCCTAAATTTCCAATTTCCCAATCGGCAGGAATTTTTCCTAACTCAGATTCTTTATAGCCTTTTGCTGTACCATCCTCATTAAAAGCAAATTCTTTTAAACGCTGTTTACCTGTTAAAAGATTGACCATTAAACCTTCTTTGATCATCTTTTTCTTTTCGATGAGTTTTTCTAATGCAGAAATATAATTGTCTGCATCAGTTAAGGATTGAGCGATTTTTTGTTGCTCGGCTAGTGGGACTACTTTTAAAATCTGCTTACCAAGATTACTTCTAGATATACGTTTATGAGTAGTACCACCAACATTTTCTAATATTTTCAAAAACCATGCATTCGAAGACATTAGATAAACTAAGTATCTTAAATTGTACTTTTCAGGATTAGGTCTAAAAATAGTGATATCAACGGAAGCAATTGATTTTTCATTTTCCGTATAAATACAAGCCCTACCAGCAGGTTCTGCTAATCTACAAATTAAAATATCACCATATTTCAGCTCTTTGCATTTAAGCTGATTAAATGTTTCTTCAGAAATAAACTTTTTATGTTTTTCTCTTGATATGAAAAAACCATTGCCGATATTACCAGTTTGAACGAGTCTTATACCCTGATCTACAATATATTGTGCTTCTATCCAATCTCCATCATTAAATTGAGCTTTATTTTTATCTGCAATTTCAAATAGAGATAGTGTTCTATAGTTAGCTGGTCTTGTTGTTATATTCATAGCTCAAACCCCATTGCAACCAAATGAGCTTCAACTTGCTTTTCTAACTCTTCAACACTTTGTGTGAGTTGCCCTAAAGTAAACTCATAACGCTCTGCCAACTCACGTACACGTACAGTTAAACGTTGTGCCACACGTTCAACATCAGCATTAATTTGCTTGGCTAAATCGGCAAGCCATTTATCATCAGTGACTAATTCTTTAATTTCAGACTCGGTTAAAGTGAAGAAATATTTATAGGTATCGTCATCAAGCTTTGTAAACAGCTCTTTAACCTTATTTTTAGCAGTTTTGATCTTATTGCTTAAGTCTAACCAACGGTAAAGAACAGACAAATTATCAAAATTATCAAATAAGTCAGCACCTTCATTTTTGCTTAACGTTGCTGAAATACCTGAATCAAAGATCTCATATTTGGTCTTTATGGTTCGCTGAGCTGCTTTTAAAGACTTTAGCGTTTCATCGTAGTTAAAAATAATATCGACCAACTCTTGAGCTTGATGTTCAGCAAATGCTTTTATCTTATTCGTCGTATTAATTTTATCTTTAACCATCTGTCGCACAATCGGATGAGCAAGTTCAAGCTGTGTTAACTCAGTTTTCGCCATTTCTTCTTGTTGTTGTGCTTTTTCATATTGACGGTAATCGGCTGCATATGCTTTTGGTGCAACATCTAAAATTTCTGCCTGCCAAAGTTCTTTGACATCTTTTTCTTTAATCCCTTGCTCAAGGATATCTTCATCACCTGAATGATTTTCTTCATGCTCGGTTAGTTCTTGAGTCAGTTCATCTAACTTGGTTTGTTCACTTACCAGTTCATCATGACGGTCTTTGAAATAACGATTAATTACGCTTTCTTTTGTAACAAGATCAGCTTTCCAACCCTTATCTTTAACTTGGTCTTTACCACCTTGTTTTTTGGCTTTAACTGTTTCGATAATACGTTCAGCATTGACCTCCCAATCATCGGCAGCAATGATATAAGCATCATCTTGCATAATGCCTTCCCAGTAATCCATTAAGATTTGATAGATACTGTAATGATCGACAAGATCTTGACCCTTATAGTGGGCAAGTAAAGATTCTGACAGCTCAGTAATTAATTCTTTAGGCTCAAATTCATTGGCTTTGAGTGCTTTCAGTTTGACTTCAGCTTGATCTGCCCATACTTGGAAATGCGCTTGCATTTTTTCTTTAAATGCAACGAACTCAGCATCTTGGTTAATAAAGCTTTTTACTTCATGTGTCGCACAGTTAAGGGCAACATAACCATCGCGTAGTGAGCTAAAGAGTTTGGTTTTAAGCTGAGGACAAACCTTCCAATAGTCTGCTAAATCTTCAATATCTGCGTTTGGAATTCCACCTTGTAAATGCGCTTCAATATCTTGGATATCTTCAGCTTCGCTATTGTCGATATAACGTGGCAAGTTAAGGTTATAACCATTTTTAATGATTTCATCTAAACCGACAATACGAACATAACGCTCATCATGTTCTTCAGGCTTTTTAAAGGCATCAATGATTTTATGTAGATCACGCTCACGTAAACGGTTTTTTGCACCATCTTTAATAAAGCCTTGGCTGGCATCAATCATTAAAATGCCTTTTCGTGCTGCGGCATGTTCACGGTCAATCACGATAATACAAGCAGGGATACCAGTACCGTAGAACAAGTTAGCAGGTAAACCAATAATGGCCTTAATAAAGCCATAATCCACCAATTTTTGTCGAATATCGGCTTCAGCATTACCACGGAATAAAACACCGTGAGGCAGAATACATGCCGCTTTACCTGTCGATTTTAAAGATTTGACAATGTGAAGTAGGTAAGCATAGTCACCTTGTTTGGCGGGTGGAATACCAAAATCTTCAAAACGACCATAAGTATCAGCATCCGCAGTCGAAATATCGAGACCCATAGACCATTTTTTATCTGAAAATGGGGGATTTGCTACGATGAAATCAAAACGTTGTAATTCACCATTTTCAATAAATTTAGGGCTGGCTAAAGTATTCCCTTGACGAATCTCTGCTGTTGGTGATCCATGTAGGAACATATTCATTTGTGCTAATACACTTGTAGAAGCATCTTTTTCCTGACCGTAAAGAGAAACATCCCGATTGGCTTTTGCACCTACACGAAGTAATAATGAGCCAGAACCGCATGTAGGATCGTAAACAGTAGTATCGCCACGTGCTTTAAATTCATCAATGCCTACAATTGATGCTACGATGCGGCTTACTTCAGTTGGAGTATAGAACTGACCTTTACTCTTACCGCTTTCTGAAGCAAAGTGTCCCATAAGATATTCAAAGGCATCACCAAGTAAGTCGTCACCACTCGCAAGGTTATTAGAAAAGTCGAGTTCTGGACGCTGGAAAATTGCAATTAAGTCAGTTAAACGATCTACTTTTTCCTGACCATCACCTAATTTGGTTGAGTCATTGAAGTCTGGCATAGCCTTAACGTTAAGCGCGCAGGCTTCAGCAAGAGGTGCTACAACTTGTTTATTAATCAAGTCACCAATCTCAGGATTACCTTTGAACTCAATCATGGCACTAAAAGTGGCAGATTCAGGAATATCGATAAAATCTAATTGTTCTTTTTTATCACTGACATATTTTATAAACAGCAAAACTAAAATGTAGTCTTTATATTGGCTTGAGTCCATGCCTCCACGCAGGTTGTCACAACTTTCCCAAAGTGAAGAATAGAGTTCAGATTTTTTGATAGCCATATTGAATGTAACATCAGGATAAAGCGAAAGTTGAAGAGGATATTAGCAAAATTGAGATTTCAAACATACAGGAATGATAAAAAGCTAGAAAAATTGATTTATTGTATGACAATCTAAGACGTCAGAGCTAGGCTCAAATTGAGTTCGAGTCTCCCATTCCAGTTTATCAAATGGTAAAAAAGTGGTTAATTTTAGCTTTTCATAAGTTCTATTTTTTCTGTTTACTGAGTAAGTAGTCTTTAAGTTAAATTATTTTGGTATATATTTAATTAAATCAATGTGTTAACATTGAATTTTGACTAGGGTGGGATAGTCAAACTATAGAAATTAAAAATAGCATTACGCAAATTTGGTCAGACAATTAATGAGTTACTTAATAATAAGACTTTTAAATAACTTTATGCAGTGGCATGAGGTGGGGTTAACAATAATTAAAGCTATTGTTGCAATAGGAATATTGTGTTTAGTTGCTTATCTTCTAACTATTGGATATATCCCTTCTGAAATTAGTTTTGGTGATACACTTATTTTCTTACTTATTTTTGTTGCATGTTCTATCGTTTATGCGGGATTAAGCATGGTACTCTTTTTCTTTGGTATCTCCTTGATGCCAATGGTATACCTTATCTTTAGCATCGTAGATAAGTATTCACCACCACATACGAGAATAGGCAAAAAATTTCCCTTTCCAAAAATTAGCATCCTCACATTAGGAATATCTTTATATTTTTTACATATTATTTCGGATTTATTGCTATTGCACTGGAAAATTAGCCTTTACGTAGCTCTTACTTCATCCTTTATTTCTCTGTTTTACTATGCTTTTTTCATAAATAGGCAGAAGATAAAGGAATTTAGTAATAAGTTTGAGAACATGCAAGATATTATTGATGATTCTGATGCCAGTGAAAATCTTAAAACATTCGCAAGAGCTAAATTAAAGAGATTAGAAACACATATTAAAGACAGTATACAAATATCGTTCTTTCTTATCCTTATTCCTATTGTACCTATGTTTTTTATTGGAGATATTGGCAAAATATTCTTAGATTTCACGATGCAAAAAACAGGTGTTAGAATAGAAAAGACTACTCTGTATATTAAAGAACCTTATGCCAATTTGATTGAACTACCAAAAACGACTACTGAACAACTGAGCCAGCATAAAATTTTTATCTTTAAAGATATAAAAGTCTTATTTCAGGGTATTGGTAAAAATACCTTAATTTCTTATAAAGTTAAAAATATTGAGAAACAGATCGTAATTCCTAATGAATACATCATTGTAGAAAAAGTCCTTAACGTCAATGAGTAATCGATTGAGACTATCTTTTGCTTCCTCTAAAAATTACTTTCCAACTTTTAATATTCTGGGGCTCTGTTTTATGTTGAAGGATTATTTATTCCTCAACTCATCAATGAAAACAGACCACTCCTGCATCATCTTAACTCGGTAGCCTAGATTTTGGGCATGGTTGTAAGCCTGAGAAACCGAGTTGCCAACGGTGTGTGCTAGTTGTATTTCAATCGCATCATGCATATAACCTTGTTCATATAATGTTGTAGATGCAAGTCCTCGGAATCCATGCCCTGTCATTTTTCCCATATATCCCATTGTTCGATTTGCCCTCAAAAGAGCATTATTACTTAAGGGTTTCGCTTTACTGTGATTAAAAAAACGAATTGCTTGTTACCTGTGATAGGTCTTATCCCCTCAACTAACTCAACAGCTTGTCTCCACAAAGGAACAATATGAAGTAGAGCCATTTTCATTTTGTATGCAAGAATAAGATATAAATGATTATCAAAATCAATCTCACTCAACTCCATTATTCTAAGCTCTGCTGTTCTTACAAAGGTGAGAGTCATTAAATGTAGGACTTATCTAATAATGAGTTTGTCATGATAGCGATCCATACGTTCAAAAAAAGGCAAGAAATTCGGAAATATCCAGACGCGCCATATTTATTACTTACGGGGCTTTAGGGCTTCTTGTAAGTGAGATGTAGGATCATTCTCACTAATGCCTTTACGAATCGCAAAGCGGAAAATACGTCCAGTTGAAAGTATTGAGCGTTTAGTTATTTCTTGTGCGTCGCGTTCTTCAATTTTTTAGCACAGACAAGTGCATCTTTCCCTTTAATTTGATCAATTGGCAAATTACCTAAAGTAGGGAACGGATCTTTTTCAAATATAGAAAGGTCGTGTAAGTAGGTTGTTTCTTTAATAATAACTTTACTGTTTCTAATCCACCCCATCGAGAGTGCTCTGAAAAGGGTACTTTTCAGTATGCGCTGATCATTCCGTTTAGAGTTTGGGGTAAAATTACAACTAAATAATCCTGCCTATCATTTATATCTTGCCGATATATCAAGATTACAATAGTTGAAATCAGATTCGTTCAGACATAAAAAAAGCCCAACCTCTTCAAGATCAAGCTTTTTCGTTACGGTGGCTACTTCGTATATTTTGGCGGTGAGAGAGGGATTCGAACCCTCGATACGCGTAAACGTATACACACTTTCCAGGCGTGCTCCTTCAGCCACTCGGACACCTCACCAAGGCGAGCGATAATAGCGAATATTTTGTATTCTGCCAAGTATGAAACAATTGATTTAGAGAAAAACTTAGAACTTAGTGATAATATTGCGAAAAAATACTGTTCCAAATCGAAGATATTATATGCAAAGTTCTGCAAAAAAAGTCGCGCTTCCAGCGATGACTTTAGCCGCCTTAGGGGTAGTGTTTGGGGATATCGGGACCAGTCCCTTGTATGCCTTTGCTCAGACGTTCACCAGTGCGCATGTGAATATCTCTGAAGCGACGGTCTTTGGCATCCTATCTTTAATCTTTTGGTGCATTACGCTCTCCATCAGTTTCAAATACGTCAGCATCGTCATGCGTGCCGACAACAACGGCGAAGGCGGCATTATGTCGCTACTGGCCTTGTTGCTGCGTATCAAACAGCTTGATCCCAACAAAAAAATCTACCTGATTGCGCTGGGCTTTATTGGTGCCTCGCTATTTTTTGGCGATGGTATTATCACGCCTGCCATTTCGGTGCTCTCGGCCATCGAGGGCTTAAGTATTGCCACGCCTGCATTTGATCAATGGCTTATGCCAATTGGGCTGGGTATTCTTACGGCACTGTTTGTAATTCAGCGCCATGGTACGGCCACCATGGGCAAGTTTTTTGGCCCGATCACCATGCTCTGGTTTATCTCCATTGGCGCACTTGGGCTATGGAGTATTATTCAAACTCCACATATTTTATGGTTTATCAATCCAATCTGGGCGTTTGAGTTTGCCATACATCAGCCGTTTGTGGCTTTTGTGGCCATGGGTTCTGTGGTACTCACCATGACAGGTGGAGAAGCCTTATATGCCGATATGGGCCATTTCGGGCGTATGCCAATTCGTCTGGCGTGGTTTATTGTGGTGTGTCCAAGCCTGATGCTGAACTATGCCGGTCAGGGCGCGCTGTTGTTGCGCGATCCGCAAGCGGTGTCGAATCCGTTTTATTTACTGGTACCCGAGTGGGCGCTTTTTCCTATGATCGGGCTGGCCACTGCGGCCGCCGTCATTGCCTCGCAAGCGGTAATTACCGGTGTATTTTCTATGGTTAATCAGGCCATTCAATTGCGCTATTTACCGCGTTTAACCGTGATTCATACCTCCGATGTCGAGCAAGGCCAGATCTATGTGCCGTTTATCAACTGGGTGCTGTATATCTCAGTATTTATCCTGATTATCCTGTTTGAAAAAAGCAGCAATTTGGCCAGTGCATACGGGGTAGCAGTCACCATGACCATGCTCTGTGTCACCATTTTGATTGCGGTACTTGCACATGGTGCCTGGGGGTGGCCGTGGTGGAAAGTGGCACTGTTTGCTATTCCGTTTTTTACCCTCGATGCAATTTTTGTGGCGTCGACCTCGCTTAAGATTCTGTCTGGTGGATGGGTGCCGTTTGTGATTGGGGTGGTGGTGTTTACCATCTTGATGACATGGAAACGTGGCCGTGAAATTGTGCATCATCGTTTGGAAACCGATGCCTTACCGATAGGGCTGTTTATTAAAAGTATCGGTTTAAGCTCGGAAACTCATTTTGTACCGGGCGATGCAATTTTTCTGACCGGTAATCAGAATATTGTGCCGCATGCCATGTTGCACAACATCAAGCACAACAAGGTGTTGCACAATCGCAATATCATGGTGACAGTGTTTACCAAGGATATTCCGTATGTAAGCGATGCCGATCGGATCGAGATTGAAAAAATGGACGATCATTTTTATCGTATTTCGATGAATTACGGCTTTAAAGATCAGCCCAACATTCCGCAAGCGTTACAGCAGGCTTATGAGGCATTGGGTCTCGAATTTGACATGATGCAAATCAGCTTCTTTATTTCTCGTGATCGTCTCATTCATACCGTAGGAGACGGCATGTCGCCTTGGCGTGAAAAGCTGTTTATTTCGATGCAACGTAATACCAGTCCGGTGAGTGATTTTTATCAGATCCCGCCTAACCGTGTGGTCGAAATGGGCAGTCAAATCGAAATCTGAACATAAAAAAACCAAGGCAACTGCCTTGGTTTTTTTATGCCGGTTGGCTTATTCAGCTTGCATTGGCGCAGGCTGCTCAGGCATGGCGTTGGCATGTGGAGCCTGTGGCGCTGCTGCACCAGATGGTTGTGTAGTTGCTTCAGGTGCCGGCATCGCTGCGGCTTCGGGTGCTGGCATCGCTGCATTTGCTGGCGCCTGCATAGGCGCTTCGGCACCACCCGCCATTTCAGGAGCGGGCGCTGGTTGCATCGCTGGTGCGCTAGGCTGAGCACCTGCAATCACTTGCACTTTACCGCTGTTAACCAAATCTGCAATTGAGCCTGGCTGGCCATTCACTGTGGTCGATACTCTCACTTGCGATAAGCTTTCAAGCGTTTCGCCTGCTTGTACAGGCGCTTCGGCAAATGCGGTCATGCTAAGCGTACCTGTAATCAACGCGACTGAACACAATAACTGGGCTTTCATATGTAATACCTATTTTTCATCTTATCGTTTACAGGGGTCTACCTTGTCATAACCCTGACGGCTGTTTCAATCAAAGATACGAAACACAAGCACTTTGAAAGCGAACAATAAAATTAAAACGACAAATTGTTACGCGTATAGATTATTTATTGATCAATTTGTGTTGATGCTTTGATCGATTGGGGTGTGCCTTGATGTACAGGCAAATCCGGGCTTGTTAAGCTTTTGTTTTGGTTTAGATATCGAATCGCGCGTGGCACGAAAAAAGAATCAGTACATGGGAAAACTCCTGTTGGGCGTAGTGGCCGTGGGCAGTTTTGCGGTCGCTTTTGGCGAAGGCAAAATCAGCCAGTGGATATCACCGCTCAAACATAACACGGGCTGTTTGAATCAGTTTTACCGTGACGTTCCACCTGTGCTGATGAAGCAGAGCCTGCAAAACAATAGTTATGCGCTGTGCTTTAACGGCTTTAATGTGATGTATTCCGGGGTTTCCAAAACACCATTGTGGTCGGCCGAATATCTCAATCCAGCGCGCCTGAGCGTGAAGCTCAAGCGTGAAGACAGTTTTCATGAAGAAACCCGTGTAGGCAATGCAGCACATCGCGCATTATTGAGCGATTATCGTGGCTCGGGCTACGACCGCGGGCATATGGCACCCAACGGTGACATGGGCGATTTAAAAGCCCAGCATGACAGTTTCTCACTGGCAAACATGGTGCCACAGGCACCCAAAAACAATCAGCATATTTGGCGTGAGCTTGAAGAGGCCACCCGTGCGATTGTGGTCAAGCAAAAGCAAGATGTCTACGTGGTCACCGGGCCATTATTTGAAGGGCAACGCCTAAAAACCATTGGCCGTGGCGTGATTGTCCCGACTGCGGTGTATAAGGCGGTGTATATCCCGAAAACAGGTGCCGTTGGCGCGTACTATGCACCCAACAACAACTCGTTGCAGGTCAATGTGGTCAGTGTGTGTTATTTAGAGGAAAAACTCGGAATCAACCTGTTCCCGCAGTTGACCGAAGAGCAAAAACGCAATGTCTATCAGCTGCCTAAAACCGCTGCGCAGGTTAAGCCAAACCAACCACTGGCCTATGCACACTGGGATGGCGAGAGCCAATGTGCCGAAGAGGCATCTTCTGACACCATTGCAGCCACAAGCAAGCAGTTTACCCAGCAAAGCAGCGGATCGATGCCACCGTCGTCTTCGGACGGAATCGACGACGACACCAAGCAGGCTTTAATCAAGCAACTGGTCGATGCCTTACTGCACTATTTCTTGCAGATTTTACGCTAACAGCATACAGCGATTTGCCCGTTGCAATCACGCGCAAATCGCTGCAAGCTAAAACACTCATACAATCATAAGAAAAGGCCGAGCATGTTTACACCTTATGTCAATGGCACCGAGTCCATGGCAATTGACGATCTTACCATCGAAAACCAGACCGACTGCGTGAGCGTTTATGGCAATCTACAACTGACCAAAGATCAGCAAGGCCTAGCATTTGCCAAAGCCTTACAAAGTGTCATTAATGCTGTGGTGACCGAGCTTGAGGCATCACCTTTGCCCGAACGTTTAGAGCGCCCCGATCCCGACGAAATCGATAATCCATTTGCCTAACGGCGTGATTGCTGTCGCCACTGCTGCGGTGTTTGCCCCGACCAGTGTTTAAAGGCCCGTTGAAAAGCACTTTGTTCTGAATAACACAGTAACAAGGCGATGTCTTGCAGGCTGAGGTGCGGATCGCTCAGGTATTCGGTGGCCAGCATGTAGCGCACTTGCTGTACCCGCTGCTGATAGCTACTGTGTTGCTGCTGCAAATGGCGCTGTAACTGGCGTACCGAAGTACCCAGCTGCTGTGCAATGACTTCAATCTGGTACTGGTTTTGCTGTAAGCCTTTTAAAATCATTTGCTGCAAGCGCTGGTCGAGTTGGGTCGAGTGTGGCAAGCGATCGAGCAGGGCGTGTGCTTGCTGCATCAGCAATTGCTGTAGGGTGTGATCGGCATTGCCCACGACCTTGCTGGCTTCACTAAGCGGAATCAAAAGCTGGGTTTTCGGCTGTGAAAACCGTACCGGACACTGAAAATAACGGTTATAGACTGGCGCATCTTTGGGAAGTGGATTGATAAAATGCACTTCATACAGCTCGATACGGGTTTTGCACATAAACTGCTGTAAAAATTGCAGCATCAGCGCCATGGCAATTTCGTCGGTAAGCTGGGTCGGGTGGGGTTCGGGTTCTTCCCAGCGAATAGAAAAATAAGCACCGTACTGCTCGACCTTCAGCGGGCTACCATCGTAAACCAGTCGATAAAAATCTTGATAGCGCTTGAGTGCATCGCCCAAACTTTCACACGACAGCGCAATATAAGCCAAAATGCCCAAATGTTTAGGTTGTACGTGGCTCGCAATTTTTAAGCCCAGCCCCGCTATAGGGCGTAACTGATACAACTCATCTAATAGCTCACGCCACACTACATAGTCAAAGCGCTCAAGCCGTTGAATCGCCTGTAAACGGTCGGGTACTGGCAGCTGTTCGGCCTCGCAATAGCACATCAGGAGTTGCCCAAGTCCGCCATAAACCGAGCCTGCATAATTTTTCACTGTGAGCATAGCGACTTTCCATGTTGTCGTGTTTTGTCAATATTGCGTGGTTTTTCGTCAATACATAGCACAGAAAAATTCATATATTCAAGTCAGGATTGAGGAGAACACTATGATTAAAGGATTTATTGCCGGATTAATTGTGGCCAACGGCTTTGAATGGGTGGCACATAAATATATTCTGCATGGCGTACACCGTATAGGACAGCCGCGCTATAGCCCGGTTCCTCGAAGTATGGCGTCACACTGGGCACATCATCGTGAAGTAAAAACACAGCATTTTCATGATGACTGTTATGTCGAGGGGCTAGCCAGCTGGCGTACACGTAATGAACTGCTGTCACTTGGCGTGGTCGCAGCGACCTCTATGGTCGTATTTGCACCGCTTTCCAAAGGCATGGCCATTGCGGCGGCCTACAGTGCAATCAATTATTTTTATGTGCATCGAAAAGCGCATTTACAGCCCGATTGGGCCAAGCGCCGTATTCCATGGCATGTCGATCATCATATGAATGCCAATCAGGATGCCAACTGGTGCGTAACCAAACCGTGGTTTGATTATCTACTTGGAACACGTGTGGTATCTTCACCCGATTTAAAAGAGGCCAATCCGCTGGGTATTTGGTTGCCTCGGGCTGTTTCACAGCGATTCACCCATGTGGTTGAGCGCTTACGCCCTGTAAAGTGGACACCCACTGCGCTGACTGCTACCGATTGCACCCATCAACAAAACAGGCCACGCAAGGTGGCCTGATGATGTGCTGCCAATTAAAGACGCATTTCAATGCCTTGCGCTGCCAAAAACTGTTTGGCTTCTGGAATGGTGTGCTGACCAAAATGGAAAATACTGGCTGCAAGCACGGCATCGGCACCGCCTTGTAAAATACCATCGGCCAAATGCTGCAAATTCCCTACGCCACCAGAGGCAATGGTCGGAATTGAAACGCGGTTGTTAATTTCGCGCATCAGAGCGATATCATAACCGGCTTTGGTGCCATCGGCATCCATACTGGTCACCAGCAATTCGCCGGCACCGTATTCGGCCATTTTGACTGACCATTCCAGCGCATCGATACCGGTAGGTTTGCGTCCGCCGTGGGTAAAGATTTCCCATTTGTTTTCGCCGGTTTTTTTGGCATCGATGGCCACCACAATGCACTGCGCGCCAAAGCGTTGTGAGGCTTCTTGTACAAACTCCGGATTAAACACCGCGGCCGAGTTAATACTGACCTTGTCTGCACCTGCATTGAGCAATAAACGGATGTCTTCAACTTTACGTACGCCACCGCCTACGGTGAGCGGAACAAAAACGCTTTCTGCCATGCGTTCGACTGTACGATAGGTGGTGTCACGTCCATGATGCGTTGCTGTAATATCCAGAAAAGTGATTTCGTCTGCACCTTGTTCGTTGTAGCGGCGTGCGACTTCCACAGGGTCACCTGCATCACGGATATCTAAAAATTGTACGCCCTTTACGACACGGCCATTGTCGACATCAAGGCAGGGAATAATACGTTTTGCAAGCATTGTGACATCCAACAGTATGAGTCTAAATAAATAAATTTTCCGAGATCATCAAGAATCTTGGTAAACTGTGTGGCTATTCTATCAAACTTATATTTGTTTCACGCAGGTTTTCTATGTCGGTTTATACCCCGTTGAGTTTACAGGACGTTCAAGCATTCGCATCGCCTTACGGATTAGAGGTGATTGACTTGATTCCAATTCAGGGAGGTATTGAAAACACCAACTACTTTATAGTCGACAGCGCGCACAAACAGTATGTGCTGACTGTGTTTGAACAACTTGACGAACAAGGTGCCAGCGAATTGCCCCCTGTGCTTGAACATTTAGGCCAGCATCACGTACCTGTGGCGGTGCCTTTAAGCTATGCGGGCAAATATATTCATAGCATTGCCAACAAACCGGCACAGATTGCGCCGCGTATTGCAGGCGAGCACCCGATTCCGGCTACACAAGCCCAGATTGAAGCCATCGCCAAAGCGCAGGCCGAGTTGCATCTGGCGTTGCAACACAAAACCTTCGAACGTGGTGTGCGCCGTAATCATGCCTACTGGACTGCTGTGGGCCAGCAACTCAAGCCAAAAATGTCATCGGAAGATGCTGAATTGCTGGATTATGTTTACGCGCTATTTAACCAGACCCGTACCCAGCACCCCGATTTACCTCGCGGCTGGATTCATTCGGATATGTTTAGAGACAACACCTTGTTTGTGGGTGATGTGCTGGAAGGTATTTTAGATTTTTCCGAACTCAATCAAGATGACTTCTTGTTTGATATCGCCATTACCATCAATGATTTTTGTACACGCTATCCGTTGCCAGAGCTGGATCAGGCCCATGCCGATGCGTTTGTTGAAGCCTATCAGCGCGTGCGTGTTTTAACTGAAGATGAACAGGCCTGTCTGGGTGTTTATCTGGCTATGGCAGCCTGTCGTTTTTGGTTAATGCGTTTGCAAGTGGCTCAGCGTAATCTGGAAGAAGGGCGTACGGGAGACGACATCATGCAAAAAAATCCGCTTGAAATGCGTCAGATGTTAATCAATCGTTTACAGGTTGTTGCTGCCTAAGGAAGACATTGCCATGCGTGATCAGGGACGCTTAGTCGAATGGTTTGATGAAAAAGGCTATGGCTTTATTCAACCCGACGATATGAACAAAGAACGTGTGTTTTTACATATCAGCGACTTTGCCCGCAAAGGGCCGCGTCCTTTGGTGGGCTGTGCACTGGATTATGTGGTAATTTTAGACGAGCAGGGGCGTTTTCGGGCCAAGCAGGTGGTCTACGTCAAAGCCAAAAATAGCCGCGCGCCAAGTCGTTCAAAGGCGCCTTCGGTGGTGCCTGCGGCGCGTCCTGCGCTGGTGCCTATGCAGCTGGCTGCTGTGCTGTATATTGTGGTGGTGGCCGTTTTGAGTTTTAGCAAGCTGCTGCCACCCTTTAGCTTTATTTTTATTACGCTCATGAATGTGTTGAGCTACTGGTTATATGCACAAGACAAAGAAGCCGCGCAAAACGGTACTCGGCGTATTGCGGAAAGTACCTTGCATGTGGTGGCTTTTTTGGGTGGCTGGCCGGCTGCGTGGCTGGCACAACAAAGATTGCGACATAAAACACAAAAACAACCTTTTCGTAAGATTTATTTTTGTACCATAGGGTTAAATATAATTTTATTACTGTGGTTGGTCTCTCCGCTGAATGTTTTGATCCATTAGAGAGGCCTTAAATAGAAAAACGAAAAGGTGACGTATGAATCTTCCTGCTGAACAACTTCAATCTAATAAAACCCTCACACTGGTCCTTTATATTTTATATATTGCTGCAATTTTTAGTGCCGGCTTACTGGCCATTATCGCGCTCATTATCAATTATGTGAAGCGTCAGGATGTAGAAGGCACTTGGCTTGCCTCGCACTTTACATGGCAGATCCGTACCTTTTGGTGGTATCTGTTCTGGAATATTATTGCCTTTGTGCCATTTTTCTTTTTATTTTTCACAGGCAATAACGACAATCTATTTGCTGGCGTGGCGTTGTCTGCGAGTACCTTCTGTGTGGCGGTGATTGGTCTTTCGTGGATCTGGATTGTCTACCGTGCAATTCGTGGTTTGATTGCGTTAAATGACAATAAGGCGATGTATCTTTAATTGTTCATCGCACTCGCAGAGAAAAGAGTGTATTCAGACTCTTTTTTCTGCATTCATTCAGTTTGCTTATATCTGGATGTATCTAATAAAAAATATTCAGATCGTGACTGAAGGTCTACTCAATAACGATTAAATTAAAATAATAGCATGATGAAGTTTCTTCGTAATTTCGAACCGATTGCAAATTATATTTTTGCCTGCAAAATCAGTGTACAGCAGCACCCGCGCTTAAAGTGGGATTTTATCGGCATGTTCGTATTGGTCTTGCTGGTGGCTTTCTTTGAAACGCTATTTCCTTATTTAATGAAATTGCTGATTGATCAGGTTGAGCAAAATCGAAGCTTGCAGATTCGTTCTCTATTTGAAATTAAACTGCTGTATTTGTTGGTCATTGCTTATGCCATGGCATGGCTTATGTCTCAATTACTCAGTTGGGGTAAAAATCTGTACAGCATGGTGATGTCGGTGAATTTTGAAACCTCCTTAATGGCCAAGGGAGTTGAAAATTTTTTAACATTGCCAAAATCTCAGCAAGATGAGATTGAAGTGGCATCTTTCATCACGGATTTACAGCGTGGTGGCAGTGCGATCAATGAAATGACCTTTTCAATTTTTATCTTGCTCGGGCCAATTGTATTGCAGCTCTCTTTTATTTTTGTAGTGCTGTTTAAAACCATTAATGCCGCCTTTAGCTTATTTTTTGTACTGGCTGTTTTGGTCGCGTTTGTCACCTCTTTTGGGTTAAGTCGAAAAAGCAGTCATATTTTTGACCGCATGTATGCACAGCGAAACAAGATTAATCAGGCGATACTGGAAAAAGTCTCGCAAAGCTATGAAATTAAAATTAAACATGCACAGGCTTTCGAGCAAAAACGTCTTGCACATACTTTAGCGCAGTACCGTAAGGTAATTAAAGGAACCAATCTGCATATTGGCATTTTAATGATGCTACAGGTGTTTTTTGTATTTGTGTTCCTATTCGGATTTATGCTCTATACCGCCTATATTTCTCAAACTCAACAAATCACTTCGGGGGATTTTGTTTTAGTCAGTACTTATATCATTCAGCTAACCATGCCCTTTTTAATGATTTCTCAAAGCCTGATGCGTGTGAATGGCAATGTCGTGGCATTAAAAATTTATCGACAGTATTTTGATCTACCACATGAAAATTATCAGCACCAGCGCATTGGAAATCATGCTGCTCCGGTACTGTATCGTTTTTTCAATGCCACGTTGATGCTGGGCAAACAGAAAATATCAGATTTTAATCTGGAGATTCATGCGCATAAACGTTATGTCATTATCGGACAAACAGGACGCGGTAAAACCTCGCTGTTGCATTATTTAATTGGCCTCTCCAAGCTTGAGTCGGGTCGGTTGTATTATAAAGATTTAGATATTTCTCAAGATTTTGCTTTAGACATATTTAATGAGGTGGCTTTTGTTGGGCAAAATGCAGTTATTTTTTCAGGAAGTTTGCGAGATAATTTAATTTATAATAGTCATTATGTTTATTCTGATCATGAATTATTACAATGGTTAAAAGACTTCAAACTCGACAAGATTTTAGAAAAAAATAATATCGACTTAGATACTCCTTTAGAGGATATAACTAAAAATCTTTCAGGTGGAGAAAAACAGCGCATCAGTTTATTACGGGCATTGTTGGCAAAACCTCAAGTATTGTTGCTCGATGAACCGACATCCGCCCTAGATGCTGAAACAGCAGCACACGTTATGTTTTTTATTTTAAAACAAGTGCCTAGTGTTGTTATGGTGACGCATGCTCAAGATTGCATAGCACTGGCCGATCAGGTGATCAATCTAGACCAATTGTTAGCCGATGCAAAAAAAGCAACCACTGAACACTACACGTTTGACACGCGTAAATAATTACACAGATTTTGTAAAGCGTTCTCCATGATTATTTTTGATCTTTTTGAAATTGAATAAAATACATTTACTTATTCATAATCGAATATGAAAGCTTAAAATCAGATTAAAAAAACAGGTAATTTTTTTAATTCTGAATTAAGCAATCTTGCCTAGTATAAAACCTGAACAATCTGCCTAAAGAATAAATAAAACTCTTGGGTGCTTGTTTGTGGTGATGCGCTGATATTAACCGCAGCAGATCGACCACGGGGTTTATCCTCAATTTTGTTCCGCAAAATGAACGATAAATACAATCGATGGCGAACATTTGGATATCCTATGAACGCAATAATTCATATTCCTTCAGTCATTCGTGGCGAACAGCGACCCGACTTTATCCAGGCTGAGGTTCTCTCAGATATTTTAGACACCACGGCAGCACAGTACCCGACGCATATTGCCTTAATCGATCAAGATCGTCAGATCAGCTACGCAGAGCTTGCAGCACAAGCCGATCAGATTGCGCAGCAACTGATCGCACGCGGTATTCGGGCTGGTGATATTGTGGGGTTGTGGCTACCGCGCGGTGCCGATCTGTTAATCGCACAAGCCGGGATTTGTAAGGCAGGCGCGGCATGGCTACCCTTCGATATGGATGTACCTGTCGAGCGCATTCAGGTCTGTCTAGACGATGCACAAGCCAAGGGAATTGTGACCAGCACAGACTGGGCAGCACAATTGACCCAACTGGCTCAGACCGTGTGGCCTGTGGCCGAGCTGAACCAGCCAACGAATTTTCCGCCTGTGATGCAGCGTGCGGCGCGCTCCGATCCGGCCTATATTATTTATACTTCGGGTTCGACCGGAAAACCCAAAGGGATTGTGATTGAACAATCCAATATTTGTCATTTCTTACGTTCTGAAAACTCAGTGCTGGGAGTTCGGCATGACGATAAAGTCTATCAAGGCTTTTCAGTTGCCTTTGATATGTCTTTTGAAGAGGTCTGGATTTCATATCTGGTGGGGGCCAGCATCTGGATTGCCCCCAAAGATCTGGTAACCGACCCAGAGCGTTTATGTAAAGCGCTACAGCAGCACAACATCACGGTGCTGCATGCAGTTCCAACCTTACTGGCTTTATTTCCAGAAGATGTACCCAACCTTCGGATTATCAATTTAGGCGGTGAAATGTGCCCCGAAGCACTGGTTGCACGTTGGGATTTACCGCATCACCAGATTTTTAATACCTACGGACCTACAGAAACTACGGTTACTTCAAGTCTGGCACGGGTCTATGCCAACGAACCGGTGACCATTGGGGTGCCATTACCGAACTACGGGATGTTGGTACTCAATGACCAGCTTGAGCTGGTGCCACAGGGCGAAGTGGGCGAATTGTGTGTTTTTGGGCCAAGTGTCGGACGTGAATATCTTGGGCGGCCGGAACTTACAGCAGAAAAATTTATTCAAAACACGTGGGCCAACAACGAGCACGAACTTAAACTTTACCGTACTGGTGATTTGGCGCGTTTGGATGAAAACGGACAGATTCAATGCCTTGGCCGTGCCGATGATCAGGTCAAAATTCGTGGCTTTCGTGTCGAACTGGGTGAAATTGAAGCCAGCCTGTGTGATTTAAACGGCATCGGAACCGCGGCCGTGGTGCTGCGCCGTGACGACGATATGGACCAGTTGGTGGCTTTTATTGTTCTCGATCAGGAACAAAAAGACCGCATTCAGGTGAAGGACATTCGTGCCTATTTAAAAGCACGCTTACCGGCCTACATGGTGCCGAATCGCTTTGAACTGGTCGATCAGGTACCACGCCTACTTTCTGGTAAAATTGATCGTAACGCGCTGCGCAAACTGGAGTTAAGTCAGCACATCGATAGCGCGGTATCTGACGAGCCACAAAACGAAGCCGAACAGATTTTATTTGATTGTCTGGCGAAAATTTTTCCGAATCAGGCCATTCAGCTTTCGGCAGATTTTTTTGATGATTTAGGTGGGCACTCGCTACTGGCTGCCGTTTTAACCTCGCATTTGCGTGAATATCCGCAATATGCACAAATGACCATTCAAAATATTTACCAGCTTCGTAAAGTCGGCGCGATCAGTCAGTTTATGCTGCAACAGGCCAAGCAGCAGCAAATGCGTGAAGTCAAAGCCTATCATATCGATAATGCCAAACGTATCCGCTGTGGTGTGGCACAAATGATGGTGATTCCAGTCTTGATTGGCTTGACCATTTTGCAATGGCTGGCGCCATTTTTTAGCTACCATTACTTTACGGGAAGTCCGGGTGACAGCGTGCTTCGCGCCATGGGTATTTCGCTCGGTGTATACGTACTTAGCCTGATCCTCAGTTTTGCCATTTCAATTGTGGGCAGTCGTTTACTGTTAAAAGGCATTCGTCCGGGCCAGTATCCACTCTGGGGCAAAACGTATTTCCGCTGGTGGTTGGCCGATCGTTTAAAAGGCATTGCGCCGCATTATTTGCTGGCAGGTTCAACACTCAATAATCTGTATCTGAAAGCTTTGGGTGCCAAGATTGGACAAAACGTTCATATCGGATCGGTGCATATCCGTATGCCTAATCTGTTAACCATTGAAGATGGGGTCAGTGTGGGTTCGCAGGTGAATCTGGAAAATGCCAAAATTGAGCAAGGGCAGTTGGTACTCGGCAAGATCCGCCTGCAAAAAGAAAGCTATGTCGGTTCGTACAGTGTGCTTGAAGAAAATACCGAACTGCAAGAGTACGCCCATTTAAATGCGCTCTCTGCCTTAAGTAACGGTAAAACCGTGCCCGCTTTTGAAGTGTGGGATGGTGCACCAGCACGCTATAGCAAGCAGTTAGATGTTGCGCATTTGCCTTCACGTGCCCAAGCATCGGCAGGGCGTAAAGTAGTAGAGCTGGGTTATTACGCTTTGAGCGTGGTATTTATTAGCTGCTTGTTCTTCATTCCGATTTTCCCAAGTTTTATTTTGGTCGATTGGTTTGATGTGAACTACTTTCACGGTATTTTGCAGGCATCCAACAGTGTGTCTACCGCGTTCCGTTACTTCCTGTTTGCCATTCCGGCCAGTGCGGTCATGGTGGTGTTTACCGCACTCTTTGCTGCACTGCTACGAAAAGTGATCTTGCCGAATTTAAAAGCAGGTACCTATTCGTTACACAGTGGTACTTATTATCGTAAATGGTTTGCTACCCAGATTTTTGAAACCAGTTTGCAAACCCTTCACGGCCTCTTTGCCACGATTTATGCACCTGCCTGGTTTCGCCTTATGGGTGCCAAGGTTGGACGTGACAGCGAAGTCTCGACTGCAACCGGTGTGGTGCCTGAACTATTGTCATTGGGTGACGAGAGCTTTATTGCCGATGCAGTTATGCTTGGTGATGAAGAAATTAGCCGCGGCTGGATGGTATTGCAGCCGACCATGATTGGTTGCCGTAGTTTTGTGGGCAACAGTGCTTACATTGCCGACGGCACAAGCTTGCCAGATGGCGTACTGATTGGCGTGCAGTCGAAAATTCCAGAGCACGATGTTTTAAAAAGTGGTGAAACCTGGTTTGGTTCACCTGCACTACGCTTGCCTGCGCGCGAATCGGTTGGTGAATTTCCAGAGCATCTTACTTTCCGTCCAAGTCTTGGTCGTCGCTTCATGCGCGGTATAATTGAAGGGTTACGCATTGTATTGCCGCTGGCCTTCTCCATTGGCATGGGTTACATGATTGTATTGTCTGTGATTGACCACGTGGTACATCAGGGCTGGGCAATCGGGTTACTGACTCTAGCGGTGTCTGGTGTGGTGTACGGCATTGCCAGCTTCTTGGTGATTGTATTGCTGAAATGGGCATTGATTGGTCGTTATACGCCGCGTTCAGCCCCGATGTGGACCATGTTTGTATGGGTAAGTGAGGGCATTACCAGCCTGTACGAATCGATCGCGATACCAAACTGCCTCAACTATGTGCGCGGTACGCCGTTACTCCCAGCCTTGATGCGCTTATTGGGCGTTAAAGTGGGTAAGCAAGTGTATATGGACACCGCAGACATTACCGAATTTGACTGTGTCTCGATTGGAGATTACAGCGAACTCAATAGCTTTAGTGGGCCGCAAACACATTTGTTTGAAGATCGCATCATGAAAATCGGTCGTGTGGAAATTGGGCAGCATGTGACCGTACATTGTCGCAGTATCGTGCTGTACAATGCTGAGGTGGGCGATCAAAGCTTACTTGGGCCACTGACCTTGGTCATGAAAGGCGAAAAAATTCCGGCACAATCGGCCTGGATCGGCTCACCGGCACAGCCGTGGACCAATGGATAAGTACACAGTAATAGCAAAAAAAAGATGCCTCAAGGGGCATCTTTTTTTGTACTAATATTTTTAGTTCAGTACGTTTTGATCCAGCAATAGCTGTGCTTCACGCAGACTTAAACTGCCTTCATAAATGGCACGACCAGTAATGGCACCTAAAATTCCCGGCTGGCCTTTGAGCAAACGCACGTCGTCCAGATTGGTCACACCGCCTGAGGCAATCACAGGTAGGCCAGAATACTGCGCCAAATGAACGGTCTGTTCTACGTTAACGCCTTGCATCATGCCGTCACGCGCAATATCGGTATAGACAATGCTTGATACGCCTGCATCTGCAAAGCGTTTGGCTAAATCGGTGGCCTT
Source organism: Acinetobacter soli (assembly GCF_000760595.1). Taxonomy (GTDB): domain Bacteria; phylum Pseudomonadota; class Gammaproteobacteria; order Pseudomonadales; family Moraxellaceae; genus Acinetobacter; species Acinetobacter soli. Next base: position 222,124 of record NZ_BBNM01000002.1, on the reverse strand, counting down.
CACGTTGGTCACATTGGCCCAGCCATCGGTTGCCACCATGCCATCTTTGGCATCGATGCCCACAATGATATGACCGGCAAACTGTTTGCAAGCCTGCTCGACAAACTCAGGCTCTTGCACAGCTTTGGTTCCAATAATCACAAAAGAAACGCCAGCATCGAGATAATGCTCAATGGTTTCAAGTGAACGAATACCACCACCAATTTGAATTGGCAGTTCAGGCTGAGCTTTGGCAATCGCTTCAACGACAGGCTTATGAATTGGCGTACCTGCGAAAGCGCCGTTTAAATCGACCAAATGTAAGCGACGCGCGCCTTCATTGACCCAATGCTGTGCCGTTGCCACCGGATCGTCAGAGAAAACGGTATCGTCTTCCATACGGCCTTGTTTTAAGCGAACACATTTACCATCTTTCAGGTCAATTGCAGGGATGATCAGCATGTTTTCGTTCCTTGCATCATCATGTAACTAAAATTTGATCCATCTTAACAAACTAATTGCAAATCGCTAAGCCCATAAGTATCGGTTTTTCGCGAAATCAGCTGCTTAAACGTGTCGAATGTGTTGAATGCTGGATTGGCAATGTATCTGGCTGAAACACCGTCGCGCGCTCGGTATATTCTTGATACGAACTGAACATGCTGGTACTAAAGCCAACAATAAACAGAATCGGCAACAGCACCAGATACATCCAGCCCAATACTTTTTCCCAACCCGGTGTGCCACGTGGCAGACCAAATCGGTTGGCGCCTGCATCGCCTTTGGCAAACAGTAAATACAGCACCAAAATTGCATTAATCAGCGGCACAATAAACAACAGAGACAACCAGCCACTGTGGTTACGGTCGTGCAGTCGGCGGATCATAAAAATAAAGCTATAAAATAAAAACACCACATAGCAGGCAATCAGCAATAACGTGCTGATCAATTGCACGGCCGTCGACTCAGAAGGAAAACTTGTAAAAATCAGACTAATAACCAGAACGGCAACCACCACCAAAATGGTAGAGAGCAGGCTCCATGCTGCAAAGGACAAACGGCCCATACGGCCTCGGGAGTTTAAAGGGTGATCAATGCTGCCAGGTAGGGCAGGCGGAGTATTATCAGGTATCGTCATTTTTATAGGCCTTTTCATCAATGCTATTGTTATGGAAATGATTTAATCATTAAAAATATAGTCAAACATACGATTCAAAAATGTTATTGCTGCCACTTCGCCTGATCTTAGGCGAAGTGGCTAAAAAAGGTTTAGATGTTCCATTCCACAAAGTTTTTGAGCAGTTGCAAGCCTGCGGTATGACTTTTTTCTGGGTGGAACTGCGTGGCAAACAGGTTGTCTTTGTGTATTGCCGTACAAAATTGCAGACCATAGTCACAGGTTGCTGCAATCACGTCGTGCTGCTTTGGCTCAACGTAGTAACTATGCACAAAATAAAAACGGGCATCTTGCTCAATGTTGTTCCACATTGGATGGCTCGGATCGCCCTGATGGACCTGATTCCAGCCCATATGCGGTACTTTAAGGCCATCGATATCGGGGAAGTGCTTCACTACACCTTCAAAGATACCCAGCGCATCCGCTCCGCCATTTTCTTCCGAACGCTCAAGCAAAGCTTGCATGCCCACACAAATCGCCAGTACCGGTTTATTAAATGCAGCATGACGCACGACTTCGTCAATACCGGCATCACGCATACCTTGCATACAATCACGCATTGCACCAACACCCGGAAAGACAATTTTATCGGCTTTGGCAATCAGTTTCGGGTCATTGGTCACATCGACCGTAGCCCCCACATGCTCAAGCGCTTTTGCCGCAGAGTGTAAATTTCCCATACCATAATCGAGAAGGGCTACACGGGTCATTACAGGCTCCCTTTGGTCGATGCAATGGTACCTGCCGCACGCGGATCGATTTCACAGGCCATACGCAGGGCACGGGCAAAGGCCTTAAATACGCTTTCGATTTGGTGGTGGCTGTTTTTACCTTTGAGATTGTCGATATGAAGTGTCATCAGGGCATGATTGACAAAGCCTTGGAAAAATTCGGAAAACAGATCCACATCAAAGCTGCCAATGCGAGCGCGCGTAAACGGAATATCCATGAACAGACCCGGACGGCCAGACAGATCGACCACCACACGCGATAAGGCTTCATCGAGCGGTGCATAAAAATGACCGTAGCGACGTAAACCTTTTTTATCTCCCAAAGCCTGTGCAAAGGCTTGGCCTAAGGTGATACCACAGTCTTCGACAGTATGATGGTCATCGATCTCCAGATCGCCATCACAGTGAATATCAATATCAAATAGTCCATGTCGCTTGATTTGATCAATCATATGGTCTAAAAATGGAACTCCAGTGTTCAGTGTACCCTGACCCGATCCGTCGAGGTTCAAACGAACTCGAATCTTGGTCTCATTGGTATTTCTTACCACTTCACTGATACGTTCTGTCATGGACACGTTCCTCAAAAAACGTCAAAAATGATGAATATAAAGATCAATTCGCTGTGACAAAAAAAGTGACAGCACCATCGCTTGCTCAGGAGGGTTAATCAATGCCTATAACCGTACATGCTTATACTTCACTCGAAAACGAAGAAATGCGCACCCAGCTTGAGCGACTGTACGATACAAGTCCTGAATTTGGTGACGGGCAAGATGCAGTTGAACAATTAGAGCAAAATCTGGCTCAGTATACCACGGTTTATACAGCCGAATTTAACAGCAAGATTATAGGTGCAATCTGGTGTACAGGACAAGGAGAAAGCAAGATTCTTGAATATGTGGTGGTGCATCCAGCCAATCGTGGCCGAGGTGTCGCCGAGCGCTTGGTCAGCGAGGCATGCCGCCTTGAAGAAGAAAAAGGTGTAAACAGTTTTGAGCCGGGCTGTGGGGCCATTCACCGCTGTTTGGCGCATATTGGCAAACTATCGACTTGATCGGAGCCATTTATTGAGTGGTTTGGTTTAAAAATAGCCGCTTAAATAAAAAAACGCGTAACTGACTTGACCTTTGATGACGAAACCTGTTTAATACGCCCCATCGGCGCGATAGCTCAGTCGGTAGAGCAACGGATTGAAAATCCGTGTGTCGGCAGTTCGATCCTGCCTCACGCCACCATATATTTGAAAGTTTCTAATCCCTGATCCCATCAGGGATTTTTTTTGGGCGAAATTTTACGCAGTTAGTTAAAAAATCACGATTTTTTGTTGACTAATGCCGACAGATACGGCTTAATACATCCCATCGGCGCGATAGCTCAGTCGGTAGAGCAACGGATTGAAAATCCGTGTGTCGGCAGTTCGATCCTGCCTCACGCCACCATATTCAAAAAAGCCTCTGATTCGATCAGGGGCTTTTTTTTGTCTGACAATTTTAGCTTGCCTGTAAAAATTTTCACTTATAGTAGCGCTATACAGGAAGAATAAAATATAAGGACAATCAGGCGTGAAGGATTTATTTTCACTGGACAGTCGGCGTTACCAGCAAGCTCGACCGATATATCCGCAAGCCATGCTTCAGCATCTCTTAAGTTACGTGCATACGCGTGATCTGGCATGGGATTGTGGTGCAGGTTCGGGCCAGCTCACGCATATGCTGGCACCTTATTTTGAGCAGGTGGTCGGCACAGACATCAGTCAAAGCCAGCTCGATCATGCCGAATATTACGACAACATCAGTTATCAGGTTCAACCTGCCGAAAAAACCACCTTTCCCGACCATTGCTTTGATTTGATTACTGTGGCGCAAGCCGTACACTGGTTTGACTTTGAGGCCTTTTATGCCGAGGTAAAGCGTACCCTGAAACCCCGTGGCATTTTTGCCATTATTGGATATGGACTGATTGAGGTGGATGATCCCTTGTTCCATATGCAGATTCAGCAGTTGTATCATCACACCTTGAGAGGGCATTGGGATCCAGAGCGGCGTTATATCGATCAGCATTACCGTACCATTCCATTTCCATTTCAGGAAATCCAGATGCCGAACTTTGACATTCGCTTGCGTTGGAGTTTTAAGCAATTAATACAGTATTTAGGCACATGGTCTGCTGTTCAGCATTATATTTTGCAAAAAGGTACAGATCCATTACAGGAGCTAAATGCAGCTTGCGCCGATCTGAATCAGATCGTTGAGGTGCGCTTTCCAGTGCTGCTACGTGTGGGTGTACAGGTACGCTAATAACCCACCAAGAGCATGTTAGTTCGATACTCTAATCCGAGATCAGTCGTTTACCTAAACAAATGGCATCGACTTCTTCGTAGCCCAATTCATCGTAAAAGCCTTGTACATCCAGATTGTCCTTGCGTAACAGCAACTGGACCTTGGGGCAGCCACGCGCGATCAGACGCTTTTCTAGTTGCTGAACCAGTGCAGTGGCAACGCCCTGACGCTGATACTGCGGATGAACGGCCAGATAGCTGATCCAACCACGGTGGCCGTCGTAACCGCCCATGACGGTCGCTACCAGTTGCTCGTCGCGAAGAGCCACTAAAAATAGCCCATCGTTTTGTTCAGTTTTACGGAAAATATCAATTTCAGCATTGTTCCACGGACGGCTCAGCCCGCAAAGCTCCCATAAACTGACAATATCTTCGATATCGGTATGGCTAAACTGGCGAATCATAAACATGGGTTGTTCTTCTTGTGGTGATGTTTAAGCCTTAAGATAAAAGAAAAGAAATCACTTGATAAGCCTTTTTTTTGTATAAAAAAAGCACCCTGTGATCAGAGTGCTTTGGGTAAAAAAAAGGAAGGCTTAAGCAGATTTGGCTTCAGGCTCGATGGCCAGCATGTGTCCATTTTCTTCAAAATTTACATGCCAAGACAATGCTTCGCGTAGCAGGTGTGGCGTATGTCCGCCTTTAGCACATGCACGGTTGAAGTAGTCATTAAGCGCATCTTGATACAGTGGGTGAACACAGTTTTTAATAATCGCCACAGCGCGCTCGCGCGGTGCCAGACCACGTAAATCGGCCAGACCTTGCTCGGTCACTAAGATATCAACATCATGCTCAGAATGATCGACATGCGACACCATTGGGACGATCGACGAGATGTCACCGCCTTTTGCAATCGACTTGGTGACAAAGATAGCCAAGTGTGCATTTCGTGCAAAATCGCCCGAACCGCCAATGCCGTTCATCATTTTGGTTCCACACACGTGCGTTGAATTGACGTTACCGTAAATATCGAACTCAAGTGCAGTGTTGATGCCGATAATCCCTAAACGACGTACCAACTCAGGGTGGTTTGAGATTTCTTGCGGACGAAGTACCAACTTGTCTTTGTAGGCTTCAATGTTGCCAAACACTTTTTCACCGCATTTCGCCGACAGGGTAATCGAGCTGCCCGATGCAAACTTCATTTTTCCAGCATCGATCAATTCAAAGGTACAGTCTTGAAGTACTTCAGAGTACATGACCAAATCTTCAAAGTTTGAATCTTTCAGGCCAGTCAGTACGGCGTTGGCAATTGAACCAATCCCGGCTTGAAGAGGGCCGAGATTTTGGGGTAAACGACCTTCAGCCACTTCTTTTTCAAAGAAAGCGATCAGGTGGTTGGCAATGCCTTGAGTTTCATCATCTGGAAGTGTCACAGTCGATGGCGAATCCGCAGTGTCGTTAAATACAATCCCGACAATTTTTGCAGGATCGATCTGAATGGCACTGGTACCAATTCGTTCGTCTACTTTGGTCAGTGAAATTGGCTGACGTGTTGGACGGTATGACGGAATATAAATATCGTGTAAGCCTTCGAACGCTTCGCTTAAAGAGGTATTGATTTCAACAATCACTTTTTCAGCAAAGATGGCAAAGCTTGCAGAGTTTCCAACAGAAGTGGTAGGAATAATGCCGCCATCTTCAGTAATCGCAATGGCTTCAATTACAGCAACGTCTGGGCGTTTGAGCTGTAAATTACGCATTTGTTCAACTGTTTCAGACAAGTGCTGATCAATAAACATTACTTCGCCATTATTAATGGCACGACGTAAGGTATTGTCGACTTGGAAGGGTAGGCGACGCGCCAATACACCCGCTTCGGTTAACTGTTTATCGAGGTCATTCCCTAAACTCGCGCCCGTAATTAATGTAATTTTTAACGGGTTTTGTTTTGCACGTTCAACTAAAGCTTGTGGGACCGCTTTCGCTTCTCCCGCACGAGTAAATCCGCTCATACCTACAGTCATGCCGTCTTGGATATATGCTGCAGCATCATCTGCGCTAATCACTTTGTTGTGTAATGAGGCCAATCGGATACGATCTAAAGACATGGGTTTACTCTCAATCTGTTTTAGTTCACATGCCAGATTGTACCGTTGTTCGTTTACTTTTGACGCCGTGTTAGGCTAAGGTCTAATTTTTGAAAAAAATACAATAATCACGTTTTGTGATGTACGCCTAACTCATTTATTTATCTAGAAAATAACATTGAGAAATAAGTAGCGACTCAAACAGGCCTGCTGAAAATATGTTCGGCTTAAAATCGATCTGAGAAACTTTGCTTAATTTTTTCAATCGGATTGGCTGGTAGTGGCTCAGGGGTTAAATGCTTTGGAAGAGGCAATAAAATACGCGCTTCGAGCCCACCTTCAGGACGATTATGAATCAGTAGCTCACCTTGGTGGATATCGACAATCCGTTTGACAATTGCTAGCCCCAAACCGCTGCCCTGAATTGTTCGCGCTGAATTACCGCGGACAAAGGGTTGCATCAGTTCTTCGATCTGATCTTCTGGAATACCTTCGCCGTGGTCGGCAACAATAATCAGAATATGATCGCCTTCGACCTGTGCGGTCAGCTCGATTGGCTCTGCACCATAGCGTTTGGCATTGTTAATCAGATTGGCAATCAGGCGTTTTAGCGACAAGCTACGTGCAGGAATAATCGGAACATCTTGTGCTTCGAAGTGAATCTCGAGTGGTTTAAATTGAACCACCAATTCTTGCAGCAAAATATTAATATTGGTGTCGCGTAGTTCTTCGTCGGAGCCATCGCGCATATACGAAATAAACTGATTTAAAATGGCGTCCATATCATCGACGTCATAGACCAGCCCTTCTCGTAAAAACTCATCGGGTAGCATTTCGGCAGTCAAACGAATTCGAGTGAGCGGCGTACGTAAATCGTGGGAAATACCCGCCAGCATGATTTGCCGATCACGTTCGGTTTGCTCAAGTGTATAAATCATATGATTAAACGCTTGATTCACCTGACGAATTTCTAATGGACCGTGGTTGGTGCCCAAATAGGGCGCCTTACCGGTTTTACTATAGGCATTGGCTGCATTTTGTAAGCGGCGCAGTGGGCGGTTAAGCTGACGCACCAAAGTCAAAATAATAATGGCAGACAGAAGCGGAACGCCAAGTAGCCAGCCAAACACCAGCTCAGGGCTATAGTTGGCATAGGTTTTTAAGGGTTCACGAACCCAATTGCCGTGCATTTCTGGCGTTTGAATCCAGATACGTGGGCTTGGCTTAAACTGGAAATACACAATGACATTATCGACTTTTAGCTCATTGGCCAGTTTATCTTCAACATGATTGGTAAAGAAATCCGCAATCACTTTGTCGCGGACATTGGGATATTCTTTGGGGTCTGTAACGTACTCGATTCCGACTCTGTTTTTAAGCCATGTATCGACATCAACCTCAACATCACGATGGAAAATACGAATGTCGGGGTTATTCACCAGTTCTAGCTCGACAGCCAGATAGCGCGCATGTTGCTGGATTTCAGGCAAATATAAGGTGCGCCAAAAAAACCACAGCGACATCATCAGACTAAACACCACCACGAACAGCACCAGCACCGTGGTGCGCATTGCAGCTGAACGCGGTTTAATTTTGTCGAGAAAGCGTTCCCATCGGGTTCGTTTACGTTCGGAATACGCAACGTAATCGGTATACGCTTGCGGGTCGATGGGGTCGAGCTTCACTCAATCATCCTAAGTCTAAATTATGCCTTATTCTGCACCATCTGGAACAAATACATAGCCCACGCCCCACACGGTTTGGATATAACGTGCGCGTGCTGGGTTGTCTTCGATGAGGCGGCGCAAACGTGAAACCTGTACATCGATTGAACGTTCCATTGCACCCCATTCACGACCACGCGCCAAATTCATCAGTTTGTCACGGGTCAAAGGTTCACGTGGGTGTTGCACCAAGGCTTTCAAGACTGCAAATTCGCCTGTGGTAAGTGTCACCACTTGGCCTTCACGAGTCAGGGTGCGTGTAGAAAGATCGAGTGACCATGGGCCAAAGCTCACCACTTCAACTTGCTGACTTGGGGCGCCCGGCACTTCACGAACCTGACGACGCAGTACCGCACGGATACGTGCCAGTAGCTCGTTTGGATTAAACGGTTTTGGCAAATAGTCATCTGCACCAGCTTCTAACCCTGCAATTCGGTCAGAGTCGCTGCCGCGTGCAGTCAGCATGATGATCGGGGTGTCGATATTAGACTGACGTAAACGACGACAGATACTCAAACCGTCTTCCATTGGAAGCATAAAATCTAAAACAATTAAAGAAAATAATTCGCGCTGAAGCAAACGATCCATTTGAGTTGCATCGTGGGCCGTTTTAACAACAAAACCTTTGTCTTCCAAGAAGCGTTGCAAAAGGGTGCGCAAACGTACATCGTCATCGACGACAAGAATCCGTTCGACGCGATCGGTGTCGTTATGTACAGTTTCAGTATGTTCAGCAGGTACAACTAAACTCATGATGTACTCCCTTTATTTAAGTCATAATTTATAGATTATTGGATCAATGCAGTATAATGCCGATATTCTTGTTTAGACTATGTATCAAATTGCTCAAAATTACAATTTTCGGCGAAATTTGAAACCAAAAAACAACATCTTAAAAGCATTTGATGCACTGTATATCTTTCATGAATATTCCAGATTAATCCCTGTTCACCATTCTTTGTATTTATGCCTCTAAGTGACTGTTTTTACAAGTGACAAGTTGATGAAATTTGTACGTTCGGTGCCAGATTCCTTAAAATAAAACAGCAGCCCGTAAATGATGTATTAAATGTGCAAAATATCACATCTGTTTGAGTGACCGATCAGACCTATTAAATAGAATAAATGTACTGTAATTGATTCGAATTTTTGTCAAAACCCAGCGCATGATTCAAAAAAACGTTTTGAATAAGTAAAACAAGTGTGGATTTTATAGTCTCGGTCTTTATAATCAGTGCTTTTAAACTTAATCCTTGTGGAATCGAACACGATGACTGACTTAGTTCAGCAGTTGGCAAGCGAGCTTGCCGTACGTCCAAACCAAGTAGAAGCTGCCATCCGTTTAATTGATGAAGGTGCCAGTGTTCCTTTTATTGCCCGTTACCGTAAAGAGGTCACGCAAGGCTTAGACGATACGCAACTACGCCAACTCGACACACGCTTGTCTTATCTGCGTGATTTATATGAACGTCGTGAAAAAGTCATTGAGTCGCTAAAAGAACAGAACAAACTTTCCGATGATTTATTGGCACGTGTTAACGCTGCCGAAACCAAAAATGCACTTGAAGAAATTTACGCGCCATATCGTCCAAAGCGCACCAGTAAATCATTCAAGGCACGTGAAGCCGGTCTTGGGCCAGTAGCAGAGCGCATTGTTGCCGAGCAAATTGAACCGACAGAGGCGCTGGCTGGATTTGAGCATACCGATTATCCAGATGCCGAGAGCCAGCTCGATGCCGTGCAACATATTATTATTGATGACTGGGCACAAAACATTGCCTTGACCACAGAGCTTAAAAGCCTGTTCGCCAAGACGGCCAGCCTCAAAAGTACGGTGGCTTCTGATGAGAAAAAAGAAGTTGGTAAAAAATTCCGTGATTACTTTGAGTTTTCTGAAAACTTAAACAAACTTCCTTCACACCGTTTACTTGCCATGCTACGCGGTCGTCAAGAAAATGTGTTGGGCCTTAAGGTAGACGGACAAGACGATGCACCTTTGGCACGCATTGAAACCGAATACAATCTGGATCAAGTACAGCCACAAGCCCGTCAAGATTTTTTAAAGCAAACGGCAAAACTGTTCTGGTTAGGTAAAATTCGTCCGCAAATCGAGCATTCTTTGCTGACCGAAAAACGCCTTGCAGCCGAAGCTGAAGCCATGCAGGTATTTGCAGAAAACTTGCGTCACTTATTATTGTCTGCACCAGCGGGCAGTCGCACCACTTTAGGTGTCGACCCTGGTATTCGTACCGGTGTAAAGCTGGCTGTGGTCAGCGAAGCGGGCGATGTATTGGCGCACAGTACCATTTACCCATTTGCACCTAAAGAAGACAAAGAAGGCTCGATTGCCGAGCTTGCACGCTTGTGCCGTGAATACAATGTGGATCTGATTGCAATTGGCAACGGTACAGCAAGCCGTGAAACTGAAGCCGTTGTTGCTGAAATGATGGCTGCCAATACCGATCTTAAACTGACACGTGTAACAGTCAGTGAAGCAGGGGCATCGGTTTACTCGGCAAGCGAGCTGGCAGCAGCAGAATTGCCTGAACTGGATGTATCGATTCGTGGTGCCGTATCTATTGCCCGTCGTTTACAAGATCCATTGGCGGAGCTGGTAAAAATCGATCCGAAATCGATTGGTGTGGGTCAGTATCAGCATGATGTCAATCAGACGGGTCTCGCAAAAACGCTCGATGCGGTGGTTGAAGACTGCGTAAACGCCGTGGGTGTCGATGTGAATACCGCATCGTCTGCCATTTTGGGTTACATCGCCGGTTTAAACAAAGCGATTGCTCAGCAAATTGTGGAATATCGTAAAGAGCATGGCCGTTTTGACAACCGCCAGTCGTTGAAAAATGTACCACGTTTGGGTGAGCGCACCTTTGAACAGGCAGCAGGTTTCTTGCGTGTCTTGAATGGTTCTGAACCACTTGATGCGTCTGCTGTCCATCCAGAAAGCTACGGTTTGGTGGAAAAAATGGTACAAGCCAAAGCCACGACTGTAAAAGACCTGATCGGTAATTCGGAAATTATTCGCCAGATCAAAGCAGATGAGTTTGTCGATGACACCTTTGGTTTACCAACCGTTCAAGATGTGCTGACAGAGCTTGAAAAACCGGGCCGCGATCCACGTCCAGAATTCCGCACAGCCAAATTCCGTGATGACGTAACCGAAGTGGCACAGCTCACTGAAGGCATGCAGCTTGAAGGTGTAGTGACCAATGTCACCAACTTCGGTGCATTTGTGGATGTCGGCGTCCATCAGGATGGTCTGGTGCATATTTCTGAACTGGCGAATGAGTTTGTCTCGGATCCGCACAAAGTGGTGAAGCCGGGTCAGATCGTACAAGTTCGAGTGATTCAGGTCGATGTTGAGCGTAAGCGTGTCAATTTAAGTATGCGTCCTGAAGGTTCAGAAGCGCCGGCGAAAGCTGCGCGTGCGCCACGTCGCGAAAATAATGAGCCACGTCCTGAGCGTAAGCCACAGCATAAGCGTCCACAGCAGGCTGCACGTCAAGGCGATTCGAGCAAAAAGCCACAGCGTGCTAAGCAAGAAAAGCCTCAAGAACAAAAAATTGGCGGCCTAGGTGCTTTGTTGCTCCAAGCCGGCATCAAAGGTTCTAAGTAAAAAGTTTGTAAGTAAAACTGAAATAAAAAAACCTCCTGGATGGGAGGTTTTTTTACGCCTATTGTTTTTGCTTTAGGTATTGTCATTTCAATAATAAAACCAGAGCGCAACATGAGGTGAATCTGAAGATCAACAAAAAAGTAGCGAAATATGCCTCAACAATAACAACCCAACAGCAGAACTCAACTTTAAGTCACAAAGATTGTCAGACAATATCAAGGCGCTCATGAGGAAAATGAGTCGATGTTTCATCTAGAGAAACTCGAAGTTGCGCTTAAATTATTTTAAAAAATGGTTATTTTTATGACGCTATTTGAAGTCAAAAACAGGTTACATATTAAAGATGCGCTTTCGGGACTGGTGGTCTTTTTGGTGGCATTGCCCTTGTGTCTGGGTATTGCACTGGCCTCTGGTGCCCCGATTTTATCCGGAATTCTGGCAGGCATTGTTGGTGGCATTGTGGTGGGTTTCTTAAGCGGTTCGCACATTAGTGTGGCCGGACCTGCCGCGGGCCTGACGGCAGTGATTTTGGTACAGTTAGAACAGTTAGGCGGCAATTATGCCGCCTTTTTATTGTGTATTATCTTTGCGGGTGGCTTACAGATTTTATTCGGTCTGTTTAAGCTAGGTTTCTTTGCAAATTATATTCCCAACAATGTGATTTTAGGGCTTTTGGCCGCGATCGGTGTGATTTTGATTGCAACGCAGATTCCGTATCTGCTTGGGCTTGGAAATTTCTCTTGGCGCGAACTCTGGAGCGATCAGGGTATCAATCCCAATATTCAGCTAGATGCCGGTGCCATGGCCATTGGGTTGCTTAGTGTTGTGGTCATTTTAGTCTGGGATAAAACCCCTTTAAAAAAACTGGTTTTACCTTCGGCATTGATTGCAGTTTTGGTTGCAGCAGTGCTGAACTACGTCTTGACCTACTTACAGTCACCATGGGCCATTCAGACTGAAAATCTGATTCAGTTGCCTAATTTGCTCAATGCGACAGAAAGTGCTTTTATTTTTCCCGACTGGAGCGCGCTCACCAATCCACTGATTTATACCGGTGCGATTACGTTGGCAGTGGTGGCCTCGCTTGAAACGTTGTTAAATTTGGAAGCCGCCGACAAACTTGATCCACACAAGCGTGCTTCACCACCGAACCGTGAGCTCTGGGCGCAGGGCACAGGCAATATTATTTCGGGCTTGATTGGTGGAATGCCAATTACCTCAGTGATTGTGCGTAGCTCAGTTAACGCCAATACTGGCGCACGCAGTAAATGCTCCACCATTATTCATGGAATATTATTGTTACTCGCGGTGCTGTTTTTTGTGCCACTCATGAACATGATTCCATTGTCTGCGCTGGCCGCAATCTTGATTTTAACGGGCTTTAAACTCACCCATCCAGGTCTGTTTAAAAAGCTTTATCAGCAAGGCTGGACGCAGTTTATTCCATTTATGATTACCTTGGTGGCGATTTTACTGACCGATTTGCTTGTCGGGATTTTAATTGGTTTGGCCAGCAGTATCGTGTTTATCTTGTATGGAAATCTGCATAAAGGCGTACGTGTATATCGTGAAAAGCATTTGCACGGTGTGATTACCCGAATCGAACTGCCTTCTCAGGTGACTTTTTTAAATCGGGCATCGCTTATTTCTGCGCTTGAACGGGTACATAAGCATGAAAAACTGGTGATTGATGCCACACAGTCAGACAGTATCGATCCTGATATTTATCAAGTGATTCAGGAATACCAAAACGAAACAGCAATAAAACGCCAGATTGATTTAAAGCTGATCGGTTTTAAACAACATTATCAAGAACTCGATGATGCTGTACTGGATATCGACATCAGCACACGTGATTTGCAGTCCAAACTTAAGCCATCGGATGTGCTGAAATTACTTAAAGAGGGCAATCAGCGCTTTGTTAAAAATGAGCGTTTGCAGCGCGATATCTATCGCCAGATTCGCGTTACGGCAGATGAAGGTCAGCATCCGATTGCAGCAGTGCTGGGGTGTATGGATTCGCGTGCACCGACAGAAATGCTGTTTGATGTCGGCATCGGTGATTTGTTCAGTTTACGCATTGCAGGAAATGTGGCCGGTCAGAAGGTGCTCGGCTCACTTGAATTTGCCTGTCAGGCCAAAGGCGCAAAAGTGATTGTGGTGTTGGGTCATACCGACTGTGGGGCCGTGACCAGTGCCTGCCAGCTGAGCTTGCAGAAACAAAGTGTGGCAGATATTAAGGAAATGCCGCATATTCAATATGTACTTGGGCCACTGATGCACTCGGTGGATAATGTCTATGACATCATGCAGCCTCGTAGTCTCACGCCCGCGTTTATTGATCAGGTGACTGCCATGAACGTGCATTACAATATTCAGTACATTATCAAGCACAGTGCCGTACTTCGAGAGATGCTTGAGCATCAACAGATTGATATTGTAGGCGCCATTTATGATGTGAAAACAGGCAAAGTCAACTTTCTCTAATCCCGACTTGATATTTTGTCCCATCATGAAATAGATTGACAGTATTTTATTTAAAACCGAGTTAAGCAATTCACTCGGTTTTCGCTTTCTTATTCATTTGATTACGGGTAAGCGGGTTTGAAATTAATTTTGATATATAGCGGTTATAAATCACAAAATAATTCAGAATTAAATGGTCTAAATTCCTCATCGCTTTACATAGTGTAGTTAAAAATGCCTGCTTGAGTATGTCATTGATTCGTTCCCGTAAAGCATGATGATATAATTAAGAGCATAGTTGAGAGCCTCTATCTGAATGATGAATCAGCGTTGGTGCTCTTTATCTCATATACGTCATTGCCTACGTAATGCTTGTGTAAGGTTCTCTGTTCACATGTTGCTCGATAACTTATCACTTTCAATTTGTCGGTTGTAAAGATTTTTAAAAATCTAAATTATTATCACTCATAAGCATGAAATAATTGAAAATAATACAAAAACTGATTTAGGAAGTTTGAATGGAAATAAATATTAAAGACTTTACTGAACATGATTTCTTAGAATACGATAAATGGTTTAAGCATGAAAGTATTTCTTCTGCTTTAGAGCATATAGATCAGGAGTGGTTGGATTCTGTACTAAATCAAAAAGATTTTAAACAGATTTGTATTTTTAAAGATAATACTCTATTGGCAGTATGTGGTATTTATTTACCCCAGTCTGAGTATAATTATTATGCTATATCTGATTTTTCAATTAATCCAGATTATCAACATAAGGGATATGGTAGCAAAATTTTAAATAAAATTATTAATAGTAATTCTTTTAATGAATCAGACTGTTGGAAAGCTTTAGTCTCTATACGAAACGTTAATGCAATTAATTTTTTTAAAAAAAATGGGTGGAATTTTGAATGCAATCAAGATAACGGATATTCTAAGTACTATTACTTTAAAACCAAATAATAATTGTAGTAAATTCAGAAGAATAAATATAATTTATATTTTTTTTGGTCCCTGTAGTCATTATTAGGCCAATTTATCTAATTCTCTAAGTGATACTAACTAACACGATATTAATAGTGCCTACTCAAGCAATTTATGAATAAATTATTGCTACAGCACATATAAAAATATTACTATACATGTAGATTTTTTAATCATAATGCGGCTTAATCGCTGATAAAAATTTTCAATTTAAAGGTAAAATTATAATTTCGTTGTATTCGTTTAATTCTTTATTTTTTTTCATATTCTATAAAAAAGCCTCTCATATAGAGAGGCTTTTTTATACAAACTTACCAGTGTTCACCCGGGAATAAACGGGCGTAGGCACGCTGGAGCAAATTCAATTTTTCCTGTTCACCAATGGCGGCTGTCGAGCTTGGGAACAGATTAAAGCCAATCGACATCAGAATATTATTGATATCCGGTGCAATGGCATAGGTAATTGAGGCCAAACGTCCAAGATGGGTCGCAATACGTTTTGGTCGTTTCACAATCGCGTAGACAATCAGATCGGCCGCTTCGTCTGGTGAAAGTGTCGGAACGTACTTATAAATTTTGGTCGGCGCGATCATTGGCGTACGAACCAAAGGCATGTAAATAGAGGTGATTGAAATTTTATGCTTGAGGACTTCGGCAGACAGGCAACGACTAAATGCATCTAGGGCAGCTTTAGACGCCACATAGGCAGAAAAACGTGTGGCATTGGCCAAAACACCAATCGAACTGATATTAATGATCTGACCATTTTTACGTTTGATCATATGAGGCAAGAGATTCAAGACCAAGCGCACTGCACCAAAGTAGTTGAGCTGCATGGTTCGTTCAAAATCGTGAAAACGATCATACGATTCATGAACGGCACGGCGGATTGAACGCCCCGCATTGTTAATCAGGTAATCGACGTGATCGACATGTGCCATAACCTGTTTAGAAAGTTCATCAATGGCATTCATGTCGGTCAGGTCACACGGAAAAATAGAGGCATGCCCACCTTTTTGCTCAATTTCAGCTTTTACTTCTTCAAGCGTTTCTTGAGTTCTGGCCACCAGTAAAACATGTGCTCCCGCAGCAGCAATCCGTTTGGCAATTGTCAGACCAATACCGCTAGAGGCACCTGTAATTAAGGCAACTTTACCTTTTACGTTCTGTTGAAAAAGAGCTTCAAGTTTTTTATTCACGCGTTTTTCCCTGATTTATGTCACAAAGCAATGGCTATAGTTATTTTAGTCGATTAGGTTCTTCAATAGGGTGAAATGAGACTCGTCGATGAAATTAATCTAAATTGATTTAAAGAAAAAATCTAGTCATAAGTCCATGAAATTACAAAAGTTTTTAGAGTAATTGCTCTAATTGAATCTAGCGGATAAGTTTACTTTTAGCACAAAATATTGAAGCAGTACAACAAAAAAAGCCTCTATTGAGAGGCGCTTTTTATAAAAGATCATTTACACCCGAGCCAATGCCTGTTCCAGATCGGCAAGTAAATCGTCAATATGCTCAATTCCAACCGAGAGTCGAACCATATCTTCTGAAACACCTGCAGCCTTGAGCTCATCTGAATTTAACTGACGGTGTGTGGTGGTAGCAGGATGACACGCCAGACTTTTTGCATCTCCGATATTGACGAGGCGGGTAAAGAGTTGCAGTGCATCGATAAAACGCGTTCCGCCTTCACGACCATGCTCAACACCAAAGGATAATATGCCAGAGGGCGTACCCTTCACATATTTCTGAGCCAGCGCATGCTGCGGATGTTGCTTTAAACCCGCGTAATTCACCCATTTGACTTTCGGATGCTGTGTTAAATATTTCGCAACTTGAAGCGCATTTTGGGTATGTTTTTGCATGCGTAAAGAGAGTGTTTCAAGGCCCTGTAAAATCAGAAAAACACTCAAAGGGCTAATCGCTGCGCCTGTATTACGAAGTGGCACCACGCGCGCACGGGCAATATATGCGGCTTCTCCCAAAGCCTCGACATAATTGACGCCGTGATAGCTCGGATCTGGCGAATTTAACACTTTAAAGCGCTCAGGATATTTCGCCCAAGGAAATTTGCCGCTGTCGATAATCACGCCACCAATGCTATTGCCGTGACCGCCAATATATTTGGTCAATGAATGCACGATAATATCGGCACCAAATTCAAACGATTTTTGCAGCACGGGAGTGGCCACAGTATTGTCGACCACCACGGGCACGCCATATTCGTGGGCAATCTGGGCAATTGCTTCTAAGTCGATAATATTACCCAAAGGATTGCCTATCGATTCTACAAAAACCAGTTTGGTTTTCTCGTCAATTAAACTGTGCAACTGCTCTGGTTGCTGGTAATCAAAAAAGCGTACCTCAATGCCCTGCTTGGGGAGGGTGTGCGCAAATAAATTATAGGTGCCACCATACAGTGTAGACACAGACGCAATATTGTCGCCGGCTTCGGTGATGGTTTGAATGGCATAGCTAATGGCGGCCATACCTGATGCCAGTGCCAAGGCACCAATTCCCCCTTCGAGTGCGGTAAGGCGTTGCTCCAGCACGGCTGTAGTAGGGTTCATAATTCGCGTATAAATATTGCCTTGTACTTTTAAATCGAAGAGGTCTGCACCGTGCTGGGTATTGTCGAAGGCATAAGACGTGGTTTGATAAATCGGAACGGCCACGGCTTTGGTGGTGGGGTCGGGCTGGTAACCGGCATGAATAGCCAGTGTTTCGTCTTGGTAGCGATGTGTCATTGTTTTTATTGAAATGATCAAAGAATGATCCATTTTTTTAGCATATTCTTTATGCGTGATTTAGACGTTTTTATGGAAAGTTCAGCAGGTTTAAGCATAATAATTTTGAGCTGGATGTTTGCCCAGCATCTTTATGACTTTACACGATGTTGAGAGAACGCCACAAAAACTTACTGGCAGTCTGAGCGTGGCAAGAACACTATAAAAATACAAGTTATTCAATTCATGATAAAAAAGCTGGAGAAGTGAAATAATGAGTACTCAAAAAGTATCTGATATTATCATTGAGGTGCTGGAGCAAGCAGGTGTTCAACGTTGCTACGGTATCGTGGGAGATACCCTAAACCATGTCACTGACTCTATGTCGAAGAGTAAAATTGAA
This sequence comes from Acinetobacter soli, assembly GCF_000760595.1. Taxonomy (GTDB): domain Bacteria; phylum Pseudomonadota; class Gammaproteobacteria; order Pseudomonadales; family Moraxellaceae; genus Acinetobacter; species Acinetobacter soli. Next base: position 203,930 of record NZ_BBNM01000002.1, on the reverse strand, counting down.
TGGATTCATGTGCGCCATGAAGAAGTAGGTGGCTTTGCAGCAGGTACGGATGCATTACTCAGTGGTCACTTAACGGCATGTGCTGGTTCTTGCGGGCCGGGCAGTCTGCACTTTATTAATGGCTTGTATGAATCACACCGAAATCGTGCGCCCGTTATTTTGATTGCCAGCCAGATTTCGACCGAAATGGCAGGATTTATCGACTTCCCGCAATATGTCGATTTTAAATCGGTTTATGCGAAAAATTCGGTTTTTTGTGAAGAAATCACGCAGCCTTCTCAGGCCAGACATATCATGAGTATGGCGTGTCAGGCTGCCCTGACCAAGCGTGGTGTCGCCGTGGTCATTGTGCCAGCCAACATCAGTGAAGCATCGGCTGAAGCAGGCTTGCCTTTCGTGCCACGCCAAACACATCCAGACATATTGCCAAGTCAATCCGAGCTTAAGCAGATCGTTGAGCTGATTTCACAGCATCAAAAAATTGGTATTTATGCTGGTGCAGGATGTGAAGATGCACATGATCAGCTCGTGGCTTTTGCAGAGAAGTTAAAAGCACCTGTTGCCCATACTTCACGTGCCAAGGATTTTGTTGAATATGACAATCCGTACAACATGGGCATGACGGGTATTTTTGGCAATAAAGCGGGCTATCACACCCTCATGGATTGCGATTTACTGATTTTGCTGGGGGCCGATTTTGCATGGGCACAGTATTATCCAAGTCATGCCAAAATCTTGCAGATCGATATTGATCCGACACATTTAGGGCGACGCCATCCCATTACACTCGGTGCGGTAGGTAAAATTTCCTCGACGCTCAATGCCTTATTGCCACTGCTTGAAACACGTCAAGAACGCGCATTTTTGGATCATTGTCTTGAACTGAAACATCAGAGTGATGAAACACGCCATAAAGAGGAACGCGTCGGAAAAGACGGACTGATTCATCCGCAGTATCTGGTGTCTTTGCTGAACCGTTACGCCGATCAGGATGCAATTTTCTTTGGCGATGGTGGCTCACCGATGGTCTGGGTGCTCAGACATATTGATGTAAACGGTAAACGCCGAACCTTTACCAGTTTATTGCACGGCACGATGGCCAATGCCATGCCACAGGCACTTGGCGCACAAAAAGCCTTTCCGAAGCGTCAGATTATTGCACTTTGTGGAGATGGGGGCTTGGCCATGTTGCTCGGTGATTTACTCACCACCATTCAGGAAAAACTACCGATCAAGATTGTGGTGTTTAACAACAGTTCACTGAATTTTGTGGAGCTTGAACAAAAAGTGGAAGGAATGCTTGACCACTATACGGACTTGGTTAATCCTGATTTTGGCAAGCTGGCCAGTGTGATTGGGCTGCATGGGCAGACCGTAACGCACGGTGCTGGTTTAGAGCAAGCAGTCGAACAATTTTTAAAGCATGATGGCCCGGCATTACTCGATGTGCATACTAATCCGATGGAACTGGTAATGCCGCCAGATCCGAATCTGAATCAGGTGTCGTCTACTTCACTTTATGCAATCAAGGCCTTGATGTCGGGCCGAGTAGATGACGTTAAAAATTTGTTGGTGAATAATTTTATTAAATAAATTTATTTAAAAGTATGCATCTTTGAGTCGGGATATCAATAAAAAATGCATGATCTAGCGTCATGCATTTTTTATATCAGGAAACAATTTTGACGACATTTATCAGTCATAAAAACCGATTAAACTCAATCACGCCTTATTTTTTTGCCGCGTTCAGCATATAATAGCTGCTATTTTTCGCTCATTGCGATCTGTTGGTTTTTCAATTGAGGAGTCCTAAGTGGCCCAATATATTTACACGATGAACCGAGTGTCCAAGATGGTTCCGCCAAAGCGCGAAATCCTCAAGGATATCTCTTTATCATTTTTTCCGGGTGCCAAAATCGGTGTGCTCGGCTTAAACGGGGCAGGTAAATCGACCTTGCTTCGTATTATGGCGGGCGTAGACAAAGATTTCTCAGGTGAAGCACGTGCACAGCCGGGCATCAAAATTGGTTACCTCGAGCAGGAACCACCGCTAGATCCAAATAAAGACGTGCGTGGCAACGTTGAAGATGGCGTGCGTGAAGCCCTCGATGCGCTTGAGCGCCTTGATCAGGTTTTTGCTGAATATGCAGATCCAGATGCCGACTTTGACAAATTAGCCAAAGAGCAAGAAAAGCTTGAAGCAATTATTCAAACGTGGGATGCACATAACCTCGACAACCAGTTGGAAATTGCGGCAAATGCCTTGAATCTTCCAGCATGGGATGCCGATGTCTCTTTGCTTTCTGGTGGTGAGCGCCGCCGTGTTGCACTGTGCCGTTTGCTGTTGTCGAAGCCAGACATGTTGCTTCTTGACGAACCAACCAACCATTTGGATGCCGAATCGGTGTCTTGGTTAGAGCGTTTCTTGAAAGATTTCCCGGGCACCATCGTGGCGATTACGCACGACCGTTATTTCCTCGATAACGTCGCCGAGTGGATTTTGGAGCTTGACCGCGGGCATGGTATTCCATACCAAGGTAACTATACCTCTTGGTTAGAACAAAAGAATGCGCGTTTAGAGCAGGAACAAAAGCAAGAAGAATCATTTGCCAAAGCCTTGAAGAAAGAGCTTGAATGGGTTCGTTCGAATGCTAAAGGTCAGCAAAAGAAAAACAAAGCGCGTATGGAGCGTTTTGAAGAGCTGAACTCGAAAGAATTCCAACAACGAAATGAAACCTCTGAAATCTATATTCCACCTGGCCCGCGTTTGGGTAACAAAGTGGTTGAGGTTGAAGGCATCAGCAAATCATTTGATGGCCGTTTGCTTTATGAAAACCTGACCTTTACCGTTCCGCCAACGGCAATTGTTGGTATCGTGGGTCCAAACGGTGCAGGTAAAACCACCTTATTCCGTATGATGACTGGCGAGCAGCAGCCTGATACCGGTACGGTCACACTGGGCGAATCAGTGAAAGTGGCGTATGTAGGTCAGATTCGTGACACCTTAGATAACAACAAAACCGTATGGGAAGAAGTTTCTGGCGGTTTGGATATCTTAAAAATTGGTGATTACGAAATCGCATCGCGTGCTTATATTGGTCGCTTTAACTTTAAAGGCCAAGATCAGCAAAAACGTGTAGGTGAATTGTCTGGTGGTGAGCGTAACCGTTTACAACTGGCGAAAATCTTGCAAATGGGTGCCAACGTTATTTTGCTGGATGAACCATCAAACGATTTGGATATTGAAACCTTACGTGCGCTTGAAGATGCTATTCTGGTGTTCCCGGGTACTGTAATGGTGGTCTCGCATGACCGTTGGTTCCTCGACCGTATTGCAACGCACATCTTGTCATTTGAGAATGAACAGCCAGAATTCTACACAGGTAACTATGCAGAATACGAAGCGTACCGTCAGTCTCGCTTAGGTGATGATGCAGTGCAAAAGCGCAGCAAATACAAAAAAATTACAGGTTAATTCCTGCATGAAAAACCAGCCTAAGGGCTGGTTTTTTTATATCAGCATGTGTGGGTAAAAGTAATTTTATTACATGCCACAGCGTTGCTATACTTGGCACGATTTTAAATGATGGCTTTGTATGAAGCGCTCGACTGTTTGGATAACCGTCTTGATGAGTTTGTTCATGTTCCAAACTTTTTGGAATGTGGCGGCCGCGTTTTGTGCACACGAATCGACCACTGCAACGGTGGCGTATCATTTTGGTCATCATGCGCCAGTGGCAGAGTCACACGCTGCATATTCATCCAGCGTATCTGCATCTTCTAATCCTGCGGTGTTTCAGGATCATCACGATCATTTACCCACTTGCTTACACGTATTGTCTATTGCTGAGCAGCAATCTGCCACAGAGCCATTACGTTTGGGTCAGCTGATTCAGCAGCATTATAGCTGGGCAAACGCGTATCAGTCGCCGCATTTATTTCACCCGAACCCGCCGCCTATTTTAACCCCGCTATTGGTGGGGTAGCCAAAACAACCCACCAGAAATATTAACTATTTCATAGGGTTATTTTATGTCTATTTTTCTATCTTTACCGCGCGTATTGCGCGTGGATACGCATGGCGCTTCATTGATGCTCGGCGGGATATTACTGGGCGCATTATGGGTTTCACCCCCATTATATGCAGCACAATACACATCTCCAGCTCATTCTAAAGCTGTTCAAACCACATCATCTGCTCTTCATTACGCCGAGATTTTAGCAAAAGTTCAACGCTATCAGGCGCATATTCCCATTTGGGAGGCCCAGCAAAAAATAGCCCATGCTGCCGTTCGGCAAAGCCAGCTATGGTCTAATCCAAATGTGACTGTGCAACAGACCGGTTTTCAATCTGGCGATGATCAAGAGCTTGAGTTTGGGATTAGTCAAAAACTGGATCTATTTGGTGAACGCCGCGCCGCAACGCGATTGGCACAGATACAGGTGCAACAGGTTAATCATCGACAAATGTTATTCGATGCGCAGCTGAAACTGATTGTTAAAGCTGCCTATGCCGAGGTGGTGGTGGCTGATCAGCAGCATGCCATTTTGCTCAAGCAACTCAGCAGTAGCCAAAAAATTCTGGATGCTGCGCGTTTACGCTATAAAGCGGGCAGTATCGCACAGGTCGATTTTGATCGGAGTCTGATGAATCATGTTGAAAATCAACGTGCCTTTCAAGAAAGTGAACTTGGCTTAAATCTGGCCAAACAAAAAATGGCGGCACTTTGGGGAGAGTCAATCACGAACTATCAGGTGGCAGATGACACCGCAGCGATCTGGCCCGCTACAAGTACTTCTTTCGATGCGAAACCCAACCTATATACACGAGCCATGCAGTTGCAGGCCGAGCAGCAGCGTTTAGAAATAGATTATTTAAAAGCACAACGTCGGCCCAATCCGACCGTCACGCTTGGAGTGGTACAGAGCAAGCAGGCAGGCATGAGCGGACGTGATAATCAAATCCGCGCCGCTGTTGAAATTCCACTGAATCTGATTGACCGGCAGCAGTATGCCTTGCAGGGCTATGCCGCCAAGCAGCAACTGTTAGATCAGCAGCAGCGTTTTTATGCGCAGCAAAACCTCAATCAGCTCAAGCGACTTCAAACCGAGTTAACAGGGTTAAATATGCAATATCAGTTGATGCAAAAACAGCAGATCCCGCTCTCAGTCGAGGTACTCGACAAAATGCTACTCGGTTTTCAGGCGGGAAAATTCAGCATAACCGATGTACAGCAAGCTGCTTTGCAATTGCATGAGCAGCAGCTTAAAAAAAATCAACTTTTGAAACAGGCATGGCAAAGCACGCTGCAACTTGAAGCACGCACACTCGGGATTTCACCCGATACGATTATGTCGGCCGATGCCTTGGAACAACTCCAGTATACCCTCTGGCAAGACACGCAAAGCCTCAATACTGGTAATGGAGCAAACTAATGTTAACAAAAAAATCGCAGTGGTTTTGGGTGGTGCTGGTATTGATCATCAGTCTGGTCGTGGCAGGCATGTTGCTATTTTCCGGCAAAAAATCGAGTGCTATGAATGGGGGTGGAGCTGAGCATGCACATGCAGAGGCGCAAGAGGCTAAGACTGAAGAATCCGGTCATGAAGCACATCAAGAAAAAGCCACAGAGGCGCATCAAGAAGAGCAGCCAGAACTGATCTTTACAGCCCAGCAGCTTCAGCAATTTGGCATTGTGACCGATCGTGTGCGTTTGGGCGAAATTCAGCAACAGACCCGGCATCCGGCAAAACTGGTGGTCAATACCGATGCACAGGCGCATGTGGGAGCATCTTTTATGGCGCAAGTCGAGCAAGTGAATGTCAGTCTTGGACAGTCGGTTAAAAAAGGGCAAGTCTTGGCGACGCTGTTTGTTCCCGAGTTGATTGATCAACAGGCCAATTTAAGTCTGGCACGTGAAGCACTCAATCTTGCAGCGCAAGACTATCAACGTGAGAAGCAACTGATGAATCAAGGCGTGTCTGCACGTCAGGACTATCAGCGTGCATACAATGCCTATCGTCAGGCACAAATTCAGGTTCAGGCGGCGACACAGCGGCTTTCGGCCTACGGGGCCAGCGCAGGAAGTCAGGGTCGATACGCTGTGCGTGCGCCGCTGAGTGGCACCATCAGCAGCAAAGATATTGTGGTGGGCGAGCAAGTCGCGACAGGTAAACCTTTGTTTGTCATTGATCAGCTCGATCAATTATGGCTGGAGTTTATTTTGCCCAATAGCAGCACAGTCGCCATGCAACCGGGTCAAAAAATAAAATTTGTTTCCTTGCAAACCCAACATGAGTTTGAGGCACAAATTCAGAGCTTAACCGCACAGGCCGATCAAGACACTGGTCGTCTGCAAGTACGTGGCAAGGTGCTGACTGCGGCCAAAGAATTACGTCCGAATTTGATGGTTAATGTGCTGCTCGAAACACCTCATGCTGCACCTGTTTTACGTGTAGACAAGCGTGCGATTCAGCAACGAGAAGGCCAGTCGGTGGTGTTTGTGGTCTCTCAAGATAAAAAAGGGCTGCGCTTCGAGCCAAAGCCCGTACAAACTGGTCGCTACTCGAGCGATGGTGCATGGGTTGAAATTGTCTCTGGACTGACCCAACAGCAGCAGTATGTGCGTGAGGGAAGCTTCGTTTTGAAATCTGAACTGGAAAAAGGCGAGGCTGAGCATGGACACTAAGCACACAGATAGCTTGCCGCCTGCACAAGGGCTTTTCGATCGTTTGATCCAGTTCGCCATCCAGAATGCCATCTGGGTGTTGCTGTTTATGGTCGCATGGATCGGTATCGGCATTTACAGCTACAAAAATCTGGCGATTGACGCTGTTCCCGATATCACCAATGTACAAGTTCAAATCAATTCACAAGCCAATGGTTTTACTGCAACCGAAGTGGAGCAGCGGATTACCTATCCCATTGAAAATGCCATGGCCGGATTGCCCAGCATGGAGCAAACCCGTTCGATTTCCCGCTATGGTTTGTCGCAAGTCACGATTATTTTTAAAGATGGAACCGATATTTATTGGGCACGTCAGCTGATTAATCAGCGTTTACAGGAAGCAAAAAGTGCACTTCCAGCGAGTGTCGATCCACAAATGTCGCCAATTTCGACAGGGTTGGGAGAAATTTACCAGTGGGTGATCAAGGCTGAACCTCAGGCTAAAAAGCCCGATGGCTCATCCTACACAGCAATGGATCTTAGGGAAATTCAAGACTGGATTGTACGTCCGCAATTGCAGCGTGTGGCGGGAGTCGCCGAAATTAATAGCATTGGTGGATACAATAAAACCTATATTGTATCGCCAGATTTAAATCGGTTGCAGCAGCTTAATCTTTCCCTTACGACACTGCAACAAGCCCTGACCGACAATAACGAGAACCGTGGTGCAGGATTTATCGAGGACAATGGTCAGCAACTCACCGTCCGTGTGCCAGGCATGTTAAGCAGTATTCAAGACATCGAAAATGTTACGCTAGAGACCAAAAGTGGCTTGCCAATACGTGTCTCGGATGTTGCAAAGGTCTCGATCGGACATGATCTGCGCACGGGTGGCGCCACCTACAATGGCGAAGAAACCGTGCTCGGCATCGCCATGATGATGATGGGCGAAAACAGCAAAACCGTGGCGCAGGCACTCGATGCCAAAGTGGCACAAATCCAGACCTCTCTACCCGCGGGTGTGGTACTGGAAACCGTCTATAACCGCAGTACCTTGGTGGATCGTGCCATTCAGACCGTGGCCAAAAACCTGATTGAAGGCGCCATTTTGGTGATTGTGGTGCTGTTTATTTTTCTGGGTAATTTTCGGGCGGCATTGATTACCGCGTGTGTGATCCCGCTGTCGATGCTATTTACGCTAGCGGGTATGGCTCAGCAGCACATCAGTGCCAACCTGATGAGTCTGGGCGCACTTGATTTCGGCATCATTGTCGATGGTGCAGTGGTTATTGTGGAAAACTGTATCCGTCGACTGGCCGAAGCACAGCAGCTTCAAGGCCGTCTACTCACCCGTCAGGAGCGTTTTAAAGAAGTCTTTTTGGCAGCAAAACAGGCTCGTCGGCCGCTGCTTTTTGGTCAATTCATTATTATGGTGGTGTACTTGCCCATTTTTGCATTGTCTGGTGTTGAGGCAAAAATGTTTCATCCTATGGCGATTGCGGTGGTCTTGGCACTTTTAGGCGCCATGATTTTGTCGATTACCTTTGTACCCGCGGCTGTTGCCCTTTGGGTGACTGGAGAAGTGAAGGAAACCGAAAGCCGTTGGATGCTGGCACTGAAAAGAGCTTATGCAGCGTTGCTAGATTGGGCGTATGCATGGCGTCGTGTGGTGCTTACCGGTGTGGTTGGTATCTTACTCATTACAGCCGCGATATCGACCCGAGTGGGAAGTGAATTTGCACCACAGCTCAGTGAAGGAGATTTTGCCTTGCAACTGATGCGTGCACCCAGCACAGGAATTGAGGAATCACTAAAAATTCAGACACAGGTTGAACAACAGCTTTTAAAGCAATTTCCAGAAATCAAAGCGATTTTTGCACGAACAGGCACGGCAGAGGTCGCCACCGATGTGATGCCACCAAATATTTCAGATGCCGTTATTTTGCTTAAACCACGTAAAGAATGGCCAGACTCAACCGAAACCATAGATGAACTGCGTGCTCGTATGTTGGATGCCGTGGCACAGCTACCGGGCAATAACAGCGAGTTTTCCCAGCCCATCGAATTACGTTTTAACGAACTAATCTCGGGCGTACGTAGTGATATCGGAGTCAAGGTGTTTGGCGATGATCTAGAAGTTCTGAATCGTGAAGCAGAAAAAATCGCTCAGCAGCTTAAAACCATTTCAGGCGCCAGTGAGGTCAAAGTCGAGCAAACCGATGGCTTGCCGTTGCTCAATGTGAAGATCGATCATGCCTTGGCCGCGCAATATGGCCTCTCGATCAAAGCCATTCAGGATCTGGTGGCAACCAGTATCGGGGGCGCGAGTGTGGGTCAAATTTTACAAGGAGACCGACGCTTCGACTTTGTCATTCGACTAGATGATCAATTGCGTACCCCGCAGCAACTGGCGATGCTGCCGTTGCAATTGCCTAATGGTGGCCTGATTCAATTACAAGATGTGGCTAAAGTGGAAACGATTTTGGGCTTTTCACAGGTGAGCCGTGAAAATGGCAAACGCCGTGTCATTGTGACCGCCAACGTACGTGATCGAGATCTCGGCTCTTTTGTGGCCGAGATGCAGCAAAGCTTGGCCCAGCAAAAATTGCCGAGTGGTTACTGGCTGGGTTATGGCGGGCAATTTGAAAATCTGGCTTCAGCCGCCGCACGCATGCAAATCGTGATTCCGCTGGCTTTGCTGATGATTTTTATTCTGCTCATGGCGGTATTTCACGACCTGCGCGAAAGCTTGCTGGTTTTTAGTGGCGTACCATTTGCGTTGTCGGGCGGTATTGTGGCGCTTTGGCTTCGTGATATTCCCTTGTCGATGTCGGCAGGTGTCGGATTTATTGCACTCTCGGGAGTAGCCGTGCTCAATGGGCTGGTGATGCTGACCTTTATTAAGGAGTTGCGCTCGACTCTGGATGTGCATAGCGCCACATGGCGCGGGGCGATTCTCCGCTTGCGCCCAGTGTTGATGACAGCATGTGTGGCATCGTTTGGTTTTATTCCTATGGCACTGGCCACAGGTACAGGAGCCGAAGTACAGCGGCCTTTGGCAACTGTGGTCATTGGCGGGATTTTATCCTCGACGCTACTCACCTTGCTGATCTTACCCGTGGTATATCGCTGGATGAATGAGCGACGCGAACAAAAACACGCAATTGCTACCGATCATTAAACCACTGTAACGGGTCTTCATGTTACATCATGATGTCATGAAGACTCGATTGACTATTTTAAAACGTACATAGAGGCGTCTATTTACAACACATCGATTCAAAAATAAGGAGTTCAGTATGGGGACACATCACGGGCATGATCATAGTCATGCTGTTGTGACACAAGACAATGCCAAAAAGTTAACCTTTGCATTGGTATTGACCTGTATTTTTTTAGTCGTCGAAGTGGTGGCTGGCTTCATTACACAAAGTTTAGCGTTGTTGTCCGATGCGGCGCATATGTTTACCGATGCTGCTGCCCTCGCAATTGCACTGGTGGCCATCAAAATTGCCAAACGCCCGGCAGATGACAAACGAACCTTCGGTTATCAGCGCTTTGAAATCTTGGCGGCCTTATTTAACGCCTTAATGTTGTTTGTGGTGGCGATCTATATTTTGTACGAGGCCTATCAGCGCTTTAGCCAACCTCCCGAAATCCAGAGTATGGGCATGTTGATTGTGGCCAGTCTCGGCTTGATCATTAATTTAATCTCGATGAAAATTTTGATGTCGAGTGCCACTGAAAATCTGAATATGAAAGGCGCTTATCTTGAGGTGCTCAGCGATGCTTTGGGGTCAGTTGGGGTCATTATCGGGGCAATCGTGATTTACTTCACCCAGTGGTATTGGGTCGATACCATTATTGCGGTCGCGATTGGCTTTTGGGTCTTGCCTCGTACCTGGATTTTGCTACGTCAGAGCATCAACATTTTGCTAGAAGGAGTGCCTGAAGAAATTGATGTGGAACAGCTTCGAGAGGATTTATTAAATTTAGAGGGAGTTGAAAGTATTCATCAGCTTAAGGTTTGGGCCATTACCTCTAAAAACATTCATTTGACGGTTCATTTGTTTGCACCTACTGCGGATCGTAATGCTTTGTACCATGCGGCCTATGAAATGCTGTCGCACAAACATGGCATTGCTGAAATTACCTTACAGATAGAAGAAGATGAATGTGTGGCACATGCACATACTCATGCACACCCAGAAAAAAACCATCTGCACTAACAGATGGTTTTTTTTAATATGTCACATCAGATGACTTAGATTTGCCATTCGTGATGACATTCACGGCATTTCCAGTGTTTTTGCGATTGCATAAAAGATTGCATCGACAATTTAAAATCTGGTAAATCTCGCCAAAACATCAAACCAGAACCAGCAGCCACCACAAAAACCACCACGGTTGCAATTTGCAGGTTGGTGCCAGCGCCATCTCCAAAAATCCACATACTTAAACTGATCAGAACCAGTAACAGCAGAATAAAAATAGAAGGCAGCAAAATCACCAGACTTTTAGGAACCACGGGGCGTGCGCTGGTGGTGCCTTGACTAACCGGCATGATTTTTACACTTTGACATTTGGGGCAACGGTATTGCATGGGATCTCCATCTGGCTTTTTTCTCATTTTAGCGAAGAGTCAGCAAAATCAGAAATAAAAAAAGCCGCTGTAAGTCAGCGGCTTTTCTTGAATTTGGCGTCCCTACGGGGATTCGAACCCCGGTTACCGCCGTGAAAGGGCGATGTCCTAGGCCTCTAGACGATAGGGACTTGTGAGGCTACACAATCTGAGATTTGGTGGAGCCAAGCGGGATCGAACCGCTGACCTCTACAATGCCATTGTAGCGCTCTACCAACTGAGCTATGACCCCAGTCTGTGTGAGCGCAATATTAGGGGGATTGCGCTCATCCGTCAACTATAAAATCAATTAAGATTGATCAACTGCTTCATTTTTCGGCAATTTCAAGCTTTCATTGAGTTTTTCCCACACTTTTAGCTCTTTTTTGCTCGGTGCACCTACAATTTCAAGCGCACGACGTAAACGGGCAAAGGTTAAATCCGGGCCTAAGGTCACCATCGATTGCATCACTGGGGTAGAGCTGGTCGATCCGGCAATTGCAATAAAAAACGCAGGCATGAAATCACGCAGCTTGATGTCCATTTGATTGGCAAGATCCATCAGAATCTGACTCACGGTCTCGTTGTTCCAAGTAAACTGACTTTCTAAGCGCCAGATTGCAAATTGCAAGCTTTGGCGAACCTGTTCACTGCTTAGTTTTTTGCTTTCAAACATCTCTGCCGTAATGGTAGGCATATGATTAAAGTAAAAACCAGCCCAATTCACTGCCTCAGACAGCAAGTTGATACGTGGCTGAATCGCAGCAGCAATATCTTCAAGCGTCGCACGATCATTTTTCCAGTTGAGCAGGCGGTCAAGCAATTGCCCCGGCGTAAGCGATTTGATCCATTGCCCATTGAGCCAGTTTAATTTGTCGACATCAAAAATTGGACCGCCTAAAGATACACGTTGAATATCAAAATGCTCAATCATGTCTTGAAGCGTGAAGACTTCACGCTCGTCTGGCATAGACCAGCCCATGCGGCCCAAGTAGTTCAGCAATGCTTCTGGCAATACCCCAATATCGCGGTAGTAATTGATCGATGTCGGGTTTTTACGCTTGGAAAGTTTGGATTTGTCTGGATTACGTAGCAACGGCATATGACACAGCGTTGGCATTTCCCAACCAAAATATTGATACAACAACTGATGCTTTGGCGCAGACGGTAACCACTCCTCACCACGCAAAACGTGTGTAATTTCCATGAGGTGGTCATCCACCACGTTGGCCAAATGGTAGGTAGGTAAACCGTCTGTCTTGAGCAAGACTTGCATATCGACCTGTGCCCAAGGGATTTCGACTTCACCACGCAGTAAATCGTTAAATTTACAAATTCCCTCTTCAGGTACTTTCATGCGGATTACATGGGGTTCACCCGCAGCCAGACGGCGCTGTACTTCTTCTTCAGAAAGCTTGAGTCCGCGACCATCGTATTTTGGGGTTTCGCCACGCGCCTGCTGTTCGGCACGCATTTGGTCGAGTTCTTCTGCGGTTGCAAAGCAATAAAACGCGTGACCTTTTTCAACCAAATCCAGTGCGTATTGCTTATAAATCCCCATACGTTCAGATTGACGATACGGCGCATGTGGACCGCCCACATCTGGCCCTTCAGACCAGTTCAATCCTAACCAGCGCAAAGAATCCAAAATCATTTGCTCAGATTCTGGCGTCGAACGAAGCTGATCGGTATCTTCAATACGTAAAATGAATTCACCGCCATGTTGTTTGGCAAAGCACAGATTAAACAAAGCAATGTAAGCTGTACCTACATGGGGAAAACCAGTTGGAGAGGGTGCAATACGCGTACGAACTTTCATAGGGCCTAAAAAAACAAGATGAAATTTGAGAGACAGTATAACGGAAAAAGCCTGATATCTAGACCATTAATTTTAGTCAGAGATCAGGCTTTTGATGAATCACGTAGTGGGGGCTACGTTTAGAAAATTACGAGCTATGTGGTTGAAAGAGCGACTGGACAAAACGTGAAAAACGCTGATGCTGTGTCGCAAAAAAGTTTTGAGATGCGGTCACGCGCAGACTATTGAGCATGATCAGGTCGTTGTCGTTGCCTAAGGCCGAGACATTACGTTTTTGCTGATTGAGCGCCTTTTCAATTAAAGGCGACGGAGCAGTGGTGATTCCAGATGTTTTGACTGCACTATTGTCGAGTGATGCAGCAAATCCCATAGGCGCTAGAATACTTAAGCTCAAGCTGAGCCCCAAAATTTTAACAAACTGCATGTTCATTTCCCCAAAATTACAACGATGAATTGTTTTTAGCGTCCATCTTACGTAGCACTAATTGTACAAATTCACCATGTTTTATCAATATAAAATTTGAACTACGTCACATTTTTTACAAAAAGACAAAGAACTTGGTGAGCTTTTAGTGCGCTAGAGAGACTCCGCTGCTCCAAATCTATTATTTAGAAAAACTATGTACAAACAATGAAGATTGTAAGAATGATTCCTATTTGTTAAGCCGGGCTACACTTAATCTGATGATAAACATGGGTTTAGCCGAAAATTTATGCATAGCAGAAATAGCGATGAAGACTGATTTTTTTCGTATAACTATTCGTTTGTAACTTTGTTTATGCTTTAAAGAGGTTTTTCTTATCAAAAAATAGTAAAGGTGAACAATAATGAAAAATATTTTAAAGTTGTCTTTTGTGGCATTGCTGGGGTGGGGTGCAGTACAAACGCATGCAGCAAAAGACTTTTTAAATGTGTCTTATGATCCTACACGTGAGTTTTATCAGGAATATAACCAAGCCTTTTCACACTTCTGGAAATCGCGAACAGGGCAGGAGATTAATTTTAAACAGTCACATGGTGGCTCTGGAAAGCAGGCACGGGCGGTCATAGATGGTTTACAGGCCGATGTGGTGACCTTGGCCTTGGCCAATGATATCGACGAAATTGTCAATGCTGGTCTGATCAAGAAAAACTGGCAGCAGCAATTTCCAAACAATGCAGCGCCGTATACGTCGACCATTGTATTTTTGGTTCGTAAAGGTAACCCTAAAGCCATTAAAGACTGGAATGATCTGACCAAACCGGGCGTGGAAATTATTACGCCAAATCCAAAAACTGGAGGAGCACCACGCTGGATTTACCTCTCGGCATGGGGATATGCGCTGAAACAACCGGGAGGTAATGACAGCAAAGCCCGTGCCTTGGTTAAGGCCTTGTATCAAAATGTCAAAGTACTCGACTCGGGAGCGCGTGGCTCGCTGACTACTTTTGCCGAACGAGGCATTGGTGATGTTCTATTATCTTGGGAAAATGAAGCACTGCTGGCGACACAGGGCCTTGGCAAAGATAAGTTTGAAATTATTTATCCTTCAATTTCGATTTTGGCTGAGCCATCGGTGGCGATTGTCGATAAAACGGTCGATAAGGATGGAAACCGTAATCTGGCCAAAGCGTATTTGAATTATCTGTATTCACCTGCGGGGCAAACACTGGCAGCCAAATACAACTTTAGACCGCGAAATCCACAGGTTGCAGCAAAATATGCAGCGAAATTTCCCAAGATTAAATTATTTACCATCGACTCCGTCTTTGGTGGCTGGGCCAAAGCGCAAAAGACCCATTTTGTGAATGGCGCCATCTTTGATCAGATTTATACAGAAAAGCCGTAATGTCGCATGATCTGAAGGGAGGTTATATCTGCTGAATGTTTGAGCAGTTGAAGTGAGGGTAAAAGGCCAAAAATTCACCTGCTTGCTTTCAGTTTGAGTCAGACTGTGCTAAGTAATTGATTTAAAGCTAAACAAAAAAGAAAAATTAAATGAATTTATCGATAAAAAGTAATATTTCCCTACAAAAAGACATTTGGAGCTTTGCTCAAACAAGGTGATAATGTGCAGTTAAATTTTTAACATTTTTCTGACGCCTTACCTATGTCGCATATTTCTGTCTTACTTCATGAAACTGTAGATGCCTTACTGGCCAATCGCGACACAGGAATTTATATTGACGGCACCTTTGGCCGTGGCGGTCATACCCGTTTATTGCTCTCCAAACTGGGCCCAGATGCGCAAGTTTACGGATTTGACAAAGACCCGCAAGCGTTGGCGGTGGCACACCAGCTCGAGCAAGAAGATTCACGCTTTCACATTATTCATGCCAGTTTTGCCGATATTCAAACCGAGTTGAACCAGCGGGGCATTGAGCATGTCGATGGCATTATGGCAGACCTTGGTGTGTCTTCTCCGCAGCTCGATCAGGCCGAACGTGGTTTTAGTTTTATGCAAGACGGGCCACTCGATATGCGTATGGACAACTCTCAGGGTCAGACCGCCGCAGAATGGTTGCTGCATATTGAAGAAGAAGCGTTAGCCAATATTATTTATCAGTATGGCGAAGAACGATACAGCCGCCGTATTGCCAGAGCCATTAAGCAAGCGGGTTTACTTGAAACTACAGCACAACTGGCGGAGTTGGTAAAAGCTGCACATCCGAAGTGGGAAAAACATAAACACCCAGCCACTCGCACCTTTCAGGCGATTCGAATTGCCATTAATAAAGAGCTTGAAGATATCGAGCAGTTTTTGCCACAGGCGGTCGATTTACTCAAACCTGAGGCCCGTCTGGCAGTGATTAGTTTCCATTCGCTTGAAGATCGATTGATTAAGCAGTTTATTCAAAAGGAATCGACCATTGCAGAAGATTCTGGCTGGGGCATGCCGCAACAGCAAATCGATACGCGCCGTTTAAAGAAAATTTCCCGGATACGGGCCAGTGAAGAAGAAGTAAAAGCCAATCCGCGTTCGCGCAGTGCATGGCTTCGGGTTGCTGAACGTTTAGTATAAAGGCAGAGCATGGATAAAAAAGACAACGTGGACAAAGCAGGATCATTGCCGATAAAAAAAATGATGGTATATGCCACAATGGTGATTCTGGTTTTTGTTAGTGCGCTGATGGTGGTATTTCAGGTGTTTGAGTATCGGCACGATTATCGAGAACTGAGCGGCTTCATGCGTGAAAAAGATGATCTGAATGCCGAGTGGGGACGCTTGCTGATTGAGCAACAAACCTTTGGTGCAACCGCGCAAATTGGTTCACGTGCTGTAACCCAATTACGCATGTACTCTCCACCTGCTGCGCAAACGGCAGTCATTTCATTGCCTATGACCTCTGAGCAAAAACACTAAGGCCTGCTGTATGATCGACAAGCGAACCAAGCAAACAAGAAAAAAACAGCAATCTATTACAGAGAAACCCACACTGGCGTTTGATCTGTGGCGGTTCTACTTACTGTGGGCGGTGGTATTGCTCTGCTTTGCCATTTTGATTGCACGTGCCTTTTATGTACAGGTGATCAATAAGGATTTTCTGCAAAATAAGGCCAATGCCAATATTTTAAGAACAGAAAAGCTCAAAGCGATGCGCGGCGTGATTAGTGATCGTCATGGCGTGCCACTGGCGATCAGTACGCCAATTATGCGGGTCGTGGTTGATCCACGTGACTATTTCGATACCAAAAAAGAATACGATGAAATTTCTGCCGAGCTGAAAAAAGATCCGAACAATCGCAAGCTCAAGCGACAGTTACCAGACAAAAACCTTAATCTGGATGAACTGGCCGATGCAGTCGGGATGGATCGTGCTGAACTCAAAAAGCAGATGTATGCCCGACCGCGTTCGCGCTATCTGGTTTTGCAAAAAGAGATTCCGCCGCAGCAAGCAGATCTGATCATGAAGCGTAATTTTCAGGGTGTTTATACCGAGAAAAACTATAAGCGTTTCTATCCACAGCCGCAGGCCAATGCCCAGATCATTGGTTTAACCAATAGCGAAGGCATTGGGGTTGAAGGCTTGGAAATGCAGCTGAACAAGCAACTGGCCGGAATTGATGGTGAGCAAAAAGTCATTCGTGATAAGCGCGGTAATCGTTTAAAAATCTCCGAAGTTATTCGAGAGGGTGAGCCAGGCGAAAATATTACCTTGAGTATCGATTCACGTCTGCAATACATCATGTATCGTGAGTTAACTGCTGCGGGTGTGGCCAACAATGCGCGTTCGGCCTCTGCCATTGCAGTAGATGTAAAAACCGGTGAAATTCTGGCGATGGCGAGTTGGCCATCGTATAACCCGAATGACAAAAATGGTCTGTCAAATAAGGATGCCATGCGTAACCGCGGCGCGATTGATATGTTCGAGCCGGGCTCGACCATGAAGCCCTTTACGGTGGCAGCAGCGCTCGAAAGTGGTCAATATACGCCAAATACCATTGTCAATACCTCACCGGGCTCGATGCGTTTAGGCTGGCATACCATTCGCGATACGCATAACTATGGTGCGCTTACCCTGACAGGGGTTATTGTAAAGTCGTCCAACGTCGGTTCTGCCAAAATTGCCCTTTCGCTACCGAAAGATTCGATTCCGACCTTTTTCCGCCGTGTCGGTTTTGGTCAGCGATCAGCCGTGCATTTTCCCGGCGAGAGTGGTGGTCTGATTTTACCTGCAAGCAAGCTAACCCCGTCGCAAATTGGAACCATGGCTTATGGTTATGGCCTCAATGCCACCATTTTACAGTTGGCGCAAGGCTATGCAATGCTGGCCAATCATGGGGTAAAAATGCCATTGAGCCTGCGTAAACTGGATGAAAAGCCTAAAGGTGAGCAGGTCCTCAACCCAAAAATTGCCGATCAGGTGCTGATGATGCTTGAGCAGGTGACAATGCCTGGGGGAACTGCAACACAGGCCAATATTCCGGGATATCGTGTTGGGGGTAAAACAGGAACCGCGCATAAATTACGTGCCGATGGTAAAGGCTATGCACAAAATGAATACCGCGCCCTGTTTGCGGGTGTAGCGCCAGTGAGTGATCCGCGCTTGGCCATGATTGTGGTGGTGGAAAACCCGCAAGGACGTTACTACGGCGGTTTGGTGGCAGCGCCTGTATTTACCAGAATGATGCAAGAATCACTTCGCTTAATGAATGTTCCACTCGATAAACCATTGGATACGCCAAGTAATCCAATTTTAAAACGCCAATAAGAGGTGGAGAATGCGCGTTTCATTTCAAATGATCGCTGCAGTAGATGCGGCGGTTTGCTGGCGAGATCAACCGTTTCAGGGATTTTGTCTCGACAGCCGTTTTATTAAAAAAGATCAGCTTTTTATTGCACTGACCAGTTATTCACAGCCAGAAAAAACCCGTGCTTTTGCCGAAGCGGCACTGGCACATGGTGCTTTAGGTGTGATTTGCGAACAGCCTTTGGGGCTGGAAAAAGAATGGGTGTGTCCAGATGTCCGCCACCGCATGGGTATCTGGCAACGTGCTTATTTGCAGCATACTGCACCTGTTGAGCCTGCACGGATTGTCGCCGTCACGGGGACCAATGGTAAAACCACTATTTCACGCCTGATTGCAGAGCTATTGACCTTGCAACATCAGACCTGTGCCGTGATGGGCACCACTGGTAACGGAATTTTACCGCATTTAAATCCATCGACGCACACCACACTCGACGCACTACAGCTTCAGTCTGCCTTACATGACTATGCACAGCAAGGCGCCAAATTTGCTGCGCTAGAAGCCAGCTCGCATGGACTAGAGCAAGGCCGACTGCAAGGCTGTGCCATTGAAATCGCGGTATTTAGTAATTTAAGTCGTGATCATCTGGATTACCACGGCACGCTGGAAGCGTATGCAGAAGCCAAGTCGCGTTTGTTTGCCTTTGAATCATTAAAAGTTGCAATTATTCATCTAGACGATGCCTTTGCACCGCTCATGCTGCAAGTGGCTCGCGCGAATCCCGCTCAGCCTAAAGTGCTTACCTATTCGCTTCAACAGGCCGCAGACTATAGCGTTAAAGATTTAAGCTTTAGCTTGGAAGGTGCGCGCTTTACTTTGGTTACGCCGCAGGGCGAGTATCCGGTACACAGCCCATTGCTTGGGCATTTTAATGTCGAAAACTTGGTTGCTAGCTTAATTGCAGCAGAGCAAGCCGGTTTTGATCTGGCAGTGCTTTGTGCAAGCACCCTACAGCTCAAAGGCGCGCCAGGGCGTATGCAAGTGATCCGCGATCAAGAGCGCGTTTTTGTAGTGGATTATGCCCATACACCAGATGCGCTTGAACAAGTGTTGAAAACTTTGCAGCGTCATGTCGGGCAGCGTTTGTGGGCGGTGTTTGGTTGTGGTGGCGATCGAGATCGGGGTAAGCGCCCGCTGATGACCAAAGCAGCCTTAAATGGCGCAAATCCAGTCATTTTGACATCGGATAATCCACGGACAGAAAATCCAGAGCAGATTTTTACAGATATGAAAGCCGGCATCGATTTTTCTGGTCATGAGGTGTATGAACTACATGATCGACGTGATGCAATCCGTTATGTGGTCAATCATGCACAAGCGGGCGATATTGTGGTGATCGCTGGAAAAGGCCACGAAAATTATCAGGATATTCAGGGTGTACGCCATTGGTTTGATGATGTTGTCGAGGTACAAAATGCCCTAGACGCTCAGCATCAATCGATTTCTTCGGCCTCTTCTGCGCAGTAGGTTTTTTTATGCATACGTCGACAACCAGTACGGTGCCACTTGAGCCGTGGACCGCAGCACAATTACAGCACGCGACCCAAGGCCATTGGCACAACGGGCGTGCGCCAAGTACGCAAATTAAAAGAATTTTAACAGACTCACGCCATGCCGAAGCCGGCGATGTGTTTCTTGCCCTCAAAGGTGAGCGCTTTGATGCCCATGACTTTGTGGCACAGGTGGCTGCCAACGGCTGTCAGATCGCGATTGTAGAGCGTCCACTAAATTTAGACATCTGCCAATTGGTGGTTTCGGACACCCGCTTGGCGCTTGGGCATTTGGGCGCTTATCGTCGTCAGCAATATCCAGACTTACAGGTCATGGCGCTAACTGGAAGTAGTGGTAAAACCACCACCAAAGAAATGTTGGGCAGCATCTTGTCGCGACTGGCGCCGACGCTGGTCACGCGCGGTAACTTAAATAACGATTTGGGTGTACCGATGATGCTGCTTGAGCTAAAACCCGAGCACCGTTATGCGGTCATGGAGCTGGGTGCCAGTCATCAGGGCGAAATTGACTATACGTCGCAACTGGTACAACCTCATGTGGCGGGTATTTTAAATATCGGTACGGCACATTTGGGTGAGTTTGGTGGGCGTGATGGTATCTGCCGTGCAAAATCCGAGATCTATCATCATATCGATGCTGCAGGCACTTCAATTGTGCCGGCCAATGACGACTTTACCCAGCAGATTCGCCAAGCCGTCCGGACCCAAAAACATTTAAGTTTTGGTGACGGGGGCGAGGTATATGCCACGGATGTGGTGCTGCATGCACAATCGAGTGAATTTCATCTGCATACTCCACGTGGTCAAGCGCATGTGATTTTGCCCTTTGCCGGTGAACACAATGTCGATAATGCATTGGCCGCAACTGCCTTTGCGTTGGCAATGGGTATTGAGCTGAATGATATCGTGACAGGGCTTGAGCATGCGCAAGGCGCTAAAGGACGACTCAACTTTATTCGTCACCAGCAGCATCTGTTTATCGATGATACCTACAATGCTAATCCGGGATCCATGCGGGCTGCCGCAGGCGTACTGGCGCAGCAGACCGGTGTAAAAGTGATGGTGACGGGTGATATTGGTGAGCTCGGTGACGCCAGCACGCAGGAACATTTCGATTTAGGGCATGATCTTGTGCTCGAAGCGATTGATTATGTCGTGGCGGTAGGTGAGTATGCGGCCGCCATGCAACA
The DNA here is from genome assembly GCF_000760595.1 of Acinetobacter soli. Lineage (GTDB taxonomy): Bacteria > Pseudomonadota > Gammaproteobacteria > Pseudomonadales > Moraxellaceae > Acinetobacter > Acinetobacter soli. The sequence continues at coordinate 182,887 of NZ_BBNM01000002.1, read as the reverse complement.
GGGTGCCCAGCGTAGTAAGCATCCAGAAAAATTAACTGCGTTTGCAACACAGGCAGACGCGCTGCCATTTTTAATTGAATTAACACACCAACATCAACCCCAGTCCATGAGTTTCTTGTTTAAAGGTTCTCGCTATACCCATATGGAAACGTTGATGGCTGATTTGATGGAGAAACTTTAAATGCTGTTATGGTTGTTTGAACATCTATCGGGCTATAACAGCTCGTTCCAAGTGATTCGTTATTTAACATTACGTTCGTTGCTCAGTGTCCTTACGGCACTGGCAATTGGCTTGATGCTTGGTCCGATGATGATTCGTAAACTACAAGCATTGAAATACGGTCAGGCCGTTAGTTCTTTTGCACCTGAAAATCATGCCAAAAAAATGGGAACACCCACGATGGGTGGTGTGCTCATTTTGCTCTCGATTGGAATCAGCACCTTACTCTGGGCAGATTTATCCAATCCATACGTTTGGATTGTGCTGGGCGTGATGGTGGTTTTTGGCGCTGTGGGCTGGGCCGATGACTGGATCAAAATTCGTTATAAAGACAATGCTGGACTGCCTGCACGTAAAAAGTTTTTCTGGACGTCGCTGGCCTCTATTGGTGCGGGAATCAGTTTGTATGTGATTGCACAACATCAAGACAATCCGATTCACACTGCCAACATGCTGGATTTATTGATCCCATTCTTTAAAAATCTCACCATTCCGTTGTCGGCCATTCCTTTGGGTCTGGCGTTTATTGTATTTACTTATCTGGTAATCAATGGCGCTTCCAATGCGGTCAATCTGACCGACGGTTTGGATGGTTTGGCCATTATGCCGATTGTGATGGTGGCAGCAGGTTTAGGGGTATTTGCGTATTTGGCTGGTGACATCCGTTTTGCCAATTACTTGCATATTCCATATGTGAAATATACCTCTGAGCTGGTGGTGATTTGCTCGGCGATGGTGGGTGCAGGTCTTGCATTTTTATGGTACAACGCACACCCTGCGCAAATCTTTATGGGTGATGTCGGTGCACTCGCACTGGGTGCGATGCTGGGCACGATTGCAGTTATGGTGCGTCAGGAAATCGTATTTGCCATTATGGGCGGTGTCTTTGTGATGGAAGCCGTTTCGGTATTTTTACAGATCGGATCGCTGCGAATGCGCAATAAGCGGGTGTTCTTGATGGCGCCGCTGCATCACCATTACGAAAAACAAGGTTGGAAAGAGACGCAGGTCGTGACGCGTTTCTGGATTATTACAATTATGCTGGTGGTTTTGGGGCTAATGACTTTAAAATTGCGTTAAGCTACCCATCAGACAAAAAGAGCCGGCACCGCCGGCTTTTTTTATGAGGAAACCGAATATGAATGTGTTGATGTGCCCGGTGTGCGGCGACAAACTGGCGCTTGATCAGATGACTTGGCGCTGTACGCAAGGACATAGCTACGATGTGGCCAAACAAGGCTATGTAAATTTGCATGTGGTGCAGCACAAGCACAGTAAAAGTCCGGGCGATACCCCTGAGTCGGTTCAGGCCCGACGTGCTTTTTTAAGCGAGGGATTTTATCAGCCTTTACGCGATGCGTTAGAAGCTGAACTCGCCAGCTTAAATCCAAAGTACTTGCTCGATATTGGCTGCGGCGAAGGATATTACACCGATGCCATGCAACAGCATGTAAAGCACTGTATTGGGCTGGATATCGCCAAGACGGCGGTTCAACGTGCAGCAAAACTGAATCGACAGGTGACGTGGGTGGTTGGAACTGGCGCAGTGCTACCGGTACTGGATCAGTCCATAGATGTCTGCACCAGTCTATTTAGTCCGATTCCCCAAAAGGAAATTTTACGTGTCCTTCAACCGGAAGGTTACTTGATAGTGGCCACGCCAGCACCCCAGCATTTACTTGGTATGCGCGCGGCCTTGTTTGATGAAGTGAATCCGCATACTCCTGAAAAGTTTGTCGAGCAGCTTCAGCACGATTTCGAACTGGTTAAATCTGTGAGTGTGGAAAGTACGTTTGATTTAAATCAAATCCAACTCAAGCATTTAATCGCCATGACGCCATATGCGTATAAAGCTAAAGCTGAAAAACGAGAAGCACTTGAAGCGCAAGAGGGCATGCACCTCACCGCAAGTTTCCAGCTTTATCTATTTAAAGTCCGAAAAAAACAGCCATCAATTTGATGGCTGTTTTTTTTTCGATTAAGTGACCTGATTAATCAGGCCTTCTAGCGCATCGCCGCGTTTGGGCGCATCGCTTTTCTTGGGTGTCGATGGCGCGGTATTCGATGGTGGAACCTGAATCTCTTCACCCGGTAAATCGGCAAAATCACTGTCAGGTGTTGCAACAGGTGCCACAGGCGCAGGCACATATAGCGGACGTGCCAGCGGTGGTGAGGCTTTATCGTCATTGCGATTATTAATTTCAATGGTTGGTTTTTCGCGTGAAATTGGCGCTTTGGCATTTTTGTCCAGACGTACCCACGCAGATGGTGTATTTTTTAGCGACTGATCCATGAAGTTGGTCCAGATCGGTAGTGCTGCAATACCGCCATATTCACGTCGGCCCAGCGTTGTAGGCTGGTCGAAACCGACCCATGCCACTGCAACGAGTTTGCCATTAAATCCTGCAAACCAGGCGTCTTTGGCATCGTTAGTGGTACCGGTTTTACCGCCTAAATCGTCACGACCAATTTTAAGCGCCGCGCGCCCTGTACCATGCAAAATAACATCCCGAAGAATATTGGCCATGTCATAAGCTGAACTGGATTTTAAAATCCGCTGTGCTTGACGATAGTTGGCAGTATCTTCAGATGCTGTTACAGCAGGAGCGGGTGGTTGCTGCAAGGTCTGGTTATTGACCTCAATCACTTCATCATCTGGGGTTTGAGGTGCTGTATCTGTAGCAGCAGGCTGTTCATTGATACAAGGAATACAGGCATACTCAGGTTTTGCTTCAAAAATAACTTTGCCGTAAGCATCTTCAATACGACGGATAAAGTGCGGTTGAATACGATAACCGCCGTTGGCAAAAGTGGCATAGCCAGTTGCCATCTGGATCGGTAAGACTTGCGGGGTACCCAAGGCAATCGTGAAGTTGCGTGGAATCTGATTGTCTTGCAAACCAAAATCCATCAGCAACTGTCGGGCCCGTTCAACGCCCACAGTTTGTAATAAGCGCACCGAAACGGTGTTACGTGATAAATACAGCGCTCGACGTAGTGGAATCATGCCTAGATAGCGGCCATCGGAGTTTTTCGGCGACCAGCGTCCGATGGTAATCGGGCTATCGTTGACCATGGAGTACGGTGTCATACCACGCTCAATGGCCAAGGCATAAATAAACGGCTTGATGGTCGAACCCGGTTGACGCCAGCCTTGTAATGCGCGGTTAAATTTTGATTGGTAAAAGTTATATCCACCCACCACGGCTTCAATCGAACCGTCATTTGGATTCAGTGCAATTAATTGACCTTGAACCCGTGGAATTTGCACCAATGACCAAGCAGATTTATCGTCATTCGGACGTAAGCGCACAATATCTTTGACTTTCACAATCTGCGACGCGCGTGACGGCAATTCGCCTACGCTATTGGCATTGCGATAGCGGCGTGCCCACGACATTCCCGACCAAGGCACCGTGACGGTCTGTCCATCCTGCATGCGTGCTTCAAATGTATTGCTTCCGACTTTAATGACTTCTGCAGGAAAGGTATTGGCATAAGGAATAAATTGATTCAGCGGTTTGTCATGTGCCTCTGCACCCCGCCAGCCGTGTCTGCGATCATAGGCTTCAAGCCCATCTTGTACCGATTGCTCGGCATAGGCTTGGCGCTGGCTATTGATGGTGGTGTAAACCTTATAACCAGAATCGACTGCCTGTTCACCAAACTTTTCGACCAACTCTACACGTACCATTTCACCAATATACGGGAAGCGGTTACTTACACCACGGTCTGGCATATCGAGATTGATAGGTTCGGCCACTGCTTGTTGATACTCGGTCTGATTGATATAGCCAAGTTGCAACATGCGTCCTAAAATCCAGTTTCGGCGCTCAAGTGCGCGCTCTGGATTAACCACTGGATTGTACTTAGAGGGTGCTTTAGGCAAGCCCGAAATCATGGCCATCTCAGCAATACTGAGCTGATCAAGGGTTTTGTTATAATAGATCTTGGCGGCAGCCGCGATACCATAAGCATTTTTTCCCAAGAAAATTTTATTGACATATAGCGTCAAGATTTCTTGTTTACTCAGGTTTTGCTCAATTTTTCGCGCCAAGAAAATTTCAGTCAGTTTACGTTTTAAAGTACGCTCTGGCGATAAATAATAGTTTTTCGCCACCTGCATGGTAATGGTCGAGCCACCCGTTTGTACATTTGAACCGGTTACGGTTTCACTTAATGCACGCCCCAAACCCTTAAAACTAATCCCGCTGTGCTCAAAAAAAGATGAGTCTTCAGCTGCCAAAAAAGCATGAATAAAATGTGGTGGAATTTGATTATATTCAACCGGAACTGAAAGTTTACCGCCATATTCTGCGATTAATTGATTATCTGCGGTATAAACCTGTAATGGTTTAAGCAACGGCGCCTTTTTCAAGGAGCTCATTTCAGGCAAAGACGGGGCAATATAGAGATACATGCCATAAAAACCCATCGGAACTGAGACAAGTACCATGATAATGAACAAAAAAAATGGGTGAACGCGGCCTGAACTGGATAGCTTTTTCATAACAAGTGGGTTTTAATAAGAGCTTAACGCAAACTAATTGTGGGTCAGTATATCCTTTAGAATAGCGGATTGTTAGATGAGATATTGTATCCGCATAAAATTAATGACCTAGATAAAATTAGCCCTTGCTTCTTTGGGGACAGAAAAATAATAGGACACCATTTACGTGCTCAGATTATACCGTAAAACCAATAAGGGGTTGGTTGGGGTTGATATCAGTTCGACTTCGGTCAAAGTACTCGAGCTCTCTGCCAAAAATGATCGTTACTGTGTAGAAAGTTATGGCTTGATTCCGCTGCAAGAAAGCAGTGTAGTTGAGAAAAATATTCTTAATCCTGAAGCGGTGGCCGACGCATTGACGCGCGCCATCAATCTGGCCAATCCACAAGCGACCCAAGCGGCCATTGCAGTGCCCACCTCAATGGTCGTACACAAACTGATCGAAATGGATGCCGACATGACCGATGATGAGCGAGAAGTTCAGATTCGAATGGATGCCGAGCGTTTTATTCCATTTCCTTTAGATGAAGTCAGTCTTGATTTTGAAGTCACGCCAGAACGCCCAGCCAATCCTAATCGGGTCAATGTCCTGATTGCAGCGACACGTACCGAAAATGTCGATACGCGTGTTGAAGTGCTAGAGCTGGCAGGTTTAACGCCTAAGGTGGCAGATGTTGAAAGCTATGCCATGGAGCGTGCATTTCAGGTTTTTGCCGATACCTTGCCGATGGGTGTAAGTACGGTGGGAATTTTAGATATTGGCCATACCATGACCACGCTGTCGGTGATGCAAAAGGGCAAGATTATCTATACCCGCGAGCAGGTTTTTGGCGGTAAACAACTCACTCAAGACGTTCAAAAACGCTATGGAATGTCTTATGAAGAAGCAGGACGTGCCAAAAAAGACGGCTCGTTGCCCGAGGATTTTACCGCAGAAGTGTTTGAGCCCTACCTAGAAGCGCTGGTTCAGCAGGCGGCGCGTTCATTACAGTTTTTCTTTTCATCTTCGCAGTACAACGAAATTGACCATATTTTGCTCGCAGGCGGAAATGCCAATATTCCGGGGCTAGCCCGATTGTTGCAGCAAAAACTGGGCTATCGGGTGACGGTGGCCAATCCGTTTTTACAAATGGATTTTTCACCACAGGTGGATGTTCGCAAGATCGAAAATGATGCTGCATCGCTCATGGTGGCATGCGGGCTGGCCTTGAGGAGTTTCGATGATGACACGCATTAACCTCCTTCCATGGCGCGATAAACTGCGAGAAAAGCGTAAAAAAGAATTTATTTTACTCAGTGGTTTGGTGGCAATACTCGGATGCGCTGCCGTTGCATTGGGCTGGACGTATTTTAATTTCAAGCTTAATGATCAAGAGCAGGCCAATCAGTTACTTATTACTACCAATCAAGCCTTAGACCATCAACTCAAAGCACTCGATGGTTTACAGCAGCAGCGAGATGCGATTGTAGAACGGATGAAACTGATTCAGGGCTTGCAATCGCAGCGTCCTGTGGCAGTTCGCCTCATTGATGAAATTGTTCGGGTTACACCAAACAATATGTATCTGACCAAATTTACCCGGACTGGCGATAAATTCACGCTAGAAGGCCGAGCCGAAAGCCCGAATACCGTAGCCGAATTATTACGCAACCTTGAGGCATCGCCTTGGTATCGTAATGCTTTTATGAATTCATTTCTGGCGGTCGACGATACCAAAGAGAAGGCGCCAACGTCTGTTGTGCCAAGACCTGAAGAAGCATACGGCAGTTTTGTGGTCAGTGTCGATTTGGGTGAAATTGGTGTGGCCTATGCGCCACCAACCACCACTGCAACAGCAGCCAATGCGGGGGCCAAGCCATGAAACGAGATCCAGTCGATCACACGGCACCTGAGCAAGAACCTGTGCAGAAAAAACGCATGACGGTGGATAAGTTTTTTCAGCAGTTTAATACGCTCGACATGAGCAATTACGGGAGTTGGCCCAAATCGGTCAAAATCACCTGCTGGATATTTATTTTTTTCTTAGTGGTGGCGCTTGGTTATTTTGTCATGATTCGTCCGCAGTTAGACACCATACAGACCGCGCGTGCGCAAGAACAAAACCTTCTGAATGAGTTTAAAGAAAAAGAATCCAAACTACGCAATCTACAGCAGTATCAGCGTCAATTGGTCGAAATGCAGGCCAGCTTTAATCAGCAACTGACGCAACTTCCAAAGGAAAGTGAGATTCCGGGCTTGGTCGAAGACATCAACATGACGGGTGTGAACTCGGGTTTAAAATTTAAAAATATTCGGCTTGAAAATGAGGTCAAACAAGAAATTTTTGTAGAGCAGCCAATTTCGATTGAAGCCACGGGTGACTACCATGCTTTTGGTGCCTTCGTCAGTGGTATTTCGGCCTTGCCGCGTATCGTGACCATGCATGATTTTGTCATTGAAGCAAAACCTGCCAAAGAAACCTCGGATATTCCGCAGGTCGATTACAGCGTCAAGGCGAAAACATATCGTTATATCGGTGTAGACGAGCAAAACGCTGCCTCGTCGGTTCAGCCATCTGCCGCACCCGCAGCAGCACAAGGGGGGACACCTTAATGATACGTCAACTTCTGTGCTTGAGTGTGGTGGTGCTGGGGCTTGCGGGTTGTGACTCACGCATTGACAGTGTGCAGCAGCAAATGGCCGCTATTCGAAGTCAGCCACCGTTACCGATTGAGCCTGCGCCTGTATTTATGCCTGTTCCGCCCTACCTTTATTCTGCCAATCAGTTACGCAATCCATTCTTGCCGAACTCGATTGCCGCAGAACTCAAGGTGATGTCTGGAAAACGCGTTTACCCAAATCTATCCAGACCCAAACAGCCACTTGAAAGTTATGCGCTTGAATCATTAAACATGAAAGGCAGTATGCGCCGCATCAATGGCCAAATTCTGGCATTAATTCAAACGCCTGATGGTGAAATTGAGCGGGTACAAATTGGCAATTATATGGGGCTGAATGAAGGGCGGATTGTAGCCATCTCACCCACACAAATTGATTTAATGGAAATTGTGCCAGATGGACGTGATGGATTTATTGAACGGCCACGATCTTTGGTTTTAATTGGACCGAAGCCCTAGTGCACAGGGGAATAATAATGAGAAAAAGCTTGAACGTTTTTATGCTTGGGGGAGTCTCGATGAAACAGGTAATTCGTCAATTTACGATGGCAAGTGTGACCTATGCCGTGATGCAAGTTGCAAGTGCGCAGGTCGCCATTACCAATGTCGTCCCGATGACGATTCCGGGACAAGGGACCGAAGTGCGGATTATGTTTAATGGACTGCCGCCACAACCTCAGTCGTATCAACTTGAGCAGCCTTCTCGTCTGATTCTGGATTTCGATCAAGCCACGCAAAAACTGGCCAAACGCAATATTGCGATCACCAGCAATGAAGCCTCGGGAATTGAAGTCAGTGCAGATGAAAAACGCGCCCGTGTCACGGTGAATCTTAAAAATTCAGGTGCATTTACTACGCGTGTAGAAGGCAATGTCTTCATTCTTAAAATTAATAATCTGGCCTCTGCCGCGACTCCACTTGCCGCTCCAGCCCTAAAAAACCAGCTTTCTATTGGAAATATTGGATTTCAAAAAGGAGCACAAGGTGAAGGGCAGGTAGTGATTGATCTGCAAGGCAGTACCACGCCTGTCGATGTACAGCAAGAAGGCAGCAAGGTGGTGGTGCGTTTTCCCGGCATAAAAATTCCGACGCATCTGGCGCGCCGCCTGAATACCACCGAGTTTGCAACGCCTGTGGCATCGATTGATGCATTCAATAATGGCAGCAACGGTGTGGTCTCGATTCAGTCGACGGGCAGTTATGAATACATGGCGTATCAGGCCGAAAATAAACTCACCATCAGTCTAAAGCGTCCACAAGATAATGTCAGACTAAACTCAAAAAACAACCAAAACTATACGGGTAAGAAGATTTCACTCGATTTTCAAGACATTGAAGTACGCCGCGTATTACAGTTACTGGCCGATTTTACCAATATCAATATGGTGACCGCAGATTCTGTACAAGGCAATATTACCTTGCGCCTTAAAGACGTGCCGTGGGATCAGGCGCTGGATATTATTTTAAAAACAAAAAATCTGGACAAGCGCCGTAATGGAAATGTGATCTGGATAGCACCTGTCACCGAGATGATCAAGTCTGAAGAAGATGAAGCCAAAGCGATTGCACAAAGTACCAAGCTCTCGCCGCTACAAACCGAGTTTATTCAGCTTAAATATGCCAAAGCGGTAGATATTGAAAAATTGATTACTCAAGGTCGAAACAGCGGTACTACCAGTACTGCTACGACTGGTAGTGCGACGGTGGAGCCTTTGGGCGATAGCGTTGGCACTTTGTTAAGCCCGCGTGGCACGATTTCTTTTGATCCGCGTACCAACACTCTTATTTTAAATGACACTGCGCAAAAGATTGACCAGATCCGACGCATGATTGATTTGCTGGATATTCCGGTGAAACAAGTCATGATTGAAGCACGGATTGTGCGTGCATCGACCTCGTTTAGTAAAGAAATGGGAGTGAAATGGGGCGTCTTGTCGACAGGCAATGATTTACAGGTCACAGGTAAAAATTCAACCTTATGGAACTTGCGTAATGGCGACACCATTAACAATAACTTAAGTGTTGACTTAGGGGTATCGACAGCAGGCGCCAGCAGTATTTCATTTGGTTTAATCAGTTTGTCTGATTTTATGCTGGACCTGGAGCTGTCTGCCTTGCAGGCTGACGGATACGGTGAGGTGATTTCAACACCGAAAGTGATGTCCGCCGACAAGCAAAAAGCCAAAGTAGCAACCGGTGTGGAAGTGCCGTATCAGTCCACCACCAATTCGGCAGCAGGATCAACTGCCACAACCTCATTTAAAGAAGCATTGCTCAGTCTGGAAGTCACACCCAACATTACCCCAGACGGTAAAATTTTGATGGAACTGAATATTGCCAATGACTCGATCAATAGTTATGCCCAAAACGGTGAGGCCATTTTAAATAAAAATGCGATCAATACCAATGTCTTGGTGAATAATGGTGAGACAGTTGTCTTGGGTGGTGTATTCGAACAAACCACGTCTAATGCGGTGACTAAAGTGCCATTTTTAGGTGATTTGCCTTATGTGGGGCGTTTATTTAAAAAGACCGCAAAAAGTGAAGCGAAAAATGAACTGCTAATTTTTGTGACACCTCGAATAGTTAATGACACTATTGTTGGAAATCATTAATATAGTTTTAATTCAAGTAATTCAATAGGTGACTCCTTGCCAAGCAAAGAGTTTGACAGCCTACCCAATATTTATTTGGTAGGTCCCATGGGAGCAGGAAAGACCACCGTTGGGCGGCATTTGGCAGAATTGTTGGGGCGTGAATTTCTCGACAGCGATCATGAAATTGAACGCAGAACAGGTGCTACGATTCCATGGATTTTTGAAAAAGAAGGTGAATTGGGCTTTCGTGGCCGAGAAACCAATGTGCTCGATGATCTTACCTCTCGTCACCATTTGGTATTGGCTACAGGTGGTGGCGCTGTCACCCAAGCAGCAAACCGAAACTATCTAAAAACACGCGGCGTCGTGATTTATCTATTTACGCCTGTCGAGTTACAATTACAACGCACCTATCGTGATAAAAATCGTCCTTTATTGCAGGTCGAGAATCCGGAGCAACGCCTTCGAGATTTACTCAGTACCCGAGATCCGTTGTACCGTGAAGTGGCCCATCATATTATTGAAACAAATCAAGGCGCAGCACGTGATCTTGCCCAGCAAATTTTACGCGTGATCTTAACGCCCCAATTGCACTAGTTTTCTCACCGGTTTAAATGTTTATGCAAACACTTCACGTAGAGTTAGGCGATCGCCGTTATCCAATCTTTATTGGTAGTCAATTACAGACACATAACCTGCTTGCGCCGTATATCAAAGGTCGTCAGGTGATGATCGTGACCAATACCACGCTGGAACAGCTCTATCTGCAACACTATGTAGATGCGTTGACTGCTCTAGACAAGCAAGTGGCTGTATGTGTGCTGCCAGATGGCGAGAAATACAAAAATATCGAGCACTTGAATCTTATTTTTGATGCGCTGCTCCAAGCCGGGTTTAATCGGGATTGTACCGTGCTGGCGCTTGGTGGTGGCGTGATTGGCGATATGGCTGGCTTTGCCGCAGCGAGTTTCCAGCGTGGCGTATACTTTATTCAGGTGCCAACCACATTGTTGTCTCAAGTTGATTCAAGTGTCGGTGGAAAAACAGGCATTAATCATCCATTAGGCAAAAATATGATCGGGGCCTTTAAGCAGCCTGAAGTGGTCATGGCCGATATGTCACAGTTAAAGTCTTTACCACCGCGTGAGCTGTCTGCGGGCTTAGCCGAAGTGATTAAATATGCCTTGCTCGGGGATCTTGAATTTTTGGCATGGCTCGAAACACACATGGACGAGCTGGTCGCTGGAAATGAAACTTTGCTTGCAGAAGCGGTGTATCGCTCATGCGCTCATAAGGCGCGAATTGTAGCAAACGACGAAAAAGAGCAAGGTGAACGCGCTTTACTTAATTTGGGTCACACCTTTGGTCATGCCATTGAATCATATTTGGGTTATGGTGAATGGCTGCATGGCGAGGCAGTGGCAACCGGTATGGTTATGGCGGCTGATTTGTCGCAGCGCATGGGCTGGATTTCTGAAGCAGATCTGGCACGTACAAAAAAGATTATTCAGCGTGCGCGTTTGCCGATATCATGTCCGCAAATTCCGTTGGACGCATTTTTGTCTTATATGTCGCATGACAAGAAAGTGCTCAATGGACAGCTAAGACTGGTATTATTGCAGCGTCTAGGTCAGGCGGTCATTACCAAGACTTTTGATGTCGATCAAATGAAAGCCGCAATTCTTGCAAATCAAACTGTAAATCAATAAGGTGAATGCATGACAGCACATCGCACACTATGGCAAAAAATTCAGCATTACAGCTGGCTGGTGTGTGCGCTTGTCTGTCTGTTTTTTGCATTGGTGTTTTGGGCAATTAACGACACCGACAAGCTGGTCGAAATGGATCGTACTGATATTGCGCAAACCCAAGTGCAAATTCAACCCGAGAAAGTGGCGGCCACCAGTCATCTTGGGATGCTATCTCAAGAAGTGAAACCCCTGGATTTAACCACCCGCGTGGTTACGGCCAGTTTGCATGAGTCCGAGTTTCGGGGCACCAAGTTCGTCAGTGAAAACAAGAAAAGCTGGACGATAGAGCTTTTTCGTGCTTCAGATGAAGACATCATTAAGAACTATTTAAAAACTCGTGCTGACCGAAATCAGTTTTACTACTTCCGTCTAACTGGGTCCGATCAGCAAGAGCAATATATGCTGGTTTACGGCACCTTTGGAAGTGAGTCTGCTGCCAATTCGCAGTTAAAACAGCTTGAATTAAAACTACCGGCATCGGTTCGCCCGCATGCAGTATCTTTTGCCAGTCTGGCGCCTCTGGTGAATGATCTGGGGTCTGACGAGTTAGGGCTGGTGGCACAATTGCATGAAATCAATTTAAAACCAGCCGCATTGCCGCGCGTGGAACCTCAAACTTTTAATCCATTGGCAAACGCGCCGAGCTCATCTACGACCAGCACCACGGTTACGCGCCGTGATGCGCAAGGCAATGTGGTGGATGTTCGCCAGTCACGCTCCAATGCCGAATTACCAGCGTCTTCAACCAAAGCATCAGCCATCGATCAAAAGGCACCAAAACAGACCGAGCGCGAAATCAGCGACCCATTTAATTGATGATAAAAGAACCAAAATAGAGCATTATTTTTGATCAATATTAAAATTGTGCAATATTTTGGTGCATTTTAAAACTGTGCTTTTAATTTTACAGAATAATAAAAAATATTATTGCTATACAAATAAATAAGTTAACCGTTTATAAATAAATGTGGCATCTTTTTTGCATGTTTGATGCGCTAATTGATCAATTTGTTCTATTTTGGCGCTAAGCCGTCATAAAATTCAATTAGCATGCGAAATCGTCGTTTCGCCTGCTTTAAAAAAGTGCGAAATAACTCAACACGTTTTTGTCATGAAGTTGCTGCCATATAGAGCTAAAAAAGCGTATATTCAGGAAGTAACGCAAAAATGGGTTGTGGAACATTTAGCTTTACGTGAGTAATGAGACAACGTCGCGAAGAAATAATTGATCGTTATACGCTCGAAAGAGCCATGTTGAAGAAGGGTACGCTATGCATTTGCCATCGCCTCACACTGTAGCTCCCGCTCAAGGTTTATACCAACCGGATGAGTTTAAAGATAACTGTGGTTTTGGTCTGATTGCCCATATGAAAGGGGATTCTAGCCACCATCTTGTACAAACCGCAATTCACAGTTTAAGTTGCATGACGCACCGTGGTGGTATTGCCGCAGATGGTAAAACCGGGGACGGATGCGGTCTACTATTGGCTATGCCAAAGCAATTTTTCCGTGAAGAAGCAAAAAAGCTCAGTGACATTACACTCAGCGAAATTTTTGCAGTCGGTACGGTGTTTTTAAATATTGATCCTGCCTTGGCGCAACATGCAAAAACGATTTTAACCAAAGAAATTGAAGCGGATGGCCTGCGTGTCATCGGATGGCGCATTGTTCCAACCAATAACGACGCGTTAGGCGAAATTGCTTTGCAATCGTTGCCGGGCTTCGAACAAGTATTTGTGAACTGTCCAATGGGCGTGACTGAGGTTGAATTCAACCGTAAGCTCTTTTTGGCGCGCCGTCGTGCAGAGCAACAACTCAGTAACGATCCGTTGTTTTACGTGACCACGTTATGCTCGACCGTAATTAGCTATAAAGGCCTCATGATGCCAGCAGCGATTGCGGACTTTTATACCGATTTAGCAGATGAGCGTCTTGCATCGCATATTGTGGTGTTCCATCAGCGCTTCTCGACCAACACCTTACCGCGTTGGCCGTTGGCACAGCCGTTCCGTTATCTTGCCCACAATGGTGAAATCAACACGATTACTGCCAACCGTAACTGGGCGATGGCGCGTACACCAAAATTTGAAAATCCACTCCTTCCTGGTTTGACCAAGCTCACACCGATTGTAAACCGTACCGGATCAGACTCATCTAGTCTCGACAACATGCTTGAGATTCTGATCGGCGGGGGAATGGATCTATTCCGTGCCTTGCGCATGCTGGTGCCGCCTGCATGGCAAAACGTTGAAACCCTAGATGCAGATTTACGTGCATTTTATGAATTTAACTCAAAGCACATGGAAGCATGGGATGGCCCTGCGGGTCTTGTGATTCAAGATGGCCGTCATGCCATTTGTATGCTAGATCGTAATGGTTTGCGTCCAGCGCGTTGGGTGATTACCAAAAATGATTACATCACTTTAGCCTCTGAAATTGGGGTATGGGATTATCAACCAGAAGATGTAATCTCGAAAGGCCGTGTTGGTCCGGGTCAGATTCTGGTGGTCGATACCTTTACAGGTAAAGTGCTGGATACACAAGATGTCAGCAACCATCTTAAACGTATGCGCCCGTACCGTCAGTGGTTACGTGAAAACTCGCTGCGTCTACAAGGTAGCCCAGAGCTTGAAGAGCATTTAATTGATAAAGGCTTGGCAGGCGACAACCTGAAAGCTGCACAAAAAATGTTCTTGGTCACTTTTGAAGAACGTGACCAGTTGTTACGTCCTATTGCTGAAAGTGGTCAAGAAGCGGTTGGTTCAATGGGTGATGACACGCCAATGGCGGTATTGTCTCGTCAGGTGCGTCCTGTATCGGATTACTTCCGTCAGCAGTTTGCACAGGTCACCAACCCGCCAATCGATCCATTACGTGAATCGATTGTGATGTCGCTTGAAACCTGTATGGGGCGCGAGCAAAACGTATTTGAGCAAGGGCCAGAGCATGCCGATCGCTTGATTATTTCAAGTCCGGTATTGTCAAACTCCAAAATGCATCAGATTCGTACCCTCGGACGTAAAGGCTACGAAATTGCCGATATCGATCTGAACTATCCAGAAGAAGAAGGCTTACAGGCGGCGATTCAGCGTATTTGCGAGGCATCTGCACAGGCGATTCGCGATGGTAAAACCTTGCTGGTGATTTCGGATAAGAAAATCCGCGAAGGTTACCTGCCAGCCAATGCAGTATTGGCCACTGGTGCCATCCATCACTATTTGATCAATACCGGCTTACGTACCGATGCCAACATTATTGTTGAAACCGGTGTGGCGCGTGACCCGCATCAGTTTGCGGTGATCTTGGGCTTTGGTGCGACTGCGATTTATCCATACCTAGCTTATGACGTGATCAATGATTTGGTTGCCAAGGGTGAACTCCTCGGCGATCCGGTACACGCTCAGGCCAATTTCCGTAAAGGTATCGAAAAAGGCCTGTTGAAAGTCCTTTCAAAAATGGGGATTTCAACCGTTGCATCATACCGTGGCGGTCAGTTATTCGAAGCGGTGGGACTATCGAAGGAAGTCGTCAATACCTGCTTTATTGGTGTACCAAGCCGTATCGAAGGCGCAACTTTTGCCGATCTTGAAAATGACCAGAAAAAACTGGCCGCAACTGCATGGAAAAATCGTCAGCCGATTGACCAAGGCGGTATGCTCAAGTTTGTATTTGGCAAGGAATATCACGCCTTTAACCCAGACGTCATCAATGCATTACACAGAGCTGTACGTTCAGGCAATTACCAAGACTTTAAAGAATACGCCGAACTGGTCAACAACCGTCCGGTAGCAACTATTCGTGACTTGTTCAAGCTTAAAATCAGCAATTCAATTGCGCTTGAACAGGTGGAGCCGGTTGAGCAAATCTTACCGCGTTTCGACTCGGCAGGGATGTCGATTGGTGCCTTATCGCCAGAAGCGCATGAAGCCATTGCCATTGCCATGAACACCATGGGTGGACGCTCAAACTCGGGTGAGGGCGGTGAAGATCCAGCACGTTACGGTACCATTCGTAACTCGAAAATCAAGCAGATCGCATCGGGCCGTTTTGGTGTGACACCGGCTTACCTTACTTCTGCAGAAGTGTTGCAGATTAAAGTGGCACAAGGTGCAAAACCGGGTGAGGGTGGTCAGTTGCCGGGCGGTAAAGTCAACAGCTTGATCGCGCGTTTGCGTTATGCGGTGCCGGGTGTGACCTTGATTTCACCTCCTCCACATCACGACATTTACTCGATTGAAGATTTGTCGCAGTTGATTTTTGACTTGAAACAAGTCAACCCGCAGGCAATGGTATCGGTCAAACTGGTGTCTGAGCCGGGTGTAGGAACAATTGCGGCGGGTGTAGCAAAAGCCTATGCCGACTTCATTACTATTTCAGGCTATGACGGCGGAACTGCGGCATCTCCATTGTCTTCGATCCACCATGCTGGTTCGCCTTGGGAATTGGGTTTGTCTGAAGCGCATCAGGCACTTCGTGTTAATGACCTGCGTGGCAAAGTACGCGTACAGACAGATGGTGGTCTCAAAACCGGTTTAGACGTAATTAAAGCCGCCATTTTGGGTGCAGAAAGTTTCGGTTTTGGCTCGACTCCAATGATTGCATTGGGTTGTAAATACCTGCGTATTTGCCACCTTAACAACTGTGCAACCGGTGTTGCAACTCAGCAAGATCACTTGCGTAAAGAGCATTATATTGGTGAGCCAGAAATGCTGATCAATTTCTTCCACTTTATTGCGGAAGAAACACGTGAGTGGTTGGCTGCACTAGGTGTCGCATCGCTTAAAGATTTGATTGGCCGTGTCGACTTGCTTGAAATCTTGCCAGGTGAAACCGACAAGCATGCCCATCTAGATTTAACACCTTTAATCCAGTCGCATCCATCGGCTGAAGGCAAGGCACAATATTGTCAAGTTCAGGGCAACCAGCCGTTCGACAAAGGCATTCTTGCTGAGAAAATGGTGAGTGCAATGCTTCCTGCAATTGAAGCAGGTACTGGCGGCGAGTTCAATTTCGAGATTGGTAACTGTGACCGTTCAATTGGCGCACGTTTATCGGGCGAAATTGCACGTCGTTATGGCAATCTCGATATGGAGGCGCATCCGGTCGTACTTAACCTTAACGGTACAGCAGGTCAGTCTCTGGGGGTATGGAATGCTGGTGGTTTGCACATTAAGCTTGAAGGTGATGCCAACGATTACGTAGGGAAAGGAATGGCAGGTGGTCGTATCTCGATCTTCCCACCAAAAGGTTCGCCGTTCCAGACTCAAAATACTGCCATCATTGGAAACACCTGTTTGTACGGTGCGACTGGCGGTAAGTTATTTGCTGCCGGAACTGCGGGTGAGCGTTTTGCAGTACGTAACTCTGGTGCATTTGCTGTTATTGAAGGTGCGGGCGATCACTGCTGTGAATATATGACCGGCGGTATCGTGACTGTATTGGGTAAAGTGGGGCATAACTTCGGTGCCGGTATGACCGGTGGTTTTGCATACGTTCTGGATCTTGAAAATAACTTCGTCGATTACTACAACCATGAGTTGATTGATTTAACTCGTATTTCAACTGAATCGATGGAAGATCATCAAGAAAACTTACTGCGTATTCTGGATGAACACATCAAAGAAACAGGCAGTGCATGGGCGTATAAGATCCGCAACGAGTTTGATTTCTACAGTCGCAAGTTCTGGTTAGTCAAGCCAAAAGCTGCTAACTTACTGACGCTGTTGAAAGCAACCAAAGCCGATCCTCAATAATTCCACTACTCATATTTTGACAGGCAAGTGTGGATAACTTTCGAGTTTTCCACACTGACCCACGGAGCAAGACATGGCAGAGCGCCTAAATAATGACTTTCAGTTTCTGGATGTAGCACGCCAAGATCCAGAGAAAAAAGATATTGATGTCCGCAAATCTGAGTTTGTGGAAATTTATAAACCGTTCACGGCTGAAGTGGCTGCCAATCAGACCCATCGTTGTTTGGGCTGTGGTAACCCGTACTGTGAATGGAAATGTCCGGTACATAACTATATTCCAAACTGGTTAAAACTGATTGCAGAAGGCCGTATTTTTCAGGCGGCAGAATTGTGCCATCAAACCAATACCTTACCGGAAGTGTGTGGTCGTGTGTGCCCACAAGACCGTTTGTGTGAAGGTGCATGTACCCTCAATGACGGTTTTGGTGCGGTAACAATTGGTAATGCAGAAAAATATATCAACGATACAGCCTTTGCACTGGGCTGGCGTCCAGATATGTCGTCAGTGAAATGGACCGACAAAAAAGTGGCCATTATTGGCGCAGGCCCGGCAGGACTTGGCTGTGCAGATATTCTGGTGCGTAATGGTGTAAAACCGGTGGTCTTCGATAAGCGCCCTGAAATTGGCGGTTTGCTGACTTTCGGTATTCCTGAGTTTAAAATGGAAAAAGACGTGATGAAGCGTCGCCGTGAAATCTTCACGGGCATGGGCGTTGAATTCCGTTTAAATGTTGAAATCGGAACGGACATCACCATCGACCAGTTACTGCAAGATTACGATGCAGTATTTATGGGAATGGGCACCTACACTTACATGAAGGGTGGTTTCCCGGGCGAAGAGCTTGAGGGTGTGTATGATGCACTGGATTTCCTGATTGCCAACGTCAACCGTACGCAAGGCTGGGAGCAAAACCCAAGCGAATACATCAGTGTTGAAGGCAAGAAAGTGATCGTGCTGGGTGGTGGCGATACGGCAATGGACTGTAACCGTACTTCGATCCGTCAGGGTGCGGAGCAGGTCACCTGTGCATATCGTCGTGATGAAGCCAACATGCCGGGTTCACGTCGTGAAGTAAAAAATGCGCGCGAAGAAGGCGTTAATTTCTTGTTTAACCGTCAGCCAATCGAAATTATGGGCGAAAATGGTCAAGTGACTGGCGTGAAAGTGGTGACCACACAGTTAGGTGCGCCAGACAGTCGTGGCCGTCGTAGTCCAGAACCGATTCCGGGTTCTGAAGAGGTTCTAGCAGCAGATGCTGTATTACTGGCATTTGGTTTCCGTCCAAGTCCGGCAGACTGGTTTGCACCTGCCAATATTGGTTTGGATGGCTCGGGTCGCGTACTTGCTGCTGAACAGCAACAATATAAATTCCAGACATCTAACCCGAAAATCTTTGCGGGTGGCGATATGGTGCGTGGCTCTGACTTGGTTGTGACTGCAATCTGGGAAGGTCGTCAGGCAGCAGAAGGTATTTTGGATTACCTCGACGTGTAACGTTAAAACATCCAAAGACCCATTTCCAAAAGCCTGCACGGATGCAGGCTTTTGTCATTTTTGTGCATTAATCGGGTTGAGCAGTTCGGTCAATTGTACAAGCAGTTTTGCCATAGGGTTTTATCGATTCACTCGCCATACTCGATAAAAACAGCAGGATTCGGCTATGGCAACAGTGATTCAGCAGGCATCGAAAGCATATCAGCAGCGTCCTAAAGCGTTGGGCATTACCGTGCGGCGCTTACAATTCCATCCTGAAAAAATCAAGCGGCATTACTTTGCCAATTCACCTGTCATGTCGCATTTGCTCACTGCACTTTCATCGACCTTTCCAGTAGGAGAGCAGTTTTTTGTGCATAGCGTGCGTAATGTGCGTGATCGAATTGCAGATCCACAGCTTCAGGCTCAAATTGCAGCTTTTATTGGTCAAGAGGCGATGCATTCCAAGGCGCATACTGAGTTTAATGATGCATGGCGCAAAGACGATTATAATCTGGATCGCTTTCAAGCATGGCTTATGCGAAAAGATCGTCATGTACGTAATTTGCATCCGAAAGTGCAGCTTGCCATTACCTGTGCATTTGAGCATTTTACTGCTTTGTTGGGAGGCTATATTTTAAGGCATCCTGAGGTACTCAGTACATTAGATGAAGATGCCATGAAGCTCTGGGTATGGCATGCGATTGAAGAAATCGAACATCGTGCTGTGGCCTTCGATGTGTACCAAGAGATTTATGGCGATCATAAGCTGCGCACTCTGATAATGCGAAGTGTCACTACAGGCTTTGCCAGCCTTACCTTTTACTCGGCCAGCAAACTGTTCATGCAGGATCGACGTAAAAGCTTACCTAAAGTGGGCGCTAATCTTTTCGGGATTTATTTGGTGGCCAAAATGTTTGTGCAATTATTGCCAGAATATCTGGCCTATTACAAACCAGATTTTCACCCTGCCGATCACGATTACAGCGAACTGATTGCATACTGGAAAGAAAAAATGGCGGCAGATTATGATATGCCGGCATTTCAGGAGACTTCTGCCCAGCTTCGTTACAGCTGAACCTGAATCAACCAAAAAGCGGGCGTCTGGCCCGTTTTTTTATGATAAAGAAAATAAACAAAACAGCGCCAAAATCCTCGTTACAATGCCTTTAAAACACAAATTTTAAAAATAATGAGGTGATTAACATGAATTTATTTAAAAAATTGGCACTTTCCAGTGTATTGGCCAGTACGCTAATCTTTTCGGGCTGTGGCTACAACACCTTGCAGGCCAAAGATGAATCGGTGACGGCAGCATGGTCTGAGGTACAAAACCAGTATCAGCGCCGTGCCGATCTGGTTCCGAATCTGGTTAATGTGGTGAAAGGCTATGCCAAACACGAGCAGCAGGTGCTGACCGACGTCACGCAGGCGCGTTCAAACGTGGCTGGCTTGAAAGTTGATAAAGCCGTCCTTGAAGACCCGCAGCTTTTTGAAAAGTATCAGCAGGCACAAAGTCAGCTGACTGGCGCATTGTCTCGTTTGATTGCCGTCTCTGAAAACTATCCCGATTTAAAAGCCAATGAGCAGTTCCGCGATTTACAGATTCAACTCGAAGGTACAGAAAACCGTATTGCGGTGGCACGTAATCGTTATATCAGTACGGTACAGGATTACAACACCTATGTTCGACAGTTCCCGCAGGCCATGACAGCCAAAGTGATTGGGATGCATACCAAACAAAACTTTAGTGCAGAAGCAGGCGCAGAGAAAGCACCAACAGTCTCATTTAATTAATTTTGCCTGAACTGGAGAATGCCATGACGCTCCCTCTGGCTAGATTACGATGGCGCCTATATCAAGGATCTTGGGCAGTTATACTCGGCTGTTTGACGCTGATGTGGTGCAGTCTCGCATTTAGCGCACAAGGTAGCGACCAAACCCAAGACAATACCGAACTGCTGGCAGCACAACAGATCATTCAACAGCAGCAAGGCAATCAGAAAGCACCCTCATCGAGTGTGGCTACTGCACAGCAACCCCAAATTGCCAATGATCTGGCCGAAGGGCAATCGATACGATCATTACCCAGTTTAAATGCCCCCGTGATCGATCAGGCCAATTTACTGACCGAGGCACAAAGACAGCAGATTGAGCAACAAATCCGTCAGTTGTACGAAGCAAAAAAAGCCCAGATTGCGGTGGTGATTGTGCCGACTACAGGTCAAGAGGATATTTTTGATTATGCCATGCGTGTGGCACAACAGTGGCAATTGGGTAGTGCCAAGCGTGATAACGGTATTTTAATGACCATTGCGGTCAATGACCGTCGGATTCAGATTCTGACTGGCTACGGTGTAGAAGGTGTTCTTCCAGATATTGTGGTTGGGCGGATTATACGTAATCAAATCACGCCGTATTTTAACCAAGCTCAGTATGCGCAAGGGATACAGGCAGGTTTAAATGAAATTGAAAAAATTCTGAATATGGATCCCGAGGTCGCGCAGCAGGCAGCACAGGAGTTAAAAGAAAGCCAAGAACAGGCACTTCATGAGCAACAGGCCCGTTCACAGATGCTCACTTATTCGATGATTATTATTGTGGTCGGGATTTTTGCATCCTTTATTGTGGGGAATCGACTCAGCGCGGCAACAGCAGGCGTTGCGGGGATTGCAGCCGGTATCATTAGTGGTGTGGGAATTATCACCAGCCTTCTGGCAGGTCTGGGTATTTTTCTATTGCTGGTCACGTCTTTGGCACAATTAATTTTTCAGCTGTTTGCATCGGGCGGTGGTCGCGGTGGTGGGGGCGGTTTTGGCGGCGGCGGCGGTTTCGGTGGCGGTGGTGGCTATAGCGGCGGTGGCGGCGGCTTTGGTGGTGGGGGAGCATCAGGATCATGGTAACAACAACCGATACAACACAAATTATTACCCAGCCTAAAATTAGGGCGCAAAATCAACCCAGTTTAAAACGCTGGCTGAAACATTTTTTCTTTTTGCCTGCGGCGAAGCGTTACTTTTCTAAAACCGACATGACTGCAATTGCGCAGGCGGTGACACAGGCCGAACATGGCCACGTGGGTGAAATACAGGTGGTGATTGAAGGTCATATCCCATGCTTGCAAGCCTATCAACAAACTCCGAGGCGCCGAGCCGAGCAACTCTTTGCCGAACTTGGTGTCTGGGATACTGCCCATAATAGTGGCATTTTGCTGTATCTGAATTTATGTGAACAGCAGGTCGAACTGGTGGTAGATCGAGGAATTTGTACCGAAACGCATACGCTGGCGTGGGAAGCCATTTGTCGCACTATGGTGCAACAACTGAAGCACGGTGATTATCGTGCTGCGGTTGTCGATGCGGTTTTGGCCATTGGTGAGGTGCTGGATCAGTTTTATATGCAGCACGATGATCAAGACCAGAATGAGCTGGGCAATGAGCCCATTATTCTGGGTTAGTTTACGGCGCTGAATACAACATTGGATCGGCTTGTGCCGCCAAAATAATGGTGCGCTGCTCTTCGGTAAACTGTTCAAATGACTGTGGCCACAGCTGTTGTGGCCAATACAGTTCCACGCGCTGGGACACCGGACGATAAATCGCGGTGTACAGCGTCCCGTAGCCCCGAAGCCATGCATCTTGGTAGAGCGGTTTGGTGAGCAAACCTTGCACCACCTGTGACGAATGGGTGGAGTGTGTGAGGACCTGTTCTAAAAAGTTCAGACGTTCGTAAGAAAGTGTGGCAGTGGCATGCTGTGGCCATTCAATCTGATGCTGATAATTGGTCACCGCATGGCGTTTAACCACTTCAGTTTCCCGATCTGGACTCACAAAAACGGTGCGCCAGTCTCCGTTACGATCGAGTAGCGTGACGTTATAGGTCATGTGCACAGGCACGCGCTTTAAAATAGCCACGGCTTCTTCGGTGTTTTGCGCCATTTCCAGTACATAACGCAGTACCAGCGGAATACCAAATCCTGTGCCAGTGATGGTTCGCCCCCCAAACGAAAGCGAAGCCGAAACACCTGCTTCATTTACGCCATCGAGTGCGCCCCACAGGCAATCACTCATGGCCATCACGCGTTGATTCACCCAGCGTGTATTGAGCAGATTGCCTTCGAGTAATACAGGTGCAAAATCATAATTACGAAGCAGGATCGGTTCTTCTTGGGCATGAGGATCGAACCATACGCCTTGAGAGCACCCAGCGATGTACGCTGGTGGACACCAGAGTGATAAAAAGCGTGCTTCTACGTCACCGCCTCCGGTCAGTGCAATGAGTTTTTCCCAAATTGGGATCAGCTCTGGCATGTAGGTGCGTAATGCCTGTCGACACTCCAGATAGGTTGGACGTCCTGCAACACCACTACGCAAGAACCATGCACGATACCCTGGCCAGAATTGCTGGAAGATCGCTTTCCATTTTTCATCGGGCGTATCTTCTAAAATAGCTTGGAACTGAAGTTCGACAGACATAAGTTTTCCTTAGAGTATTTTGAAAGATCCCGGCGCAGGGGCCAAATCGTGATGTGTTGTGGCAATCGGCTTACCAGCATAATAACTCTTGATTCCACGAATCCAGTCGCGTGCGCGAATGTTAAGACGGAAGTTATCATCCATAGAGCGGCCACGTGTAATCAAAATACCTAAGTCGGCACCTTCATAACGAAAATCGCCAGGGCCTGTGATTCTCAAGAAAAAGGCTTCACGTTCGGTGTCGATGGCGCGGCGTGCATAATCGAAGCGCTGATAAGAGATGCTGCCATCTTCAGCCATACGATAAATCCCGGTTGGCGGTGCATGGGTAACCTGATCGACTTTATCTTCGGTGTATTTAATTACCACCTGTGACCACGAATCGATAAAATGCGACTGCGCCCAACGCTCGTTAATTTCTTTTACATTGAGATCAAAAGGTACGCCTGAAAATTCTAGTAGATGAAATAAGAACAAAGGCGCATCGGCATAGGCAAAAGCGGCATGATTGGTCATCGGGCTGGCGCCACAAATGCGAGGATTCAACTCACCCAAGTAGACTTCATCGGTATCGATATCGATTAAAAAGTCCAGATCGAAATAGCCACGATAACCTTCGTTGAGTAATTGATTACCAAATTTCTCCGCCATCTCGCGTGCCTTAATTCTTGCCCGCTCGGAAAAAGCACCCGGAAAAATTTCATTGCCACACCAGCCGCCTTGATAAGGCGTCAGTTCACGCGCACCGACCACTTCGGTCAGTAATGGCCCCACCAGTGTTCCAGATTGCGTGGCACAGGCTTCAAGCGTTGCGCCACGGCAGTTGATGCGTTTCATGATCTTGACTTCAGGATCATGAATAATCTCATCTTTATGTTTGTTAAAATCATTTTCGCTGGCAATAAAAAAGGTGGTATGGCCCGAATCACCAAATGCAGTTTGAATTACTAGATCATGGCCTAAACCATGACGGTCGGCAATTTGCAGCAAATGCTCATAGCTGCTCACTTTGGCCAGCGCATTGGGTACCGAATATACGCCGGCTTTATTGCCAATCCGTACAGTTTCCATTTTATTGTCGCAGCGCTGACGTAATGCCGCAGGTGGGAACCAGATGTCCAGACCAATTTCTTTGGCCAGTTCCTCGGTTTTTTCATCAAACATCAAAAAGGTGGCCACTGGATTTCCACCACGCCGCTCAATCAGATCGACCACATCTTTATGTTGCAGCAGATAATTATTGATGTCTTCAATCGAATTAAAATCGTCGTGCAAAGATTCGGGTGGAACAAAAACATTTGGATGACGACCATCAAAACAGTCGATGTAATTGATATAGCGAAAGCGGTTAACCCAACGATCGATGCCCAATAAGTTAAAATTTGTCGCGCTGATGAAGTAAATCGGACGTTCGTTACGATGAAACATCAGCAACATATCAGAAATGCTCGTCACTTTATTACTATAATTCATGTTCACTTCCTTAAGCTCAGCGGTTTTCTGAGGCGTACTACTTGGCCAGTATTTTCTGAGGAACGCATAAATAGAGGGCAGAGACTGAAGACTCATATTTTGTGTTCCGTACGGTATTTGAGTGCTGTGCGCAGGAACTAACCTGCGCGTAAATGATGAATATGTTGGAATTGCTGCAAAGACTCATAGGTCTCTTTGGCTTGCTGTACCCGATTCAGCGTGTCTTGCGTAAACACTCGAAAACCAAGCTCAGGTCGGAAGCCATGAATTTCTTTGACATCTAATGCAGCCATAAATTGTAAAATTTCTGCGCTGATCACTTGGCCTGGCACCAAAATCGGGAATCCGGGTGGATACGGAATAACAAACAATGCTGAAACCAGTTCTCGTCCGGCTGCAATCGCCGCTGCAGCATCAGCAATATCGATATATTCACAGCTGGTATCTTCATATGACAGGAAAAAGGCCTGACGGATATTGCCATCTCGGGTTTGTATAGCCGGATCAAGGCGCTGCCCCTGAAATGCAGCATGGAATGCCGAAAAGTCAGGCAATGGTGGCTGTTCCTGCGTGAGAGAGTTCACGCGCTTTTGATGAATACGCCGCTCTGCCGAGCTCATATCTGCTACGCGTCGATCGACATCGCGGGCAATCTTGATCAGTACTTCAATCAAATATGCAATTGCGGAGCGCGTTGTACCAATATTGATAATAAACAGTACGGTGTTTCGGGAGGTTTTATTGATTTGAATACCGTATTTGTTCATCAGTTCGGTATTTTTAAAGGTATCGCCGTCCATACCAACCATGCCGATCATGAGTGTTGCGCGGGTTGGGTCCATGACAAACTCATCCATGCTCCACGCTTTTTCCAGATTGGCCCAGCCTTTGCCTTCATCAAAATAACTATTTACGCCCGATTCGCGGTAAGCCTCCGGAATAACATTGCCCACGCGTAAAAAGTGAAAATGACGCTTGAGCAAAGGGTGATGCATCACTTGCTCGCGCAAGCTCATGGCCAGTTCTAACTGACGCTGCACCAATTGATAACCTTCCATTTCGACTTGGCGACGCCCGACATCTAACGATGCCAAAATTTGGTAATTGGCCGATGTAGATGTATGGGTCATGTAGGCTTCGATAAAGGCCTCTTCACTTTTTTCTTTAAAGTCTTGATCCCAGATATGAATCATCGAGCCTTGACGCAGTGCGGTAAGGGTTTTATGGGTCGAGTGGGTAGAATAAACTCTGACACGTGCCTTTGATGGATCTGGCATCAGACGGGTGTCGAGTAACTGTTCATCGTTGTCCCAATCAATCGTCTGTTGCCACTGTTCATACTGTGCTGCATACGTGTCGCTTTTAAAGCGCTCGGCCAGTTTGGCAGCATTGGCCATGGCAGTTCGCTGACGATAAATCGGATGACAACTTGCAAATGCAAACCATGCTTCATCCCATAAAAAGATGAGATCGGGTTTTATCGCCAAGCATTCCATCATGACACGTTCGACATCGTATACCACGCCATCGAAAGTACAGTTGGTTAGTAAAAGTAATTTGACCTGATCGAGTTTGCCTGCACGCTTAAAGTCGAGCAGCATTTGCTTGATATGGCGAATCGGTACCGCGCCATACATGGAATATTCGTTCAGTGGGTACGAGTCCAGATAGGCCGCGTTAGCGCCTGTGAGCACTAAGCCATAATGGTGTGATTTATGGCAGTTACGGTCGACCAGTACGATATCGCCTTCGCGTACCAGCGACTGCACCACAATTTTATTGCAGGTCGAGGTGCCATTGGTGGCAAAGAAGGTCCGTTTGGCACCAAAAGCGCGTGCTGCATATTCCTGTGCATGTTTAAGCGGGCCAATAGGTTCAAGTAAGGAATCGAGGCCGCCTGAGGTTGCAGAGGTTTCAGCCATAAATAAATTCATGCCATAAAACTGTGCCAGATCACTAATCCAGTGGCTGTTTAAAATGGCTTTACCGCGCGCTAGGGGCAAGGCGTGAAACATACCGGTAGGTTGTTTGGAATAATCACGTAAAGCATTAAAAAATGGCGTGCGATAACGCTCGCCCACACCTTTCATGATGGCATTATAAAGCTCGATATGATCTTCTTCACCGAAAAAAATTCGTTTGAATACTTCGCCGCCAGCTTGTGAGGCAATGTTTTCGACGCCCGCATCATTCACCAGATACAAATCCAGCTCTGGGCGTAGTTGTGCAATCCGGCTACCGAGCAAGGTGCCACGCTCGATTTCCGGCAAGCTTTCGATATCTCGATCCAGATCGATCATCAGACGATCCAGAATATCGAGATGATTGACCGAGCGATATGGAAAGCCATGACGAATCACGACGGCCTGTAAGTTAAAATTGATGAGCGTGGCAATGAGGGCATCTTCAAAACTCGGAACCACCACAATATCGAAAATAAACGGATCATCGGCATTGCGTTTGCTGATGACTCGGCGTCGTAACGCATCTTCTTCTGCTGCACTCATTTCATCGACAATCAGAACCTCAAAGTACGGCTGAGATAACCGTGCTTGCTGATCGCTTGTGGTTTCAATCTGGCACGACAATTCACGTTCGCTTTGTAAAACAGTATGATCGTGGCGATAGCTTCCGGCCGAGAGTGCACGATGAATCCGGCGCGCTAAAACGCGTGCTGTAGAAAACTCTTCTCGCTCGATATTCTGGCAGAGTTCATTAAAAACGCGTTTACTTGGAAAGGCCCAGTAACTTTCAATGGGAACCAGAAAATCGAGCGTTAATTTGACCCGTGTAAGTGCTTTAGCACGCTCCACATGATCGACTGCTAAATCCGTTAGATACCCAATATCTTCAACTAAATTAATCCAGCTATCCGAGCGTATCTCCCATACGCTACGGTGCTGGCTTAATGAATATGTATTTTTCATAAGCATATGTCTTTTTTTATAGAAATTTTCTTTATCTTGTAAAGCTTAGGTGAGGCGTGAGTTAGTCTTCAGGTTTGACCAAAGGCCCCAAGCTATCCAGATAAGGAAATTCGGTGTTGTCTTTTTGGTACACAGTAAAATGGCAATCGCGGTCACGAAAGCTTTTGAGTGGCTGGCCCAGACTACGAAGTCCGCGTCGACGTTCACGACGTACTTTTTCTAAATCGATTTCAATTGGAATAATTTCTGCACCTGCTTCCGACTGATGCAAAACATAACCTGACGGATCGACCACAATCGACCTGCCATTACCGCCATCACCCACACCATTGATGTCGATGAAATACACCTGATTTTGAGCAGCAGAGGCCCGTGCAATCGCCAGTTCCACATCACGATCAATCGTGTCGGTCATGGTCGGGTGTAAAATCACTTCGGCACCCATTGCAGCAAGCGTTCGTGTAGTTTCCGGGAACCACATGTCATAACAGATCGAGACGCCAAAGCGGCCTACATCGGGTACATCAAATACACAGAATTGATCACCACCCGCCACATCTTTTTCATATGGGCGAAACGGAAACATTTTGCGATAACGAGCAACAATTTGCCCTTCTGGATTAATCACCGATAAAGTGTTGTAGACAATCTCGCCGTCTGGCCCTTCAGTGCGTTCGAACAGCGAGCCTGGAATGACCCATAAACCTGTTTCACGTGCCAGTTCTGCCAGTTGTGCCTCGGTTTGACTCGGCAGTGCTTCTGCCATGTGATGCTTGGGACCGAGTGGCGCCAGTTCTGAAAAAAGCACCATTTTGACCCATGGGAAACGCATGCGAATATGACGCATGTAATTGCCCATTTGCTCGACGTTACTGGTAAATGCAGATACCTGCATTTGAATCCCTGCTATACCAAAGGTGCTTGACATCATTTTCCCCTCACTTACATGTCCTACGATATTTGAATGTCATTGTTTTAACGTATGGTTAAAGTTGATGATTCTTGATCGAAGGAGTAGATCTGCCTTTGTTTAAAAAATCGTTTTTAGGCACATCTTTACGCCGCTAATAATCAGTTTTGGCAATAAAAAATTAAAATTAATTGCATAAAAAATATGTTCTTTTTTAAAAAACTTGCATCACTCCATGATGTTTTTTTTCACACCTACAAGATTAATTTCTGCTTTCGAGATCGTTCGTACAAGGGCCAATTTGATCAAAATACTAGGTGCCAATTTTGGCTATTGTAAAGTATTGTTTAACAAATAACTTTTAAAAATAAAAGCTCGGGTTTTAAATTTGATTGTTTAAAAAAGAAACAATTAAGTGTGTTGGGTGTTCAAAGAAAGCCTAATCCTTTTAGGTGTTGTGTCGTTTAAATCAGCAAATGAATAAGTTTGAAGAAAAACTAAAAAATTTGTTTAAATAGTCAGATAGTGGATATATCACATGATGTTTTATCGTTTTTATGTCTGAAACATTAAAGTTTTTAGCTGAAAACTGAATTATGCCGAGCTTAATACTCTAAGTTTATTTTTACACTAAATAATCTGACAATTTTTACACCCTTAGACTGACAAAATTTGTCAGTTTCTTACATTTTATGTGACTTAATTTAAAAAAATATTCTTATAATATGAATAAGTAATTGTTTTTAATGGTTATTAAATTAAATGAAAAAGTTGGCATATTCTGTGCAATCACTTGCATAGCGATACACGCGATATAAAAAACAATATTATTGGAGAAGTTTTATGAATGCACAAAAAGGTTTTACCTTAATTGAATTGATGATCGTTATTGCGATTATTGGTATTTTGGCGGCGATTGCAATTCCTGCATACACAGATTATACGGTTCGATCACGTGTTACAGAAGGCCTAACAACTGCTTCTGCAATGAAAGCAACAGTTTCAGAGAATATCATGAATGCTGGGGGAACCAGTATGCCAAGTAGTGGTAACTGTACAGGTGTAACTCAAATCGCTTCAGGAGCTTCAGCAGCTACAACAAATGTTGCTTCAGCTCAGTGCAGTGATAGTGATGGTGTTATTACAGTTACGATGACAGATAAAGCGAAAGGGGTTTCAATAAAATTAACTCCTAGCTTTTCATCAACAGGTTCTGTTGGATGGAAATGTACAACAAGTTCTGATAAAAAATATGTACCTTCTGAATGTCGTGGTACATAATTTAATTTGAAGAAGAACTTTTAGAAGTTCTTCTTTCAACCTGATGAATTTTTTAATTTCTAAATTAAAGTTTTATGTCTTATTTATAGGCATAGTGTGCTTTTGTTTGACCTTTATTCTACCCAATACCTCATATTTTTCTTCCAGTTTGTTCAAAGAAATTGTTGTAGTATTGGGTTTTCTTATTTTATTAACTAATCAAATTTTAAGTTTGAAAGAAATTATTTTACCAAAAAAAGCACCGCTTTTATTTATTTTATTTTTATTTTTATTTTTATTTTTATTTTTTCAATATTTGTTTAAATTAATCATTAGTTTTCAAGATCTATTTTTTAACTTAATTTATATATCTGTATTTTTTTTAAGTATAATATTTGGATTAAATTCTAAAAAGTATAATCAAATTATTTTAATACATTGGATTTTATTTTCATTAATTTTTTCGGCTCTTATATCATTTCTTATTGGTTTAAATCAAAAAATAAGAATAATTGAAAGTCCATATCTATTTGGTGTGTCGTACAATGGACGCGCTACAGCAAATTTGGGTCAACCAAATCAACTGTCAACATTGACTTTGATGGCATTTTTTTCATTATTTTATTTGAAAAAATATTATAAAATAAATAAATTATTTTTCTACTCTATAATTATAAGTCTAATTTTTTGTAATGTTTTAACTCAATCGCGAAGTGCTTGGTTAAGTGTTATTTTAATAAGTATTTTTTTCATAACTAAATTTCCAGATAAGAAAAATGTATTAAGTGTTTTTTGTTTAAACTTGGTTTTTTGGTTGAGCACAATTTTGATACCATTTTTCTTTAATTACTTTTATCCGATTGGAAATAGTTATACAACCCTTGATAGGATGAAACTTTCATCATCACGCTTTGATATCTGGCCACAATTATTTTTAGCAACTTTTGATAAACCTTTTCTAGGTTATGGTGCTGGACAAGTTGGGTTGGCGCAAATAGAAAGTATTTCAAATGTCTCAACAAGAGGTGAGTGGTTTACTTATTCACATAATATTTTTTTGGATTTTGTAATTTGGTATGGCTGGATAGTTGGGTCTTTAGTATCTTTTTTTATTATATCCTTACTTATAAAGATTTCTAAATCAGATCTTAATAGAAATGAAACTTATTTATTTGTTATTATATTAGTATTTTTCTTTCACTGTTTATTAGAGTACCCTTATAGTTATTTTTATTTTTTAATTCCTATTGGTATTATATCTGGTTTTTTGTTGAAGCTGAAATCGGATGATATTTTTGTTTTGAAAAAAATGTATTTATGTATTGTTGTTTTTTTATCTTGGTTGTTATTTACTTTATTCACTTATCAATTAATTGAGTTGGGCGAGAAAAAAGAAAGTTATAGTTTACAATACCTGTTTAAGAGCAGTGTCAAACCTATTCAAAGCAATCTATTTATTTTGGATGGTTATTCAGAAAAATTAGATATAGAATATTTAGATTACTGCTATCTAATAAAAAACAAAGATAAAGAATTTTTTAGAAGAGTAGCATATAGATATCCGAGTACTGTTAGTGTTTCTAAATATTACTCGACTCAAAGTGATAATTTAAAAAATGCAGAAAATATAGTACAAGCATATCAAGTGATAAGTAATCGCGTATATCAACCACATATAAAAAAATGTAATAATTGAAAACACCCCCAATTGGGGGTCTTTAATTAAACTAATTTACACCTGACTTTGAATATAATTCTCAATGCCGATAGTTTCAATCAGATCCAGTTGTGTCGTGGTCCAATCCCAATACTCTTCTTCTTTTTCTAAAATCTCTTGAACTAAATCACGCGACACATAATCCTGCTGGATTTCGCTAATTTCAACTGCTTTTTTGAGCGTCTCAATATTTTCTTTCACTTTACGCACGTCACAGTTCAGCACTTCTTCGGTATGCTGACCAATATAAAGCTTACCCAGATGCTGTAAATTTGGCAGACCTTCTAAAAACAAAATACGCTCAATTATTTTGTCTGCGTGTTTCATTTGGCGGATCGATTCTTTGTATTCGGCAGAGCCGAGTTTTTCAATGCCCCAGTCATTAAACATACGTGAATGTAAGAAATATTGGTTGATTGCGGTCAGGTGATGATACAGCACTTGATTGAGTTGATTAATAACGTCCCGATTGCCTTTCATGATATGACTCCAACAACAAATGATGCGCCTTATACAGTTAAGGCAATATGTTTTAAAGTTTAATCAACTCTTTAGGTGCTGGCGAGTAGTTTATTGAACAGCAAATGAAAATCGCAATCAAAAACAGTCGAATATCGTGCTTTTAAAAAAATAAACCCGCTGACTGTGATGAGCGGGGAGGAGTATGAAAACTAAATATCAATTAAAAATTATAAAATAAATTAAGTACTTATTCACACAGCGTATGGTTTATGCAGCGACAGAAATGCGTGCGGCAATTTCAGCCAGTTCTTCATTGATGATACTTTTGGCTTCAGGCGCACAGCGGCCACAGCACGTACCTAAATCGAGCAATTCACGAATCTCGCGATAGCTTTCAGCACCATTGGCAACGGCATCTTTAATATCTTGATCTGTAATACCACGACACAAACATACATACATCGGAGTGATTCACAATCTTAAATGGGATAATAGGTATTATTGATAATATTTATCGTTTGTCAATGAAATTCATTTGGGATTGCTATTTTTATCATTGAGTTTTTGAATAAAAAAACACCACCTTATAGGTGGTGTTTATGACGAAATATAACTTATTGATTTATAACAACGATACCATCCATCTCGACCAGAGCCCCTTTAGGTAAGCTCGCTACACCTAAAGCAGCACGCGCCGGGTAGGGCTGGGCAAAATATTCACCCATAATCTGGTTGACCAGCTGAAAATGACTGAGATCGGTAAGGAAAATATTGAGTTTGGCAATATCGGCTAATGAACCACCCGCAGCTTCACAAACGGCTTTTAAGTTATCAAACACACGGCGAATCTGAGCTTCAATGCCTTCAACCAATTCCATACTGTAAGGATCTAAACCGATTTGGCCTGATAAATACAAGGTGTTGTCAATCAGGATCGCTTGTGAATATGTTCCAATAGCGGCAGGTGCATTTTCAGTATGAATAACTTGGCGTGACATCGATGACTCCTCTTCTCAATACAAAACATCATAATCGATGAGTCCAAAGGACAACAGTATCATCGATATAATTGATTAACTTGCTTTAATTTTATTTGCTTCGGTTACCGCAGAAGGAAGATATAACCGAGAAACGCGTGGGAATCCAAAAAGCATGCGCAGATCGCGAATAATTTGTGCCACCACTTTACGGTTACTGACCACAATATTGGCATAGGTATGATCGCCATGCGGCTGAACCATTTCAACGCCCGTATGCGATTTACGGCATAAATAAATCAGCTCTGAAATCTGTTCGCCATCGAGTGGCATATCAATGCACAAATATGCGGTAAAGCTGACATCATCCAGATCGTCTGAAGTCCATTGCAGCGGCATAATATTTTCCGGGTGCATATGTTGTTCATGTAGCAAATTACGACAGCGCGCACGATGCACAATGAGGCCACGACGAGACAAATGCCCCTGAATTGGATCGCCTAAAATCGGATTACAGCAATGCGCATATTTGACATCGACGCCTTCTGTTCCCTGAATCAATCGGTCCGACACTTCATCGGTTTTTTGTGGCGTATCTTGAGAAAATAAGTGGTTGGCCACCAGTTGTGGCAATAGATCACCCACAGCAATCTGTTCAAAAAGCGCTTCTTTGGTTTCTACATGGCGCCATTGCAAGACACTTAACCAGTCTTTTTCCGACAAATCATGAATCGAGCGATTAAACAGCTTGAGAGCACGGTTGAGTGCTTGTTGACCCACCAAGAGTTGCTCATCGAAATCTTGATCGCGCAGCATATTTTGGATTGCACGACGTGCCTTTTGTGTATTGATAAAGCTGAGCCAGTCTGGATTCGGCGTCGCTAGTACATCGGTAATGATATCGATTACCTGTCCACTCACCAATGGGGTCGAGAGCGGGCGAATTTCACCGTCAATTTTGGCTCCGACTGCATGGTTGCCAAGAAATAAACTGGCCGAATATGCAAAATCAATCACTGTGGCACCTTGCGGTAATTCGTGCAAATGCCCGTGCGGGGTATAAACCCAAATTTTTTCCTGATGCAGATAATCAAGCAGATCGTTAAATGTGGTTTTGGCACATTCACCGTCAATTAAGGTCGTAAGATTCTGCATGGAGGCTTGAATCGCCGAGCGGCAAGCTTGCGGTGCATTCTCACCAAGTACCACGCCAAAGCGCGCTGCCTTACGCATCAGTTCAGTCTGAACGGTCAGAGAAAGCGTGGTTTGTTCACCTTTTAACTTCATCATCAGAGACTGATTTCCGCCGGGTAACGGGCGTCGAATGTGATCTTCAAAATCGACAATCTGGAAGTTTTCTTTGAGTGCTTCGACTAAACGGTCACAGTCTGCAATGCTTTGCAAGATAATTTCAAAAGCATGGCTGTGTGTGAGTTCGTGAAGGTTAATTTCATTTTTAACAAAGTGACGCAGTAATTCGATATTGTTATTTTTCTTTTTAATTCGGCCTTGAATTTGGTAGGTGTTTAATAAGTCGCTTAAATGTCGTTCCCAGTTGCTTTGATATTCACATCGTTTAGATTTGGTTTCGAGCAATGCTTCTTGCACATTGTTATACATATCTAAATCGAGATTTTGATAGCATAGCAGCTCAAGGTTATCGGCCATTTCATTCATGCCCACAATACGTGCCATGGGAACAAAAATATCGAAGGTCTCTTGGGCAATACGGGCACGTTTATCTGGACGCAGTGCATCAAGCGTGGTCATGTTGTGATAACGATCGGCAAGCTTGATGATAATCACGCGTGGATCTTGTAAGGTGGCTTGCAAGATTTTTCGAAACGATGCAGCCTTGTTGTACTGTTTATCGCTTGAATGAGTCAGCTTCGTCACACCATCGACCAGATCTGCCACTACTTTTCCAAAGCGTTCGCTAATTTCTTCTTTGGTGTAGTCGGTATCTTCAATCACATCATGCAACAACGCGGCCATGAGTGTATCGGCATCGAGACGCATATGTGCCAAAATACAACTGACGGCAATCGGGTGCACAATATAGGGCTCACCGCTTTTACGGGTAATGCCTGAATGCGCTAGATCGGCAAAATCGCAAGCAGCAAGCACATTATCGACGTCACTTGCATCCAAGTACGCTTCGATAATTAATTTAAGCTGTTGCTTGGCTTGACTGACCTCTTCACCTGGCATAAAACACCTTTTGATCGCTTGGGAGATGGATAACGATATATCTCTTAATGAAAAGCATATTGCGAAACTTGTCAATTTGTTCACAAAAAAAATCGCAAATATTTTTCTATCGTTAAGATTGGGAGAAACGATGTAAACCTACATTTGTATCAAATCTTTGCTTGAAGCGCACTAATTTAATGAGACTTATTCCTCAATTTGCGTGTTTTTTTCTCTTTTTTTGTTGGTATTTTGATCGGTTATAGTGCTGCATCGAATTATTTGCTGATTGATTGGATCGATTTAGCTTCAAAAGCACCGGATTATTTTCATTTTTGGGCTTTCATTTTTATATCAACTGGCATAAAAAAAGCGCCAAATAATGGCGCCCTTTGCTCTTGTCTTAAACTTATTGGAAAGAAAAACCTTCCAAGTTCAAGCTGTTTGCAGACAACGCAAGATCAAGAGAAGAAGTCTGATAGTCTTGCTCGCGCTGTTTTAAAATATCTTTAGTCACATGACCTTCTGCAATTTCACGAAGTGCAACAACGGTTGGTTTATCGTTGTCCCATTCTACAGTTGGCTCGATGCCTTGACGAGCAAGTTGACGCGCGCGCTTGCTTGCCACTAGTACAAGCTCAAAGCGGTTGTCTACATGGTCTAAACAATCTTCAACGGTTACGCGTGCCATATATGTTCTCGGTTAAGTAAATCTGACTAGACTGCGAAGTATAAAATGCTTTCAATTTATACTCAAGTTTATTCGTTGTTCGGTGTGATAAGTTGTTGAATGAGGTGTTGATGACGGTGTACCTGCTGATTCAGGGTCAGACGGTTGGCACTAATCACCGACTCTAGCTCATGCAAAGCCTTGTTAAAGTCATCATTAATAATGATATAGTCAAAGTTGACGTATTGCTGCATGTCTTCTACCGCGCAGCTTAAGCGATGCTCAATCACTTCTACGCTATCGGTTCCACGGTTAGATAAACGCTGACGCAGATCGAACTGACTTGGTGGCAAAATAAAAATTTGTTTGGATTCAGGAAAAAGTTTGCGAACCTGCTCTGCACCTTGCCAGTCAATTTCAAGTAAAACATCATGACCTTTGGCGAGCTGTTGTTTCACTGTGGCTTGTGAGGTACCGTAATAGTTACCAAAAACTTCTGCATATTCAATAAAGCCGTTTTGCTCAACTTGAGACAGAAAGTTTTCTTTGCTGGTAAAGTGGTAGTGAACGCCATCAAGTTCACCAGGTCTTTGGCCTCGTGTGGTGTGCGATACAGAAACGTGTAAATTGGTCACACGCTCTAAAAGCGCTTTGACGAGAGAAGTTTTGCCTGTTCCTGATGCAGCAGAAACGACAAACAATAGACCCGACATGATATTTTTCCTGATTATGATAAAATATCTTGGCTATTGTAGTGTACTACGGACCTAAACAAAATATAGTCCACTATAAAAGTTTATACCGACGTCAAATTTGAACGAAACATCTAGCGAATAATTGAGGATTCTATGGAAATTGTGTTGGCAAATCCACGTGGTTTTTGCGCAGGTGTTGACCGCGCCATAGCAATTGTAAATCGTGCACTTGAATGTTTTAATCCGCCTATTTATGTTCGCCACGAGGTGGTACATAACAAATTTGTGGTCGATGATCTGCGTCAGCGTGGTGCTATTTTTGTCGATGAACTTGATCAG
Source organism: Acinetobacter soli (assembly GCF_000760595.1). Classification (GTDB taxonomy): domain Bacteria; phylum Pseudomonadota; class Gammaproteobacteria; order Pseudomonadales; family Moraxellaceae; genus Acinetobacter; species Acinetobacter soli. The sequence continues at coordinate 145,829 of NZ_BBNM01000002.1, read as the reverse complement.
GTACCTGACGACTCAATCGTCATTTTCAGTGCGCACGGTGTGTCAAAGGCCGTACAGCAAGAGGCTGAACGCCGTGGTTTGAAAGTGTTTGATGCCACTTGTCCATTGGTCACCAAAGTGCATATTGAAGTAACCAAATATGCGCGTGAAGGTACCGAAGCCATTTTAATTGGACACGAAGGCCATCCTGAAGTCGAAGGGACCATGGGCCAGTACGATAAAACCAAAGGCGGTCATATCTATCTGGTTGAAGATGAAGCGGATGTTGAAGCGCTGGCGGTTCGCCATCCAGACAAACTGGCCTTTGTTACCCAAACGACACTGTCAATTGATGATACCGCCAAAGTGATTGATGCACTGCGCAGCAAATTTCCCCAGATTCAGGGGCCGCGTAAAGATGATATCTGTTATGCCACTCAAAACCGTCAAGATGCGGTTCGTGACCTGGCCAATCGCTGCGATGTGGTCTTGGTGGTCGGATCGCCAAATTCATCTAACTCCAATCGTCTGCGTGAGTTAGCAGAGCGCATGGGCAAGGCGGCGTACTTGGTCGATAACGCGGATCAGCTTGAGCAACAATGGTTTGAGGGTGTCGATAAAATTGGTGTGACTGCCGGTGCATCTGCACCTGAAATTTTAATCAAGCAAGTGATTCAGCGCTTGCAAGATTGGGGGGCAGATGCACCTAAAGAATTAGAAGGGCGCGAAGAAAATATTACCTTTAGCTTGCCTAAAGAATTACGTATTCATGTTACCCAAGCTTAAACCTGAATTGTTTTAAAAAAGCGGATGAGTGTCACTCATCCGCTTTTTTATGCCCTTAATCTTGATTGTATGGGTTGTGTAAAAAAATAAGTTAAGCTAGACACTAGGGGGAGTGACGATATGCAAAAAATGAAAGGATTTACCCTCATTGAACTCATTATAACCATAACTGTTTTGGCAATATTGGCCACAATCGCAGTGCCATCATTTAACAGCTTGCTCAATAGGCAAAAGCTGAATGCCTCGGCGCGTGAATTAATGTCGAAATTGGTCGAGGCACGCACTCAAGCTCTGACTATTCGCCAGACCACGGGCGTATGCGTCAGCACCGTGACTAATTGTGAAAAGAATCCTCCGATTTCAAATATAGATAAGAATCACATTTTCATTGCGCAGCTCGATAAGGAAGTCACTCTTGCATCTGGTTCAGCCACACAACTGATTTTTCGTGTAGAAGGAATTCCAGTTGCGAGTAGCAAATTTTCATTACAGCGCCAAGGCGTTGCACGTTGTATCGAAGTCGGTGTAACAGGAGACACCACTTACAAAGAAGGAGCGTGCACATGAAGCTTATAGGGCCTCAACATGGTGTCGGCATGGTCGAAGTCATGGTGGCGTTGTTGCTACTGGCCATCGGTGTGCTTGGATTTACAGCGCTTCAGTTGCGTGCGGTAAGTGCCAGTATGGAAGCAGGCAATCAAGTGGCTGCGCTTAATATTGCACGAGACCTAACCGAGCGTATGCGTGCCAACCCTCAGGCCACACAATGTAAGCTGTATCACACAGAAGGTTCTATTAACAGCTCAACAAAGGCCTATACCAAAGCCTCTAACTGCGCCACAACTGTGAGTAGTCAGGCCAGTGCCCAAGCCACCAGTGATTTACAATATATTTATAACCAAACCACAAATTCAGATATAAGCGTTATTGTGAATACCTGTCCCAATGCCAGCAATGCAGGAACAAATTTGGGGCGTCAATGCATTTATGTGGCGTGGGATAAAACCGCACAAAGTTTTAGCAGTTCAGAGACATGCTACAAAAATGGTGCCACCAGTTATGAGCGCAATGCGACGTGTATTTTTCTGGAGGCCTATTAAATGACCCGATTACATCAGGCCGGATTTACACTAATTGAACTGATGGTAGCCATTACGCTGGGGCTTTTGATTACAGCGGCAGCCATTCAGCTGTACCTCACCAGTATCACCAGTTTTAATGTGCAAAAAGCCATGTCGAATATTCAAGACAGTGCCAGTTTTGGGGTGAACTATATTTTAGAAGATGTTCGTAAGGCTAATTTGAGCGCATCGTCTGCATATATCAACGATCAACAAGCAAATGCGGGATTGCTTCTGACTGCAAGTAACGTCAGTGATCAAGTGAGTGGAAAATACTTATTAACGCTTGCCGAGACGGCACTGACCAAAAGCGCAGTTGGAGACAGTAATGTCGATCAAAAAAGTGATCAGCTTACGATTCGTTATCAGGCAACGCAAAGCGATTATGACTGTACCGGCAAAACCCTTGCCGCAGGTACCTATGTGGCTCAGCGATATTTTGTTGGCAGTGACAAAGCATTGCGCTGTGTGGCCGATCAATATATGCGAAATGGAAACACGATAACCGCAGTAGATGGCAAGCCAAAAACCACACTGGATTTGTCTGGCGCGGGGCAAATTATTATTCCCTCGGTCGATTATATGCGCATTAAAGTGGGCTATGTGAAAGGCGCTTTGAATAATCCAACAGCGCTCAATTACGTGTCTGTGGCAGATTATCTCGACACCGCAAAAACACCCGCAATGACCAAAAATATTGATGGTATCTCACAGCAGATCAAGCCATACATCAATGTGATTCAAATTGGCTTACTGGTGCAGTCAAATGAAACAGCAGGCAATGATGTAAACGTTAGAAATCGTAATAAAAAGACTTTTGATGTGTTGGGGCAGTCGGTTGCATTAAACAGTACAAATCAAGATACACGATTGCGTCAGGTAGTGACCCAGACCATTTCATTAAGAAATGCCATGGGTTGGGTGGAAGAGGGGTATGTCACACAATGAAAACCAATCAACAAGGTGCAACCCTGATCGTGGTGCTGATGATTTTACTCTTGATCATGGTGGTGGGAACTTTGGCTATCCGGCAAAGTGTCAGCTCGCTCAAAATGGTTGCAAATAATCAGATTCAGGCTTTATTGCTACAAAATTCGGATGCTGCCCTGATGTATTTCCAAAACCCTGTGAATACCAGCACCTTGGCTTCTGCAAATGGTGTCGTTAATTATTTTCGTAATGTCGGTAATCTTAATCAGGAAATGGTGAGCTGCTTTAATAAGACAGCGCCGTTTGTGATGAGCAATATGGGTATGGTCAATAGTTCAGGCACGGTCGATAACCAAGCCTCATGTAAAAGTACCGATGCTGCGGGTGGGCGCACGCAGGTGGTCACACAGGTGTATATCCAAAAGGCAGCATCATCGGACAATCAGCCATTTGCTGACTATGCGCGTGGTACCGATATCACCACTGCAAAAACGGAAAGCAGTTTACGCCTACAACTGACTTCAGTTTCTGTCATGACCGGATTTTCATCTGCCGAAAATATCGATAACTGTTTGAATAAATCGGCCAGCAGTGCCATCAGTTGTTTGAGTCAGAAGCAGGTCTTGTTTAATTCACAGGTGGCCGAGTATCGCTTCTTATCTGACTTTGAGCCACCTAAGTAGGTCAAGGGAGAACAATTATGAAAAACAAGAAATCTAAAAGATTTAATCCCTTACTTGGTACCGCTACACCTCAGCATCATCGGATGCTGTGTACAGCTATGATGAGTGTTTCACTGATAATTGCATGCAACGCTCAGGCCAGTGATGTCGAGGTTTATCATCAAGGGGCACAATTTGATAAGCGTTTAATGCTGATGGTCGATCAGTCCCGCACCATGGGGGGAGCAGGAGCACTCGATTTATTAAAAGAATATCCTATTTGTGTGGGGAAAGGTGTCTCTAATATTTTAGGTTCAGGGGGTGGGCTGGGGCTGCTAGGCGATAAAGACGCGCTTGAGTTGGTTACCAATACCGTAGGTGCAGTCGATCAGGTGGCTTTACAGGGCTTACTGGGCGGAAGTCTAGATCCGCTGTTAAAGATCACCACAGAGTCACCGAGCAGTAAATACAACTATGCACGCAATTACTGTACCGTGGTCACCACAGATTTGGTGGTAAAAACACTCGATGGTTTATTAAAACCGCTGCTGGGTGCAACTGGACTAGACGCCAAAAGTTATATCGAAAATACCTGTGATTTTCAGGCCAATGTTAAACTGCTGAACAGTGTTTCTGCGGTGGGTGTCTATCGATGCTATGACAAACTTTCACGGGTCAAAAATGCCTTAACGGACGTATTGCTTGGAAATAGTAGTACCGGGCTCAAACCTTTGCCAGACAATGTCAGTGTCGGGATATCGGTCATGCCGGTTGATGTTATGACCGATGATCGTGCGGGACGTATTTTGGCGCCTGCCTGTAAGCTGTCGACCACTCGAGCCAGTGATACCAATTTCCGTTGTTTTGAAAAGACCTACACAGGGAGTGCCACCACGTATCGTAACTATCTAGTCGAAAAAATTGCAGGAAATATTCAGTCCAAAGGCGATTTTAACCTACAAAATGTATTGGTGATTGTACCGAAACTGATTGCAGCGTTGGTGGGTGATATCTTTAGTAAACTCTGGAGTATTTTGTCCGATCCACTAAAAGGCCTATCCGAGTTATTAGAATTTAAGGGCACAGCCAGCACCGTTAATGATTTGCTCAAAACTCTTGGACTCGCAGGCAATGTTCCAACCGCCAGTACCTATGCAGAGACGGGTGCCTATTTGATGGGAACCACCACCAAGGGTACTGGTGCGCGCCAAATGGCATTAGAAGTAGACATCTTGCAACTATTGGGCTTGGGACTTCTCACCAAACGTTACAATTGTGATGCTTACGGCACCAATGATGACCGTAACTGGGAAGCAGATGGTACCTGTAAGCAAAATGCTTGGAATTACAAATGGCTTGGGATTGGCTATACAAGAGACAGTAGCTGGATTGTGGTTTCAAACGATTTGGTAAGTGGCCTGTTAGGCGATAATTTGCTCACCAACATTGTAGGAGCAGTTGCCAAGATCAATAGTCGAACATTGTATTACGGTTATCACGCGCAGCAAGATTCCGAATATAGCGGCTTTAGTAATTCGGTCGATGCCAGCAAACGTTCTACTACATTTTATCGCGCACCGACAGATACACCGCAATGTAATGCTAACGGTATTATGGTGATTACTGGTGGCGTACCAAATATCACCCCAACGGTTACCGATGCACTGCTTAAGCAAGGCGCGGAAGGGCTGGGCACACAAAATGCGATTGAGCGTTTGATGGGCCGTTCACTCAATACTTCGGCCACAGACTTGTCGAAGCTCGACCTCAGTAACGTTTTTCAGTGTGATGCATCGGCAGGATTAAAATCGACCACTTTAAGTAGCCGTGATTATGCCACGTGGAGCTGCATTGGTAATTACACCAAAAAGCTACTCGATAAAAATATCACCACGGGTGTAATTGGCGTTGGGCGTGAATTTACCACGATTCCAAGCACTACAGATTCAGCCCAGCTTGAAGCATCTATGACGGGTGTAAATAATTCGCTATTGGGTCAGATTGTTCCGAATTTATTAAAGGACACCTTAAACGTATTGCTTGGTGGTACGTTGGTGAATGGTTTAACCAGTTTGCTTGGCAATGTATTTCCAACCGATGCCGAGGATGTCAAAAATCTGGCACGGTGGGGCGTACTGGGTAAAGGGGGCTGGTATAACTCAGCCAGCTCAGAAAATATTGCCAACAGTATTTATAACTTTTATGCCAATTTGGGCATTAGTAATCGGGAAACCTTTTTAGGCGTACCTGTGGTGCCAACAGATCCACTTACCCCATACAATCTTGATAACTATGTTTTTCAAAACATGTTTGTTCCCGACGACAAACAAACTTGGTTTGGGAATGTAAAAAAATATCTGGCCGATACAGGTGAAACGATTCAGACCAAAACCATCACCGATGTCTGGAGTAATAGCAACATACAATCCACCAAAACCAGTATTTTAACGGGTGGGTTTGCAGACAAATTACCTACAGCGACCAGTAGCAGTGCATCTAGCCGGCAGTTATACGTGAATCGCGCGTGTATCACGAAAGATAAAAAATATGATGTTTCCGCTTCAATTGGGCTGATTGGAAACGACTACTATACCAAGCTCTGCGAAAGTCAAAGTAAAGACCCGCGTCGTAGCGATTTGATGAACCTGCTGGGCTATCAAATTCAAACCACCAATAATCAAGAAAGTCTGATTGCCAAACCTGAATATAAAAAAGTCGGGATGGTGCTTCATTCATCGCCAATCAAAATTACCCAGTCGGCTACCATTAAAAATGATGGTTCATTGACACGTGATGATTATTTGGTATTTGGTACCGTGCAAGGGCTTTTACATGTGGTCAATGCCAGTACAGGTGTAGAAAAATTTGCATTTTTACCCAATGAGCTACTTGAAAATGCAAAGCAGCGTAAAGCCTTTACAGGTACAAATCTTGAGGGACACGACAACTTTAACAATATGCAATACGGCATTGATGCGCCGTGGACCGCCTACAGTGAATACGTGTGGAACACTAAAGATGGCAAACTTACTGTTGGTAAGTCGGCCACAGATGCAACCTGTATAAAAGACGGCGTCTCGACGGGCGCCTGCGGTAAGCAATACCTTTATGGTGGATTACGTATGGGTGGACGCAGTTATTATGCCTTGGATTTGAGCCTATGGGATGATCAAACCAAACCAAGCTTAAAATTCTATATTGATCCTGCTTCTGGCAAAGTTTATTCATCCACCACACCAGAAGGAAAAAGCTTCGATGCCATCAAGTACATGGGGCAAAGCTGGTCGAAACCAACCGTGGCATGGGTGAACTGGCAGGGCAAACGCAAATTGGTCATGTTTGTGGGTGGTGGCTACGATGCAGGTGGAACCGATGGTAATGCCAATAATGGCGGATACGAACAGGTCAGTTACGCTCAGAGCAACAAGATTGGCTCGGGTGTGTACATGTTTGATGCCGAAAATGGCGATCTGCTCTGGTGGGCCAGCAATTTGGCCACCACAGCGAATACCGGTGCCACCATGGCTCTGAAAACCAACATGCAATATAGCGTCGTCAGCCGGATCAATGCAGTAGATCGAAATAGTGATGGTCTGGTCGATCATTTGTACTTTGGTGATTTGGGCGGACAACTCTGGCGTGTCGATATTAATAACGGCAATAATCCTCAACAGTTTGCACAGGCAGCACAGCTGCTCGATCTGCAAAACAATAAACCCAGTGATTTAACTGATGCCAATTTACGTTTTTATGAAGTACCTATTTTTAGTGTGTATGGATATGGCGCCAATTCACTTGCTGTGTTGAGTATTGCAACCACTAACCGCAGTTTACCGATTAGTGATCAAAGTGCCGGGGTGGTATTTAATCTTTTCGACAACGATGTCACACAGGTGAGTTTTAGCACCCGTGATATGGCAGCAAACAATAAAAATTTAGTCGCTTATGCTCAATTGCCAAAATATGGGGAGCTGACCATGGTCAATCGCCCGCAATATGGTTGGTATGCCAAATTAAGCAACCAGCAAAAGGTGATGGATGAACCTGTGGTCATCAATAAAAACCTGTATGTGAGTATTTTTGATCCAATTGCACAAGAAGGACGTGTGGCAGATTGCTCAATTGGTGTGCAAGGTTTGAGTAGTGTCCGTCGCTTTTGTCTGCCATATGGTGTGTGCGAAAAGTCGGCTGACCTGACAACAACACTTAAACTTGGAAAAGGCATTTTACCCGTGACGATTGGCGCCGGTACCACCAGCAATGGCGTAACGACCCGACAAATCTTGGGGGGGAGTTCAACCGATCGTGACTCGACCAAAGATGTGCTCTCAAGTACCCAAACCACGCGGCGTCAAATTGTGCCATTAAAATGGTATGAACAGTACACCCCTTAAATGCAGATTGCCTCACATCTCTTTATGGGGATGTGAGCTGTCATCATCCAATCAGGAGCGCATCTATGTCGCGTAGCACGCAAGGGTTTACCTTAATTGAGCTGATGGTGGTCGTGGTCATGATTGCCATTGTTGCCACCATTGCGATTCCGAGTTATCAGGAATATGTCCGTCGCTCTAATCTGGCAGCGGCACAGCAAGAAATGCAGAAAATTGCAGCCTTGCTAGAACGACATCGTTCACGTAACTTTAGTTATTCAGGCTTTGCCTTAAAAGGAACAGCCGAGAGTAAAGGGCCTTATTACGATGTCGCGAATGCGAGCGATACCGCTTTACTATTGCCATTAAACAGTAGCAGTGGGTCGCAAAAATACAAATTAAATCTGAGTTTAGATACATCAACTAATTCCTGGACAATAGTAGCTAATAGTCAAGATCCACTAAATTATTCATTGCGCACGACAAGTAGTGGCGAGAGTTGTAAGAAAAAAGCATCTAGCATTACAAACTGTAATGAAGGTACAGAGATATGGTAGTAAGAAAAATTCATGCTGGATTTACCTTAATTGAGCTGATGATTGTGGTGGCAGTTATTGGGATTCTGACGGCAATTACCTATCCGAGTTATCAGAATTATAAAATACGAGTGAATCGCGGTGAGGTTCAGGCCGAGCTGATTCGTATGGCGCAGCAATTACAAAGTTATAAAGTGGTGAATCGGAGTTATGCCAATGCTTCACTCAGCGGTTTGGGTATTACATCGAATTTTCCGGCTACAGGAACAGCATTTTATACATTAGGATTAACGCTCGATACTGATAATCAGGGCTATGTGCTGACGGCAACACCCAATGCATCAACGATGCAGGCCGGAAATGGTATTGTATGTTTGAATCAGGATGGACAAAAGTACTGGGCCAAAGGCAGCAGCAGTTGCAGCTTGAGTAGCGCCTCGGACTGGGACGGAAAATAAATTCAAAACTATGGATAAGTCAAAATTTAATCTTTCATTCGTTTGCGATTTGACGTAGAATACTGCCCTCTATGAAAGGGGTTTGAAGTGTTGCCGATGGTCGGCGCAGGGATAATCCGTAAGAATTATAAGGCTTTTATCATGGTAGTTATTCGTCTTGCACGCGGTGGCGCAAAAAAACGTCCATTCTATCAAATCGTTGTTACGGATAGCCGTAATGCACGTGATGGTCGTTTCATCGAACGTATTGGTTTCTTCAACCCGACTGCTCAAGGTCAAGCTGAGAAACTACGTTTAGATGCTGATCGTTTTGCTCACTGGGTATCTCAAGGTGCTCAACCATCTGAGCGTGTTGCTTCTTTGGCTGCTCAAGCTAAAAAAGCTACAACTGCTGCATAATTTGTAGTAGGTAGCCCATGACACCAACACAGAATGTACCTGAAGATCGTCTTCAGATTGGACAGTTACGTTCCGCTTATGGATTAAATGGGTGGCTCTGGGTGTATTCCAATACAGAACCTATGAGCAACATGTTTGACTACCTGCCTTGGTACATTCAGACCAAAGCAGGTTGGCAAACTGTCGATGTAAAACGTTGGAAGCCACATGGCAAAGGTCTGGTTGTTTCGCTGAAAAATGTCAGTGACCGTACAGCAGCAGATAACCTTGTGGGTGCCACCATCTGGATTTCAAAATCACAACTTCCGAAAGCCGATGTAGACGAGTACTACTGGTCAGATTTAAAAGGCCTGACAGTACTGGGTCTGGATGAAGAAGAGCATGAAGTGAATTTGGGTCAAATCCATGAGTTATTTGAAACCGGTGCCAATGATGTCATGGTCGTACGTGCGACTGCGGACAGTGTGGATGCTGAAGAACGAATGATTCCATGGCATAAAGATGTGGTACAACGTGTCGATCTGCAAGCAGGTCGAATTTACGTCAATTGGGGCGTAGATTACTAAAATCGTGGGCTTAGCCACAAACGCAGTTGGAAAATATAGGAGTCTGCGATGTTTTTTGCAGTCATAACACTTTTTCCAGAAATGTTTGATGCAATTACGGCTTACGGAATTAGTGGACGCGCAACCAAGCGTCAGATTGCAAAAGTCACTTGCATCAACCCACGTGATTTTGCACAGGGTAATTACAAACGAGTGGATGAACGTCCATTTGGTGGAGGCCCTGGCATGGTAATGATGGCCGAGCCACTGGCAAAAGCAATTACCCATGCAAAAGCGCTTGCCATGCAAGCAGGCTGTCAACATGCACCTGTAGTGTACATGTCGCCACAAGGCAAAACCTTAAATGAAACCGCCGTGCAGCAGTTCGTTCATTATGATGGATTGATTGTGCTTTGCGGACGTTATGAAGGGGTCGATGAGCGACTGATTCAACACTATGTCGATCAGGAATGGTCGATTGGTGACTATGTCCTGTCAGGCGGTGAGTTGCCAGCAATGGTACTCCTCGATAGCATCATTCGGCGTTTGCCCGATGCAATGTCTGACGAACAGTCACATGTACAAGATTCTTTTGTGGATGGTTTACTCGATTGCCCACAATATACCAAGCCTGATCATTTTGAAGGGCTAGATGTACCCGAGGTACTTAAATCGGGGCATCATGCCAATATTGAAAAGTGGCGGTTTTTGCAGCGTTACCAACGTACACTTGAACGCCGACCAGAGCTGGTTGAGCACGTTGAGTTGAGTGCGCAGCAAAAAAAATGGCTAAAAGATAAGTAAGGACAGCCAAGTCAAGTGCGAGTTTGTCCTTGCACCCTACGAGAAGCCATGCTTCGAGTTACTGCTTAAACATTGTTTAAGCTGAATAATAGGCTCTTTAAGGTAATGTTGCTTTAAAGGGAAAGTTAAACAGGGTGATATGCGCTTTAGCCTCTATCCCCAGCGGCGTCAGAGACCTCTTCTCGCCCGCACATATTGGAGATTCCACAATGAGTGGTAAACATCCTTTAGTTCAAGCTGTTGAAAATGCACAGTTGAAATCTGATATCCCTGCTTTTGCTCCTGGTGACACTGTTGTTGTCCAAGTTAAAGTAAAAGAGGGTGACCGTGAGCGTCTTCAGGCATTTGAAGGTGTTGTAATCGCGAAGAAAAACCGTGGTTTAAACTCTGCATTCACAGTACGTAAAATTTCTAGCGGTGTTGGTGTTGAGCGTGTTTTCCAAACTCACTCACCAGTTGTTGCTAAAATTGAAGTGAAACGTCGTGGTGACGTACGTCGTGCTAAACTTTACTACCTACGCGAGTTGTCTGGTAAAGCTGCACGTATTCGTGAAAAATTGCCAGCACGCAAACAAGGTTAATCTTAACGTTGTATGCTTGCAAAAAAATGCGCCCATTGGGCGCATTTTTTATGTTTGAAATTTAATTTATAAGCCTTGCAGTTTAAGACGGTTGGCATGTTGACGGAAAATCGATACCGGATCTTGAGCAAAGACCGAGCGAAGCCCAAGTACCTGATTCACTTCATCGAGATGATTCAACACGTAATTGTCGCGTATGACTGTACCAATATGGCTACTACAGGCCGGTACTAGGCCATCATTATTCTGGCCACTAAACACACTGGTAAGGCCAAGTAGATAATCGGTTGGATCAACAGGGTTGGTTAAAACACTGGCGCCACTCCATGAATAATATTGAATACCATTGACCTTGGCTGCGCCCTGTCCGCAAGCTGTTGTGGGTACACCAGCAGAAAAAGTCGCATTAAACTTATTGGCGCCTTCGGTCGAGAGGCTATAGGCTGCGCCGAGTGAATCCATCGGATACTGGCGTGGATCGTCGAGTTGACCAATGGTAATGAGGTTGGTGGCTGCATTGACCAGTGTCGCAATCGGTGCTTCAAGTAACGTTCCACCCAAGGATTTATAAATTAAATCGGCCAGAGGTGCCCCTTTTGCAGGCCCGCCCACAGTAGACACCGAAGCGACTCGATCCGGCAGTACCCCTGCCACATAGCGAACCGATTGTGAACCATGGCTATGGCCAATCAGATTGACCTTTTGTGCACCGGTAATGGCTAAAATATCTTGTACTTCGGCCAGTAACTGTTCACCACGAACTTCGGAGGTATTGGCAGCAGATTGGCGCGTGGCCCAGACATTTGCCCCGTTTTTGGCTAAATCCTGCGGAATCTGATACCAATAATCCAGACCAAAGGCTTCTGTACCCAGTTTATTAAAACCAAATAAGCCATGTGCAAGTACAATTGGATACTTGGTCTGGGCATAGCTTGAAATGACAAAGGATGTCTTGGCATTTTGAATAGGTGCAGAACTGGCTAAAACAGGCTGAGCCAATACCATTAGAATACCACTGAGTAATAATTTAACTTTCATTGAAATGTTCCCTGCATTTATTTTTTCTGGATTTGAATCTGCTAATGATGTTCAAATCGGATGTTATGTCCTTGTTAACAAAAATCATTTTTAGTGTGGCTCAACTCCTTTTGTTTAGATGATCAAATTGTGAATTATTCTGTAAGTGGCAAGCGCTGACCACGATCTTTCGCGGCTTCAAAGGTTTGAATACGCACTTGATCTTGCTGGCGACTAAAAGTGGAATTACGAAGTGATTCGATGGCTTTTTGCTTGGCGCTGTCACTCATGGAGCTGTCTAAAATGCTTTGACGCGCATCAAGATATTGGGTCACGGTGGCTTTCCACGCTGTACGCTGTGTATCGAGATTTTCTAAACGAGTAGTGGCTTCGGGGCCAACCAGTTGGGTTCGCATATCGTGTAATTCTTGTGCTGAGCCACCTTTACGTTTTATGGAGGCGGTTAGCTGACGTAAATCATCGAGTGTTGAAAGCTGTTCCAGATTGGCTTTCCAGTCTGTAGGTAACTGATCAAACAGTGCCCGCAGTTGCTTGGCCTTTTCTACATCGCTCAGTGCATTGTTATTTAAAATGCGCATACGATTAAGCGTGTACTGATTGTAAAGATCTTCTGAGCCAAATAAGCCTTCAATCTCGGGGGCAGAAAAGAAACGCTGCCGAAGTGCCATGCGTGATGCAAAAACACTTTGGAAGTAAGCCAGCTCATTTTTAGGGCCAGCGGGTTCAGGTAGGGTGCCCAGAGCCTCCCGATATTTTAAGTAGCGTTGCCACAGATCCGTGGTCTGGCTTAAAGCAGGATCGGTTAAACTCGCGGCGAGGTAGGCTTTAAAATCCTGATCAATTTGGGCTATGGATTTTTCACCATATTGTGTTAGGAAATATTCAAAGCAATTGCGCGTTTGCTCATTGACCACCAACCGATTCGATCCATCACGTTTGAGCTGACAATTGATCTCGGTATCGCGTTGGCTGGTGCTGCTAAAGGGCATTGTAGTGTTGGCAGTATTTTGTGCAGAAGGATGCACAGCACTTGCTGCCGACAATTGCGTTGCAGTCACATCACTGCGCTGTGCCGATGAAGCTGCAGGCCTTAACCACATCACCAGTAAGGTCACCAAGACCACCAAACCGAGGACACCTGTCCAGATATAAATTTTTTTCGATCCTTGCATACAACATTCCAAACCGCACTTATTTTTATTCGATGATGATGTCAATCAATCTCACTAAAAAAATAGCATATCTCTGGCGAAATAATTAAAAAACGGATGAACGGATTTGATACCATGGCGGCTGATTTTATTGACACACAGTACGATTATGACCGCAGATTCTCGTAAGCCATCCAAACGTCCCATTAGTGGAGTATTTTTACTGAACAAACCGCTAGGTCTAAGTTCAAATGGTGTCTTGCAGAAAGTTCGCTGGCTATTTCGTGCACAAAAAGCCGGGCATACGGGCGCGCTTGATCCGCTTGCTACCGGACTCTTACCGATTTGTTTAGGTGAAGCGACCAAGTTTTCGCATTATTTACTCGATTCAACCAAGCGCTATCAAACCGTGGTCAAGTTGGGTCAAACCACCACGACAGGTGATGTTGAGGGTGACATTGTCCAGACTCGCCCTGTACCTGTATTGACACGTGACCTCATCGAAACGGTATTGGCGCAGTTTCGCGGTGAGATTCAGCAGATTCCCCCAATGTATTCGGCGCTCAAGCGTGACGGTCGTCCCTTGTATGAGCTAGCGCGTAAAGGGGTCGAAATTGAACGTGAAGCACGACTGATCACGATTTATGATTTAAGCTTGATCGATTTTAATGCCGATAGTCTCACGCTGGATGTGACTTGTTCCAAAGGTACTTATATTCGTGTATTGGGTGAAGACATTGGCGAAGCACTCGGTTGTGGTGGGCATTTAAAAGCATTACACCGGACTCAGACTGGCCATTTTGATTTAATTCCAGAATACACGCTTGAATATTTAGAACAGCTCAATGAATCTGAGCGTGATGTGCTATTATTGCCGCCCTATGCACCAGTTGAATATTTACCAAAGGTTCAAATTCCGGACGGTCGCCTGAAATTTTTCTGCAACGGGCAAGAAAGCAATATCGATCATGATGCAGCGTCAGAAGTATTGGTGTTTGATGGCGAACGATGTCTAGGACTCGCTGAAATTACAGATAAAAAAAGATTGGTGCCGAAACGTATTTTAAATTTATAAGGCATAACCTCAGATGGAAATTGAAGTTCTACTCAGCTTAATCTTTTTTGCGTTTTGTGCAGGTGCAATCGATGCGGCTGTTGGGGGAGGTGGGTTGATTCAGATTCCCGCCATCATGAGCACATTTCCGCAAATGCCGCCCGCAACGGTGATTGGTACCAATAAATTATCATCGATTTTTGGTACAGCATCAGCAGCCTATACCTTTGTTCGCAAGGTCAAACTTCAATGGAAATTACTGGCAGTGATTGCCGTATGTGCATTGATCAGTTCGTTTCTGGGCGCTGCTTGTTTGTCCTTGATTCCACAATCGTTTCTACGACCATTTGTGTTTGTAATGCTGATCGTGATTGCAGTGTATACCTTACTCAAGAAAAATTTTGGGCAGGTACATTCTGAAATCTCGATTACCCCTAAACTCCTGGTGCTTGCAGCAATTGGCAGTTTACTGATCGGCTTTTATGACGGTATTTTTGGCCCAGGAACGGGCAGTTTCTTCATCTTCTTTTTTATTCGTTTTCTAAATGTTGATTTTTTACATGCCTCTGCCTTGTCTAAAATTGGTAATTTTATGACCAATCTGGCAGCACTGAGCTTTTTGGCACCCACAGGTCATGTCATTTTCCAGATTGGTCTGATGATGGCCGTTGCCAACGTGATTGGTTCGGTGGTCGGTGTTCGTGTGGCCTTGAAATATGGCAGTGGCTTTGTCCGGATTATCTTTTTAATTCTGGTATCTGTCTTGATTTGCCGTATTGGTTATCAAATGTTTGTGACAGGATAAATTCGGCTACAACGTTTTTGATACACAGCACTGACACGAAGTATTCAATTTAATTTCAAAATTCGACATACACTCTAAGAGCAACTTGATGCGCAGGTTGCTCTTTTTTTTCTTGTTTAGCCAAAATTATAAATAGCCAGAATAGGAAATATGACATGAATATTTTTGAAGCCTTACGTGAGAGCCACGACCAACAGCGTCACTTGTCTGAACAACTGGTTCAAACCAGTGGGGATAGCGATGAGCGCCAACAACTGTTTGATGCACTGAAAAATGAACTGTATGCACACTCGGTGGCAGAAGACCGCTATTTGTATATTCCACTAATGTTTAACGATACCGGTCTGGATATTACACGCCATGCTCTGGCCGAGCACCACGAAATGGATGAAATGGTCGAGGAGTTAGAACAAACCGATATGAGCAGTCCAAGCTGGATTGCAACGGCGAAAAAACTGGCCGACAAAGTACATCATCATTTAAAAGAAGAAGAACACAAGTTTTTTCAGCAGGCCGGTAAAATTCTCGACGATGCTGAAAAAGAGAAACTGGGCAAGCAATATTTGAACGAGTATGCCAAGTACAAAAAAACAGCGTCTGTGTAACCTGTCTACTTGATCTGTGACTGTGCGATCTTGCACTATTTAGGTAGCAAGATCGACTTTCTTTTTAAAGGTTACGCCAATCGAGGCCAGAATGACACAGCCCAATGCCAGCCACTGCAATGCGGTAATTTGCTCATGTAACAAGATCAGTCCAGCCAGTGCTGCCAATGCCGGTGACAGGCTCGATAAAGTGCCATAGCTGAGCTTGGTTAAGCGCTGAAGTGCAAACAGATCTAAAGCATAGGGAATAACAGTTGCCAGTACTGCAATTAACAGTGCTTTAGGCCAAAATGCTGGCTGAAGCAGATGTTGTGGCTGATGTATGAGCCCCACGGGAAGTAGCACTACAGCAGAGAGGGTAATGGCAATGGTTAAGGCGTGCATACCAATATTTTGCCGAACCACTTTATGACCAAAATAAATATAAAATGCCCAGCACAGCCCCGCACTCAAAGCAAAAACTGCACCTAACAATGAAAAATTGGCCTGTGCTGCATCTTGCCAAGGTACCATCAGGGCAATCCCTAAAATTGCAAACAAAACCCAGATCGAATCACTACGCTGCTGGATCGACAGCAAGGCCAAACCCAGTGGCCCAATAAACTCAAGCCCCACCGCAATACCCTGCGGCAATTTGCCCAGCGACATATAAAACAGGACGTTCATTAAGGCCAGTGCTGCGCTATAACACAGTAAATCGCGCCAAGCGAGTACTGGCAGCTTACGCAAGATTTTCCATGAGCGAAACATGATAAACACCAGAATCGATGCGAAACATAAACGCAAAATGGTCACACTCAAAGGATCAAGTACGGCAATCAGCTGTTTGGCAAATGAGGCACTGATTTGATAACACGTCATGGATAGCAGCATTGCAATCACGGCGATCAGCGTTGAATTGGGCATAAAGAGATCCAGTTTAAATGATTTAATCCTGCATTTTTCGGGCACGTTGAGTGGTGAGGGTGCAACCTACCGACGCCGTGATAATGGTCGCCAAGGCCAACCACTGATTCCAAAGCAGTATTTCACCCAGAAAAATAAATCCCGAAAATGCGGCAACTGCAGGTTCGAGGCTCATTAAAGTTCCAAAGCTTAATGGCGTTAAGCGCTTCAAGGCCAGCATTTCCAGTGAAAAGGGTAAAGCGCTGGCCAAGATGGCCAGAATAATAAATAGAAAAAGATTTGGAAACTCAAACACCTGACCAATATTTCCGCTGAGCAAGGCAAAGGGCAATAAAATCAGTGCGCCAACCGTCATTCCCAAAAATACAGTATGATTTCCCGAAACACCTGAAGGTTTTTGGCCCGCAATAATATATAACGCCCAACAGGCGCCAGCCGCGAGTGCCAGTACAATGCCCAAGCTGTCTAAGCCATGCTGTGCTTGACCAAAAGGAAACAGCAAAATCAGGCCCAAAATGGCACACCCCACCCAGAGCAGATCGTATCTTTGCCGTGCGTAAAACAGAGCCACGCTTAATGGTCCAATAAACTCAAAAGCCACCGCAATACCTAGTGGTAGGCGCTGGAGTGACAAATAAAACAGCGCATTCATTCCGGCCAGTGCTATGCCATAACTGATAATTGCCCGCCAGCGAATTTGCCCCCAGTTGATGGTCCATGCTTTAAAAATAACCGATAAAATAAGCGCCCCGAAGCATAAACGCATTGCAGAAACGGTCAGTGCTGGATACTGTGCAAACAGCATTTTGGCCAACGAGCCACTACTTTGCACACTAATCATCGCAATCAAGAGGATCAAGAGTGCGTGTAGATGAGATTTGGAATCAGATAAAGACATTTTTAATGTTTGGTATATTTTTGCTGATCATAATCGATCTACACGTAAAAAAGCCACAGGCTGTGCTGTGGCTTTTCAAAACATACAGGCTTAGAACAAGACGCGAACGCGAATTGTGCCTTCAACCTGATTGAGCATGTCTAGGGCTTCTTGAGACGCCGATGCATCGACATCCATAATGAGATAGCCAATGTCACCCTTGGTCATCAGGCTTTGGCCTGAAATATTGACATTTTGCTCTGCAAACAGGTTATTGATTTTAGACAACACACCCGGCACGTTTTTATGGATATGTAATAAACGATGTTTGCCTTCAGTCAGTGGCAATGCGATTTCCGGGAAGTTCACCGCAGAAAGCGTCATACCTTTGTCTGAATACGCAACAAACTTTTCAGATACTTCAAGTCCGATGTTCGCTTGCGCTTCCATGGTTGAACCACCCACGTGCGGTGTCAAGATGACGTTGTCTAGACCACGCAGGGCAGATACGAATTCTTCACCGTTTGCTTTTGGCTCTTTCGGGAATACGTCAACAGCTGCACCCGCAAGGTGACCAGATTTTAGCGCATCGGCTAAATCTTCGATGATCACACACGTACCACGTGCCGCATTTAAGAAGATTGCGCCTTCTTTCATTTTGGCAAACTGTTCTTTCTTGAAGAAGTTACGTGTAGACGGTACATCAGGAACATGTAAGGTCACTACATCCGCAGTGGCCAGAAGTTCGTCGAGTGAACCGACTTGACGCGCGTTCCCCATTGGAAGTTTGGTTACTGCATCGTAATAAATCACGTGCATACCCAGACTTTCAGCCAATACTGAAAGCTGAGAACCGATGGAGCCATAACCAACAATACCTAATGTTTTGCCGCGTGTTTCATACGAACCCACTGCAGATTTGTCCCAACCACCGCGGTGACAGACTGCCGACTTTTCAGGGACACGACGCAAAAGAAGGATTAATTCCGCAAGCACCAGTTCAGCCACTGAACGGGTATTGGAATAAGGCGCGTTAAATACAGGAATACCACGTGCCATTGCTGCTTTTAAATCTACCTGATTGGTTCCGATACAGAAACAACCCACTGCGATGAGCTTGTTCGCAGCTGCAAAGACATCTTCGGTTAATTGAGTACGGGAACGAATACCAATAAAGTGAGCATCTTTAATGGCGTCTTTTAACGCATCGCCATCCAGTGCTGTTTTACGATAATCGATATTGGTATAACCCGCTGCATGAAGCGTGTCGACGGCGTTTTGATGAACGCCTTCTAACAACAAGAAACGAATTTTGTCTTTAGGTAGTGATAGATGTTGGCTCATTACGGCTCCGCTACAAAGGCCAAATTTAGTCGCGGTATCATATCACAGAGTCATGCAAGTTGTTCATTTCTTATATACCGACTTGTCATCGGAAAGCGTGTATTTGCAGGGGAAATGCCGCGCCATCATGCCCCGAAGCGGTGCGTTTTATAGATTTATTCGTGTTTTCTTACAAGTTTTAAAAGCGAATATGCATTATGCGTGCGTATACGCTTTATCCGCTCGGCGCTTACATGTAAAATAAATAGACTGCTTGGCTCTCAGACTTGAGATGCTTAAGAGGCCTTGCCCGTATTGCGCTTGTGCCGTGATGCGATGGTCTCTTCCCACCTGTTACTTCTTGCTAGGTCTGCAAACGATGAACGCTCCAGTCGCTTTAACACCTGAGTTACTCACCCAATTAACGGCAATTGTCGGTGAAAACCGCATTAAAACAGATGCCGATAGCCTTGAAAATTGGGGGCGGGACTATACAAAGCATTTTGATCCGAATCCATCCATCATCGTATTTCCGTCGACTACGGAAGAAGTTCAAGCTGTGGTTCAGCTTGCCAACCGCTTTAATGTTGCGATTACGCCATCTGGCGGACGTACCGGACTTTCAGCAGGTGCTGTGGCAGCCAACGGTGAAATTGTCATCAGTATGGACAAAATGAACCAGATCCTTGAGTTTTATCCTGCAGACCGTATGGTGCGTGTGCAGGCAGGTGTGGTGACCGAACAGTTGCAAAACTATGCCGAAGAACAAGGCATGTATTATCCGGTCGATTTTGCCTCTGCGGGTTCAAGTCAGATTGGCGGTAATATTGGCACCAATGCCGGCGGTATTAAAGTAATTAAATACGGCATGACCCGTAACTGGGTGCTCGGTTTAACCGTGGTCACCGGTAAGGGCGATGTTTTACGTCTGAATAAAGGCATGATCAAAAATGCGACGGGCTATGCCTTACAGCATTTGTTTATTGGTGGTGAAGGCACCTTAGGCCTGATCACAGAAGCGGAAATCAAACTCGAGCGTCAACCGCACAACTTACAGGTGATGGTACTGGGCGTACCAGATTTTGATGCGGTCATGCCAGTTTTACATGCATTTCAAAAAGCAATTGACCTGACTGCATTTGAGTTCTTTGGCGAATTGGCCATGCAAAAAGTGCTCGATCACGGACATGTCCAGCGTCCGTTTGAAACCCAATGCCCATTTTATGTGTTGCTTGAATTTGAAGCGCCGTATGAGCCTATCATGGACAAGGCGATGGAAATTTTTGAACACTGCATGGAACAAGGCTGGGTATACGATGGTGTAATGAGCCAGACACTGGATCAGGCAGCCAATCTATGGCGTTTGCGTGAGGATATTTCAGAATCGATTGCACCGTTTATTCCGTATAAAAACGATATCTCGGTGTTGATTACTCATGTACCGGCGTTTATTCGTGAAATTGATGCCATTGTACAAGAAAACTATCCGGACTTTGAGATCTGCTGGTTTGGTCACATCGGTGACGGCAACCTGCACTTGAATATTTTAAAACCTGAAAACTTAAGCAAAGACGAATTTTTTGCAAAATGTCAGGTGGTCAATAAGTACGTATTTGATACGGTTAAAAAATACGATGGCTCGATTTCTGCCGAGCATGGTGTGGGCATGACCAAAAAGCCGTATCTGGAGTACTCACGTTCTGCCGAAGAAATCGAATACATGAAAGCACTGAAAAAAGTATTTGATCCAAAAGGTATTATGAATCCGGGTAAACTCTTTGATTTATAAGCAGAATCACGCTGTGTGACTACATAGTTACCACATTGTAATCCTTTAGGGCGTAGCATCTTGATGCTACGCTTTTTTATTTTCAAGATGTATTGGATGACGATGTTACGATTAGCTGCGATTTCAGGTTTATGTGTGGGACTCATGACCGGCTGTGCTACCACCAGTAAATTGATGCCGTTTAAGGACAAAGCAGGCCAAACGCCAATGCAACAGGTGCTCCATGCGCAACCTGAAATTGCCAAAGATTATCAAAATACCTCGATAGAGCAGGTATTTAACCGTGCCGAGTCGCCGACTGTGTCACGTATTACCGTGATTCAAACCGGCTTGCTAGACGATTCAGTCCGTGCGATGCGTACCGAATATATGTTTAAGCGCCTCGACAATGCATGGCAATTGCAAAATAAACAACTAAGTTACCAGTGCGCACGCGCTAAATCACATCGTGGTTTTCAAACGGCAAAGTGTGATTAATTCTATTGCATGTGGGTCTAGATTCATCTGTGCCCGATGGATGGCGCTATACCCGCATGTATTTATTCGACCGATCACGCACTAAAATAAGTCCAATCTAAAGATATTAAGCCGCGTTAAATTTTTTTATACTATGTGTTCTCTTTAAAACCATATCTTTAATTAAACAATGAAAAATGTATTGATTCTCAGTGTGCTGGCAGCATCTGCTCTTATTAGCGCATGTTCAACAACAGAAACATCTAAAACAATTCAGAGCCCGCAGGTTACTGCTGCAACAGCTCAAGTACGATACGCAGGGGTAAAAACACCAGTTTCGATTGGTAAATTTGATAATCGCTCAAGCTACATGCGCGGGATTTTTTCAGACAACGTCGATCGTTTAGGCGGACAAGCCAAAACCATTTTGGAAACGCATTTGCAGCAATCGGGCTATTTCTCGGTTTTAAATCGCGATAATTTGTCTGAACTCAAACAAGAAGCAGGCTTTAGTAACGGCACACAAGCCATCAAGGGTGCGCGTTATGTGATTACTGGTGATGTCTCTGAATTTGGGCGCAAGGAAGTCGGCGATCAGCAGTTATTTGGTATTTTGGGCCGTGGTAAAGAGCAGATTGCCTATGCCAAAGTCAATTTAAATGTGGTGGATGTACGCACCTCTGAAGTAGTGCATTCGGTGCAAGGCGCTGGTGAATATGCGCTGAGTGCCCGTGAGGTGTTGGGCTTTGGCTCTACCGCTTCATATGACTCAACCTTAAATGGCAAGGTTCTGGATTTGGCTGTACGCGAAGCTGTTAATCATTTGGTGACCGATATCCAGTCGAATCGTTGGTCGATGCAGTAATAGCCGAGCCACCGCAAATGAAAAAACTAATTCTATTGAGCAGCTTAAGTGTGCTGTTTACAGGTTGTGTTTCTGCACCCAAATCGTTGTATAGCTGGGGAAGTTATCCTGAGCAGTCGTACCTGATGTACAGTGCGCCGCAAAAAGCCACGCCGGCCGCGCAAATTATCAAGCTTGAAGCCGATATTGAAAAAGCGAAGGGCAAAGGTCTGGCTGTTCCGCCAGGACTATATGCACATCTTGGGCTGATGTACCTCCAGCAAGGCAACAGCCAAAAAGCAGGCGAGTATTTTCAGCTTGAGAAGCAGGTGTATCCTGAATCGAGCATTTTGATGGATCGTCTTTCGAAAAAACTTACGGCAAGTACGGGTCAGGTACGCTCATGAAATCACTTTTAATGTTGTTTGGCCTTGCCGCAACCGCACTGATGACAGGGTGTGCCAGTTCGACTGCATTGCAAAAAGACACCACGGCCTATCAGCAGCATATGCCTAAATCCATTCTGGTTTTGCCACCGGTTAATGATTCACCCGATGTCAAAGCGACCTACAGCTATTGGTCGAGTGTAACCGTGCCGGTTGCAGAAGCGGGTTACTATGTATTCCCGCTGGCTGTTGTCGACAGCATGTTTAAAGAAAACGGAGTCACCAATGGCAGCGATGCACAATCGATTGCACCGCAGAAGTTGCAGGAGATTTTTGGGGCCGATGCCGGGTTGTATATCCGTGTGAAGGAATACGGATCGAGCTATCAGGTGTTACAGAGTGTGACCACAGTGGCCGCCGATGCCAAATTGATCGATCTGAAAACCGGAGATGTGCTCTGGAGTGGCAGCAAGCGAATTGCGCAGTCGAGCAATAACGGCAATGGCGGTTTGATTGGTGCTCTGGTCGGTGCATTGGTCGAACAGATTGCCAGTAGCTTAAATGACCGTGCTTACCCAATTGCCAGCGCAGTCAATTATCAAATGCTTACACCAACGCCTGCAAATCCGGGAATAGGGCTACTTTATGGCCCACGTTCACCGCAGTTTCAGCAGCAGGCGAGTGCGAAATAACCGCTTGTGGATTACCAAGTATGATTTCATTCAGATCGCAGCGGACCAATGTGCCGCATGCGATCTTTTTTGATCTAAACACGTTACACTAATCAAGTCTGTCAATCTGTTTGCTGGAGAATGCGGTTGCTAGAGCAAATACAAAAAGTAAGCAATGAACTGATTATCGGTTTAGTCGGGGCGGTGGGAAGTAGTCTGAACATCCTGACCACTACACTCACCGATCTGCTAGAAACCGAATTTGCTTACGACGTCGAGATTATTACGGTATCCAAAGATATTCTGGCGCAGCATGTCGACGAGCCAGCACATCCACTGAATGCATTTGAACGGATTTATCGTTATATGGATGTCGGCAATCAGCTACGCCATGACCACGATACCGACTTTTTGGCTCTTCAGATTGCACGTCTGATTGCCAAGCACCGTCAAGCATGGCAGGCACAACATCCAGATCAAGATGCAAGCCAGCGCCGTGTAGCCTATATCATCGATTCGTTAAAGCATGAAGCTGAAATTCAGGCGCTCAGACAAATTTATACCAATGGTTTTTTTCAGCTGTCGTTGTATGAATCAAAAACGGCGCGTCACAGTTCATTGATTCAACATTATGGCATTAGCCCGGAAAGTGCCCGCATCTTGATTGAGCGCGACGAAGGCGAAGCCAATGCTTATGGTCAGCACACCAGTGAAGCGTTTCACTTGGCCGATTATTTTTTAAAGCTCGATAAGTATAATCCTGAACAATCACGTCAACCTGAGCTGGAGCTACGGGCATCGTGTTTACGCTTTTTAAGAATTCTGTTTGCAGACCCGTACATCACGCCAACCTTTAACGAGTTTGCGACCTATATGTCGTTTACGGCCAGTGTACGTTCAGCCGATCTGTCGCGACAGGTTGGGGCAGTCATTGCGCGTAACAATACGATTTTGGCAGTGGGATCGAATGATGTACCGAAATTTCAAGGCGGTACATACTGGCCGTATCTAGATGATGACACCGGCGAGGTACGCGATCTCGAATCGGGCCGTGATTTTATGCGTGGTTTCGATGCCAATACCATTGAAAAAAATAAAATTATCGATGACCTGTTTCAGCAACTGGCTGAGGTGATTGATCAATCGGTAGAGCAAGAACGAACAGCGCCATTAAAACTTCAAATTCAGCAAATCTTAAAAGAAAGTAAAATCAAAAAAATTACCGAATATGGGCGGGTGGTCCATGCTGAAATGGATGCCTTGCTCAGCTGTAGTCGAAGCAACATTTCAACGCAAGGGGCGACATTGTTTGTGACGACTTTTCCGTGTCATAACTGTGCCAAACATATTATTTCTGCCGGTATTGAAAAGGTCGTTTTTGTTGAGCCATACCCTAAAAGTAAAGCCCTGATGATGCATGAAGACTCCATCATGCAAAAATGGGAGGGTCGAGAGGCGGCCGATCAGCCAAAGTTAATCTTTGAGCCATTTGTGGGCGTTGGTGCGCGTAGCTTTGTCAATCTGTTTTCGGTGTCGCTGGGGATTGGACGTAAACTCAAACGTAAATCCAAAGATGGGTATGTGTTGCAGTGGGATGGCAAAACGGCGCAGCCACGCTTGCCGATGTATGGTCAATCGTACCACGAGCTAGAACAGCAGATTGAGCAGTTGCTCAAAGACCAAAATTAAAACAAGGCCCAATGCAGGGCCTGTTACATCGGCCTAACGCCTTATCACGCATGATCCAGAATACGAATATCAACCTCGATCACGTGTGCTTTTACACGCGCTTGATAAGCTTGCATGTGTGCAGTCTGTAAATGTGCCTCTAAATGTGCAACGCTTTCCCAATGTTCAAGCATGACGATTGACTGTGCATCGTGACGTTGAAAACTGACCTCAGACGCATGATCAATCATTGGCTGGTAACCTTGGCAGCCATCTTCTGCAAGCACTTCAGTGCGAATACTGTGTAGAGCAGCCAGCACGGCTTCACGATGCTCGTCACCTGCGTGGGTTTTAATTTCGGCAATCACGGTAATCATGCATGCTGCTCCTGATCGTGCTGCTCAGATGATAGAGCAGTCGATGGAAATACGGTTTCAAGGTGTCGACGATACGCCGTTTTATAGGCCTCGACTTCTGGCTGCTTAATCACATCGTTGGCAATAAAGGTTGGTAGTGCCGTCATACCCAAAAACTGGTTGGCTTTATGAAAAGGGAGATACACACCATCGACCCCTACACCATGAAAGAACTGATCTGGATCTTCAAATGCATCAAGTGGGGCATTCCACGTTAAGGACAACATATACTGTTTGCCTTGAATCAGGCCACCTGATCCATAAGTTTTCGTACGATCTGAGCGGCTACGGCCATCGCTGGCATACAAACTGCCATGACCTGCGGTAAAGACATCATCGATATACTTTTTAACTGTCCACGGTGCACCCATCCACCAGCCAGGCATTTGATAAATCACCACATCCGCCCAGAGATATTTTTCAACCTCTGTATCTGCATTGTATTTACTGTCTGCACGCGTAACCTGTACCTGATGCTCCAGTTCATTCAATACGTCTGTGGCGAATTCGGTCAGGGTGTCATTCAGTTCACCTTTGGAATGTGCAAAGGTTTTTGCACCATTAATCAGTAAAATTTTGCTCATAGGATTGGATAGAAATTGTAAAAATTGAAGGCAGTATAAAGCGCATAATGTTGCTGAAAAATGCTGGAATGAGAAAAATATTATTGATTAAAAATCATGAAAATATCTATTTACACAGTCGAACTGAAATTTTTACACTTCAATTTCAATCGGATTAAAAGAACATTTAGCCTGTGATTGCGTGATTTCAGGCTTAAACAAATCAGCTGTTTTAAGTGGCCATAGCAGACCGTCAACAATTCTTGCATCGACGATTTAAGTCAAAAATGCTAAAATCATCACATTGAAATACAGATCAGGCATTATGCAAATCGTGCTTCAAAACGCACACGCAGCATAATGATCTTGGCTTTATTCTCACCTTGTATGCAGGGTGAATTTTATTGAGCAGTTCAGCTCGTGATTCATATCAATTTTTTAATACTTGGTGCTCGTCATCAGGGGCTTTATTTTTTCAAAAATACCGATGCTCGATAATGAGCATGTGAGATACGTTGAGCATCATGCAAAAGAAACACACTACTTCCCTAAATCGTGCAACGTTGATGTTTCCGCTGGCCTTGGTGCTGTTTGAGTTTGCGGTCTATATCGGCAACGATCTGATTCAGCCAGCGATGTTGGCCATTACGCAAGACTTTGGTGTCAGTGCCACATGGGCGCCGTCGTCGATGTCGTTTTATGTTCTTGGCGGTGCCTGCGTGGCTTGGCTGCTAGGGCCATTGTCGGATCGTTTGGGGCGTAAGCGTGTTTTGCTGGCTGGCGTCTTGTTCTTTGCAGTGTGTTGTTTGCTGATTTTACTCACACACAATATGGCCCAGTTTTTGGCGTTACGCTTTTTACAAGGCATTGGTTTAACTGTAATTTCTGCTGTGGGTTATGCGGCTGTTCAGGAAAATTTCGAAGAGCGGGATGCCATTAAGGTGATGGCACTGATGGCCAATATCTCGTTATTAGCACCATTGCTTGGCCCGGTACTGGGCGCTTTTTTAATTGATTATGTTTCTTGGCACTGGGGATTTGTGGCCATTGCTGCCTTAGCTTTTTTAAGCTGGTTTGGGCTGAAAGCCAAAATGCCGAGCCAGCAGCAAAGTGTAACGCGTCAGCCATTTATATATTTATTTGATGATTTTAAACGCATTTACAGCGATAGCACCTTTTTAGGCCTTACGCTGGCACTCCCACTGGTGGCGATGCCATTGATGCTCTGGATTGCGTTATCCCCGGTGATGCTAGTGGATGAGCTAAAACTGAGTAGTGTGCAGTATGGTTTGGCTCAGTTTCCGATTTTTCTGGGACTGATTGCGGGCAATATTGTTTTAATTAAAATCATCGACAGGTTGACTTTAGGTCGCACCATTTTAATCGGGCTGCCGATCATGCTATTGGGTACTTTGGTGCTTATGGTTGGAGCGATCTGGCAGCAATATCTCATACCATGTTTATTACTCGGAATGACTTTGATCAGTTTTGGTGAAGGTCTCAGCTTTTCGGTGATTTACCGTTTTGCATTGATGTCTTCACCTGTGGCCAAAGGCACAGTAGCCGCAGCGGTATCCATGTTATTGATGTTTAGTTTTTTCCTGATTATTGAACTGGTGCGCGCGCTTTATGTCGAGTTTCATATCATGGCATTTAGTTTATCTTCGGTGTTTTTAATTGCATTGTGGTTTGGCTTTCCGCGTAAGGTACTGCTGCAACAAATGCGTATCCGCAAAGCCAATGATCAATTCTAACTTAAGCTTTAACGAATCTCTTGCTGCAACAGTTGCGTACGTAAGTTGATCAGCTCAGGAAGGGTCTCCAAAATCAAACTGATCTGTTTGAGCACCAGCATCAGGTTATCGGCGCCTGAATTGCTTTGTGCCAAACGCTCAATTTCACGCAATTGTTGTTCGATTTGACCCTGAGGCAATGGCTGGTGCTGCTGTAAAACGGCATGCAGCATCTGCTGACATTTTTGCATGAGTGCCAAAATCTCTGGATCCTCCACCTTTTCCCGATGACTCCCCAAAGCTGAAATGTAGCTTAACTGACTGTGGCTATAAACCAAGTAGCGAAAAGCCGAATGAATTAATTCGGGGTTCGGGTGTGGTTCTGCACTAAGACTCGAAATCATGGTCGAGAGTTCAATTTGGCTGTTGTGTGCCAAGCGCCGAGCAATCCGGTACGCCATGCTATTATTGCGGCCCGTTTGATATTGCTCAATCACAGAAGAAAAATACGCCACACAGGCTTGGCTACTGTTACGAATATTGTTGGAAATATTGCGAAAATTCCAGTCAGGCCAGATAAAACTGACCGCAAACCAAGCCACGGCACAACCGAGTAAGGTATCGATCACACGCGGTAAAATAATCGCGTAGCCTGCACCTTTTAAATTAAAAATTAGCAACACCATAAGCGTGGCCATACTGGTGGCCAGCGCGTACTTTTTTTGTCTGAGATAAAAGAAAAACACCCCACAGATCACGGTGATCATGAGTTGCCCATCAACGCTGGGAACAAAATACAGGATGGGCAAACCAAATATAACGCCGAGCAGGGTGCCAAGCGTACGTAATCTTAAGCGACTTTTGGTCGCAAAATAAGTCACCTGACAGACAAACAGTCCGGTCAGTAAAATCCAGTAGCCATTTTGCGCAAAAGGCAGCAGCGAGATGAGCGAACCGGCAGCAAACACAAAGGCGATACGCGTGGCATGACGAAATAAGGCCGATTGAGGCGTCAGATGCTGACGAAACTTAAGCCATAAATCCCGTATGCCATGAATATCGTCATCCAGTAAGTTCAGGTTATCGATATGATGTTGCATCCGCTGTGGATAGGTAGCTTGAAGATCATCGAGGTTACTCAGTTGATCATCCAGATTATGTAAATTCTTTAAAATTAATTTGAGATTTTTCACCTCGATGTTGTGCGGGTTTTCGGCAATCCAGTCTTGCATCGACAGCTCTAGTTGCAGCAATGACTGTTTGATTTCCGGTCTAGGCTGATAGGGTTGGCGACTCAGAATGCATTGGCTTAATTGTTCGCAGGCCTGTGCTTGCAGGCGAATATTTTTTTGAATTCGAAAAATCAGATCACTGCGGCTAAAATTGCGCTGAATTTGCTCATAATGCAAATAGTTGGCGCTGACCTGTTCATGGATGTCTTGTGCGACAAAGTATAAATGTAACCATTGCATACTGTTTTTATTGACCCGCGATGCCTTTAAACGGCTGAGTAATGAACTTTTGGCACTGTTCAGACTTTGCACGGTTTTGCTGTTTTCGAGTGAAAGTTCAAACAGCAACTGCTCAACATTGTCGAGATTATCGGGATCAAATAAGCGTGACTTTAAGGTGAGTACTTGCGATAAATTTTGAAAAATCTGAGCCAGATTGTCTTGCACGGCAAGTGTAGGCTTGATCATAAAAAACAGCACAGAGGTCAGGCCGTACCAAAGCACACCATAAACAAAATACAGAGGTTGCTGATACCAGTGTGTGTATTCTCCTAATCCAAAAAGGGTATAAACAGACAGCAGCACAGTACCAAATGAAATGGTCGCATAACGTTGACCAAGTGAACCCAGTAAAATTAAAAAGCCACTCGATAACGACAGGTACACAATAAAAAAAGCGGGATAGGGCGCCAGTAACTCAAGTATGGTACTGACCACAAAAAATAGTACCGACACATACATTAAATTGCGTAAACGAATAGTCAAGCGGTCATCAAAATCGGTGAGGGCGGTTGCAATTGCACCCAGCGTCACTGGAATGATCAGTTCATGTAGACCTAAGCTTCGAAGCCCCAAGGTGGTCCCGAGCAAAACAATAAAAATCTGGACGCAATACACCAGCGTTGCATTAATTTGATAAGACGACAAAAATTCAAAGCGACTGCGCATAAATGTTATAGTTGTTAAGTTTTTTATGTTTGTAGATTGGGCTTTTTTACACAGGCTGTCAATCCGTTTACCGTATCATCGCTACTAGCACACTCATGTAAAAAAGGAGCCATTTGAAGGCTCCTCTTTCAAACTGCGAACAAGAATGCAGTCATTAACAGCGACTGAAAATCAGAAACTGAAATTAATAACCTACGGTAAAGCGTTCCTGAACATGGTTGCGCTGTTCAAGTTCATCGGCCAATGCAACGGCAAAGTCCTCGGTTGAAATTTTACTGACATCATCGGCAACCAGCAGTTCATCTTTACCCAAACGAAACTCGCCGGTACGTTTACCCGGGCCGAATTCGGCAGATGGCGAAATATAGGTCCAGTCCAGATCGTCAATCTGTTTTAATTTATCCAGAAAATGTCCTGCTGCCTCAGCTTCGGGACGATACGCCTCTGGGAATTCTTCTGTATCGATTAATCGAACATTCTGATGCGGAACATGTAAGCTACCTGCGCCGCCCACCACGATATAACGTTTCACTTTCGATTCGTAAATGGCTTTGAGCAATGCATTGGCATCGAGGCCATGAAAACGCACTGAACTGATCACTGCATCTTGGCCTTTCAACGCATCGACCAAAGCATCGTGATCATTTAAATCTAATGCAACCGCCATAACGCGTTCTGTTTCTGCAACTTTATGAATATCTCGAGCAATTGCCTTAACATAGTGACCGCGTGACACCAACTCTTCTAAAATTCGAGAACCCGCCATACCTGTTGCACCAATTAATGCAATTTTCATATTTTATTCCTCTGACGTTTATAAAATGCACAAAAATAAAAGTGACTGATTCAAAACTATGACAGTTCGTTTTGTAAATCGCGTTCAGTTTATGTCCGTCAGATGTAAATCAAGGTAGTGCTTTGATGACCAAATAGACGCTTGTGTAGCAGTTTTTTCACAGATATGCGGGAGTTTAATGAGCAATGTAAATGGTTTTTGCACTCCATCATGTGGATAACTTGATTGTTATCCACACGATCATAAGGAGGCGTTAGAGTTTTGGGTCGTCCAGATTGTCGTAAATCATTGTGGTTTTAGGCATTGGTTCCGGTTCGATATTTTCATGCAGCCATTCGCGCCAGATCGCCAAAAGAACTGCCAAAATGACCGGGCCAATAAAGAGGCCGACCAGTCCAAAGCTGGCAATTCCACCCAATACACCAAACATAATCAGCAAAAATGGAATTTGCGTCGCGCCAGAAATGACCAGTGGGCGAATTACATTGTCGGAGGTGCTGACAATACAAACTCCCCAGAGCATGACCCCAATCGCACCGACCATCTGACCTTGAGAAAATAGCCATAACGCCACCGCGCTATAAGCCAGCGGTGTACCAAATGGAATTAACGCCAGCAAGAAAGTGACTAGGGTCAGTACCATCGGGTTAGGGACGCCTGCGACAAAGTAGCTCAGCCCGGCCAGAATGGCTTGTGCCACAGCAGTCAAACCCACCCCATATACCACCGCACGTGTGGTTTCAGAAATTGTATCTAAATAATGATGAATTCGAGGGCCAATCACCATTTCGAGGGCTTTACTCACTTGCGATAAAATCGTTTGCCCATCACGGTAGAAGAAGTACAACGACAGCAAAGCAAAGCACAATTTGACCAGATTTTTACTGATTTCACTTAATACAAAGCGCCCATAACCCATATGGCTTTGTAGCCAAAGGGTCACGTTTTGGGTAATATTGCTCGGATTGGTGTTGATTTCATTGAGAATACGTACAATTTCCTTACCTACAATCGGTAGGTCACGGACAAAATTTGGTGCGTCCAGATGCCCAGAAAAAATTTGCTGCTGTAACTCAATAAACAGATTGCGCCCTTCATGCTGTAAAATAAACACCGCAAAGGTAAGCGGAACTCCAATCACTAAAATGATAATGCTGATCATGATGGTGGCGGTCAGATTCGGGCGGTGTTCACCAAAAAAACGCTGAATCCGCTTGTATAGCGGCCACGTCATATACGCAATAATCGCTGCCCATACCACAGGAACAATAAAATACTTCAGAATGTGAAAACCCAAAAGCAGCAGGATAATCAACAAACCGAATAATAAAGCACGTTGCAGGGTTGGCGCGTATTGTTGCACAGAACTCTCTAAATCATGATGGGCGAGGCCAAATCATATTAACTGAAAATAATTGACTGGCAAATAAACAGTTGGTTTTATTACGTAGCCAAAAATAACGCTGCTTTTATCTGTTAAGAATATTGTTTTTAGAACCATTTGCTCTTATCTTCAATCAGTGCATCTAGAAGCGGTTGCCACTGTTTTTGCAACTCAATAAAATTCTTCTGAGTTTTATCAAAAATACTTAGACCCTGCATGGCGAGCTGGCCGTAGGCACTGCGTTCATTGATCGATGCAATCGGCGCTTGCTCAATCTTGTCAAAAAACTGTTGAATATCTTTACTGCTTGAGCTGTTGGCTTTCATGCGATTGGCCAGCAATAAAATTTCGACCTTGCCCTTACGAATCCGCTTGATATCGTGGATATCTTTTAAAAAGCGCTTGGTGCTATCAATATCAAAAAAAGAGGGTTGTAGCGGAGTGACGATGGCATGTGATTCACTGATCAGATGCTGTGCCTGATCATCTGAAAGCGCGCCCGGTGCATCAATAATTAAATACTCGATTCCTTTGGGCACTTCACCAATCGATTTTTCATGACGCCAGTCCAGACTTTGAATGCCTGCAACATGACTTGGCCGTTGTTTTAACCATTGCCGTGCCGATTTCTGATTGTCGGCATCGGCCAGTGCAACGCGATAACCTTTTTGTGCCAGTGCAGAGGCAAGTGTGATTGCTGTTATGGTTTTGCCACAGCCGCCTTTTTGATTTGCTATAAGTATCGTTTTCATGCCAGATATAAATGCTTAAATTTCTGATTTAGATTAGCATCTTTTTTCGGGAATATGCGCAGACATGACAAAAGTGTTGCGCTTATTTAAAGTGTGGCTCACATTTCAAAACAGGAATTCTTATGTCCATCTGGATGGCAATGCTGATCGGGGTGTGTATCGGGGTGGTAGTGACCACCTTGATTCTTTCAAACAGTCGTAACGGACGGATTAAAGCCGAGTACGAGCAGTATATTGCCGAGCTTGAACTTGAGCATCAGCAAGCGCTGATTGCAGCACAAAAGCGCAGTGTGAATACCAGCCGAGCGGTCCTGAAAGGCAAAATGGCCGAGCAGTTTGCGCCGATTTTGCCAGAATTCCGTTATTTACCGAGCGATGCGAAATTTATTGGCGATCCTGTCGATTATCTTATTTTTGATGGCTATACCGATTTTAGAGATGGCGAAGGACATGCCGATGATATCGAGGTGATTTTAGTCGATATCAAAAGCGGAGGCGCACGCCTGACCAAAGGACAGCAGGCGATTGCAGAAGCGATTCGTCAAGGACGGGTGCGTTTTGAAACGATACGGATTGATTTTGATGAGGTTTAAATACGACTACGTATTTTACATAGACGGTTACTAAATGATGCTAATTTTTTCATGGGTTTGAGCATAGTATAATCAATATATCCACATGATTTCATTGCATTCCCGTCGAGGTTCTCTATGCGCAAACGCTTACTGATCAGCTTGTGTGCTGCGTTGTGGCTTGGGCAGGCCAGCGCATCAAATTCTATCGAATACAATATTGCCCGTGGCCTTCAGCCCGAAGCAAAAGGACAGGCCATTTCTGTACTAAAACCGTTTTACGGTGATTTTCGGATTTTAGGTTCAAAGCAGTATTTTCATGATGAACAGGCCAAGTTTTCACCCATAGACTATGCTGTGAGCTGGGGCTTGTTTGCACATCCGAATATTGCATCGCAAATCAAGATCAATCAGTATGACCGCTATTTAAACTGGAGTATGCGCACCGTACCCGTGCCGCCCGAGCAGGCCTTAAAAATGGTGTCGAACATGCACATCATTCCTGCCAATCCAACAATTGCCAAACAAATTACGCAGGTTAAACGAGGTGATTTAGTTCGACTCAAAGGCGACTTGGTTGAGGTAAAAGACAACAATCTGGTCTGGACATCATCGTTAGCGCCAGGCGGGGTGGGTGATGGTGCCTGTGAAGTCTTTCGCGTGAGTTCAATCCAATGGATCGAACGTCAAAATATTTAGCTTGAGATTAAAGCATTTAAATTGAACATATCGAGATACTTTATTCTGATAAAAAAACGGCCTATAAGGCCGTTTTTTTAAGGATTAAGATTTTGTTTTGAGCATCTCTTTCCAGTGTCGAAGTTGCTCTTGTGCCTGCAAATAATGCCCTAAACCTTGGGTCATGGGGGCGCTATGGGCGGTACTGCTGGCAGCGGAGGTCTCGGCAGTACTATAGGCTTTGGCTTGAATATCCCAATACTGGTAAAACAGTCCCTGAATATAGCGGCCTTGTTCGGTCTTTAAATCCAGTGCTTTGAGCATTTGCAGCGCAGAATTTACGGTATCGGCTTTTCGGTTGCGTTCAAACTCAGGCGTTAAATCTCCGCTTTTTTGCAACTTGATCAGCTCTGCTTCCATGTCGCTGTTCATTGCATTAAAGCGTTGTTCAAAATCATCTAGCGCGGCAATATCCTGCGCATCTTGCGGGGTATTGTCAAAGCTTTTAGGTGGTGGTGTTTGAAGCTGCTTCATCACATCCTGCTGCTGTGCGCTGGCTGCGGGTTTCTCGGTGCTGTCGGGCGTTTTATTGCAGGCAGTGAGTAATAGCGAGCCACTTGCGGCAACAATCAGTGCATACACATACGTACGGGTTTTCATTTTCATCACCACTTTTTTAAATTTTTTTAAAGTCATAAACATAGGTTACATAAGGAAAGGTAATTTGGTCGGAAGGTCGTTTTCCTGTGAAGCTAAATATCACGGCTTCAAATTCAGCTTTCAACGCCAGTTGCTCAGCCTCGGGCATGGCCGCAATAAAACTGGTTGAGAGTAAGCGCTGGCTCACCACCTGCTCGACGCTTCCACAGTGCGAATGTGGAAACACATGTGCGCGTTCAAGCTGAAATAATTGCTGATACTCAAATACTTTTTTCCATTCGCCACTGTGATAGCGCGGTGTATCGCCTTCTAAGGGTGCCAGAATATCTGCAATGGCTTTTACCCAAGGCACATGCTCATCGCGCTGATTCCATATCAAGCCCAAATGTCCTTCAGGACGAAGCAGCTGATGCATTTCATTGAGGCTTTCGATATTGGCAAACCAATGAAAAGATTGTGCGCACACAATCGCATCAATACTTTCAGATGCAAGTGGAATGGCTGTGCTGTGTGCCTGAATCGCGATAACATCAGGATGTGCAGCCTGAAGCTGTTGTAACATCTCGCGTATTGGCTCTACAGCATAAATTGCTGAGGTGACTTGTTTGAGGTAGGGAAGAAATTTTCCTGTACCCGCACCCAAATCAATCACACTGGACTGCGCATCAAGCGCCAAGTCTTGCTTGAGCCAGTTCACCACTGCTTCTGGATAGTTCGGGCGCGCATGCTGATACAGTTGTGCAGCGTGACTGAATCCTTGTTGTGCCGTCTGGTGAATCTGATTCATGGTGGCGTACTCGTACGAAGTGAGAGGGCTAACTGCCTTCATTCATTATAGAAAGATCTGCTGAAGTGGTGATTGAAATAGCATTTTTAATACAATTTAATCCGTTCTGAACCGGTTTTCGTTTTAGCATGGCTCTGTGGTATCCATAAACATAAAGCGTGACATGATCCTGATGGATCGAACACCTTGAACCTAATGAGTAGAACATGACCCAGAATATTCCTTTGATTCAGCTGCACGACGGCAATGCCTTGCCCGTACTCGGATTTGGTACCTATACCCTAAAGGGGAGCGCAGGCGTCGATACCATGCTGCACGCCTTGACGCACGGTTATCGTTTTCTAGATTCGGCATTTAACTATGAAAATGAGGGCGCTGTAGGTCAAGCCCTACGGCAGTCGGGTCTGCCACGTCATGAGGTGCAAATCAGCTCTAAACTACCAGGGCGTCATCATGCTTATCCTAAAGCATTAGAAACTATTCAGGAGTCATTGTATCGCATGCAACTGGATTATCTGGATCTGTATATGATTCATTGGCCTAATCCAGCGCAGGGTTTATATATCGAAGCATGGCAAGCCCTGATTGAGGCGCAGCAACGCGGATATGTGCGCTCGATCGGCGTGAGTAATTTTCTTCCCAAGCATCTGGAAATTTTGCGTCGAGAAACCGGTGTGGTGCCAGTGATTAATCAGGTCGAGATGCATCCTTATTTTAATCAGGCCGAACAGCGTGCCTACGATCAGTCGCACAATATTGTGACCATGGCGTGGAGTCCGCTCGGACGAGCAAATACAATTCTTGAGCATGTCCAATTAAAGCAGATTGCACAGCAGCTCAATCGCTCAGTGGTACAGGTGGTGTTGCGCTGGCATCTTCAACACGGCGTGATTCCGATTCCTAAAGCCACGAGTGATACAAACCAGTGTGCCAATTTAGCCATTTTTGATTTTGAATTAAGTTCCGAACAGATGCAGCAAATTGATGCCTTGACCCGTGCAGATGGTCGATTACGCGACCAAGACCCGGCGAGTTATGAAGAATTTTAATGGGTTGTATCTCCCGCTTCATTTCTGAAATGGCAACGTAACAGGGTAGGCTCAGAGCAGATGGCTTGCCAAGAAATCTGCATTGTGTCATCTTTTGCCCTGTTTTATCTGGCATGCCCTTATAAAATAAGCAATTCACGCTGTAGTGCAGTGGCTTGCCTTAACGCAAAAATGAACATTGGTCATAATTTTCGGTGTATCCATGGACAAACAAATAATTTTTGAAGATGAACATATCCGTGTCATTTTTCTCAAAGGAACCTCAAGTGAACTGGTCATCTCTTTTGGTGATCTGATTACACGGGCCAAAGGTTTGTCAATTAATGCCGAAAAATCCTTAGTCAAATACGACTATAACGTGCTCGGTATCATGCCGAAAGTGAAATCATGGTTTCCCGAAGCATCGATGCAACAGATGATGGAGCAGGTCAATCCGATTTTAGATACCTTTGAAACGGTGGTCGGATATGGCGGTTCAATGGGGGGATATGCGGCCATCAAGTTCTCTGCTTTACTGCGGATGCAGCGCGTAATTGCCTTCGTGCCACAGTATTCGATCGATCCACAAGTGGTCGAAGACCGCCGATATGCCGAATTTTTTGATGTTAATGTGCATCGCGATATGGAAATTCGTCACGAAGATGTCCGCAGCGATGCCGAATATATCGTGGTGTACGATCCCTACTATCGTGAAGACCGTGAACATTACCTCAAAATCAAGCAGGTGGTACCGCAGCTTTTGACACTGCATTTGCCATTTACCGGGCATGAAGCTTTATCTGTGCTGGCCAGTTCGAGCTTGCTCAACGATTTTATTCGCCATCCGCTCGATCAGCGTTATTTTTATCAGCAGATGCGTAGCGTTAAGAAAAACAGTAAATTTTACTACCGTACCGTCATCCATAACCTGATGTCGCGGCACAGCGCGGCACTGGGCCGGATTTTACGCAGTAATGATTTGCATCTGGACGATCAATATCTCGATGCGAATTTGAAGCAACTGATCACGCGAGTTATGCTCAACCGTCGTCAGGTGACCGAGCAAGATTTACAAAAGCTCGGTATCAAAGTGAACTTGTCGCAGGCCACCAGCAACCAGTTACAAGATCATTTTGGCAATCTGGTGGTGTTTAATCTGATTAGCCACAAGATTGAGTGTTATCCTGAAGAAGCAGTAACTCGTAATAATAAATACTTGATTGCGGTCGAAGCCAAAATGAGCGGCTTGCTCAAAATAGAAATTAATGGCGAGCATTATCTGGTGGTCATGAATGATCGGCGGGTGACCAAATTATTTAAAGAGCATGAAACGCTCACTCCAGATATGAATCCGATTGTGATTAAAAAATATCCTGATTATTATGTGCTTAGTTATAAAAACTTAAACTTAAGCAGCGATGAGCATGGACTATGTCATTTTGCTGAAGGCTCAGTGGGTGAGCTAGAGAAATTCAGTGCCGTGCAGTAAGTGCATACTATATAAAAAAGGGACGAGATATCGTCCCTTTTTCAATTCATATTCAATATGGCTAAACGCTTAGCGTCCCACACCTACTTGTGTTTGTACGCCAAGATTACGTGGAGATACATTGGCATCGACACCTGCATTGGCATTGATCGATCCGACACGAACACCCACTTGTGTATTGGCTTTTACGCCAGCGTTTGAGCGCTCTTTTTTCTGATTCGACCAGCGTGAATCTGCACGTGCTTTTTGTTCTGCACGGTACTGGCGCGCTTGTTCACGTTGACGCTGCTCTTCATAACGTGCTTGTTCAACGCCACGTTCACCACGGTCGGTCACACGGTCTGCAACACCAAACGCACGATCAGTCGCATTCACTGCGATATCGCGCGATGCATGAACAGCTTGACCCGCAACACCGAGTGAAGCACCAGTGGCCGTGGTGGCAATATCACGCGTGGTATGCAAAGTAGTACCCACGATGTTGCCTACGCCACTACCTACACGGCCCAGTAAACCACCATTCGATTCAACTTGTGCATTTGCACCTACATTGAGCGCAGCACTCCCCGCGAAAACACCAGCAGAAGCAAGTACGCTCACAGCCAAAACAGCAGATTTGATCATTTTCATTTTTCTGTCCTTTAAAATCACACTCGGCGCAAAGTCGAGCGGTTGACATGTGTATCATATTCAACAAATCGTGATTTGTGTGCGTTCCATCAAAAAAATTACACGCCAAGAACAGCAGAAACGTAGATGCGGAGAAATCGTGAAGAGCAGCAAACAGATCGATTTTATCGTTTGATCAAGGGTAACTAGACAGTATTTATAATCGGCAAGCCTTGATATTGTTCAGACTGAACCCGTATAAAGAAAGAGCGAATTCGGGTGCTGAGCATCTGTTCAGCAATCCCTTTTTTTATAATATTTACAAAAGAGCAGCATATGAGTCTCAACGCGGCATTTTTAGATTACGGTTCACTCGATATGAATGATCTGGATTTTCAGGCATTACGCGACTGTTTTCAACGTTTTGAACTTTATACAGCCACGACACCAGATCAGGTACTTTCACGCTTACGCAATATCGATGTAGCGATCACCAATAAAGTGGTTCTCGATGCACAAACAATTGAACAATTACCACACTTGAAACTGATTTTAATCTCGGCAACTGGAACCAATAATGTCGATCTAGCGGCAGCCAAAGCACGCGGTATTGTGGTGTGTAACTGTCAGGGCTACGGCACAGCTTCGGTTGCCCAGCACACTTTAACGCTCATGCTGGCGCTGGCAACATCTCTCATTCGTTATGATCGCGCCGTTGCGGCAGGTCGCTGGCAGCAGGCATCACAATTTTGCTTTTTAGATTATCCAATTATAGAACTCTCTGGCAAAACTTTGGGAATTGTTGGCTATGGGGAGTTAGGTCAGGAAGTTGCACGTTTGGCACAAGCCTTTGGTATGCAGGTGCTGGTGGCCAATATTCCCGGACGGCCGGCACATGCAGATCGACTTGCGCTTGAAGAACTCTTAGCTCAAGTTGATTTTTTAAGTTTGCACTGTCCGTTAAGTGAACACACCCGACATTTAATTGATGCACAGGCATTGGCGCGTATGAAGCCTACGTCTTTCTTGATCAACTGTGCCCGCGGCGGAATTGTACATGAAGCCGATTTGTTAGCGGCTTTAAATCAGGGCATTCTTGCTGGTGCTGCAACAGACGTACTGAGCGTCGAACCGCCTACATCCGGGAATCCGCTGCTCGATCACACGCCCGATAATTTGATTATCACGCCACATTCAGCGTGGGGCAGTGTGCAAGCCAGACAGCGGATTGTCGACCAACTGACCGAAAATACATTGGGATTCTTACAGGGTCAGATCAAGCGTCAAGTCAATTTCTGATTAAGGTGTAGCACTTTCACCAAGAGGCGTGGTCACAGCACCCGATGGCGCAGCAGATGACGGTGCTGGAGATGCTGTCGTTGACGGCTGGCTCAGACTACGCTGTTCAATGGGAACGGTAGCACTTGGGTCACCTGCAACTGCGGCTTTGGTTTGTTGCCATTTTTGTTCGGTGTAGCTTTTGGCATTGCTGGCTTTTTGCTGTGCAACCTGAGACTGCTCTTGTCCAAAGTTTTTGGTGTCTTCCCATTTTTCATTGATTTTGGCAGAGGATTTATCAGCACCGCGTTGGATCGAATTGCCAAGACGGTTCAGGTTTTCTCCTGCCTTGTAAGTTAACACTCGAAAAATATTGGGATTATCGCCATACGGTGGCGTTTTGGCATCTGAGGGATTGGATGCTGTGCTGTTTGCTGCAAAGGTCACGCTGGTGATGGTCAGCGCTGGTACGCTCAATGCAAGACTCAGCAGTAAAGGCTTTAACATAAACACGATCCTGTGAAGTTCATCTATCAAGTCAGCTTTATATTAACCAGATCGGCGCCAATAAACAGCTTTTTAGAAAAAAACCATACAGCTTGCTACACGAGGCATACAGGTGTGAGGAATAAATAACAGCAGGACTCTGCCCTTAAACACGTTAAAGGCAGAAGAATTGGTTTATTGGCACAGGGCCACGTTTTCTTTCTTAAAGTTGTCACGCAGTGATAGGAAGTTGGCTTGTACGTTTTTATCGTATAAATCGAAAGTCTTAGCGGCACTTGTACCATCTTTGGCAATCACGATAGAGGTTGCCGAAATGAGGGTATTGCCACTAAAGGTCCAGTTCTCGCGTGCCTTACCGGCTTCCATCATTCCGGTAAATTCGATGGTGCATTGATTTCCTAGTTTGATCAGTTTGGCCTTATTGTGTTTGGTGTCCGGAAAGGCCTTGATATCTTTAACTTCTTCAATCACCCCAACTGTGGTTTCAGGAAGAGGTGGATTACTTGAACATGCAGTGATAGCCAAACAAGTAAATCCCACAAGTGAAAGCGTTTTTAAGTTCATATTTTCAGTCTATGTTGTTGTTCATTTTCTTGAGTATAGCGAACTTTAAACCAGAAGATAAAATCAAAAGCCCGGTTTTTAGCAATTTTTTGTAGAAAATTCCTGCTGTAGCAAAGCTAAAAAAGCATCGCGAGCTTTATGATTTAAGACATTTTGATGCCAGAAAAACTGATTTTGAATCGCGGTCAGATGATCAAACTGATAAGCGCAAAGCTGAGGCAGATTTTTGTATTGCTCATACATGCTTTTGGGAATCAACGACACGCCTGAG
Organism: Acinetobacter soli; assembly: GCF_000760595.1. Classification (GTDB taxonomy): domain Bacteria; phylum Pseudomonadota; class Gammaproteobacteria; order Pseudomonadales; family Moraxellaceae; genus Acinetobacter; species Acinetobacter soli. The sequence goes on along the minus strand of NZ_BBNM01000002.1, from coordinate 104,815 downwards.
CCTGCACTCACGCAGCCAATAATGGTGGCATAGCTGGTAATACTGGTCATCGGGAGTGAAATATTTTTAAGTTTGAGCCAGTCTTCAAGTGCTGCACGATAAGGACAGCCTTCGGTCCACATAAAAATTTCTTTGCCAATCAAATCTTCTTGCGTCGAAATTTCGCCAAGCGATTCGGCCGCAATCAACACCATGTTTTCTTGATAAATCTCAAATTTTTTGAGCAATGGAAATTCAATCGAACCTGCCACAATCGCGCCGTCGATTTTATGCTGGCTCACATCGAGCAGAAGTTGTTTCCATGTCCCTGTGGTGATTTGAATGTTAACCTCGGGATAGCGCTGATGAAATTTGGCGAGTAACTGCGGCAGGCGCGTGGTGGCCGAAGATTCGATTGCACCGATGCGTAATGGCCCTGAAGGCGCAGCGTCGGGATGAACACTACGTTTGGCTTCATCGCACAGTGCCAAAATTTTCTGGCAATAGTCCAGAAAAATTTCTCCCGACGGGGTGAGCTGTAAGCGCTTTCCATCACGATGAAACAGCGCCGTATTTAATTCTTCTTCAAGCTGTTTGATGCGTGTGGTGATATTGGAGGGCACACAATGTAGCCGAAGAGCGGCTTGCGCCATACTTCCTGCCTCGACAATTGTATGAAACATACGAAGTTGACTAATTTCCATGACCATACTTCATTAAAAATGAATGATGCAATCAATATAAGTTAATTTTTCTTAATACAACAGTCCGTTACGCTAAAGCCATCGCCACTTGAGATCACAGCCGAGTCCACCATGGCCATATCACTTTACTCACCACTAGGGGTACAGAAATATCCAGTGAAGCTCTATGCTTGTATTGCCTTGACCGTATTGTGCTGGGGCTACTCACCGATAGGTGTACACAGTGCACTGATGGCCTATCGTCCCGAGCAGATTGCACTATTACGATTTATATTGGCGTCGCTATTTTTACTGGTGCTGGTGGCCAAAAAAGGAATTCAACCGCTAAAGATTAAAGATCTTCCTGCGCTGGGTATTCTGGGTATTTTTTCAGTCACCTTGCATCATTTACTGATTAATGCCGGACAGCAATATGTGAGTGCAGTGGCTTCAAGTATTTTAAGCCAATCGATTCCGTTGTTTACCTTACTGATTTCAGCATTTGTGCTTAAACAGCGCATTCAACTGAAGCAATGGGGCTGTATTTTACTCGGGCTTGTGGGCGCTTTACTGGTCATCACAGCGGATCGTGGTGTGGAGCCTCCTAGCTTATACAGCCTATTCATTGTATTGGCAGCGGTGGCATGGGCAATTTATTTTAATCTATATAAAAAGTTCACCCTCAATTACGACGTAATCAGCATGATGTGTTATGTCATCTGGTTGGGGACACTGCCTTTATTGCTGTTTAGTCCACATCTGCCGCAAGCGGTGATGGCCGCTTCGTGGCAAGCCAATCTGTCCATTGTTCTGTTGGGTATTTTTCCGAGTGCATTGGCGCATGTGTTGTGGGGCAGTGTACTGAAAACACTTCCGTTAACCCAAGCATCAAGCTTTTTATATTGTACGCCACTCGTGGCGATTGCACTGGGCCTAATCATGACAGGTGAGAGGCCGTCATTAGGGGTACTCATAGGTGGTACAGTTATTATTATGAGTCTCATCATAATGAACTATATTAAAAAATAGCGCTTAAAAAATGAATAAAATTAATCGAATTATCGTAAATTGACATTTTGTCTAAAAAATAACAACACGGCGTCATTGTGCCTGGCTTCCGTTTTGTTAGGCTGATCTCTTCAAAATAAAAAAATAATATGAAGGATTCATATGACGAAGGATGAAACAAAACGATTAGACCGCGGATTTTTAGGACATCCCAAACCGCTGCAAGGGTTGTTTTTGACCGAGCTTTGGGAACGCTTTTCCTACTATGGGATCCGACCACTGCTGATTTTGTATATGTCGGCTATGGTGACTCAAGGTGGACTTGGGCTTGAACGTACCGATGCAGCGGCGATTGTCGGCTTATTTGCTGGATGTATCTATCTGTTTACCTTGGTCGGTGGCTGGCTGTCCGACCATTGGTTGGGTCAAGAGCGTGCGGTATGGTACGGCTCAGTGATCATTGCACTGGGGCATTTATCAATTGCACTCACCGCATGGTTTTCAACCGTGTTTTTTTATTTAGGGCTGGTGCTGCTGGTGATTGGTTCGGGTTTATTTAAAACCTGTATTTCGGTGATTGTGGGCACACTTTATCAGGCACAAGATCAGCGTCGTGATGCGGGATTTTCCATTTTCTATATGGGAATTAATCTCGGCGCATTTCTGGCACCTCTCGTCACTGGATTGCTCTTACAACGGTACGGTTGGCATGTCGGCTTTGGTATTGGCGGTATCGGTATGTTGATTTCTCTGCTGATTTTTCGCTGTTTGGCTATGCCACAGGTACGCCAATTGAACCAGAATATGCCTGTGCAAAGCTCGGTACTGCGTGATCCTGCCAAAATTCGTAAGATTAAGCAGGGTCTTAGCCTAGTCGCTGTGTTACTTATAGCTGGATTTTTTTCCCTCTATCGAGGTTGGATCGTGATTCAGCCTGTGGTGATCGTGGAGTATTTCGCCTTAAGTATATTGGCGATTGTGACGGTCTATTTTGCCTATTTATTTTTGTTTCATCGTTTAAATCGTATTGAAAAAACCAAGCTACTAATCTGTTTTATTTTGTTTTTGGCCGCCACATTATTTTGGGCTGTCTTTGAGCAACAGCCCACTTCATTAAATCTTTTTGCATTGGACTATACCGAGCGTCATATCGCTGGCTTTGAAATTCCGGTGGTTTGGTTTCAATCAATTAATGCCATCTTTATTATTATTTTCGCACCACTGGCGGCATGGTTATGGATCACGCTGGCACGACGCCAACAAGAGCCAGGCTATTTAGCCAAGTTTAGTCTGGCCTTAGTTTTTGCAGCATTTGGCTTTCTGGTGATGATTCTGGCTGCCCAGCAAGTACTGCATCATGGCGGTTTAGTATCACCGTTCTGGCTTATAGGATGTTTGCTGTTCATGACATGGGGCGAGCTATGTTTAAGCCCTGTCGGCTTGTCGGCCATGACCCGTCTGGCGCCGAAAGGTTTGTCTGGGCAAATGATGGGCATTTGGTTTACTGCTACAGCGATGGGCAATCTGGTGGCGGGCTGGATTGGTGGTCATGTTTCTGGTCAACAACTACACCACTTACCGCCGTTATTTTCAAAATGTGTGGTAATTTTATTGATTGGCGCAGCCGTGATTGCGCTGTTACGAAAACCGATTCAACGTTTGATGCAGCATCAACACGAATATCAGCAAGGGTAAGGTCATGCAGATTCAACAACTCAGTGCACAGTACCGTTTGGCACAATTACGGGAGCAGATGCAACAGCATGCTATAGATGCCTACCTGATTCCCAGTGCCGATCCGCATATGTCGGAATATTTACCAGAACACTGGCAAAGCCGCAGCTGGCTTTCTGGTTTTAGCGGTTCGGTGGGAACGCTGGTGGTAACAGCCACTGAAGCGGGTTTGTGGGTGGACGGCCGTTACTGGGTACAAGCCGCGCAGCAGCTTGCAGGCAGTGGCATTGTATTGCAAAAACAAACGCCAGATCCGCGTACTTCCTATGTGACTTGGCTGAGCCAACACTTGCCTGAGGGTGCACATATTGCGATGGATGGTGAAGTCACCTCACTCCAATTATTCGAGCAACTCCATACAACGCTCGGAGCAAACTACCGTCTGAGTACCGATCTGGATTTAATTGATCGTATCTGGATGGATCGGCCTGTGTTGCCCTGCGCTGCGCTATATGCATTGCCTGAGCAGGTCATTACACAGTCACGACAGGAAAAAATCGCTGCAATTCGTGAGCAGATGACACAAAAACAGTGTCAGTATCATTTCATATCTGCATTGGATGATATTGCTTGGATCTTGAATTTACGTGGTGCCGACGTCGAGTTTAACCCGGTTTTTTTGGCACACTTATATCTCGATGATGATCAAACCGTCATTTTGTTTATCGATGAAGCCAAGCTGTCGAGCCAGATCAAAGCCAGCTTGATCCGCGATGGCCTGCAAATTATGCCTTATACCGCCACCAAAGAGGTATTGAGCCAGCTCAAGGCAGGCATATTGCTGATCGATGCAGCGAAAATGTCGGTTGCCCACGCGCAGGCCTGTCCGGCACAGATCAAGCGCAAGATCGACCTGAATCCGAGTAGTCTGTTTAAAGCCCAGAAAACACCTATCGAAATTGAGCAGATGCGCCAGACCATGGTCAAAGATGGTGTTGCATTGGCACATTTTTTTGCTTGGCTAGAGCAGGCGTTGGCCGAGCAGCAGCCAATTACAGAGCTCACGATTGATGAACGTCTTACCCAGTTTCGTCAGCAGCAATCTGGATTTTTAGGGCTGAGTTTTGCCACCATTGCAGGATTCAATCAAAATGGTGCCTTGCCACACTATCGTGCCACAAACAGTTCATTTGCCCAGATTCAAGGTCAGGGCTTATTGTTGATCGATTCAGGTGGCCAATACCAGACAGGTACCACGGATATTACCCGTGTGGTGCCGATTGGGTCACCCACACCCGCGCAATGCCGCGACTATACTTTGGTGTTAAAGGCACATATTGCACTTGCGCAGACCGTATTTCCTGAAGGGATTGCAGCCCCTTTACTCGACAGTATTTGTCGAAAAGAATTATGGCAGGCGCAACTGGATTATCGTCATGGGACGGGTCACGGCGTTGGCTTTGCGTTAAATGTGCATGAAGGCCCGCAAGTACTGTCTTACTATGCACCAATCACGCCCTATTCGGGTATGAAAGCAGGCATGATCACCTCCAATGAGCCGGGACTTTACCGCGAGGGGCAATGGGGCATTCGACTTGAAAACTTAGTGGTGAATCAGCCGATGGCCGATGCCCAGTCGGACTATGGCGACTTTCTTTATTTTGAGACACTGACGCTATGTCCGTTTGACTATCGTTGTATTGATATGGCATTGCTTAATGAATCCGAGCGCCGCTGGCTCAATGATTATCATGCTTTGGTATGGGAAAAACTTTCACCTCATCTGACTGGCTCAGTGAAAGACTGGTTACAGCGGATGACGCAACAGCAATAAAAAAAGCCATGTTTTTATCAGATAAAAACATGGCTTTAATTATAAAGTAGGAATTAACCCTGCAATACACTCACATCCGCAACCGCAGTAAATAAGTGACGCAACTGTGCCAACAAACGTAAACGGTTGGCTTTTAACTCTGCATCATCAGCCATCACCATCACGCCATCAAAGAAGGCATCAATCGGTGCGCGAAGTGCGGCAAGTTTAGACAGTGCAGCAGTGTAGTCTTTTGCTGCAAGTAATGGCTCAACCACAGGCGTGACGGCTTGAAGCTCAGCAAATAATGCTTTTTCTGCATCTTCAACCAAGTTCGCTTCAACGACTGCACCTTCTGGCGCCGCTTCTTTGGCAAGAATATTCGCCACGCGTTTATTTGCAGCAGCCAGTGCTGCCGCTTCTGGCAAGGCACGGAAGTGGTTGACCGCATTCACGCGCTTATCAAAATCGAGTGGTGATTTTGGTGCCAGTGCTTGAACGGCTTGCAGTACGTCAACGGCAACGCCTTGGTCTTCGTACTTGGCACGATAACGACCTTCCAAGAAAGCCACTGCATCAGTACGGGTTTTATCGTGATCTTTGACGATATCGCCATAGCCTTGAAGTGCAAGATTGACCAATTCTTCAATGGTCACGTTCAATTCATTTTCAATGATTAAACGCAAGATCCCAATAGCAGAGCGACGAAGTGCAAACGGGTCTTTCGAGCCTGTAGGCGCTTGCCCAATACCAAAAATACCCACCAGCGTATCCAAACGGTCTGCAAGGGCAACCGTGGTACCGGTTTTAGTTTTAGGTAAAACATCACCGGCAAATTTTGGTAAATATTGCTCACCTAACGCTTCTGAAACCTCAGTGTTTTCACCTTCAATACGCGCATAGTAAGTACCCGCAATCCCTTGAAGTTCTGGGAACTCGCCCACAAGTTCAGATGTTAAGTCGCATTTTGCAAGTAATGCTGCTTTTTCAGCATCGGCTGGGTTTGCACCCGTAATTGAAGATAATGCAACAGCAAGTTTGGCAATACGTGTTGATTTGTCCCAAAGCGTACCAAGCTGAGCTTGGAATACCATGTTTGCTAATTTTTCTTTACGAGATGCAAGCGGTTGCTTTTGATCTTGTAAGAAGAAGAACTCAGCATCAGACAAACGAGGACGAACAACTTTTTCGTTACCTTCAATAATTTGAGTCGGATCTTTAGACTCAATATTTGAAACAGTAATAAAGTAAGGCTGTAATTTACCTTCCGCATTGATCAAACAGAAATACTTCTGGTTGTCTTGCATTGTTGTAATAAGAGCTTCTTGAGGAACAGCTAAGTAGCGTTCTTCAAAGGTTGCACGTAAAGCGACAGGCCATTCAACGAGGCTTGTTACTTCATCAAGTAAGTCGGCTGGAACAATTGCAGTCGCATTCACTTCATCAGCTAACTTTTTCACTTGCTCTTGAATGGTTGCCTGACGCTTTTCAAAGTTCGCAACAACATACGCTTTTTCTAAAGCAGCTAAATAGTCATTCGCATGTGCCAAAGTCACAGCCTCAGGTGCATGGAAACGATGACCATAAGTCACATTACCCGCTTGGTGATCCTGAATAGCGGCGTCAACGACTTGATCATCTTTAAGCAATACCACCCATTTCACTGGACGTACAAACTCGGTACGGCTTGCTGCAGAGCGCATACGCTTGGCAATCGGTAAATTATCTAAGGCAGTTTGTAAAATCTGTGGCAGTAACGCGTCTAGGCTTTGACCTTTGACGTCTTTTAGGTAGCAGACCTTCTCGACTTTACCTGCTTGAAAAGTACTGACTTGATCGGCAGTAATGCCCTGACCACGCATAAAGCCTTCAAGTGCTTTCGTTGGTTTGCCTTCTGCATCGTAAGCCGCCTGAACAGCTGGGCCATCAAAACGTTTTTGTGTGTCTGCTTGTGCGGCATCGACATCAATAATTTTCAGCGCTAAACGACGTGGTGCTGCATACGCTTCAATGGCAGCGAAGTTTAGACCAGCATCTTTTAAGCCTTTTTCTGTTTCTGCTTTTAAGGCATCACGTAAAGTTTTTAAGCTTTTTGGTGGAAGCTCTTCACAGCCAAGTTCGAATAAAACAGTATGTTTGCTCATTAGTTTTTCTCCGCCTTTGCTGCTTCACTTTCCGCTTGTGCTTTTAACTGTGCCAATACTTCATCACGTAAATGTGGTTCAGCCATTGGGAAGCCAAGTTCTGCGCGCGCTTGTACATAGCTTTGTGCAATCGCACGAGCCAGTGTACGTACACGTAAAATATAACGCTGACGTTCAGTGACTGAAATCGCGCCGCGTGCATCGAGCAGGTTAAAGGTATGCGACGCTTTAACGACTTGTTCATAAGCAGGCAAGGAGAGTTTTGCGTCAATTAAACGATTCGCTTCAGACTCGTAAAAATCGAACAATTCAAATAGTTTGTCTACAGGCGCATATTCGAAGTTATAAGTTGATTGCTCAACTTCATTTTGATGGAACACATCGCCATAAGTCACTGTACCGAATTGGCCTTTGGTCCAGACCAGATCATAGACTGAATCGACACCTTGCAGATACATGGCAAGACGCTCTAGGCCATAGGTGATTTCACCCGTAACAGGGTAACATTCAATACCACCGACTTGCTGGAAGTAGGTGAACTGTGTCACTTCCATACCGTTAAGCCACACTTCCCAGCCTAAGCCCCAAGCGCCAAGCGTTGGCGATTCCCAGTTGTCTTCGACAAAACGGATATCGTGGGTCAGCGTATCAATACCAATCGCTTTGAGCGAGTCGAGATAAAGCTGTTGAATATTGTCTGGATTTGGCTTAAGCACCACCTGAAACTGATAGTAGTGCTGCAAACGGTTTGGGTTTTCGCCATAACGGCCGTCTTTTGGACGACGAGAAGGTTGAACATACGCCGCATTCCATGTCTCAGGTCCGAGCGCACGTAAGAAAGTTGCAGTATGAAATGTGCCTGCGCCCATTTCCATATCGTAAGGCTGAAGAACCACACAGCCTTGTTCGGCCCAGTAATTTTGTAGGGCAAGAATCAAGCCCTGAAAGGTATCAATATGAGAGATGGCGCGACTCATGTGCATCCACTAATTTATGCGAAAAAATTGTTCATAAGTATAAGGATTTTGCAGGGGAGTGGCAAAGGTTCTGTGTAGCTCGCAGCAAGAAAAAACAACCAAAAGCCACATTGATTGTCGGGAATGAGCGCGATATTGTGGAATCAAAATCTGTCGCCGAGCACCCGATATGTTTGAAAATAAAGTTAAAACTCGATCTTCGCAGCGTCGTATTCTGCTGGCAATCTTGGCCACACTCGGCTTGAGTACAGCAACGCAAGCAGGCTGGGTGACGGATAAAATTGTGACGCATATTCAGCAGAGTATCCGCTATCATCAGTTGCCGATTGTGCACAAGCGGCTCAATGTCGATCAGCGGGTGCGTAGTTTCGAACTGTTCAATCCCAATCCAAATGCCCAGTCACAGCCGCTGGTGATTGCCTTACATGGTGGTGGCGGTAATTCCTCACAAATGATCAAGCGTTTTCAAGCACAGGCAAAAGCGCACGGATTTTTATTGGTGGCACCTCAAGGGATTGGGCCTTCAGAAAAAAAAGGCGTCTGGAACAGCGGTGGCTGTTGTGGCGATGCCGTGCAACAGCAAGTGGATGACGTGCGCTTTATTCAACAATTAATTGCGTACCTAAAGCAGCATTATGCAATAGATAGCACTCGTATTTATATTGCCGGATTTTCTAATGGCGGCATGTTGACGTATCAGTTGGCTGAGCAAATGGGCACTCAGTTGGCCGCAGTGGCGGTGGTGTCTGGTGCGATGTTTGAACAGCCGCTGGTTGCCAAGGCACCTGTGCCAATCTTGATGATTCATGGTACGCGTGATCATGTGGTTCCGGTGGCAGGTGGAGTCAGCTCAATCGGTTTTGTTGCCAAGGCGCAGACCAAAGCCTTCGAGCCTGTTCAATTTCCACTTCAATACTGGAAAGCCGCCAATCAGTGCCAGACATTAAGCGAGGAAGTAATGAGTAAACAGGTCACACGTCTAAAAGGAGAGGGCTGTGCGGCTGATCTGATGTTTTATCAGCTCGCCAAAGGCCACCATGTTTGGCCTGCTAGCACCAATCCGCATGATCGTGTCGATGCATCGACCCTGATCTGGAGTTTTTTTGAGCGGCATCATCGTTAATCAATTTTACTGCTGTGCATAAGATATAATTTAAATGCATTTTTAAGGTTGGTCTGTTTATACTTTTGTCCCTCAGGCAGTTCAATACCGAGGCGTACGACAGGTGAATCCAACAAAGCAAACTTGGCTAAATGATCTAAAACCCGATTTTCGCGTGCTGGCGCTCAAAGAGCGGATGTACTGTGCAGTGGGTGCCTTGCTTGGATTGGCCATTTCGTCTTGGGTAAGCTGGTGGGTACTCCATGGCATGAATGCTTGGTACATTGCGCCGATGGGGGCTTCATCTGTATTGCTGTTTGCTTTGCCATCTAGTCCTTTGGCTCAGCCGTGGAATATTGTGGTGGGCAATACTTTGGCCGCTCTAGTAGGCGTGAGCTGTGCGCTCTGGATTCCAGATCAAACACTGGCATTGAGCATTGCGGTCGGTATTGCAATTTTTCTGATGATGTCGACCGATGCCTTACATCCGCCGAGCGGTGCTGTGGCCATTACCGCAGTATTGGGTGGTTCGACGGTACATGAACTGGGCTATGCCTTTGTGATATATCCCGTTCTGCTCAATTCTGTTTTATTAATGGCTTTTGCAATCGGATTTAACCGTTTGATTGGTCGTCAGTTTCCGTATCCTCGGCATGTCAATACGCGTTCGAGTGATCCGACACCCACACAAAAAGTCACCATTCAGCCACAAGATATCCAGCGTGCTATGCAGGCACAGACTGAGCTGCTCGATATCAGTCAGTACGATTTAGAAAAAATCATTTTAGATGCACAAGCGCAGGCGCAGCAGCGCCAGATCAGTCATTTTGTCTGTGCCGATATTATGAGCAAAGACGTCATGACGCTCGATCAGCACGAAGAAATTCAAGATGCACTAGAAAAATTTAAACAGATTAACTTGATGAGCTTGCCCGTGATTGACCAGCATAAGCAGGTGGTCGGCACGCTAGCGCTTTATGATGTGGTGGAATGGTTTAAACGCGCAGCAGATCCACGGGCATCGTGGGAATTTACAGTGAATCAAATTATGAATCGGACGGTGATCACGGCACAGCCGCTACAGCCGATTGGCGATTTAATTCCTTACTTTGTCGAAAAATCGTTTAATTATATTCCTGTGGTCGATCAGACTCAGTTGGTGGGGATCATCAGCCGCGCCGACATGATTGCAGCACTCCAGCAACAACTTATTTTGCATACGCAAAGTTAAACAAAAAAAAGCTACGGTTGATGTTAGGGGAAACAACCGTAGCGACCAACATGGTCAAAGGGTGGGTTAACGTGAGTGTCGATCTTCATGTACGGTGCGAACCGGATGGCTATACCCCTCATTGACTGTACTATAGGCCAAACGTTTCGGTTGCTTTGGCATCACCAGCCATAAAATCAGGTACACCAAGATACCCGGAAAGGCGGCACTCATCAGTGAAATCACAATAAAAATCAAACGAAGTAAGTTCGCGTTCCAACCAAAACGTTCAGCAATACCGCCCATTACACCGGCGATCATATGTTGTCGGTTGGAACGGTATAAACCCGTAGTGGCCATTGACGTTTCTCCTTAAAAAATAATATCGGCAAACATCTTGAAACTCGATGCTTGTATTTTTATTTGTGGGGCAGGTCGCCCTGTTTTAAAGTGACAAACGCAACTAAAAGGTTAAATTATGTAAAGCAATCCCACCTCAAGGCGTGATCCATTTTACAATTGCATTCATTTTAAACAGCGGATGTTTAAACTTTAGCTGGTGAGTATCAGGCTGCAGTCTTGCTACGACCACGCTCTTTTTTTTTCACGCTCTTCAACAATTAAGTCTTATCACGCACTTATTTGTTTTGTCTTGTTTACGGTATTTTGTGATATGAATATGATGCCTTTTTCATCGTCACAGCAGATCAAGCTACCTCACCTGATGTGTATGGGGGTAATCGGTATGAGTCTGACCGCTTGTGATGCGAGCAATCCTTCGCACGAGCATGTGTCGAGTCAACATGTACGCCCTTCAGAAATGAATGTACAGATCGATTCGGGCAAAAAATTATCCGATGTTGCTGGGCAAGCGACGTTGCCAGTTTCACAGCATGCATTTAAAAATGCCGAAATTTCTGAAGATGCTTTGCGTTATGTCGGGCGTTATCACACGCGTATTGCCTGTGTAGATACGGCATTTAATTGTCCGCAGGGCAGTGCCGAATATATTTTGACGTTATTAGAAGATGGTACAGCACATCAGACCTTGGTGAATCCGGGACGACTGGGCGCAGAAGGCAACATCAAGGAAAAAAGTGCTTATCGTCAAGATAACTGGACCTTAGATAAAACCCATAATCAGATCGTGATAGAGCTAAACGAAGGCGTCGACATTTACTACAAAATTGAACCCGATCAAGATTTAAAGCTTAATCTGGCGCGTACGATCGATCACGAAAAATTAAATCCACGCCGTGAACTAGAATTTGGACTCATCGCACCTAAGCAAGAATATATTCTAGAAAAAAGAGACGATTAAAAAAAAGGGCATCATCGGATGCCCTTTTTTGAATTTGAATTAATAATCAAAACTGAAATGTTCTGAAGGCAGTGCCATCAAGGAGCGAGATGGATTCACCATCGATTCTGCATGCCCTTGAGTACGTGGCAACAAGCGTTCAAAATAGAAGTCTGCAACTTTAATTTTAGCTTTGTAAAATTCCGCAGTTTCTTTGCCATCACCTGCTTCTAATTTCTCAGAAGCAATCACTGCCTGCTGTGCCCAGAAATAAGCCATCATCACGTAGCCTGAGAACATCAAATAATCCATTGAGGCAGACGATACAATGTCACGGTCTTTACGTGCGGCAAGCATAATACGTACAGTCAGTGTATTCCACTGTGCGCATAGTTTGGTTAAATCCCAAGCAAAACGGCGCAGATATTTGTTACGTGCATGACGGCCACAGAATTTCAAAATTTCGGCAGTATAGTCACGAACTACTTTACCTTTTGAAGACAATAATACTTTACGACCAATCAAATCGAGCGCCTGTACGCCTGTTGTTCCTTCATACAAAGTGGCAATGCGTGCATCACGTACGATTTGTTCCATACCCCATTCTTTGATGTACCCATGCCCACCAAACACCTGCACGCCATGATTGGCAGCCTCAAGGCCCAGCTCGGTCAAAAAGCCTTTCAAAATTGGCGTATAAAAGCCTAATTTATCGTCGTATTCTTCATACTTTGCCTGATCGCCCACCAGAAGTGCATCGGTCATTTTATCGGCCAATTGTGCAGCATGATAAATCATGGCACGACCACCTTCGGCAATCGCCTTTTGAGTCAACAGCATACGACGTACATCGGCATGATGGATAATCGCATCTGCTACTTTATCCGGATCTTTTTTCCCAGAGAGTGCACGCATGGACATACGCTCTTTGGCATATGGCAATGATCCCTGATAAGACAGCTCGGCATGTGCAATCCCTTGTACCGCTGTCCCGATACGTGCGGTATTCATAAAGGTAAACATGGCATGCAAACCTTTGTTGATTTCACCAATCAGATAAGCGGTTGCACCATCAAAGTTAAGCACTGCAGTAGCTGAAGCTTTGATCCCCATTTTATGCTCAATCGAACCACAGTTCACCGTGTTACGCTCACCTACACCGCCGTCTGCGGTTGGCAAAAATTTTGGCACAATAAATAGTGAAATACCGCGTGTTCCCGGAGGGGCATCTGGTAAACGTGCCAACACAATATGCACGATATTTTCTGTCAGATCATGTTCACCCGCCGAAATAAAAATTTTGGTTCCAGTGAGCTTGTAGGTACCATCTGCTTGAGGTTCGGCTTTGGTTTTGACTTGTCCCAAATCTGTACCACATTGTGGCTCGGTCAAACACATGGTGCCCGACCATGTTCCTGCCACCAAGTGCGGCATGTAAGTATTTTTTTGTTCTTCACTACCAAACTGCAAGATGGTATTCATACAGCCCATACTTAGGCCCGGATACATGGTGAAAGCCCAGTTTGCAGTACCCATCATTTCAGATTTGATGAGATTAAGTGACATAGGTAAGCCCTGACCACCAAATTCTTCCGGATACGAAAGACCCTGCCAGCCGCCTTGCACGAACTGGTCGTAGGCTTCCTTATAACCTTTTGGAGTGCGCACCTCACCGTTTTCAAAATGACAGCCTTCATCATCACCGCTTTGATACAAAGGTGACAACACATTTTCACAGTAATCGGCCGCACCTTCTAAAATCATGTCGATAGTATCTGGATCTGCATTTTCTCCGTTTGACAGAGTTTTAAAGTGCGCAGGATAATCAAACACTTCATTCATCAAGAAACGTACATCACGGAGTGGGGCTTTATACGCTGGCATCGTCTTAACTCCTAAATGGATTGGAATAGAGTGGCTCTATTGATGATTTATTATTGACACAGCTGGCTAAAAAAACATTGATAACGTGACTTGAAAAAAATGTCAGAAAAGCGAATTGAAGATCGATCTGGTTCGTTTTGATTCTGATTTTCTGATACAGTCAAAAACCTGTGTTTTTTTCAAAAAAACAAGTTGAAGCTTTGAAACTATAACTATATTAACGGTGTAATCGGTAATGATACGTCTAAAATACTTAACTTTTTGTTTATTGGGTTTGAGTCTGAGTGGTTGTACCCAACATGTCATAAAAACCAATAATGAAAAGCAAGCGCTTGATCAGCAAGCTGTTCGTGGTTTAAATGCCATGTATCAATATCCAAGTTATGACTATAGCGGTCATTTTTCAGTAAACGTGGATACATCGACAGCTCAAAGTCGCAAAAATCATCCAGCGTCTGCTTTGCTCGATCCAGCTTTGCAGCTGAAAATCGATCAATTTTTAGCAGATCAACAGATTAAGCTGAGTTCTGCGGAGAAACAGGCCTTTTACGCGGCCATTGCGCAGCAAAAAAAATCGGGTGCGCTTGATCCATCGCGTTTTGAAAAAATAGCCGAGACCTTACTCAATATTTTAAATGACGTTCAATTTAAATTTGACGGCTCCATTCACTATCGCGAACGGATCGGCAGCTTTAATTTAACGGCACATTATGAAAAGCCCACCTTGTTGGTGCAGGCCAAAGTTCCGATGATTCTGGACTTAAAGGCCTATCGCTTTTATACCAATTATTTTGCCATTATGCCGTATCTGGTGAATCAGGAGAGCCAAGACTCATTGGCCTATCTCGATTTTTCTAAATATTCAGAGCAATTGAAACAGGTCAATATGCAAAAGCTGGTCGAGTATCTGAAGGCCTCGACTGCTGTGATGTATGATCTGGCCGAACCCGGACAATTACAGCGTCTATCGATAAATCGTGATGATCAAGCCAAAGGTGTGGTTGAAAAAATCCGTCTCAAGACCACCCTTGAGGATGTATCACTACAATCGGGCATGTTTGAACAGGTCAATCAAAAATACTTTAATCAGTCTGTTTTAGGGCTTAAAGATCAATCGCTTGAACAGTGGGCGGAAGGTGAGGCCACAGCTCAGCAAGCCGAAAAAATCGTGACTGGCAAAGAGACACCTGAGCAACAAGCCGATGCTGCTGCACTGTCGCTGTATCAGTTACTCAATCAAAAATTTAATTTAACGGCCAGCGAAGAACTCGAGGCAACTGAGCTTGAGTCCGAATCTGACCCTGAGGCATCGGATCAGGAGACGTCTGTCGCGGTTGTAGACGGTTTAGATGCCGAAGCATGCCAAGCCTTGAACCAGTCAAATCAGCCGATTGCGGCAGGCGATGCGACCTATTGTATGCAACAGTACGACATCGATGTACTGCAATCGGTGCAGACACCAAAAATGTTGGGTCTCACTGAAGCGCGTGCTGAACTGGCCAAAACTTTTGCGGCTTACGATCAAAACCAGTTTATCGATCAAGATGCGTTTAAAGCTTTATGGAATAAACATCAAGCTGAGGTTCAGCGTGTAAAGGCGAAGGTACAAAGCTCCAATCCGTTTGTCATCGATGTCGGTCTTGATGCTCAAGGTCGAGCGGCTACCATCGACTATAATCTCGGCTTTACTTTGCCGGGCAGTGACAAAAAGCTTAATCTTCGTGCCGATACCCTAATACAAAACTATGGCCATGCGACACCTATCGATACCAAGCAGTTAAAACAAGCCAAATCATTTAAGGAGGCCAGTAAGGGCTCCATGATTGAAGGGCTTGTGGGAAATCTAAGTAAAACCTTAGGGCAGGACAGCACATCAAAGACCTCTTCAGGTGCTGAATTGTCTTGGGACGATCAGTTAAATCAACTGGCTGAACGCACTTACGATCAAACCCGATCTTATGAAAAGACCTTTAATGCCGTGTTCATTGCCAAGCTCACGGCAGATTCACCTGAGTTTGTTCGACATTATTCACGTCAAGATTTAAACGAAATTGCGCAGGTTTATGCTTATTGGTATTCAGATGAAAAAACCAATCCGATTAATGCAAAGCGTTTGGCCGTGATAAAACAGTTGCAACAAAAGCATAAGTTGGTGCAGGACGATCAATTTGATGCTGAACTCGGCTATGACGTTGACCGTATCGTGACACAAGCCATGCAAACCAAAACCGAGCGTCAGCAGTGGAAGACGTTGCAGCAACAATTTAAACATCAGCCACAACGCTTGTTTGCCCAGCAGTATATGCTGAGCTTTGAAAAAGAAAATGAGCTGGATGCGACTCAGCGTAAACAGTTGCTCGAGGTGGCCAATATCTTAGGACGTGTTTATGTCGATACCCGTCAAAATAAACTTAGCCCAGCAACTGTACAAGGCGTACAGGAAGCACATCTTGAATATATCGACTACGATTTATTTAAACAGGTCTATGTGCAGTTAATGACACATTAATTATTCATACTGAAAATAAAAAAACTGGATTCTTGATCCAGTTTTTTTATGCGGGTGGTTTGTTTAACCACCCGCTCTAGCTTAAGCATATGACGATATATTTGGAGATGAGAAGCGATTATCGCTTCGCAAGAACGATCCAAATATTTACATATTTGGATAGTTTGGACCACCACCACCTTCTGGTGTCACCCAAGTGATATTTTGCGAAGGATCTTTAATATCGCAGGTTTTACAGTGTACACAGTTTGCAGCGTTGATCTGGAAGCGCGGCGCAGCACCATCTTCAGCCACAATTTCATATACACCCGCAGGGCAGTAACGCTGTGCCGGTTCATCCCATTTAGGCAGATTCACTGCAACAGGAATGCTGGCATCGGTCAATTTCAAATGCGATGGCTGATTTTCTTCATGCAAGGTATTTGAAACAAACACAGAAGACAAACGATCAAAAGTAATCTTGCCATCAGGTTTTGGATACGTCGGCTTAACACTGACTTTGTCTTGAGTTTTTAAAGCACTATAATCCGGTTGCAGATCATGCAAGGTAAATGGCACTTGAAAGATATTTTGGTCAACAAAGTTAAATGCACCACCCATCCAGAGGCCAAACTTGTGCATCGCTGGACCAAAGTTACGGGTGCGGTGTAATTCTTCTTTGAGCCAGCTGTTGTCAAATTTGTGCGTGTAGGCAGTTAGTTCTTTGTCGAACAGATCATCACCTTCCACGACACGGGCAACAGCCAAGTCACCGCCTTTTTCGACACCACGTGCAATCGCTTCAAATACCGCTTCGCCGCACAGCATGCCAGATTTCATGGCAGTGTGAGAGCCTTTGATCTTGGCAAAGTTTAAGAAACCTGCGTCATCACCAATTAAGCAACCGCCAGGGAAGGTCAGTTTCGGCAATGAGTTCAAACCACCTTTCACCACAGCGCGCGCGCCATACGAAATACGTTTGCCACCTTCAAGATATTGCTTGATGAGGGGATGGGTTTTCCAGCGCTGCATTTCCATAAACGGAAACATGTGCGGATTCTCATAAGATAAATCCACGATCATGCCCAAGGTCACTTGGTTATTTTCAGCATGATAAAGCCACCAGCCGCCCGATGAGCCTGTTTCACTCAATGGCCAGCCAGAACCGTGCATCACCAAGCCCGGTTTGTGTTTCGCCGGATCGATTTCCCAAAGCTCTTTAATTCCGATACCGTAATGCTGTGGATCGGCATCTTTGTCGAGATTAAACTTGTTGATCAGGCGTTTACCTAAATGACCACGGCATCCTTCGGCAAACAAGGTATATTTGGCATGCAGTTCATAACCTGGCGCAAAGTTATGCGTTGGTTCACCATCTTTACCAATGCCCATGTCGCCGGTCTGAATACCTTTAACGGTCCCATCAGCATGATAAAGCACTTCTGCTGCAGCAAAACCTGGGAAAATAGACACTTCCAGTTCTTCTGCCTTTTGACCCAACCAGCGCACCACATTGCCAAGTGAAATGACATAATTGCCATCGTTATGCATGGTTTTAGGCACCATCCAGTGTGGTGCTTCCTGAGACTTTTCATCCGACATCAAGAAATAGGTTTTATCTTCGGTAACCGGTACATTTAGCGGCGCACCTTCTTCTTTCCAGTTCGGAAAAAGCTCATTCATCGCGCGTGGCTCAAGTACCGCCCCAGACAGGATGTGAGCGCCTACTTCGGAACCTTTCTCGACGACGCAGACGGATAGATCGGATAAATTATTTTCAATCGCGAGTTGGCGAATTTTAATCGCAGCAGACAGACCTGCAGGTCCTGCACCAACGATCACTACGTCAAACTCCATCGCTTCTCGTTCGATGTGTTCCATGTAGGACTCCTCATATTGCTAAGGGTGGCAACCGTAATTTGATATTCGGTGCTGCCATGAGTGTTCTGAATCTCTAGACACAAGCCACGGATCGTGTCTTTAATAGTCTGGGCTAGTATAGATTTAAACCGTCATCTAGCCAATTGGCTGAGTCGTTATATTTTCTCGTCAGCAAGGCATAAACTATGGTAAATCAAAATAATTCATCTCAGGAGAGTGAAAAATCACCCTCAGATGATGATAAAAACTTAATCAACATTGCACAATACGTAAAAGATGTACAGCAAAGTCACAAAAGGTCAATACCACCTCTCGACCAGTGGCACCCAAAGCATTGCGGTAAAATGGATTTGATCATTAAAGCCAATGGAGAATGGTGGCACGAAGGTCAATTGATGAAACGACAAAGCATGCTGGATCTGTTCTCAAGTGTACTGTGGCAAGAGGCGGGCAAATTTTATCTGAAAACCCCGGTCGAGCAAATCGAAATCGAGGTTGAAGATGCGCCTTTATTGGTCAATCGGGTCGAGCAGGTTCAGATTGACGGGCAGGCGTATTTGCAATTGACCACGACCAATCAGGATGTGGTGCTGGTCGATGATGCACATCCGATTTTTATGCAGGAATACGCTGGCGAACGGCGCCCCTATGTACATGTACGTTTTGGACTCAATGCCTTAATTCAACGACAGGTATTTTATCATCTGGTAGAACTGGGCCAGCTCGATGAAACACCAGATGGAAAAGTGGTTTTAACACTAAAAAGTGGTGATTTGCTCTTGCATTTAGACAGTTGAGGTTTAAGCTTGATGCTCAGTTCCATCTTGTCTTTGAAGTGCTGAAATGACTGCCATCTTTCCTGTTTCTCTTGAACTTGACCCGATGCCTGCGGCGTCTGCCGATGCACCCATCGGGGTGTTTGATTCGGGTGTAGGTGGCTTGTCGATTGCGCAGGAAATTGCCCGTCATTTGCCCAATGAGCAGATCGTATATTTGGCCGATACAGCGCATGTGCCTTACGGACCACGGCCCGATCACGATATTCGTCAGTTGACGGCCCGTGGTATTGAATGGTTATACCGTCAGGGCTGTAAAATGGCTGTGGTGGCCTGCAATACTGCATCCGCTTTTAGCCTAGACAGTTTGCGCGCTCATTATGGCGAATCGTTTCCGATTGTGGGGCTGGTACCTGCGTTAAAACCTGCGGTGCTCCAAAGTAAATCGAAGGTGGTTGCGGTCTTGGCAACGCCGGCCACCTTTCGTGGACAGCTCATCAAGGATGTAATCGATCACTTTGCACAGCCTGCGGGGGTGCGCGTGATACCATTGACATGTCTGGAGCTGGTGCCACTGATTGAAGCGGGGCAGGAAATGAGCCACGCCTGTTTGACGTTATTGCGTCAGATATTGCAACCCGTGATTGATCAGGGGGCAGATCATCTGGTGTTGGGATGTACCCATTATCCATTTTTAAAAGATGCGATTGAGCAGTTATTTGGCAGCCAGCTCATTCTGATTGATTCAGGTGTTGCGGTGGCACGACAAACGGCCCAAATTCTGATTAAACATCAACTGATTGCTGAACATGAACATGCCTCGGGATTGCGGATCGCGTGCTTTGTCACAGGTCAGCAACTTGAACAGACCCGTCAGGTGGTTGAGCACTTAATTCCATCGCATCTTACGTGGCAGCTAAACTCGATTCAGGTTTATACTGCGCAAAAGACCAAATAAAAAGATTCGATTCATGATAAATATAAGATTGATCTTTATTTCCTTGCAATCCATCAGTAGCTGAAAGAGGACTGCCGCATGCTCGATCGGCGCTATCAAGTGTTTGTCGCAACCTCAGGTGCAGAAATGTCGCCTGAGCGCCGTGTGATTGCACAAACCTTGATTGGAATGGGTTTTTCATCGTGGTGTGTCGAACAGCGCTCACCCGTAAGCACCGCAATTGCCCGTCGGCAAATTGATGATTGTGATTATGTGATTTTGCTTTTGGGTAGCCAATACGGCGACTGCTCGGTTTCGGGCATTAGTTATATGCATCTGGAGTATATCTACGCCATCACCAAGCAAAAGCCTATGGTGGTGTTTATGCATGCCGATCCCGATGCGCGTGCAGAAGAATTACATGATGCATCGGCACCTGCTCGTGCAAAATTTATCGAATTTCGTAAGCAGCTACAGCAAGAAGTCGATCAGGTATTTTATTATCAAAACTTACGTGAATTGGAGCATACCTTGCGCAGTAACATGCTGCATATGCTGGAGTGCTTTCCGGTACTGGGCTGGATTCGTCCGCAAAATATGCAAACTCTGCAAGATGAAATTGATCATCTGCGCAGCAAGCTTCTGCAATTACAACGTACACTGCGTCAGTGCGAAGAGGATATGGTGGCCATTTGTGATGTGTCCATCGACGACGTGTATCGGTTTGAATACCGTATTCAGGCCTATGAAGATGGCCATATTCACGAGCTAACCTTGCAACGCACCGAGCCATGGGGGCGCCTGCTGTATGAGCTCTCCAAGGTGTTTCAAAGCCCAATCCCCGAAGAATATTTTGCCAAGTGCCTCAATGATTACCTCAATGATACCGCCTTAAGCGACATACAAAAAACGCTGCCTCAGGTCTATGCGGTCGGACGGGCACAAATTCTGGTGCATGGCTTGTATCACATCAAACTGCAAATGCGACAAAACGAATGGATTGTTCCGGTTCAACGTGATGAACAGCAACGAATGCAGTGGCGACTGACCGCAGTAGGGCAGCATATGGTTGATCGCTACTTTCAACATCAAAATCGAAATTTTCAATCAAAAACTGATTCATATTCCAATTTATAAATAACCTGAAAACCTGATACATTAAGCTCAGTCATAGGGTATTGATACAGGACAAAGTATGCCAAGCATACCTAAACCAAAAGTTACAGTGATTTTGGCCAATCTGGGCACACCCGATGCTGCGACAGCACCGGCTGTGCGTGAATTTTTGCGACAGTTCCTATCGGATCAGCGGGTAATCGAAATTCCAAAAGTGATTTGGCAGATTATTCTGAATTGTTTTGTATTGCCGTTTCGTCCCAAGCGCGTTGCAGAGGCGTATGCCAGTATCTGGAATCAGGATTCACCCATGCGGGAAATTCTGTATGCACAGGTTGCGAGTATTAAGCAGCAGCTCGATACGCAGTATCCTCATTTTGACCTGAATATTATTCCGGCCATGTCATATGGCAATCCGGGCATTCAAGCGGTGCTCAAAAACTTGTCGCAAATGCCACAAGAGCATGTGATTGTATTGCCATTATTTCCGCAATATTCGGCCACTTCAACTGCGCCGCTATATGATGCCTTTGCGCGCTGGATTCCGAAACAGCGCCATTTGCCAGGCCTGACAATTCTGAAAGATTACTATCGTCATCCTTTATATATCGAAGCACTGGCCAACAGTATTTCACGTTTTCAGGCAACTCATGGCAAGGCACAAAAACTCTTGATGTCGTTTCATGGTATTCCACAGCCTTATGCCGACAAAGGTGATCCGTATCCAGAGCGTTGCCGTGAAACGGCTCGACTGGTCGCTGCACATTTGGGATTACACGACGATGAATGGGCCATCAGCTTCCAGTCTCGTTTTGGAAAGCAGGAATGGGTCAAACCGTATACCGACGCCTTGCTTGAAGAGTGGGGCAAAAGTGGCGTAGAAAGTGTTCAAATTTTAAGCCCGGCGTTTTCTGCGGACTGTTTGGAAACTTTAGAGGAACTTGAAGTAGAAAATGCTGAACTATTTTTGGAATCTGGTGGTCAGCGTTACGAGTATATTCCAGCATTAAACACCAATGCTGAACATCTTGAGTTGCTAACACAACTGCTTAAAGTGAATCTGGATGCCCTAGATTACACGCTTGCATATCGTGAGCATTGAGTGAAGAGAACACTATGTTACAAGTGAAAATCGTGCCGGTTACGGCCTTTGCGCAGAACTGCTCAATTTTGTGGGACAGTGAAAGTAAAGAGGCTGTGCTGATTGATGCGGGCGGTGAGGCTCAAAAGTTAAAACAGACCGTTGAAGAATTGGGTTTAACAGTAAAAGCCTTATGGCTCACGCATGGGCATCTGGATCATGCAGGTGCGGTTGGAGAGCTTGCCCAGCTGTGGCAAGTGCCTGTGATTGGCCCGCACAAAGAAGATGCCTTTTGGCTCGATATGATTCAAGAAGTCTCGGCGCGTTATGGCTTTCCCATTCCACAGCCAGTTCGGGTGGATCAATGGCTTGAGGGCGGAGAAGTACTGACCCTCGGTGAAACCGAGTTTGAAGTGCGCTATGCACCTGGGCATACGCCAGGTCATGTCATGTTTTATAGTGCAGACTATAATTTGCTCTGGACAGGTGATGTGTTGTTTAAAGGCTCAATTGGGCGCACAGATTTCCCGCGCGGTGATCATGCCCAGTTACTCGCGTCTATCCAGCGTGAATGTTTTAGCTTGCCGGATCAAACCCAGTTTATTTCAGGCCACGGCCCGATCAGCACCATTGGTCATGAAAAACAGTTTAATCCGTTTGTCGCGGGCAAAGCGGGTTAAGTCACAATGCGTTGATTGAAGAGCTTAGGGATTACAAATCGACTCAAGCTCTTCGATCACATGGGTCATCATCATCAAAAATAGTCCGACACTGGCAAAGACGTTAATTGGAATCGAGATACCATCCGAATAGACGTTATCAAATCCGAGCGTAATAACAGACGAAACAATCAAGATTGCAACGGTCATCCAAAATAACAATGCGCGATTATGTTCAAAGAGATGGGACATGGAGATAGCCTTTTCATAAGAATTGAATAAGTAAAACAAACCTTGATGAAATAAGCATGACATGCAGGATCGATTTACACTGTAAGCATCTTTCTTGGTTTGCAACCCCTAAGTGCCTGCATCAGGGATTTCCATGTTAGAGCATAAACGATAATTCAAAATAGACAAGAGACTGTCTCGATAAGAAACAGTCTCATTTGCAAGGAGATATTACAGCAGACCTAACCAATCTTGTGGTTTGAGGTAGTAATCGGTGAGCTTTTTCTCGGCAGAATCTTGATCCCATTCAGGACGATAGGTCCATGCAGCGAGGTTGGGTAAACTCACCAAAATCGATTCAATTCGGCCCCCCGTTTGTAAGCCGAATAAGGTGCCGCGGTCATAGACTAAATTGTATTCGACATAGCGTCCGCGACGATAAAGCTGAAAATCACGTTGCGCTGGTGTGTAGGGCTTATCACGATTGCGCTCAAAAATTGGCAAGATCGCATCCAGATAACCGTTACCTACGGCCTGCATATAAGTAAAACAGGTATCGAAATCCCAAGCATTCAAATCATCAAAAAATAAACCACCTACACCACGCTGTTCATCACGATGCTTTAAATAAAAATAGTCATCACACCATTGCTTATGCTCGGCATATACACCATCACCAAAAGGTTGGCACAAATCAAATGCTGTTTGATGCCAGTGTTGGACATCCTGATCATTTGGATAAAACGGGGTTAAATCGAATCCGCCACCAAACCACCAGATCGGATCATGTCCTTCAGGCTGAGCCACAAACAAGCGTACATTGGCATGTGAAGTCGGAATATTCGGATTTTTAGGATGGATGACCAGTGATACGCCAAGCGCCTGCGCTTTGGCACCGGCAATTTGAGGATGGCGTGCCGTAGCAGAGGCGGGGAGTTGAGAGATGTTGATGTGTGAAAACATCACACCACCTTTTTCAATCACGTCACCATTTTGCAACACCCGAGATCGGCCACCGCCACCTTCTGGACGTTCCCAATCATCAATGACAAACGTCGCACTTCCTCCCCCAAGCTGTTCTTGCTGTTCAAGGCGGCTACAAATACGTGCTTGAAGATCGAGAAGAAACTCACGGACCCGTTGAATATCGTCTGAAGTTGGATGTTGCATGCTGTGCCTCAAATAAAAACTTAAACGCGTCTGATCATCAAAACATAAAACCTTAAAAAAAGTAAGGGATTTTGAGCCAAAAATGACTCAAGCGTCAATTTCAATGATCTATCGCTTAGAAGTCATCTTTTTGATAGAGGTGAGACATGCGCTCTTTTTTGGTTTTAAGGTATTGCTCGTTAAACGGATTTTTGCCCACTGTGAGAGCAACACGTTCGGTAACATCAATGCCAAGATCGGTTAGCGCATTCAGTTTGAGTGGGTTGTTGGTAATCAGCTTGACCTGCTTGATCTGTAAATGATCCAGCATGATGGTACACATGTCGTAGCGGCGTGCATCGGCAGGTAGATTCAACAGTAAATTGGCATCTACGGTATCGTGTCCCTGATCTTGCAGTGCATAGGCACGGATTTTATTGGTCAATCCAATGCCACGGCCTTCCTGACGTAAATACAAAATCACACCCTGACCTGCTTGATTGATCAGTTTCTGTGTAGCTTGCAGCTGTGGACCACAATCACATTTGAGCGATGCAAATGCATCGCCAGTGAGGCATTCTGAGTGAATACGCACCAGCACTGGCGCCGTCGGTGGTGACTCTAAGCCTTTAGACAATGCAACGTGCTCTTCGCCCGTTACAGGATCTTGAAAGACTGAAATATTGAAGTCACCAAATTGGGTCGGTAGTTTAGAGGTCGCGACAAACTCAATAGCCACAAATTACTCATCTTTAGGTCAATGAAATCGGCTAAAGTATAGCGTAATGCTTAGAGATTGGTAGAATTGTCATGTCGAAATTATTCAGAACCTTTTCTTTTTTTTAGAAAGCGGACAATAATGGTTGATAAATTGTGAGATTATTCAGGATAATCTACGCCACCCTAAGCACATGTTAGTTGTGCTCAATACTGCATCGTTAGAAATGTGGCTGATTGAAGGTGATTTAATTCGATATGCGTATCGAATTCCCATTTACCCAGCTTAGGATTTGCCAGGCTTAAAAAGGCTTTGCCACATATGTTGTATACCGAAATTCCAACTCACCGTCCTGTTACGCCATTGTTAGATGAAATTAATCATCCGCAACAATTACGTCAGCTCGAACCTAGCCAACTGATACAGGTGGCTGATGAGTTGCGTCAGTTTATCTTGTATGCGGCAGGTCAAAGTGGCGGCCACTTTGGTGCCAATTTGGGCGTGATCGAATTAACGGTTGCTCTACACTATTGTTTTAATACACCAAATGACCGTCTCATTTGGGATGTAGGACATCAGGCCTATCCGCACAAAGCACTTACAGGTCGTCGTGAACAACTGACGACTATTCGTGCTCAAAATGGTCTTGCGGCTTTTCCTGCACGCGAAGAATCGGTATTTGATACCTTTGGTGTCGGGCATTCGTCTACTGCAATTTCCGCAGGTTTGGGCATGTCACTGGCACGCCGCTACCAAAAAAATCCGTGTGAGGTGGTCAGTATTGTAGGCGACGGTGCCATGACTGCAGGTATGGCATTTGAAGCCATGAATGATGCCGTCGCTCACAACGCAGATCTGATTGTCGTCCTCAACGATAACGACATGTCGATTTCATGTAGTACCGGTGGTTTTGCCAAACACTTGGCTGCCATTTGGGAAAAAGGTCATTTGGTCAATATCGATGCAGAGGGGCAGGCTTATGTCCAGCCGCATCCGCAGTGGACCTATAATTCACGCCTGCATCAGTCGGCTACCGATGCAGCTGATAACTTATTTAAAGCGATTGGCTTTGATTATTTTGGTCCCTTTGATGGCCATGATGTCAATCAGCTTGTTGATGTGTTCAATGCCCTCAAAAAACGCAAAGGGCCACGTTTAATTCACGTATATACCAAAAAAGGCAAAGGTTTTATCCCGGCCGAAGCCGATCCGATTACTTATCATGCGATTAGTAAAGTCGCGCCTGTGACCACTGCGCCAGCCAAGAAATCACCGCCTAAATATTCTGATGTATTCGGACAGTGGTTATGTGATGAAGCGGCGCAAGACTCACGCTTAATGGCAATTACGCCAGCGATGTGTGAAGGTTCGGGTATGGTCAAATTTGCTCAGCAGTATCCAGAGCGTTTTTTTGATGTGGCGATTGCCGAGCAGCATGCGGTCACGTTGGCTGCTGGCATGGCCTGTGAAGGGCTTAAACCTGTTGTGGCAATTTATTCGACTTTCTTACAGCGTGGTTATGATCAGCTGGTTCATGATGTGGCGTTACAAAATCTGGATGTGACGTTTGGTATTGATCGTGCGGGACTTGTCGGTGAAGATGGTCCGACACATGCAGGTGCATACGATTATGCTTACATGCGTACAGTGCCAAATCTGATCATCATGGCGCCTAAAGATGAAAACGAGTGCCGCCAAATGCTGCATACCGCTTATGAGTATCCAGGCCCGGCTGCGGTACGCTATCCGCGTGGTGCAGGCTTAGGCGTTGAGATTCAGTCAAATTTGAGCAAACTGGAAATCGGTAAGGCTGAGGTGGTCTTTGAGTCGAGTACGACTCACGATGAGCAAATCACGATTTTAGCATTTGGAAGCCGCGTTGCTGTTGCAGTCGAGGCAGCACAACAATTGACGCAAAAATATGATGTAGGCGTATCTGTGGTCAATATGCGTTTTGTCAAACCGCTTGATGAGCAAACCATTCGCGATCTGGCTGAACGCACGCATTTATTTGTAACGGTTGAAGAGCATGCGGTCATGGCTGGTGCAGGCAGTGCAGTCAATGAGTACTTGGCTCAGGCGCAAATCTTGAAGCCTGTTTTGAATTTGGGATTACCAGATACTTTCATTCATCAGGCTACACATGCCCAGATGCTAAAAAATTGTGGATTGGATGCTGAGGGGGTCCAAAACGCAATTGAAAAGGCTTGGTTAAGGATTGTACAAGCGGTTTAAACACATTCCGCTAAAAAAACTCGAATTTATTTACCAAAAGGCGCGGCAATTTGATAGAATTGCCGCGCTTTTATGCATTATTCTTTGTCAAAATCTTCAAATTTGTAGTGGGTGTTCAATGGAACCTATGGTGGTTATGGCTGCGCGAGCGGCTCAATTAGTTGGTCAAGAGCTTTTAAAAGCACATCAGAATCGTCACAAGCTCGACCTACAAGTTGAAGAGAAAGGCATTGAAGGTCCGGTAACGCGCGTTGACCGTTATCTCGAGCAACTCACGATCGATACCCTTCGTAAAAGTTACAAAAACCATAGCTTCTTGGGCGAAGAGTTTGGTCTGCAAGAAGGCAAAGGCCACGATGCAGACTGGTGCTGGGTGATCGACCCGCTGGATGGCACACAAAACTTTATCAATGGTTTCCCTCATTTTTGTATTTCAATTGCAGTTCAGCACAAAGGTGTGACCCAGCACGGTGTGATCTACGATCCTGTACGCGACGAAATGTTCTCTGCAAGTCGTGGTCGTGGTGCGGTCATGAACCAGCGCCGTATCCGCGTAAATGTTCGTGAAAATTTAGAAAATACGTTCTTGGCTGTAGGCCACCCATACCGTGCTAAACGTAATGGTGAAATCGTTTCTTATGCCGAGCAACATTTTGCATCATTGCTTGCAGTCACTAAAGCAGGTGCTCACATCCGCCGTGCAGGTTCTGCTGCACTCGATTTGGCCTATGTGGCTGCGGGCCGTTTTGATGGTTTCTTTGAAGTAGGCCTAAAACCGTGGGATATCGCTGCAGGTGAGCTGATTGTAAAAGAAGCTGGCGGCGTTATGGTGGATGCACGCGGTGGACATGATTCGTTTGAAAATGGTCAAGTGCTTGCGACCTCAATGAAAATGCTTAAACCACTGATGCAAACCGTGGTGCCTGCATGGGGTGAAATGGCGAAATAATCGCCATGTGGTTGAGTTTACTTAAAAAAACACCCTCATCAAGAGAGTGTTTTTTTACCAGATGGACCATTTAAAGGCCTCAAAAAAGAACATATTATGAAAAAACTGAGAAATAAGGTGACTTTTAAAAAGTTTCTGCTATAATCTCGCAACGCACTTAAATTTCCGTTCATTACCTGAACATTCTGTTCTATTCATTGTATGCGCACGCTGTCCATAGAGAGGACCATTCATTGCGCCCAAATCGCTCAGCGATTCTTCAGGTTCCGGCCGTAATCATGCGTGCGTATAGTCTACATCGTCGTTATTCGGATTGCTGCTGAATTTCATATTATTCAGCCTAAGATGCCGTGCCGCCTTTTGTCGATGTCCATATTTGTATTTATTAAAATGGAGCACCCATTAGGGTGAAACTCTCTATGAGCAAAACTTTTGCCGATTTCTCTCTACACGAATCTCTACAAAATGCACTACAGGATCTTGGTTTTACTAGCCCGACTCCTGTTCAAGAACAAGCAATTCCTGCTGCTTTAGAAGGTAAAGATCTTTTAGTTTCTAGCCAAACTGGTTCTGGTAAAACTGCAGCATTTTTGTTGCCAACACTTCATGCACTTGCGGGTCAAGATACGTTCCTTCCATTTAAAGAACGTATGCGCGCCGTAACTCAACCGAATATTCTTGTCATTTCACCAACGCGTGAACTTGCACAGCAAGTCAGTCAAGATGCGATTGCATTTGTTCGTCACATGAAAGGCGTACGTATTGCTGCAATCATGGGCGGTATGCCTTTTGCTAAGCAAATTCAGCAACTTAAAGGCGCTCAAGTAGTTGTTGCAACGCCAGGTCGTTTGCTTGACTTGGTTAACCGTCGTCAACTTAAACTTGATAAAGTTGATGCGTTAATTGTTGATGAAGCTGACCGTATGCTTGATCTTGGTTTCTCTGAAGACCTAGAAGCGATTAGCGAATTGGCTGCTAACCGTAAGCAGACTTTAATGTTCTCTGCAACATTTGCAGATCGTATTATTCGTCTTGCTGAATGCATGATGCAAGATCCACAGCGTATTGCCATTGAAACGGGTCATTCAACCAACACTGATATTACCCAAACACTTCACTGGACAGATGGTTTTGAGCACAAGAAAAAATTGCTTACCCATTGGTTAAGTGATGAAAAAATGGATCAGGCTGTTGTGTTTGCAAGCACGCAAGAAGACACTGACATGTTAGCTGAAGAACTTGCTGAAGCGGGTCATTCAGTTGTTGCTTTGCACGGTGCAATGCCACAAACCGTACGTAACCGTCGTTTGCGCAGCATCCGTGAAGGTAAAGCAAAAATCTTGGTTGCAACTGACGTAGCAGCACGTGGTCTAGATGTACCAACTATTTCACACGTGATCAACTTCGGCTTACCAATGAAGCATGAAGATTACGTTCACCGTATTGGCCGTACTGGCCGTGCAGGTCGTACTGGTCAAGCTATTACACTTGCAACTTACCGCGAGCGTGGCAAGATTCGTGCGCTTGAAGACTACCTAGATGCGCGTTTAAGCGTTTCTGAAATTGAAGGTCTTGAGCCATCTCCACCGCCTGCACGTTCAGGCCGTGATGGTGGTGGTCGTGGTCGCGGCGGTAATGGCCGTGGCGGTCGTGATGGCGGTGGTCGTAGCTTTGGTGGCGGCGGTCGTCGTTTTGAGGGTGAAGGTAACTTCAAACGTCGCGAAAGTGGTCGTGATGATCGCCCACGTCGTAGCTTCGATGATAGCCCACGTGGTGAGCGTCCGTTTGGTGGTGAAGACCGTCCGCGTCGCGAATTTAACTCAGATCGTCCACGCCGTGAAGGCGGTTTTGACGACCGTCCAAAGCGTAGCTTCGGTGGTGAAGATCGTCCACGTCGCGAATTTAACTCAGATCGTCCACGCCGTGAAGGTGGTTTTGATGACCGTCCAAAGCGTAGCTTTGGTGGTGAAGATCGTCCGCGTCGCGAATTTAACTCAGATCGTCCACGCCGTGAAGGTGGCTTCAACGATAAACCGCGTTTCGATTCAAACGATGACAACCGTGGCAATCGCGTAGATTACAAGCCACGTCGTGAAGGCGGTTTTGGTGATCGTCCTAAGCGTGACTTTGGCGACCGTCCTGCACGTCGTGAAGGTGGTTTTGGTGATCGTCCACAGCGCTCTTTTGGTGATGACCGCCCAAAGCGTAGCTTCGGTGGTGAAGATCGTCCAAAACGTAGCTTTGGTGGCGAAGACCGTCCAAATCGTGGTACGAAAGAAGAATTTTTCAATCGTGAATCAGGTGATCGTCGTCGCAAAAACGACCGTTAATTCACAAAAGTAAATAAAAAGCTGGCTTCGGCCAGCTTTTTTATTGTGATAAAACTGTGTAAAATGATCAATATTGAGAATCATATCAAGAAATTTTATATAAATGCGTAATCAAAAACATCACCATAGCTCAGGCTTCATTAAGGCGCTTATGACACGCGCTTGGTGGTTGCCGTGCTTAAGTTTTGTCTTGATGTTATGTAATATTTTCTATTTCTCTTATTATTTTTACCAAGATTAATACGCGTTTTGTCGGTGCTTTTTCAGCAACATCACCCGGATGAATGAAACGCTGCATTGTCAAAATAATAACAATCCTCAGCAGTTTCAGTGCTATATTATGCAAGCTTAAAAAAATGCAGGAATCTACTCTGCTATGAATAATTTAACGTCATCCTTTTCTGACGCTTTAATTGACGTCCAAAATCTAAGTTTCAATCGCGGCGATCGTATCATTTATGACAACATTAGTTTGTCTATTCGTCGTGGTCAGATTACAGCGATTATGGGGCCGTCAGGAACAGGTAAGACGACTTTGTTGCGTCTGATTGGTGGGCAGCTGAGTCCAGATCAAGGACAAGTTTTACTAGACGGTAAAAATATTGCCAGCATGACACGTCACGAACTCTTTGCGGCGCGCGCCCGAATGGGAATGTTATTCCAAAGCGGTGCTTTATTTACCGATATGTCCGTCTATGAAAATGTTGCGTTCCCTATTCGAGCGCACACCAAACTGCCTGAGCATCTGATTGCCGAACTCGTGGGGCTAAAGCTGGAGTCGGTTGGCCTGCGTGGAGCAGAGCACTTGATGCCAACCGAGCTTTCTGGCGGGATGAATCGACGCGTTGCGCTGGCACGTGCAATTGCGCTCGATCCAGATCTGATTATGTATGATGAGCCTTTTGCAGGCCAAGATCCGATTGTCAAAGGTGTGTTAACCCGCTTAATCCGATCTTTGCGTGAAGCACTTGATCTGACCACCATTATTGTTTCGCATGATGTACCTGAAACTTTATCGATTGCAGACTATATTTACGTGGTTGCAGAAGGCAAGATTCAGGGTGAAGGCACACCCGAAGCATTGCAATCGAATGCTTCGGCCTATGTGAGACAGTTCCTGACAGGATCAGCTGAAGGGCCTGTCGAATATCAATTTAGTCAGCGCGCTTATTTAGATAAAGAGGTATCGCCATGAATGCGATCGCTTGGCTGGGCCGGCTTGTGATAGAGCGCGTTCGAGGGATTGGTGTTGCGGCCCTGATGCTATTGCAGATTTTATTTTCCATGCCATCTTCAGGCGGTTTTTCTCGGTTTATTTACCAGATGTACCGCGTTGGGGTTATGTCATTGTTGATCATTACCGTCTCGGGCTTGTTTATTGGCTTGGTTATCGGCTTACAAGGCTACTCAATTTTAGTAAATGTAGGCAGTGAAGCAATGCTGGGCACTATGGTGTCTTTGACCTTGCTGCGTGAACTGGCACCTGTTGTAGCTGCATTACTTTTTGCCGGTCGAGCAGGTTCTGCACTGACCGCGGAAATTGGCTCGATGAAACAGAGCGAGCAATTGGCCAGTATGGAAATGATCGGTGTCGATCCACTTAAGCAAATTGTCTCGCCACGTCTTTGGGCTGGAATTGTGAGCTTGCCGATGCTTACCGTGATTTTTGCTGCCATCGGAATTTTAGGCGGCAAAATGGTGGGGGTCGATTTTCTGGGCGTCGACGAAGGTTCTTTCTGGAGTGGTATGCAAAGCAATGTCCAGTTTGGTCACGATGTCGTCAATGGGATTATTAAAAGTATCGTATTTGCTCTGGTATGTACTTGGATTGCAGTGTATCAAGGCTATGCATGCGATCCAACGCCTGAGGGGATTGCTACCTCAATGACGCGAACGGTGGTGTATTCGTCATTGTGTGTACTGGGTTCAGATTTTGTTTTGACTGCGGTCATGTTCGGAGGTATTTAATGAAATCACGTACAAGTGAGCTGGCCGTCGGAATATTTGTGATTATTTTCGGTGTGGCATTGTTCTTTTTA
The DNA here is from genome assembly GCF_000760595.1 of Acinetobacter soli. Taxonomy (GTDB): domain Bacteria; phylum Pseudomonadota; class Gammaproteobacteria; order Pseudomonadales; family Moraxellaceae; genus Acinetobacter; species Acinetobacter soli. The sequence continues at coordinate 72,452 of NZ_BBNM01000002.1, read as the reverse complement.
GCCATGAAAGTGAGTGGCCTTGCTGGGACCAATCTTAGCGATCCGTATAAAATGACCGCGCAGTTTGACAATGTCAACGGTTTAAAGCCGCGTGCCAAAGTCACCATGAGCGGCGTGACCATTGGGCGGGTTGAGTCTATTACGCTTGACCCAGTGACCCGCTTAGCTACTGTTTCATTTGATTTAGATGGCAAACTCACCACATTTAATGCACAGCAACTTAAAACGGTTGAGAAAAATGCACTTGAGGAACTGCGTTACAGCGCAGACTATCAAGCTGCTGCTCCAGCACAACAAAAAACGATGGAACAGCAACTAATTAATAACATGAAATCCATCACCAGTATCGATGAAGATGCTTACATTATGGTATCGACAAATGGGTTATTGGGTGAGAAGTATCTCAAGATCGTGCCGGGTGGTGGTCTGAACTACCTCAAGCGTGGTGAAGCAATTTCAAATACCCAAGGTACAATGGATCTTGAAGATCTAATTAGCAAATTTATTACGGGTGGTGCCGGTAAATCATCAACAAACTCTACGGGCAATACGGCCGAGCCAGCTTCTTCTGAAGCACAGCCGTCATTTACCGAGTAATTATTAGGAAGCATGCACATGAATACATTATTTAAGCAAACGCTCACCGCAAGTGTTTTATCTTCAATGTTGATGGGAACAGCTTTTGCTGCACCCGCTGAAGCACCGCCAGCGTTTATTAAACGTGTTGCAGATGGCCTGATTACACGTTTGAAAACCGATCATGCTAAATTGCAAAACAATCCAGCGGCGGTCAAAGCGATCGTTCGTCAAAACCTTGATCCGTACATTGACTCACAAGCCTTTACCCGTATTGTTATGGGCACTTATGCAACCAATCAATACAGTAATGCGGCTCAGCGTGCGCAGTTTGAAAATAACTTCCGTGAAACACTGATTGAAAATTACGGTACGGCTTTTGCGAAGTACAGCAACCAGTCTTACACCATGCGTCCATACAAAGAAACCGGAAGTAAAAATCCTGTTGTGACGCTAGACTTCAATAACAACGGTGAAAAAATTCCAGTGTCGTTCCAGTTGGCAGACAAAGGGTCACAATGGAAAATTCGTAACATCAATGTATCTGGTATCGATCTAGGCTTGCAGTTCCGTAACCAGTTTGCTGCAACCGTGAAGCGTAACGGTGGTGATCTTGATAAAGCCATTGCGAACTTCCAGCCAGATGCGGATGCCGCAGTCAAAAAGAAATAATGCAGGTTTAACGTGATTCAGTTTCTAGATCAGCAGTTGGTCGTTTCTGGGCAAATCGACTTTGACAATGCACAGGCCATGTGTGAGCAAGGGCATCAACTGATTGCCCAGCACTCGACTTTTCCTTTGGTGGTGAATCTGAATCAGTTGAAAAATGGCAATACCTTGGCCTTGGCGGTGCTAATTCAGTGGCTTCGCTCGACACCTCAGGCACAGGGGCTGCATTTTCAAGATGTACCTGCAAAAATGCTCAAGATCATTCAAGCCTCGCATCTGCAAGATGATTTGATACTGATCTGAGTCAGTTTCAAAAATAAAAAAAGCACTGCCATGGCAGTGCTTTTTTTAAATCCATTTTTTCCAGCGGAAATAAATCATTGGTCCAACAAATGACACCATAATGATCATGGCAACCACTAAAAAGCTCATGGCGCCATGTGCAAAGGGCAGTTCTTGTGTATTCATGCCGTAGATACTCGCTACCAGCATCGGTGGCGCTAGCATACTTGGCAAGATCGAGAAGCGACGAATCGTATCGTTCTGTTCGGTGTTAATGAAACCAGACGTGGTGTCGAGTAAGAAACGCACCTTTTGAAACAAGAAGGCATCGTGTTCGACCAGCGAGCGAACATCTTCGCTGAGCTCGCGAATATCGGCATCATAAATATGACTGCCCAGCGCGCGCGGACGTGCTAAAAAGGTTAATACACGGCGTAAATCAATCAGACACAGCTGGGCTTTTCCCAACACGTCTTCTTGTTGAGCCAGACGGGTAATCATGTCGTCGAGATCCAGCATCTGTTCGCGATGATGATTATTCAGAACTTCTGTGGAGTATTTTTCGAGGTCCTTGTGGATATCTTCCAAGATATCCGCAAGCTCGTCTAGTTTGGCTTCGAGCAAACCCAGTAAGATCCATGTCGGATCTTTATAATCCATATCATAGTCATTACGCCGCGCACGGGCACGAAAGGCCCGAAACGCCACCAGTTTTTCACCACGCAAAGTAAACAGACGGTCTTTATGCAAAATAAATGCGACAGTTTGTACCATCGCCAAAATATTGCTGCTGTCTTCTGTATCACCGTCAACTTGATAGTTTTTATTTTTCGTTAAAAAATAAGTACTGATATGCAAAATTCCATCGTCATCGCGGTAGAATCGAGCAGATGAAGAAATGTCTTCGAGAGATTTCAGTGTAGGTAAATTGCGATCATATGCATCGAGTACCCATTGTTGTTCTTCTTGAGAGGGTGCAATGAGGTCAATCCAGACCAATTCTGGATGCAGATCGAATCCACCATTGATGGTGGCATCTTCCAGACTACCGCGCTCTGTGGCATAAAAGGCTTCAAGCATAATGTCTTTTCTCCCTTGCGCAGTACGGGGGTAAATGAATGCGTGTATTTTAGACAAGGATTAGGTCAAAAACACTCGTTGTTGCGTTAATTTTGAAAAAAATCTTTCTAAAGCTTACTTTGTAAGCATGACAACTTCACAACATGGTAAAAAATCTATGAATTCAGTTTGTATTTTTTGTGGTTCTGCTGTTGGTACTGATCCTGTGTTTATTCAAGCGGCGCAAGCGACTGGGCAACTAATTGCCCAGCAAGGCAAAACGCTGGTGTATGGTGGTGGTCGTTCGGGACTTATGGGTGTTGTTGCAGACTCGGCATTGCAGGCTGGCGGGCGCGTAATTGGCGTGATTCCAACTGCATTGGTCGATCGTGAGTTGGCACATCCGCATTTAACCGAACTACATGTGGTAAAAAATATGCATGAGCGTAAAACCAAAATGGCCGAGCTTTCGGATGGTTTTATCGCTTTACCGGGTGGCGCAGGTACACTCGAAGAAATTTTTGAGCAATGGACATGGGCACAGCTGGGTATTCATCAAAAACCATGTGCCTTTTTAAATGTACGTGGCTTTTACGATGCACTTTTAAACATGATTCAGGGCACCGTCGACAACGGATTCACTCAATCACGTTTTGTCGAGAAGCTGATTGCATCAGATGATATTCAGAGTATTTTAGAACAGTTTGAACACTATCAACCCGCCATGCCAAAATGGGGCGAACATGCCAAGGTTCATCCGTGAGCGATAATCTGACTATGAAAACCATTCGGGTGGCTGCTGCGATTATTTTCAATGATGATCAGCAGCTTTTACTGGTACGAAAACGCAATACCAGGTTTTTTATGCAAGTGGGCGGCAAGCTTGAGGCCAACGAATCCAGTGAAGCGGCGATTATACGTGAAACCTTTGAAGAAACTGGATGTCATAGCCACATTGTGCAGAGCTTGGGTCGTTTTGAAACTCAGGCAGCCAATGAGCCAGATCACAGCTTGATTGCAGATGTATACTTATTGCAGCTAGAAGGACAGCCACAGATTCAAGCCGAAATTGCTCAGATGAAGTGGATAAGTGTAGATGACCAGCACACGCCTCTTGCACCGCTAACCCGTGAAATAGTTTTACCGTGGTGTGTGAATTATCTGGCTTCACGTGAAACAGAGGCCGCAGCGACACAGATCGGATAAATGCGTTGGCATCCTAATGTGGTGAGTGCTTGAGACAAGGCGTAAATTGAGCTGCCTGTCGTGACTACATCATCGATAATCATGACCCGCCGAAAGCGAGTGCGCACACGCAAATCGGGTACGAATTGCTGCTCAATACCCGCGATGCGCTCTAATCGGCTTAAGCCCTTTTGTGTGTGTTCAGCCCGACGCAGCATGGGTTGCCATATGGGAAGGTTAAGCTGTTTGGCGACACCTTCAGCAATCAGCATCGCTTGATTATAACCACGTTCACAAAGCCGCGCTGTCGAAATCGGCATTGGCACAATGGCCTGAACCCGCGGTAAGGGAAGTTGCAAAATCAGTTGCGTGAGTAAGCGCTGATGATGCAGTTTTTCATGGTATTTAAATTGCTGCACAATGTGATTGATCGGGTCGGCATATTCACATGCCGCCTGAATGATCAATTCATGGCGCAGCACCGAATCATTGAGCCACGGCAGATCTTGCCAGCAATCTGTGCAAATGACGTATGGACTGTGTGCGGCAGAATGACCGCACAGCGGACAATGTCGCGTGTGCTGCCAGAGCGTGTGTAATGAATGATACACGGCCTTAAACATAGGCATATCGCGGCGCTTCTGGCAACCAGCGTCTTAGTAGCGCATCGGCCTGTTCCGGATAATCACTGAGCATTTGCCCCGCGACATAATGCGCCTGCGTAAGAAGATGATCATCTCGCTCCAGTTTGGCCACACGAAAATTCATGTCACCGGTTTGTTTGGTGCCGAGAAGTTCTCCCGGACCACGCAGTTCAAGGTCTTTTTCGGCAATCACAAAGCCATCATTGCTTTCACGCAATATAGATAAACGCTCTTGACCATTTTGGGACAGTGGATGCTTATAAAGCAACACACAAAAACTCGCTTGAGCGCCGCGTCCTACTCGGCCACGTAACTGATGCAGCTGCGATAAGCCTAGCCGCTCTGCATTTTCAATCACCATAATCGAGGCATTCGGTACATCGACGCCCACTTCAATTACAGTGGTGGCGATCAGTAATTGCAATTCGTTGGCTTTAAATGCAGCCATGACCGCCTGCTTTTCATCTGCTTTCATTTTGCCATGTACCAATCCCACTTTGAGCTCGGGAAAGCGCGATAAAATTTCCTCATAGGTGGCTTGTGCTGCCTGCGCATCTAGTGTTTCAGATTGCTCTACCAGTGTGCACACCCAATAGGCCTGTTTGCCGTCTTTACAGTTATTGGCAATTCGATTGAGTACTTCTTCGCGTCGATCGAGTGGAATGGTCACGGTCTGAATCGGTGTTCGTCCCGGGGGAAGTTCATCAATCACCGAGGTATCCAGATCTCCATAAGCGCTCATGGCGAGAGTACGTGGAATCGGTGTGGCGGTCATCACTAACTGATGCGGGGTCAGATGATCGACACCTTTATTGCGCAGCGCCAAACGCTGATCGACTCCAAAACGATGTTGTTCATCGATAATCACCAAGCCAAGTTTGGCAAATTCGACATTGTCTTGAAATAGAGCATGTGTTCCGACCACCAACTGCGCTTGACCAGTTTGAATCAATTGTTCTGCATGTGCTCGGGCTTTGCCCTTTTGTTTGCCAGATAGCCATGCCACTTGAATATTTAAGGGTTCAAACCAGCGTTTAAAATTCAGGTAATGCTGTTCGGCCAGAATTTCAGTGGGTGCCATCAGCGCAACTTGCCATTCTGCTTCCAGTGCATGGCAAGCAGCCACCGCAGCCACCAAGGTTTTACCTGCACCGACATCACCTTGTACCAGCCGCAGCATCGGCTCGGGGCGCTGCAAATCTTTGGCAATTTCATGAGATACCCGCTTTTGAGCTTGCGTCATATGAAAGGGTAGCTGTGCCAGTAAAGCTTTAGCCAAAACCTGACTGTAGGCAAAGGGAGGGGCTGCAATCTGGCGAATATAGGCACGGCGGGTCAGCAAACTAATTTGATGTGCCACCAGCTCTTCAAAGATCAAACGCTGCTGTGCAGGATGAGATCCTTGCGCCAGCTGTTGCATATTGGCATTGAGTGGTGGTTCATGAATGTAGTGCAATGCTTCTTTTAAAGCATAGCCATTGGTAAATTTCTCTGGCAAAAGCTCAGGCAGCTGGTCGCTAAACTGCGCCAAGGCCTGTTTAATATAGTCTCTTAACTTGGCCTGAGTTAGCCCTTCGGTGCTCGGATAAATGGCAGTCAGTTGAGTTTTCGGGAGCGGGGTATGCTCTCGAATAACTTGTATTTCAGGATGATACAGTTCTAACCCACGTGCACCAACGCGTACTTCACCAAATATTCGTAAGCGATTTCCCGGGGTGAGTTTATCGGTCAAACCTTTGTATAGATAATAAAATCGTAAAGTCACTTTACCAAAATCATCTTGGACCAGTGCAGCCACGGATTTTCGTTTTCCTGGTGGAAAGTCAACTGATTTTACCCATCCCTCTAGCAGGTAGGTACGACCGACCACGAGTTGGTTCATCGCAATAACCGTGCTACGATCTTCGTAATCACGAGGCAAATGAAACAACAAATCGTCTGTATTAAACAGATGTAGTTTCTCAAGTAAACTGGCGGCTGCCGCTCCAACGCCTTGCAAATGATGGACTGAAGTCATGTCCCTCCAACTCAGGATGTCCGATGCATATTTTATTTATTGGCTATGGTAAAACATCTCAGCGCGTTGCTAAACAATTATTTATGCGCGGTCATCAAATTAGCGCCGTGAGTCGCCACCCCAAACCAGCGGATTTTGCAGATCATATGACCCAAGATATTCATACACTCGATTTATCGGACTGTCATCCTATAGATTGGGTATATGTTTTACTTTCTCCTGAAAACAGCGATCCAGCAAATTACCGTCGTACTTATCTGGAGAGTGTCCAGCCAATTGCAGATGCACTCAAACATCATCCAGTTCAGCGTGTGGTCGTGGTTTCCTCAACGCGGGTTTATGGTGCCCAGCAATCGGGCGAATGGGTCGACGATCACACCATTCCCGAGCCTGCCGATGAACAGGCCAAGTATTTACTTGCCATGGAGCAGGCATGGCATCAAGCCTATCCGCAGCGTAGTATTGTAGTTCGACCAAGTGGAATTTACGGCAATTCAGTTGCACGGATGTGCAAACTGGCACAAAGTACCCAGACTTATCCCGCGGTTCATTATAGTAATCGGATTCATATTGATGATCTGGCTGGCTTTTTGGCTTATCTGACAACGCTGGATTCGTTTAAACCCGTGTATCTGGTCAGTGATGGGCAGCCTTATCCATTGCACGAAATTATCCAGTGGTTTCAGTTACAGCTTCACTTACCACAGCTCCGGCTTGAGCGTACGTGCCTGACTGGAAAACGAATTATGGCACGTGATTTTATTGCATCGGGCTATGAGTTGCAGTCACCCGACTGCTTTAGCGTGTATCGTGCTCAGCTCGATTCTACAGCACCGACTGCTCAAGATTAATCTGGCTTGACTGTGCTGACTTTTCATCATGTCACTTGGGGCATGGTGCTCAGTGCGCAAACACCGTAAGGTGAATGCTGAAACATATCAATGATTAAAATAAAAAAAGACGATGACATGATGCAATTAAAAGTTTTATTGGGAATTGGGCTTTACTTACTTGCTGTGCAAAGCTGGGCGCTTGAGACTGCATGGTGTGTCTATGATCCGGTCGGTCCGCAAGGCGAGATTAGCCGCCGTGCTCAAGATATTGCGCAATACGCGCAGTCTCAGCAAGTGAAAATTACGCTGAAAAGTTATAAAAATGAGCAAGACGCACTAAAGCAATTTGATCAGGGCTATTGCTCAGGCGTGATGGCAACGAATTTTCATACCCGTCAGTACAACCAGTTTATGGGCGGTACGGCAGGTGTTGGCTTTGTTTCCAGTCATCAGGTTGCCAAAAGTTTTATGCAGATGCTGAGCAATCCGAGCCTTAAGCCGCACATGGTGCAAGGAGAGTTTGAAGCGCTGGGTATGATTCCGCTGGGTATGGCCTACATGGTGCTTAAGCGTACCGACATTAACAGTGTCAGTGATTTAAAAAATAAGAAAATTGCAGTGTTAGCAGCAGATTTACCACAAATTGCGCTGGTACAGTCAGTTCGTGCCCAGCCAGTACCCGTGCAGCTCGAATCTGCGGTGGATGCTTTTAAACACAATCAGGTTGATATCTTGCCAGCGCCTATTTTTGCGCTACGACCTTACAATCTTGAACGAGAATTCGGTCCGTCCATTCGTGTGGTGAACTTTCCGTTGTCTTATGTGGCGATAAATGTGGTGATCCGGCACGCACAGTACCCAAAAGGCTTTGGTCAAAGTATGCGAAGTTGGTTTGCCTTGCATAGCGCCAGTTTGATTGCACAGACGATTCGCTGGGAAAATGGTATATCGTCGTATTATTGGATGGATGTATCTTATAGAGAGAAGCAGGCGTATGAATTGATTCTAGCCAGAGTGCGTCAACAGTTTATTCGCTCGAAATATTACGATCCGGCCTTTGTGGCTTTAATTTTACGCTTGCGCTGTATGGATGATCCACGTTATTTCGAATGTCAATTTCGTTAAAGGTACAGCCTAGCGAACTAGACTGTACCATCAAAACGATTATTTCTTTTTACGTTTTAAACGACGCTTGGCTTGTTGAGATGCCATCGCTTCGAGCGCACTCTTTAGCTCCTCATCGCTAAACGTCGTAATGTGCTGCAGCATCTGCAGGGTGGCTTCATCGAGGACCAGTTTGGCGCCTTCAGCCATATTGCTAAAGTTGCGGTCAAACTCAATCGCACCTTCAGAATTGGTTTTGATATAACCTTGCTGGGTCAGTACTTTCAGGAAGCTTTGAAACAGTGCCTTATCAAAAAATTCTGGCGAGTTGAACTCATACAGCACCGATAAACGCTGTCCGAGCAAATGACTTAAGTCTTCCACTTGCTTGGCCGAAATATTGCCAGAGCCACGCTGAGCAATTAAAGCCAAAGTCATGTAATAGCGCTCTAGACTTTGCTTCACGGGTGCAGCCAGAATCACCAGCTGATTATGTTCTTCCGAGTTTGGTGCCAAGCTGACCAGATCACCGTCTTGATCGATTTCAATCACACCCGATGCGGTAAGCGCATCGACATAACGATCAATTTCTGTGATCAGTGCATCGCGGGACCATTTCAAAAATAGCTCGGCTTGTAAGAACGGATACAAGGTGCGAATGACATTGTGCAAATCTTTACGGCTGACTTTACCATTGTGTTCAACCAGTGAAGCCACCAGTGACGGCAACACAAACGCATGCAGAATATTATTACGGAAGTAGGTCAGTAATACCGCCTGATTGTCTTCAATCGCAATAATATCGCCCAATGCATGCTGAACACGCTTGATCAACTTTAACTTCAAACCGTAGGCAATGATTTCTTTGCCCGACAACGAAGTTACTTGACTACGTTCATCGTAGGGCTGCTGAGCCATCAAGTTGCGATAGGCATCGAGCTGCTTAATACACAATTCTTCATCGAGCGTGTGCTTTGGTGTAGCCAGTAAAATCAGTGACAACAGCGACACCGGATTAATCACAACTGCACGGTTAATATTTTCTAAAATGGCGTGTGCTGAACTGTTAATGGCCTGCGAGACTTCATTTGGCAACGGATCATCATTTTTCTCAATTTTGATCTGTTCGGCATTGTGCGCTTTGAGCATGTCATCGAGAAAAACTGGCTCACCAAAGTTGACATGAACCTTACCAAAAATTCGCTCGATTTTACGCAGGGTTTTTAAAATGCCCAGTACCGATTCCGCTTCTTTTGGATTTCCTTGCATTTCGCCTACATAGGTTGAGCCTTCCATCAGGCGCTCATAACCAATGTAGGTCGGTAAAAACACAATCGGCTTGGCACGGCCACGTAAATGGCCGTGAATGGTCATGGCCAGCATGCCGGTTTTAGGAGGCAATAAACGACCTGTACGTGAACGACCCCCTTCAATGAAGTATTCCAGTGGCGTGTTGCGAGACAAAATGCTGTACAGATATTCTTTAAATACCGATGTATACAGGCCATTGCCACGGAAAGAGCGACGAATAAAGAATGCACCGCCACCACGCAGTAACTGCCCGACAAAAGGTAAGTTCAGGTTATCGCCTGCGGCAATGTACGGCACCATCAGACCACGTTTATAAATCACATACGACAGCAGCAGATAGTCGATATGACTACGATGACAAGGGGTATAAATAATCTCGTAGTCTTTGGCAAGTTCGCGCACGGTGCTGAAGTTATGTACCTCAACGCCATCGTAAAGCTGTGTCCAGAGGCGTGTCAGAGCCATATCGGCAAAACGCACGGCAGAATGCGAATAATCCGATACGATTTCATTAAGATAACCAATGGCACGACTCTCGGCTTCTAGCATGCTGATTTTAGAGCGAATACTTTCACGGCGAATTGCATCTTGCACATCGCGTGCCTTAATCAGCGATTCCATCACATTGCGTCGATCAGATAAATCCGGGCCAAGCACCACTTCACGCTGACGATCTAGAAAATCATTTAAGGTGCTGATGATATAGGTGGCCGGAGACAGATTCGGGTAATGTGTCTTGGCATATTCCACCAACTGACGAAGCGATTGAGATTCATGAAACTCAAGATAAGACTGGCGTCCGTGTAAACCAATATTCACCAGTTGCTTGATTTTGCTTGGGGTTGCCCACGTGTCGGTAAACAACAGCTTCACCCATGAATCTTCTTTATCCGGTGCACGTCCCCACAAGACTGTAACAGGCACCAGTTGGATATCGGCATCTGGATATTTTTCCAATACCTCAATCAAACGCAATAATCGTGGCGGAAATGCATGTGGCGGTGGATTTAGCAGATTACGCTCATCATGATGCTGTAAAAACAGTACCGAAGCCTTTTCCTGATGTTCGGCCACATGTAAAGGATCGAGCGCAGGTTTTAAGTGCAGGCGTCGCGTTTCACTGTCGACCACCAAGGCATTACTACGTGAGTAGTTTTGCAGTACATAGCACACAATCTTAGGCGAATGAGATACTTCTGATGCTGCGGATGGAGTTGGTTCAGCAGGGACCTCCCCAAGAACATGTGGAGTGACCACAAGGTCTAGCAACTTACTGGAAAGCCGTCGATACATCTGACCGAAGCCATGCTTGGACATAAAATCTCCTACTCAAACAACCAAACCCCAGCCACGCAGACCGGGTACAATGTGATGAATTGATTTGCAAAAACAATGCGCTATTTTCTGCTAATTTGTATGCAGAGTGCTAGCGTTTATCGTTAAAAATCGTATTTATACTGACAATTGGTAATGTGAAGTGTGACCTGTGACGCATTTAATGCCAAAGCTGAAACGCTGGATTTGTGGCAAAATAGTTCAAAGATCATTACGCATTCACTCTCGCGCTATTTTTAATTTTGACATAGAAAAGGCATTCCATGAATACATTGACCCAAGAACTGGTTGAACTTTTATCACTGGAAAAGCTCGAAGAAAATCTGTATCGCGGCATGAGCCGCAACTTGGTTGGCAAACGCGTGTTTGGCGGTCAGGTACTCGGGCAGGCACTTCGTGCTGCATCGTATACCACGGATCGTCCGGCTCATTCCTTGCATGCCTATTTCTTATATGGTGGCGATATCCACGCGCCGATCGTATACGAAGTGAATCCGCTACGCGATGGTAAAAGTTTTGTTAGCCGTGAAGTGCGTGCCATTCAGCATGGTCGTACCATTTTTTCTGCCATGGTGTCTTTTGTTGCACCCGAAGAAGGCCTCAACTATCAAAATGATGCGCCAGTTTATCCTGCACCTGAAGACGTAAAATCGGAAGCCGAACTCAAACAAGGCATGATTGATTTTATTCCCGAAAATGTTCGTGCCAGCTTCATGCGCGAGCGTCATGTCGAGATTCGTCCAATCGATCCCGTAAATCCATTTCAGCCACAGCCCCAAGCGCCCACTAATGCGCATTACATTCGCACGCATGATCAAATTCGTGGTGAGATGGATCAAGTGGCCCTACATCAGGCAATCGTGGCATTTTATTCAGATTTTACCCTCATGACCACTGCACTCAAGCCGCATGGACTTAGCTATATTTCGCCAAGCCTACAGTGTGCCAGTATCGATCATACGATTTATTTCCATCGTCCAGTCCGTGCAGACGAATGGATGCTGTACGACATGGATGCCACTGTCAGCAGCAGCTCAAGAGGGTTGAACTTTGGACGCATGTGGCAAAACGGCATGTTGGTGTGTAGTACGGTTCAAGAAGGTTTAATCCGCTTGCGTGAAATTGAAACCCAATAATTTCAGATGTTAAAAGCACTCGATTCTTCGAGCCGAGCGTGTCATATTGCGGCTAACGAATTAAAAAAATGATGCATTATGAGCTTAAACACGCAGATTTTTATTGCTGCGGTGATTGGGGTTGTATTCGGACTCGTACTGAGCCTAAATCCTGAAACCGCATTCTTTTCCAGCAGTTTATATATTTTAAGTCTGATCAGTAGTATCTTTATTGGCCTACTTAAAATGCTGCTGATTCCGCTGATTTTTACCTCAATTGTGGTAGGGGTGTCTAACCTGCAAGCCAGTGGGCAGTTCAATCGAGTGTGGAAAATTACCGCGTTATGCTGTTTTACCACCACCACTTTTGCGCTGATTTTGGGAATTGGCTGTGCACATTTGTTCTCTGTTGGGCAGGGCATGGATATTGGTATATTTGCAGACGCCATGCAAAATCATCAAACGCCAGATACCCTGACGCCTTCGAGTTTTCTCACCAACTTTATTCAAAATACTCTGATCAATCCTTTTAAAGCCTTTGCTGAAGGGAATGTGCTGGCAGTGGTGGTCTTTGCTTTACTATTGGGTGCCGCACTGATCAAAGGTGGTGATCGCTTTCAGTCGGTCCGTGTGCTCAGTGTACAACTCTTCGATATCATGATGATGCTGGTCGGCTGGGTGATGAAACTGGCACCCCTTGGAATCTTGGCATTGCTGGCCAAACTCATCGCCACTGAAGATTTAAAAGTGCTGGGGAGTCTGGCTGAATTTGCTTTAGTGGTGACAGGAACCACGATTTTTCATGGTGCAGTGGTCTTGCCACTGTTATTGTGGATCTTTGGCAAAATGAATCCAATCACCTTTTTCAAAGGCACGCGACTGGCTCTGATTACTGCATTTGCAACCAGTTCGAGCTCGGCTACCATGCCCTTAAGTATGAAATGTGCGCAGGAAAATCTGAAAGTTCGACCACAAACAGCCGGATTTGTGATTCCACTGGGAACCCAGTTAAATATGGATGGCACAGCACTTTATGAAGCGGCGGCGGCGTTATTTATTGCCAATCTAATCGGGATGGATTTGAGCCTAACCCAGCAATTGATTGTGTGTCTAACGGCCATGATTGCCTCGTTGGGTGCCCCAGGCATTCCAAGTGCAGGAATGGTCACCATGATCATGGTATTGCAATCGGTCGGATTACCTGCTGAAGCGATTGCGATACTGCTACCGATTGATCGGATTCTGGATACCGTGCGGACAGTAGTGAATGTACAAGGCGATATGATGATCAGTGTTGTGGTCGATCGCTATGCCAAACAAGCCGAACCCCAATCCACTGAACTTTCCTAATGAAAAAAGCAGATCTTAAGATCTGCTTTTTTAAGCATCTGGTTTTTATGCGGCAGCTTGTAAGGCGCGTTTGGCAGCCGGAGAGCGGTTCAAATACGCGACCGCATCGTCTGTACTGCCTTCCTTCACAGGGTCATACCATGGCATTAAGTAGTCGATCTGCTGTGCAATCAACCAAATTGGACTAGGCAATAACTGATGGTCATGACGCGCTTGTTTATACCATTCTAACCAGATCCATGGACGGAACAGGCTCGGCTTATACTCGGCAAAGCGTGGGTCTTGCTTCATAATGTGCGCAGCACCATCTACCCAAAGTCCAAGCACACCAATAATCACGGCAACACTTAAATAATAGCGTGCAATATAGCCACCGCCTAAGTGTCGATACAAATCAAAAGCCACGGTACGGTGCTCGATTTCTTCTGCACCATGCCATTTCACTAAATCGAGCATTTCAGGATCGGCGCCCAACTGCTGCCATTTCTGGTTATAAAGCGCATATTTGCCCAATACGCAGGTCATGTGTTCGACGGTTGCGATTACACCTAAGCGAAACAAGTCCCAGTGCTTTTCAAGTGCAGCCGGAACGGTCAAGTCAAAAGGCTTGTCTGCCAGTGCTTTGGTGAATACAACATTCATGATATCCAGATTGCGCTGAATATCAATGTGGCGTGCAGAGAGATATTCTTTATTGGCCGACTGGTGTGCATTGGCATGCATGGCTTCTTGGCGTATAAACGCCTGTACGTCGAGTTTGAGCTTTTCGTCGGTAATTTGCGGTAAAACTTTGTTATAAAGACGACAAAACCAGAATTCACCAGCGGGCAAAATATTATTGATTTCATTAATGAAGTAGCTTGCAAACGGCTGGTTTGGAATCCAGTCAACGGGTGTGTTTTGCCAAACAAATTTTACTTTTCGCGGTTGAATACGATAATCAATAGACGATCCGGGAAGTTTCTTTTTTAAAAATGACAACATACTCATAATCATGTCCTAATCTGTTCTAAACAGAACAATGCATGCATTTGAGTATAAAAAAATGCCCCGATACATTGCTTTGCAATACGGGACATTCCATTGTCATTTGGTGATGATGTTAATCATTTTTTTGCGATTGTTCAGCATCATCTTCCGAATCTGTCTCGATATCCAAATCTGCATCGGAGACTTCAGGAATTGCGCTTAAATCAAAATGTTGTTCTTCGCTCAAGGTGAAGTTTAAACGACCAGCCATGACGCTGGCGAGCTCTTCAAGTCCTTGCTTGTTCAGTGATGAAAACAGCTGAATCGAGAAGTTAAGCTTCATTTTTTTCAAAGATTGCTTTACGTCCAAGAGCGCGGTATTGGCGGGGCCGCGATTTAATTTATCGGCTTTGGTCAGTAAAATATGTACAAATAATTTACGTGCATGCGCCCATTCCAGCATCATGGTGTCAAAGTGTTGCAGGGGATGGCGAATATCCATCAACAACACCAAGCCTTGTAAACTTTTACGATGGATCAAATAGTTTTCCAGCTCTTTTTGCCAGACACGTTTCATGTCTTCTGGAACTGCTGCGTAGCCGTAACCAGGTAAGTCGACGAGACGTTGATCTGGATTACCCAAGCTGAAAAAGTTGATCATCTGCGTGCGTCCAGGTCTTTTAGAGGCACGTGCGAGCTGTTTCTGATTAGTGAGTGTGTTAATCGCGCTCGATTTACCTGCATTTGATCGGCCTGCAAATGCAATTTCGTAACCAGTATCTTCTACACACAGCGAAAGTTTCGGTGCACTCATCAGAAATTCAGCTTTACGCAACCAATTCAGGGATTTAACTGAATACTCTGTAATCGCAGGATCGGCTTTACGCTCATAACTAATTTTTTCTTTAGGTGCGAGTTTGGCCTTGGTATCTTTGGATTTCGCATAGCGATGCATAGAGCTTAACTTTTTCAATGATAAATACACGAGCCATTATAAAGGAAGTCTCGACATCTAGCGAATCGAATACGCTGTGTTTTGCGCTATAGTGCGACAAAGGCAATTGGCGAGTAGGTTGGTGGTGCGTTTAAAACGTCACGCAGCGTGTGCTGATCGAGTGACACGTAAAACTGCTCAAGCGCTTGATCTAGAATACCTTTTAGACCGCAATGCGCACGCATGACGCAAGGTGGTTCATGGCATTCCACAATCTGGTGATCACCTTGAAGAATCCGCACAATATGCCCTAGTCGAATCTCTAGCGCTTTAGGATTTAAACGTAATCCTCCACCTTTGCCCCGTGTTGTAATGATCCACTCTTGTTTTCCCATAAAGTGAACCACTTTAACCAGATGATTTTGTGAGACATGCAAATCCTTTGCAATATCGGCAATGGTGTACGGGAATTCACTGGGGCGTGAAACATACATCAGAATCCTCAGTGCATAATCGGTAAATTTATTGAGTTGCATGATCCGCAAAGACAACAGATGAAAAAGCCCATCTTAGCCTGAAAGTCCTCAGAAAGAAACGTGGAGACGAAGACAGTACGGATTTCATCTGTGAATTTTAAACCCTTAAATAGGAGCACTCAGATGCAGTTCATCTCCAACCTGATAGGCATTTAAAAGACGATCTGCGACGTGATGATTTGCAGCGTCTTCTGGTGTTTTGACTTTAAATGCCCATACATGGCTTGCTGCTTGAATGCGATGCAATGGAAATTGTTCGGGTTGTTTTAAACCTAACTCCGGAACGTTTACCCGAACAGTAACCGATGAAGGGATCTGAATGTCAGGAAGTGGATGGGTGTCGACTGCCGCGACACTAAAAATCTTGCCTTCATCGTCGGTGTGAATATCCACGATTTTGAACTCACGCCATCCGGCCCAGCCACCCGGTTGTGCGGCTAGCTGATGATATTTTTCTTGCTCAACGCGAATCAAAAGATCTGCTAATTGTTGATAAGCCTGTTGCCACGCCAAGATCAGTTCAGATTCAAAGGGAACGTTCAATACCTCAGAAATCGAATGTAAAAGATGCTCACCTACAACTGCATAATGCTCAGGTTGAATGTCTAGACGAACATGGGTGCTGGTAATGCGCTCGACAGCTTTGGCTAATTTTTCCGGATGCTCAATGTGTTCGGCATAGGCCAGTACCGCAGCGGCCAAAGCACGGGGCTGACGTCCAGTTTGCTGATGATCTTGATTAAAAATATGCTTAAGTTCCGGATGTTGTTTTAACATGCGTGCGTAGAAATAACGGGTTAATGCAACACCGTGCTCACGTAAGACCGGGACTGTGGATTGAATGAGTTGAATGTGCTCAGGCGTCATGATGCGACCATTTGTAGTTTATAAGATGTATTTAAAATACATCTTATAAAGTGCATTTTCAATATACCTTTTAAAAATAGATAAAAATAAAGATCTATCGCTTTCCAAACAGTGAGCCGAGCAAGCCACGAACCAGTTTCTGGCCGGTTGGTCCGCCCAGAGTGCGTGCTGCACTTTTAGCAAATGTACCCAGCACATCTTGAGTCAGTTTGTCGCGGTCACGCTGAGCTTTTTCATCGGCTTTTTGCTGTTCACGCGCTAAGCGCTCTTGTTCTTTGGCCTGCTGTTTTGCTAAAGCTTCCTGCTGTTTGGCTTGCTGTGCAGCTTCAGCTTGCGCCTGCTCTTGCTCAAGCCGATCACTGACTTTTTGTTGCAGCATTTCATATGCACTATCGCGATCGACCATCTTTTCATACACACCCGCCACCAAACTCTGCGCCATCAGCGCCTGACGTTCTTCATCACTGAGTGGGCTAAACGATGAGTAGGGCGGCATAACCCAGCCACGTTGTACAATTTGAGGTGTGCCTTGTTCGTCGAGACAACTGATCAGGGCCTCTCCAACAGCCAGTTCTGTAATGGCCTGATCGACTTTAAAATCTGGATTGGCCCGAAAGGTATCGGCGGCTGTTTTTACCGCTTTTTGATCTTTAGGAGTAAAGGCGCGTAAGGCGTGCTGGACACGATTTCCCAGCTGGCCAAGTACGCTTTCTGGTAAATCCAGTGGATTTTGGGTAATAAAGTATATCCCAACCCCTTTAGAGCGAATCAGACGGACCACCTGCTCAATTTTCTGTTGTAGGGCAGGGCTGGCGTTGTCAAACAGCAAGTGGGCTTCATCAAAAAAGAACACCAGTTTAGGCTTGTCCGCATCGCCGACTTCAGGCAGTTGTTCAAACAGTTCGGACAACATCCACAGTAGGAAGGTGGCATAAAGTTTTGGTGAGTTCATGAGCTGATCCGCGGCAAGCAGATTGATGTAGCCATGGCCTTGAGCATCGGTTTGAATAAAATCCAAAATATTTAAGCTGGGTTCACCAAAAAATTGCTCGGCACCCTGATCGCCCAAGGCCAATAAATTGCGCTGAATTGCCCCAATACTGGCAGGCGATAAATTACCGTATTCGGCTTTTAAATCGGCAGCATTGTCACTGACATAACTGAGCATGGCTTTTAAATCTTTAAAATCGATTAGCAGCAATCCTTGATCATCGGCAATACGAAACACTGCCGATAACACGCCCTCTTGAGTGTCGTTCAGATTGAGCATTTGTGCTAAAAGCAGCGGCCCAATTTCGGAAATGGTGGTTCGAATAGGGTGCCCGTGCTGACCGAATACATCCCAAAATACAGTGGGAGAGGCAGCAAATGGAATTTGATCAAGGCCTAAGAGTTGTAAGCGCTGTTCAAATTTGGGGTTACTGCGACCAGCTTTGGCGATACTTGATACATCACCTTTGGCATCGGCCAAAAAAACCGGGACACCAATCCGTGAAAAATTTTCTGCCAATACTTTTAAAGTAACTGTTTTTCCTGTTCCGGTTGCGCCGGCAATCAAACCATGCCGATTGGCAAACTCGGAATGTAAAACAATCTCTTGTGAAGGATCACGGCTGTTTTTTGCAATGATAATTGGTGTTCCCATAGGTTGTCCTCTGGTGATTGTTATTCAAGTTGTTGTAGTGCGTTTTGGATATCTTGAATTAAATCTTGCGGATGTTCCAGTCCTATGCAAAAACGAACCAGTAAACCCTGTTGTAAATGTGTAGTATCTAACTGACGCATCTGTTTCAGATCATAAAGCATGACTAGACTCATCGGGCCTCCCCAGCTAAATCCCAGCTTGAAGAGTGTTAATACATCACAAAAACGTCGAATCGCAGCCAAATCATATCTGGAGTCAAAAATTACACTGACCAGACCCGCACTTTGCCCTGTAGTACATACCTCTTTCCAGTAGATGTGTCCCGGACTGCTGGCAAGGCTAGGATGGAGCACTTGTGTAAATTGCGTTTGCTGTTGCAGCCACGTTATTAAAGTGCGTGCGTGATCGGCCTGCTGTTGATAACGCAGCGCCATATGCGGCAAACTGCGTATAATCTGTGCTGTATCATCACCCGACACACAAATGCCCTGATTGGCATGAATTTTAAAAAGTCGATCATGCAAGGCTTTACTGCGGGTGATTACGCTACCCATTAAGATGTCGCCTCCACCACTGGGATATTTGGTCAGGGCATGTACCGTTACATCGACCGAGAGATGTTCATCGCCAATATCAAAAGCGTTAAACGCCAAACCGGCTCCCCATGTATTGTCCAAAGCAGTGATAACCTGAGCAGCTTGGGCCTTTTTTAATAATGCTTTTAAATCTGGAAACTCAAGCGTAATCGAGCCTGCTGCTTCAAGCCAAAGGAGCTTGGTTGCTGCGCTGGGTACGAAGCTGTCTGCGTCAATCGGATTATAGATTCGTACATGAATACCGTAACGCTGCTGCAAATTTTTTAGGTGCTCTATGTTTGGTCCATAAACGTTATCTGGCACCCAGACCTCGTCACCTTGGCTTAAAAATGTCGAATTGACTAAATTAATCGCCGAGAGACCACTCGGTGCCAGTAAGCAAAACTGTCCACCTTCAAGCTGTGCCAGTTGATCACCGAGCGTAAATGTAGTGGGTGTGCCATGAGTTCCATAACTATAGTCATAGGGATCGCTCCAATGGCGATCAAAAAGGTGCGCTGTACTTGGAAAAATAATGGTTGATGCACGAAACAGGGGAGGTTGGATGCTATGAATATACTGCGGTGCATTGCGTGGCGCATGAATCAGTGCAGTTTGAGTTTTTTTATTGTCAGACATGGTGCAAAATCGTAATGGAATTTGAACTAGAGTAAAAAAAATTAAGCAATTACGCCAGTTTTTGCGTGTTTTGTTGGTTTTTATTTGAAAGTGTCAATTTTCATTTAAGTTGGCTTCAATTTTGCACAACCCTCTTTGATACTAACAACAATATAGGTTTGAATTGCGCATGAAGCCGTTTTTAAAAGTGCATTATTTTCAGCATATTGCTGGTGAAGGGTTCGGAAGTTGCTATGAATTTCTTAAGTCGAACCACGCCAAAATTACTGCAACCGAATTTTTTGCCTTGCCAGCCGATTCGGCGCTTGAAATTGAAGCGTTGCCACAAATAGAAGATGTCGACCTGCTCATTATTATGGGGGGGAATATTAGTGTGAATGACGAAGCCAATTATCCATGGCTCAAGCTTGAAAAACGTTGGATCCGTCGCTATCTTGCGGCAGGAAAACCGGCTATTGGCTTGTGTTTGGGTGGGCAACTGATTGCCAGTGCCTTAGGCGCTGCGGTAAGTCATAGCGCCTATCATGAAGTTGGCTGGACCACAGTGCAGCGCGTGCATAATATTCCAGCAACATGTTTTCAATTACCCGAGCGCGTCAATGTATTGCAGTGGCACAACGAATGCTTTGAAATTCCCAAAGGTGCAGTGCATTTGGCAGAAAATCAAATTTGTCGTAACCAAATGTACCAGATTGGCAAAAATGTTTTGGGCTTTCAGTTTCACCCCGAAATTACCCCACAGACACTTGAGTTGTTTCTAGAAGATGATGAGCATGTTGGTCACTTAACCGGCGATATTATCAGCAATCTGGCAGAGCTTAAGAATTCTCGGCGCGGGTATTTTCAAGAAGGTAATCAATTACTCAACCAAGCGATTGAATATGTATTAGAGGCATCTTGATTGCATCGGTAGGGGCATCAATAAAAACAAAAAAAGCCCAAATTTTATGAAAAAAACCAGAAATAGAATTGCATAAGACTTAAACAATCGTTATAATGAGCCACCCCAAATTATGGGGCATTTGCTGCGGAAAACGTAGTAAATGCATGACAGTCGCGGCATCGATCGTGACCTTAGTGATTTTCACTGCCTTTGACACTTACCATTAGGTGAGGTGCGTCAAGGGTGATTCTTTATATATTTTTGGCTTGGAGTTTACTGGTATGTCTAACCAGAGAATCCGTATCCGTCTTAAGTCTTTTGATCATCGTTTAATTGATCAATCTTCTCAAGAGATCGTAGAAACCGCTAAGCGTACTGGCGCACAAGTGTGTGGTCCAATCCCGATGCCTACTCGCATCGAACGCTTCAACGTTCTTACTTCACCGCACGTAAACAAAGACGCGCGTGATCAGTACGAAATCCGCACCTACAAACGTTTGATCGATATCGTTCAACCAACAGACAAAACTGTTGATGCATTGATGAAATTGGATCTTGCAGCTGGTGTTGATGTTCAGATCGCATTGGGTTAAGGCTTTCGGGTTAATTAGTGCCTGGCATTAATTAAGCTGCTTTTTTAGAGGTTACACACATGGCTATTGGTTTAGTCGGCCGCAAGTGCGGTATGACCCGTATCTTTACAGATGCCGGCGTCTCTGTGCCTGTTACAGTGATTGAGGTTGATCCTAACCGTATCACTCAAATTAAAACGCTTGAAACTGATGGTTATCAAGCGGTTCAAGTTACTACTGGCGAACGTCGTGAATCTCGCGTAACCAATGCTCAGAAAGGTCACTTCGCGAAAGCGGGTGTTGCTGCTGGTCGTTTGGTTAAAGAGTTTCGCGTAACTGAAGCTGAGCTTGAAGGCCGTGAAGTTGGCGGTACAATTGGTGTTGATTTGTTCGCAGTTGGTCAAGTTGTTGACGTAACTGGTCAATCAAAAGGTAAAGGTTTCCAAGGTGGTGTTAAGCGTTGGAACTTCCGTACCCAAGACGCGACTCACGGTAACTCAGTTTCTCACCGTGTTTTAGGTTCTACAGGTCAAAACCAAACTCCTGGACGCGTGTTCAAAGGCAAAAAAATGGCCGGTCACCTAGGTGATGAACGCGTAACAGTACAAGGTCTTGAAATTGTATCTATCGATGCAGAGCGTTCAGTTCTCGTTGTTAAAGGTGCGATTCCTGGTGCTACTGGTGGCGACGTTATCGTTCGTCCTACGATCAAGGCCTGAGGGGAAATAACGTGAATTTAAAAACTGTTTCCGGCTCTGCTGTTGAGTTGTCTGAAGTTGCTTTTGGACGTGAATTTAACGAAGCTCTTGTACACCAAGTTGTTACAGCTTACTTAGCTGGTGGTCGTCAAGGTACTCGTGCTCAAAAATCTCGTGCAGAAGTATCTGGTGGTGGTAAGAAGCCATTCCGTCAAAAAGGTACAGGCCGCGCACGTGCTGGTTCTATTCGTAGCCCAATCTGGGTTGGCGGCGGTAAAACATTTGCTGCTCGTCCACAAGACTGGTCTCAAAAAGTAAACCGTAAAATGTACCGCGGTGCAATGCAATGTATCTTAGCTGAACTTGTTCGCCAAGATCGTCTTGTATTGGTTGAAGAGTTTGCTGTTGCAGCTCCTAAAACTAAAGAATTGCTTGCTAAACTGAACGACTTGAATGCTGCTCGTGCATTAATCGTTACTGATGCTGTAGATGAGAATCTATATCTTGCAGCACGTAACCTTCCACATGTAGATGTGGTTGATGCAACTGCAATCGATCCTGTTAGCTTGATCGCGTTCGATAAAGTTGTGATGTCTGTAGCTGCTGCTAAGAAAATTGAGGTAGAACTCGGATGAACAACGAACGTATCTATCAAGTCCTAAAAGGACCAGTCTTCTCAGAAAAGGCACAAGTTTTAGGCGAAACTGCTGGTGTTCAAGTGTTCAAAGTTGATATCAATGCAACTAAACTTGAAATCAAAAAAGCAGTTGAAAAACTTTTTGGTGTAGACGTGCTTAAAGTAAACACGACGATCACTAAAGGTAAATCGAAGCGCTTTGGTAAAACATTAGGACGTCGTTCTGATGTTAAAAAAGCATACGTCACCCTGAAAGCTGGCCAAGATGTAGAAATGGCTGACTTGGGCGATACCGCTGAAAGCGCAGCGGAATAAGGACGAAAATTATGCCGATTCAAAAATGCAAACCAACGTCTCCAGGGCGTCGCTTTGTTGAAAAAGTGGTTCATAGCCACCTTCACAAAGGTAAGCCTTTTGCAGCGTTGGTTGAAGCTAAAAAACGTACTGGTGGTCGTAATAACAACGGTCACATTACCACTCGTCACGTTGGTGGTGGTCACAAGCAGCATTACCGTCTTGTAGACTTCAAACGTAACAAAGATGGTATTCCTGCAGTTGTAGAGCGTATTGAATACGATCCTAACCGTACCGCACACATCGCATTGTTGAAGTATGCTGACGGTGAACGTCGTTATATCATCGCACCTAAAGGCTTGCGCGCTGGTGATAAAGTACAATCTGGTAACGATGCTCCAATTCGTCCAGGTAACTGCTTGCCACTTCGTAACATGCCAATCGGTTCTACACTTCACAACGTTGAACTTAAAATCGGTAAAGGTGCTCAATTAGCACGTTCTGCTGGTACTTCAGTTCAGTTGTTGGGTCGTGATGGTTCTTACGCAATCGTTCGTCTACGTTCAGGCGAAATGCGTAAAATCCATGTTGAATGCCGCGCTGTAATTGGTGAAGTTTCTAACCAAGAAAACAACCTTCGTTCATTGGGTAAAGCTGGTGCGTCGCGCTGGCGTGGTGTTCGTCCTACCGTTCGTGGTATGGCGATGAACCCAGTAGATCACCCGCACGGTGGTGGTGAAGGGCGTAACAAAGGTATTCAACCTGTAAGCCCGTGGGGTCAAAAAGCGAAAGGGTACAAGACACGTACCAATAAGCGTACGACTAAGATGATTATCCGCGATCGTCGCGTCAAGTAAAGGAATCTGACTAATGCCTCGTTCATTAAAAAAAGGTCCGTTCGTCGACGCGCATTTGTTCGCTAAAGTTGAAGCTGCTATTGCTGCAAACAACCGTAAGCCGATCAAAACGTGGTCTCGTCGTTCGATGATCCTTCCAGACTTTGTTGGTCTAACAATTTCTGTTCACAATGGCCGTAACCATGTTCCAGTAATCGTATCTGAACATATGGTTGGTCATAAACTCGGTGAATTCGCGCCAACTCGTACCTATCGTGGTCACGGCGTTGACAAGAAATCTAAACGTTAATAGGTGTCATGATGGAAGTAACTGCTAAATTACGCGGTGCCGCTATCTCGGCACAAAAGGCACGTTTGGTTGCAGACCTAATCCGTGGCAAATCTGTTGCTCACGCGCTTAACATTTTGAACTTCAGCAACAAAAAAGCTGCCGTTCTAGTGAAAAAAGCTTTGGAATCTGCAATTGCAAATGCTGAACACAATAACAGTTTAGATGTTGATGACCTTAAGGTGTCTACGATTTACGTTGATGAAGGCATGAGCCTTAAACGTATTATGCCACGTGCTAAAGGCCGTGCAGATCGTATCACTAAGCGTACTTGTCACATCACCGTTAAGGTAGGGGTTTGATATGGGTCAGAAGGTTCATCCAATCGGTATCCGCCTAGGTGTTGTGAAACGTCATAACGCTAACTGGTATGCGAATCCGAAACAATACGCTGAATACTTGCTTAAAGATCTTCAAGTTCGTGAGTTTTTGACTAAAAAACTTAAGAGCGCGATGATCAGCAATATTCTTATCGAACGTCCAACAGGCGCTGCTAAAGTAACGATTAGCACTGCTCGTCCTGGTATCGTCATCGGTAAAAAAGGCGAAGACATCGAGAAATTACAGCGCGAACTTACCACTATCATGGGTGTTCCTGCGCAAGTAAGCATCAATGAAATCGATCGTCCAGATTTAGACGCACGTCTTGTTGCTGAAGCAATCGCTTCTCAACTAGAAAAGCGTGTAATGTTCCGTCGCGCAATGAAGCGTGCGGTACAAAACAGCATGCGTGCTGGTGCGAAAGGTATCAAAGTTGAAGTTTCTGGCCGTCTAGGTGGTGCAGAGATCGCTCGTACAGAATGGTATCGTGAAGGTCGTGTACCTCTACATACGCTTCGTGCGGACATCGACTATGCAACTATGCGTGCTGAAACAACTTACGGTACGATTGGTGTTAAAGTCTGGATTTTCCGTGGTGAAATCTTGGGTGGCATGAAACAAGTCATGAACCCTGCACCACAAGAAGAGCGTCCAGCTAAACGCGGTCGTGGTCGTGGTGAAGGTCAAGAGCGTCGTGGTCGTCGTTCAGACCGTGCTGCTGACAAGGGAGAATAATCCATGTTGCAACCTAAACGTACCAAATTCCGTAAAGTGCAAAAAGGCCGTAACACTGGTCTTGCACATCGTGGTAGTACAGTATCATTTGGTTCGATTGCGATTAAAGCGACTGAACGTGGTCGTATGACTGCGCGTCAGATCGAAGCTGCGCGTCGTACTATTAGCCGTCGTATTAAACGTGGTGGTAAAATCTTCATCCGCGTATTCCCAGACAAGCCAATCACCGAAAAGCCATTAGAAGTTCGTATGGGTAACGGTAAAGGTAATGTGGAGTACTGGGTTTGTGAGATCAAACCAGGTAAGATCCTGTACGAAATTGAAGGTGTGAACGACGAGTTGGCAACTGAAGCATTCAAGCTTGCTGCTGCTAAACTTCCGTTTAAAACCACTATCGTGACTCGGACGGTAATGTAATGAAAACTAAAGATCTACGTGAAAAGTCGGTAGAAGAGTTGAAAGCTTTGCTTGATGAGCAACAGCTTAACCAATTCCGTCTTCGTATGGCAAAAGCGACTGGTCAATTGGGTAAATCGCACGAAGTGCAAGTTGCTCGTAAAACCGTTGCTCGTATCAAGACACTCCTTACCGAAAAACAGGGGAACGGACAATGAGTGAAAAAACAGTCCGCACGTTAACCGGCAAAGTAGTAAGCGACAAAATGGACAAGTCAATTGTTGTCCTTATCGAACGCCGCGTTCAACACCCGTTGTATGGCAAATCAATCCGCCGTTCAACAAAATTACACGCTCATGATGAGAACAACGTTGCTAAACTTGGCGACCTAGTGACCATCAAAGAAAGCCGCCCAATTTCTAAAACTAAAGCTTGGACTTTGGTTGAAGTTGTTGAAGCAGCTGCTGAGTAATTAGGTTCTTGTTGCATCATCGGTCAATTTCGAGTACTCTTTGAGCCTTTCGAAATTGTGACCGGTGTTGCTCGGTTTTGGAGTAGGGCAATGATTCAAACCGAAAGTATGCTCGACGTAGCAGACAATAGTGGTGCACGCCGCGTACAATGTATTAAAGTACTAGGTGGTTCACATCGTCGTTATGCTTCTGTTGGCGACATTATTAAAGTTACTGTAAAAGAAGCAATTCCACGTGGCCGTGTTAAAAAAGGTGACGTGATGAATGCTGTTGTAGTACGTACAAAGTTCGGTATTCGTCGTCCAGACGGTTCTGTAATCCGTTTTGATGACAATGCAGCTGTATTGTTAAACAACAACAAAGCTCCGATTGCCACCCGTATTTTCGGACCAGTGACTCGTGAACTTCGTACTGAACAGTTCATGAAAATTATTTCATTGGCTCCTGAAGTTCTATAAGAGGCAATCATGGCTAAGATTAAAAAAGGCGATCAGGTTATCGTGATCGCAGGTAAAGAAAAAGGCAAACAGGGTACTGTTTTGTCTGTTTCTGAAGACCGCGTTAAGGTTGAAGGCCTTAACTTAGTGAAGAAGCATCAAAAGCCGAACCGTGTAACTGGCGCTGAAGGCGGCATCGTTACTCAGGAAGCTTCGCTTCATATCTCAAACGTGGCAGTTTTTAATGCTACAACCCAAAAGGCTGACCGTGTTGGTTACCAAGTTGATGAAAATGGCGCGAAAACTCGCGTTTATAAATCAAATGGTGAATCAGTGGCGGTAGCGAAGTAATAGGTTGAAAAACGGCAATGGCCAGACTTAAAACACGTTACAACGAAGAACTTAAAGCTAAGTTATTAGAAGAACTTGGCGTTAAGAATGTGATGGAAATTCCTCGCATTACAAAAATCACTCTAAACATGGGTGTTGGTGCAGCTGCAACTGATAAGAAATTATTAGACGGCGCTGTAGCAGATATGCAGTCTATTGCTGGTCAAAAACCAGTAGTTACACTTGCACGTAAATCAATCGCTGGTTTCAAAATCCGTGATGGTTGGCCAATCGGTTGTAAAGTTACTTTACGTGGCGAACAAATGTACGAATTCTTGGACCGTTTGATCTCGATCGCAATCCCTCGTATCCGTGACTTCCGTGGTTTCTCAGCGAAATCATTCGACGGTCGTGGTAACTACTCGATGGGTTTGAAAGAGCAAATCGTTTTCCCTGAAATCGATTTTGACAAGATTGATCGTATTCGTGGTATGGATATTACTATTACTACCACTGCTCGCACCGATGACGAAGGCCGTGCGCTTATGCGTGCATTCGGCTTCCCGTTCAAATAAGAGGTCGATATGGCTAAGAAAGGTATGATTAATCGCGAATTAAAACGCGAACAAACTGTTGCTAAATACGCTGCAAAACGTGCTGAATTAAAAGCAACGATTGCAAACGTAAATGCAAGCGACGAAGAGCGTTTTGAAGCGATGTTAAAGTTACAGGCATTGCCACGTAATGCATCTCCTGTTCGTCTTCGTAACCGTTGTGGTTTAACTGGTCGTCCTCATGGTTACTTCCGTAAGTTCGGTTTAAGCCGTAACAAACTACGTGACACAGTAATGCAGGGTGATGTACCAGGCGTTGTTAAGGCAAGCTGGTAAGGGGCGACTATAGATGAGTATGCAAGATACCGTTGCCGACATGCTAACACGTGTTCGTAACGCACAAATGGCGAAGAAACAATCTGTTTCTATGCCAAGTTCTAAGTTAAAAGTTGCAATTGCAAACGTACTTCAACAAGAAGGTTATATTTCTAACGTTGAAGTTGCGCAAGAAGAAGCTAAAGCGACTTTAACTTTGACTTTAAAATATTTTGAAGGCAAACCAGTTATCGAAACTGTGAAGCGCGTAAGCCGTCCAGGTCTTCGCCAATATCGCGGTAAAGATAAACTACCGAGCGTTAAGCAAGGTTTGGGTATTGCAATTGTTTCTACAAGCAAAGGCATCATGACTGATCGCGCTGCACGTGCTGCAGGTATCGGTGGTGAAGTTATTGCTTTTGTTTCTTAATAGGTGATTCCTCATGTCTCGTGTGGCTAAAGCCCCAGTAACTGTACCTAACGGTGTTACAGTTACTCAGAACGGCCGGCAGGTCGAAGTGAAAGGCACTAAAGGTACATTGTCTTTCAACCTGCATGCGCTGGTCGAGCTAAAACAGGAAGAAGGTAAACTTCAACTTGCTCCAGTTAAAGAGTCTAAAGACGCTTGGATGCAAGCTGGTACTGCTCGCGCTGTGTTAAACAACCTTGTAAAAGGTGTTAACGAAGGCTTCGAACGTAAGTTACAACTGATTGGTGTTGGTTACAAAGCTGCGGTTAAAGGTGCAAGTATTAACCTTAACCTCGGTTTTTCTCACCCAATCGAGTATAGCCTTCCTGAAGGTGTAACTGCTGAAACTCCAACTGCGACTGAAATTATTTTGAAGTCTGCAGACAAGCAGTTACTAGGTCAAGTTGCTTCAGAAATCCGTGGTTACCGTCCACCAGAGCCGTATAAAGGTAAAGGTGTTCGTTATTCGGATGAAGTTGTTCTTCGTAAAGAAGCTAAGAAGAAATAAGGCGCGAGGTTCTTATGAACGAAAAGAAACAATCCCGTTTGCGTCGTGCGAAAAGCACACGCTTGCACATCCGTGCGTTGGGTGCGACTCGTTTGTGTGTAAACCGCACGCCGCGTCACATCTACGCACAAGTTATTTCAGCAGATGGTGGCAAAGTTTTAGCGCAAGCTTCTACTTTGGATACATCATTGCGTAGTGGTACTACTGGTAACGTTGAAGCGGCTACTAAAGTAGGTGCTTTAATTGCTGAACGTGCTAAAGCAGCTGGTGTTACTAAAGTTGCGTTTGACCGTTCTGGTTTTAAATATCATGGTCGTATCAAAGCCTTGGCTGATGCTGCTCGTGAAGGCGGCTTGGAGTTCTAATCATGGCGAAAGTTGAACAAAACGAAGGTCTCGTTGAGAAGCTGGTTGCCGTTGATCGTGTAGCCAAGGTTGTTAAAGGTGGTCGTATTTTCTCTTTCACAGCATTGACTGTTGTGGGCGACGGAAATGGCCGTGTAGGTTTTGGTCGTGGTAAAGCACGTGAAGTTCCAGCTGCTATTTCTAAAGCACTTGAAGCTGCTCGTCGTAACATGATTACAGTTGACCTTGCGGGTACTACTCTACAACACCCTGTGAATGCTCGTCATGGCGCAAGCCGTGTGTACATGCAACCTGCTTCTGAAGGTACTGGCGTAATTGCTGGTGGTGCTATGCGTGCCGTTTTAGAAGCTGCTGGTGTACATAACGTACTTGCTAAATGTTATGGTTCTACGAATGCTGCGAATGTAGTAAACGCGACTTTTAAAGGTTTGCGTGATATGACTTCTCCTGAGAAAGTTGCTGCAAAACGTGGTCTTTCAGTAGAACAAATTCAAGGGTAATCAATCATGAAAACGATTAAAGTTACCCAGATCAAATCTGCTTCGCATCGTTTGAAAAATCACAAACTTTGCCTACAAGGTTTAGGTCTGCGTCGTATTGGTCATACGGTAGAAGTACAAGATACTCCTTCAAACCGCGGTATGATCAACAAAGTCTACTATATGGTTAGTGTAGAGGAGTAAACCATGACTCTGCGTTTAAATGAACTTGCACCTGCAGAAGGTGCAAAACGTGACAACCGTCGTTTAGGTCGTGGTATCGGCTCTGGCGTTGGTAAGACTGGTGGCCGTGGTGTCAAAGGTCAAAAATCACGTAAGAGCGGTGGTGTACGCCCAGGCTTTGAAGGCGGTCAAACAGCGATTTATCGTCGTTTGCCTAAATTCGGTTTCACTAGCCAAATCGCTTTGAAAACTGCTGAAGTGCGTTTATCTGAACTCAACAAAGTGGAAGGCGAAGTTGTTAGCCTTGAAACTTTGAAAGCTGCGAACGTTGTTCGTCGTGACCAAGTTCGTGCACGTGTTGTTCTTTCTGGTGAAGTAACTCGCGCGTTTACTGTGCAAGGTGTTGCTTTGACTAAAGGCGCTAAAGCTGCAATTGAAGCTGCTGGCGGTAAAGTCGAGGAGTAATGCCGAGTGTCTATGTCTCCTAGTTCTTCAGGTCATGTCAACATGATGAAAGGACAGCCGTTTCACGTGAAATACCGTGAAATTATTCGCCGATTAATGTTCTTGATTGGTGCATTGCTGGTCTTTCGACTAGGAGCGCATATTCCGTTGCCGGGTATTGATAATGTAGCGCTAGCACGTTTTTTTAAAGCCAATGAAGGAACCTTCTTGGGTTTATTTAATATGTTCTCTGGCGGTGCATTAGAACGTATGTCAATTCTCGCACTAGGGATCATGCCGTATATTTCAGCATCGATTATCGTGCAGTTAATGTCTACGGTCGTTCCTTCGCTAGAAGCTTTAAAGAAAGAAGGCGAGCAAGGCAAGCGCAAAATTAATCAATACACGCGTTATGGCACCTTATTTCTTGCACTCGTGCAAGGTGTAGGGATGTGTGCTGGTCTGATTAGTCAGGGAATTACGCTGACTTCCGGACTAGCATTTTATGTTCCTGCGGTAACCTCTTTGGTTGCTGGAACGATGTTCCTAATGTGGTTGGGAGAACAAATTACCGAACGTGGTATTGGTAATGGTATCTCGATGATCATTTTTGCAGGAATTGTTGCAGGGTTACCCAATCAGGTAATTCAGGCCTTTACTTCTGTCCAAAATGGGCAGGGCAGTTTAATTGGAATTGCCGTATTTGCCTTGTTATCTCTTGCTGTCCTTGCAGCAATTGTGTTTATCGAAAAAGCACAACGACGCATTCCTGTTAACTATGCACAAAAGCAACAAGGTCGCCGGATATTCACTGCACAGCAAACGCATTTGCCATTGAAAATTAATATGGCTGGTGTAATTCCAGCTATTTTTGCAAGCTCATTGTTATTATTTCCAGCGAGCTTGGGTCAATGGTTAGGTAGTGCAGATCCGAATGCGGGTATTGTAAAGCGTAGCTTGCAAGATTTGGCACTCGTGTTATCGCCTGGACAGCCGTTGTATTTAATGCTGTTCGGTACGTTAATTATTTTCTTCTGTTATTTCTACACGGCACTGGTTTTCAGTCCGAAAGAAGTGTCAGAAAACTTAAAACGTAGCGGCGCATATGTACCTGGTATACGCCCAGGTGAGCAAACGGCTCGTTATTTAGATCATATTCTTAATCGTTTGACGTTTATTGGTGCGATTTATATTACTGTGGTGTGTTTGATGCCAATGATCCTACAGAATTCATTCGGTATTCCGTTCCATTTGGGCGGTACATCGTTGCTGATCGTAGTGGTTGTGGTGATGGACTTTATGGCTCAATTGCAAGCACATCTCACGTCTCATCAATATGACAATCAAACGTTAATGAGAAAAACGACTGCTCATCCTAAGGGATAAGCGCACTTAGAGGTTTCATCATGAAAGTACAAGCTTCTGTAAAGAAAATTTGTGGTAGCTGTAAAGTTATCCGTCGTAATGGGGTAATTCGCGTAATTTGTAGCGCAGAACCTCGTCATAAGCAGCGTCAAGGTTAATCTGATCAAGACCTGTTGATTTCAGTAGGCTAATTAGGTTAATATCCGCCCCTCAAAGATTTTTTGTGGGGCGGTTGATTATCTACTGCCTTTTTGGAGAAAGTGAATGGCTCGTATTGCCGGTGTAAACATTCCGGATAACAAGCATGCTGTTATCTCCCTCACGTATATTTTTGGTATTGGTCGCCACACTGCTAAGAACATCTTAGCTGCTGCTGGTATTGGTCAAACCACTAAAATCCGTGAGTTGGATGATGCTCAGCTTGATGCGATTCGTGCAGAAGTTGCTAAGGTTCCAACCGAAGGTGACTTACGTCGCGAAATTTCCATGAACATTAAACGTTTAATGGATTTAGGTTGCTACCGTGGCCTTCGTCATCGTCGCAGCTTGCCTGTCCGCGGACAACGCACCAAAACTAACGCACGTACCCGTAAAGGTCCGCGCAAACCGATTAAAAAGTAAGATTTCTGGAAGCTAAAAGATGGCTAAAGATACTCGCACACGCAAGAAGGTCACCCGTACCGTCTCTGAAGGTGTTGCACACATTCACGCGTCTTTTAATAACACCATTGTTACGATTACCGATCGTCAAGGTAATGCATTGGCTTGGGCCACCTCAGGTGGACAAGGCTTCCGTGGTTCACGTAAATCAACTCCGTTCGCTGCTCAGGTAGCTGCTGAAGTTGCTGGTAAAGCAGCTTTGGATTACGGTTTGAAAAACCTAGACGTCCTTGTAAAAGGTCCTGGTCCAGGTCGTGAGTCTGCGGTTCGTGCATTAGGCGCAGTGGGTTATAAGATCAACAGCATTACCGATGTGACTCCAATCCCTCACAACGGTTGCCGTCCACCTAAAAAACGTCGCGTGTAAGGAGAAACATTCATGGCTCGTTATATTGGTCCAAAATGCAAACTCTCTCGTCGCGAAGGGACAGACCTGCAGCTTAAATCTGGCGTTAAACCATTTGACGTCAAAACTAAAAAACATGCGAAAGCGCCTGGTCAACATGGCCAAGCTCGCGGTAAGCAATCAGAGTATTCACTACAATTACGTGAAAAACAAAAAGTACGTCGTATGTACGGTGTGTTAGAGCGTCAATTTAGTAATTACTATAAAGAAGCAGCTCGTGTTAAAGGCGCAACAGGTGAAAACTTGTTGAAATTGCTTGAAAGCCGCCTCGATAACGTTGTTTATCGCATGGGTTTTGGTTCTACACGTGCAGAAGCTCGTCAGTTGGTAAGTCACCGTTCAATCACTTTAAATGGCCGTCGTGTAAACATCGCGTCTATTCAAGTGAAAGCGGGTGACGTGATTGCAGTGCATGAAGGTGCTAAACAACAATTACGTATCAAAAACGCAATTGAATTAGCTGCTCAACGTGGTATTCCTGCTTGGATGGAAGTTGATCATTCTAAGCTTGAAGGTACGTTCAAAGCTGCGCCAGATCGTTCTGATTTGCCTGCTGAAATCAACGAAAGCTTGATTGTAGAATTGTATTCTAAATAATCCTTGAGGTAGCAATAAATGACGCGTACTGCAAACGAGTTTCTAACTCCGCAAGCGATCAAGGTCGAAGCGGTGAGCGGGACCTCGGCAAAAGTGATTCTGGAACCTTTAGAGCGTGGCTTTGGTCACACTCTAGGTAATGCTTTACGTCGCATTCTATTGTCTTCTTTGCCTGGCGCTGCTGTGGTTGAAGTTGAGATAGAAGGCGTCGAGCACGAGTACAGTACTTTAGAAGGCTTGCAGCAGGACATCGTCGAGCTCTTGCTGAACCTTAAAGGATTGTCTATTAAGCTGTTCGATCAAAATGAAGCATATTTGACATTAGAGAAACAAGGACCAGGCGACATTACTGCCGCTGATCTACGTTTACCTCATAATGTTGAAGTGGTCAATCCAGAACATCTTATTGGTACTTTGAGTGCTTCAGGTTCAATCAAAATGCGCTTGAAAGTATCTCAAGGTCGTGGTTATGAAACTTCTGACTCGCGTTTCCCGGAAGGCGAAACTCGCCCGGTAGGTCGCCTACAGTTAGATGCGTCGTACAGCCCGATCAAACGTGTTTCTTACACCGTTGAAAATGCGCGTGTAGAACAACGTACCGATCTAGATAAACTGGTTATCGATCTTGAAACCAACGGAACTGTAGATCCTGAAGAAGCAATCCGCAAAGCGGCAACAATCTTGCAACAACAAATTGCAATTTTTGTTGATCTTCAGAAAGATCAAGCACCTGTTGCTCAAGAACCTCGTGAAGAAGTTGACCCAATCTTGCTTCGTCCAGTAGATGATCTAGAGCTTACTGTTCGTTCTGCTAACTGTTTGAAAGCAGAAAATATTTACTACATTGGTGATCTTGTTCAACGTACTGAAGTTGAGTTGTTAAAAACTCCTAACCTAGGTAAAAAATCGTTGACTGAGATTAAAGATGTTTTAGCTTCGAAAGGCTTGCAACTCGGCATGCGTTTAGAAAACTGGCCACCTGCTAGTTTACGCATGGACGATCGCTTTGCCTATCGCAGCCGTTAATTAAGTAGGACTATCACCATGCGTCATCGTAATAGTGGTGTGAAATTAGGCCGTACAAGCAGCCATCGTAAAGCGATGTTTCAAAACATGGCAAATTCATTGTTTGAGCACGAGTTAATCAAAACAACTGTGCCTAAAGCGAAAGAATTGCGTCGTGTTGCTGAGCCTTTAATCACTCTAGCGAAAAACGATACTGTAGCAAACCGTCGCTTAGCGTTTGCTCGTACTCGTAA
The DNA here is from genome assembly GCF_000760595.1 of Acinetobacter soli. Lineage (GTDB taxonomy): Bacteria > Pseudomonadota > Gammaproteobacteria > Pseudomonadales > Moraxellaceae > Acinetobacter > Acinetobacter soli. The sequence goes on along the minus strand of NZ_BBNM01000002.1, from coordinate 38,242 downwards.
TGCTGCAACTGTAGGTAAATTATTTACCGTACTCGGCCCTCGTTACAAAGAACGTAACGGCGGTTATCTACGTGTTCTTAAAGCGGGCTTCCGTGCTGGTGATGCAGCGCCGATGGCTTACGTAGAGCTAGTAGATCGCGAAGTAAACACTTCAGCAGAATAAGTTTCTTATTCAAAAAAAGATCGGTTTTTACCGGTCTTTTTTTATGCCTGTATATTTTGTCCTGTATTGACATGAAAACCCGATAAATGGTTCAAACTTGACATTGTGTATTGTCAAATTTGTGCTTTAATAAAGTTGAACTGTTTTCAAGGTTATAAAAACAACATGGAAAAGCACATTGATATCTTGATTGTGGGTGCAGGTATTTCTGGCATTGGAGTTGCCGCACACCTTTCAAAAAGTTCTCCTCAACGTCAGTTTGAGATCATTGAGCGTCGTGAGAGTATTGGCGGAACATGGGATTTATTCCGTTATCCGGGTATTCGATCAGATTCTGACATGTCAACTTTTGGTTTTAACTTCAAGCCATGGCAAAGTGCCAATGTGCTGGCCTCTGGTCCTGCCATTAAAAACTATCTGGCAGAAGTGGTCGATGAATATAAACTGGCTGAAAAAATTCATTTCAAACACCGCGTATTGTCTGCAAATTACGATTCTTTACAAAAAAAATGGTTTGTTGAAATAGAAGATGCGACACAAAAAAAACAGACGTGGATTGCGAATTTTATTGTGGGTTGCACGGGCTATTACAACTACGATCAAGGTTTTGCACCTGATTTCCCAAATAAGGAATCCTTCAAAGGTCAGTTACTTCATCCACAACACTGGCCAGAAAATCTAGATTATGCTGGAAAGAAAGTGGTGATTATTGGAAGTGGTGCCACTGCGATTACACTAGTGCCAGCCATGGTGAAGGGTGGAGCTGGACATGTCACGATGTTGCAACGTTCACCGACTTATATCGCTTCAGTTCCAGCCATCGATATGATTTATGATCGCATGCGCAAGATTTTGCCCGAAGATGTCGCCTATAAACTGACCCGTGCACGTAATATTGGTGTCCAGCGCGGCATTTATGCCTTGTCGCAAAAGCAGCCTAAGCTGGTGCGTCGACTATTACTGAAGTCGATCGAAATGCAGTTGAAGGGCAAAGTTGACATGAAACACTTTACACCTTCATATAATCCTTGGGATCAACGTTTGTGCGTCGTTCCTGATGGCGATTTATTTAAGATTTTGCGCTCTGGTCAAGCCAGTGTTGAAACCGATCAAATTCAAGAGCTGACTGAAACTGGTATTTTGTTAAAATCTGGGCAACATCTAGACGCCGATATTATTGTGTCTGCCACTGGGCTTGAGATTCAGATTTTGGGTGGTATTAAAGGCTCAATCGATGGTCAGCCATTGAATACCTCTAAATGCATGTTGTATCAAGGCGTGATGGTGAGTGATGTGCCAAATATGGCCATGATTATTGGTTACATCAATGCATCTTGGACTTTAAAAGTCGACATTGCTGCCGATTATATTTGTCGCTTGCTCAATTATATGGATCAGCATCATTACGATGAAGTTATACCAAAGGGTGATCAGGCAGAGCTGCTTGATGATACTGTGATGGGAAGCCTAACTTCGGGGTATATTGCCCGTGCGGCCAATGTGATGCCAAAGCAAGGTAAACATGCGCCTTGGAAAGTCACCAATAATTATTTAGCCGATCGTAAAGCTTTAAAACAGGCGCGTTTTGATGATGGTGTCTTGCAATTTCATACGACTACACCTGTGGAAGAGCGTAAGCCAAAACTGGTCTCGTAATAGAAGATGATCAAATTAAAAAAGGGGAGCACGTGTTTGCTCCCTTTTTTTATTAACTTAAATCAATAAACTTAAAGCGTTCGGGCAATTAATTCTTTCATAATTTCATTTGTTCCCGCATAAATACGATTGGCCCGGTTATCGATGTAAGCGCGTGCAATTGGATACTCCATCATGTAGCCGTAGCCGCCATGCAATTGTAAGCAATCATCGACCACTTTGGAGAACAGATCTGAAATTTTGTATTTGGCTGCCGCAGCTGCATCAATGCCAAGTTGATCGTCAAGCTGTAATTGCATGCAACGATCGAGATAGGCACGTCCAAAATCAATTTCTGTGCGCAATTCGGCCAGTTTGAAGCGTGTATTTTGAAAGCTTGCAATGGCTTTACCAAAGGCTTTACGGTCTTTGGTATATTGAACCGTGTGGGCAAATGCAGCCTCTGCACCGGCTTGGCAGATAATCGCCACCAGCATGCGCTCCCATGCCAGTTCTTTCATTAGCATGATAAAGCCCATACCTTCCATACCCAGCAGGTTTTCTTTGGGAACGCGGACGTTATCAAAAAATAGCTCACAGGTATCCTGACCTTTCATGCCAATCTTGTTTAACGGTTTGCCTTTACTAAATCCTGCACGGTTGGCTTCCACCATGATCAGCGATAAATTCGCAGAGCCTTTTTCGTTATGACCGGTTTTACACACCACAATGGCCATGTCACAAAGATAGCCGTTGGTAATAAAAATTTTAGAGCCATTGATTACATATTCATCGCCATCAAGTACTGCACTGGTGCGCACGGCTTGTAAGTCCGAGCCCGTACCCGGCTCAGTCATGGCAATGGCCGTCACAACTTCACCGCTCGCCATACGTGGCAACCACTGTTGCTTTTGTGCTTCATTACCAAAATTATTGATGTAATTGGCCACAATGTCGGAGTGTAAAGAAAAGCCGGTACTTGAATCCATGGCGTAGGCTTGTTCTTCAATCAAGATCATACTGTAGAGTCGATCCACTCCAGATCCACCATACTCTTCAGGCATAGTGGTACATAACAGGCCTAGAGCACCCGCTTTATTCCATAAATCCCGATCAACGTGTTGCTGTGCTTCATATTTTTCGATATTGGGAACCACTTCTTTTTCATAAAACTTGCGCACGGTTTCGCGAAATGCATTGTGTTCTTCATTAAACAATGCACGTGGTAGCATGGAGGGAATTGGACGAATGGCACCAGATTGCATGAGAAATCCTTTTTAAACTGTGTTGATTCTTTGTGCAGTAAATGCCAAATCGCTAGCTAGAGACAATGTGAAGAATGCTCAATCATGATCTGGAAATGATGAAATTGGTCAATCCATAAAAATCATTCCTCTATTGATAGATGCTTCGGGTAAACTATGAGGGCTTAATCAGAAAGGGGAAATATATGTCTGAAGATCTAACACTTGAAGAACGTAAAGTTATTTACCGTGCACGACGTGGCTTAAAAGAAATTGATGTGTACTTTGATCCGTATGTCAAACATCACTATCTGACAGCTGATCCGACAGAAAAAGCATTATTTGCCGAGCTGGTCGCGCAAGAAGATCCAGATTTACTCGACTGGTTTATGGAAGTGAGTGAACCACCTCAAGTTGAACTCAAGCATTTAATTGTAAAATTGAAACATTACGTGCATGGCTAAGCAGCCATATTTTGCGCTGAAACGAAGTAAGCTTGCCCTTTTGTTTCAGCTCATGATTTTCGGTTCAATCAGTGGATTGCTCTGGCAGATCTGTCCATTGTGGCTATGGTTGATACTTAATGTCCTTATGCTAATCAGCTTTGCGATGTTTTTACGTCGACCCAGAGTAATGGCGGTAGGGCAACTTGATCAGCAGTTATGGTCTTGCCACGCTTCTGATTCAGCACAGCCTTATTCAATTGTGCTAGAGCGCGTGATTGATCATGAGTTGTATATGATCTTACGCACAGTTCCCTCTCGCGCCTCCATGGTGATCTGGCGAGATCAGGTGATACAGCAAGACTGGAAGCGTCTGAAACGTCTGGCAAAGTTAGGTTGATTGTTTAACAATCTTAGGTAGCGACTTATAATTTTTTTGATATAAATCATATAAATAAGATAATTTAAAATAAAATTGTTCGGTCATCTTGCATAAAAAACTTAAAAAGTGTGAATTGTTAGACAATATTCTTCAATCTTCTTAAACCGATTCGCTAAAGTAGCCTTACCAACGCTCAATGTGAAGGAGGTCGAAATGATCGATATTCCAGCATGGTTGTTTCCAGTCATTGCCTTTGTTCTGGCGGTGATCGTAGGACGCGTGGGAACCGTAATCAAGGATTATTTACAACACCGATAGTCTCATTCTGGATTTGTCCAGTTTATAAGTAGCATGTGCTGAACCGTCGCAATGCTACTTTTTTTTGCCCAAAATTTATATATTTTTTGTCAAAATGCCAATTCATTCTACTTTAGATATGTCAAAGTATAGAAATGCAGCATCGCCTTTGACGCTTTGAAACGGATCATCCATCTGCTAATGTACGGCAAAAGCAAAACAATAAAATTACCTCGAGGAATGAGATATGTCGAATCTGCTTAAACTGGGTCGAGGACTGACCGCAGTGGTTGTTGCAACATCTGTACTCTCTGGATGTTCATATTTTATCAAATCGGGTGCGAACGTCGCCTTGAAGTTCGGTGAAAAACATATCGTACCGCCCATACTAAAGATGGATGATGTCGATATGGTCTGTAATGCTGGCAATAGCTTAACGCCCGTAGTGATGTCGACCAAAGACATGGGGGCAGATCCAACTCGCATGGCAGTGCTCCTTTATGCCGCTTCAGGCATGTGTGCAGAGCGTCAGGCATTAGAGCAAGAACTTCGCTATTTACGTGCATCCAAAGCAGGTCAGGTCTCTGAGGCTCAAGATGCCCGGATCGAACAAAAACGCTGGGCTGCCGTGGCAGCAGAAAGACAATATTCAGGATATCAACTGTTTGCAAAGCGCTGGGAGAGCAAGTACCACTATCATCTTGGCGAATCATGCCCAACCATGCGTAACGATCTAGATCAGACCATCTACTTATTAGGTTTGGTGAGTGGCTTGCAAGCCATTACCAATGACATCAACTCGGGTGGATCGGTAAATGTACCCAAAGATATCGCAGGTATTGTAGAGCGCAGCATGACCTGTCTGGACAATACCAAGTTTTGGGGCGCACCAAATGCAACCCGAGCCGTAATCTGGACATTATTGCCAGGGGCGGGAGATGGCAAACCAGATCCTTATACCACACTCAAACAATCTGCACAGATCGGTGAGCAAAAAGGAGTGCGTTTATCGCATGCCCTGTATGCGGTTGCAGCACAGGCCAGCGGTGATGACAGCAAGATTCGAGATGCTTTAAAAACTTATGATGCCTCACGTGCCGAAGATAAACCGGTGAATCCAGATTTCAAACTGATCGATGCCATGGCAGGTGTTATGGTTCAAAATATTTCGGATCGTTACTGGACCGAACATACAGGTATTCGTACCGATGACGGTGGTATGAGTACGTTCTGGGATGAGCAAAGTAAAGGATCATCTGACTTGGAAGATCTTTTTAATGCCGATGGTGCAGCTGCTGCCAGTCAACCTGCGGCAACGCCGAAAGCAGTGTCGTCGAAATAAGCCAATGCCTCTAATGATCTGTCGGCGATTTGACTGACGGTAGATCCCACAAGTATTCATGAGGGCGGCAAAGGAGGTCACATGAACAAACATCAATTTTGGATGTCCAGATTCATTTTTGTTGCGGTGTGTGCCTCTTTGTCTGCAAGCTTGCAGGTTTTTTCCGATGTCTTTATTTACTGGCGTGATAGTTTACCCAACGACTTCTGGCGATTCTGGACTGCGCATTGGGTACATGTCGGTTGGATTCATTTCATTTTAAATCTGCTGGCATTTGTGTGTTTACCCTTTATTTTTCCGCATGTTAACAATCGACAGTTGCTCATCTTGATTGTGACGATTTCACCCTGTATTAGCCTCGGATTTTATTATCTTATGTCCTATATCGAGGCCTATGCCGGTTTTTCGGGTGTACTGCATGGGCTCTATGTGGCCGTGGCATTGGTGTCGTTACGTTATCGCAAGGAGCGAAAATTTGCCGCATTGGTGTTGGCGCTGATTGTGCTCAAGGTAATCTGGGAAAATACATTTGGACAAACGGGTACGGCCCAATTGATTGGCAGTCCTGTTTTGATTGAATCACATTTGCTTGGAGCAATTGCTGGCGCTGCCGCAGGCGGACTTTATTTACTCTATACTCAATTTAAATTAGCAAAGAGTTGACACAAAACGCCTTTAAAAAAATCATTTGAGTCATTCTTATCTTGAACGGAGTGTTGCAAATTTAAACAAATATAACGTACGGCGGATGGGCGGATACCTACTGCCAAGGAACGCATGTTTATCGGTAGATAAACCTGACAATCAAAATAAAGTGGAATAGATATGCAAGAAAATCAACAACAAAGGTCTGGCCTAGGTCTGCTGGGTTATATCTGGAATGAATGGATTTCGACATTTGCCATCCTTATTTTGCTGTTACTGACCTTGATTGTCGGGACAGGAGAAATGATTCATGGGCAGCTATTGCGTATGGGTGAACGGCTCTATGGCGATCCGGCCACTGGAATGCAATATTCATTTTTACGTGCTGAACCACAAAAGCCGAGTTGCGATCGACATCCCAATATTGATGCGCAAGTTCAGGCGCAGATGAAAGCCAATAAAAACGATGAGTTTGCCGACTTCTTTGGTGCAGCATCCGAACAGGACGTTCGCGCATCACTTCTGGCGGCGCAGCAGTTGTGTGAAGAAAAATATCAGTTTTATGACAAGGCAATCGCGCATTTGGACAATCACCCAAGCTTACGGACTTATCGCGCACTTGAAACAGGATTTTTTGGGATATTTAAATTTGGCGTGGATAATCGTACGATTTTCCTTTTGATCATGGTGTTTTTTGCCGCGATTACAGCCAGTTTAAAAATTCATCATATTGGTTTGCGTAGCCCAAAATCAAAAATTGATTTTGTGGTGTACTCGATTGCAATGGTCATCGGGAATGCTTTGCTGACGCTATCGACCATCAGTCAGTATCATTCTTTAATCCAGTCCGGTGTGGCCATTACCCATGAAGCATTGGTGGTGTCTTGGCTATGGATTGGCTTATTTGGTATTTTGACATTGATCAGTGTATTTCAATTGTTTCGTATTCCTAAGCAGGCACAACCCGGAGGAAATATCGGCCTTGCCTTGCTCAGTGTACCGCTGTATGCCTATATGTCGATTTTGACGGGTCTAGCCTTTACCTTCTTTATGGATTACCCGATGGGGCAAGGGATTTACTTGGGAATTCTGGTCGAGTTTTCCGGGATTTTCCTAAATCTGGCGCTGTTTATCTGGGCGGGGATGCTACTGACCCAAACCCGAGTAATGGATCTGTTTCTGGATATTTTACGCCCGTGGAATCTGGCACCTGAAACCCTAACATGGCTAATTTTGCTGGCTGCTGCGATTCCAACCGCCTATACTGGAGCTTCTGGTATTTTCGTAATTGCAGCAGGGGCAATTATTTACAAAGAAGTCTGGAATTCGGGTGCACGCCGTCAATATGCGCTAGCTGTATCGGCAATGTCTGGCTCACTCGGGGTGGTGGTTCGACCATGTTTGCTGGTGGTTTTAATTGCCATGCTGGATAGCCGTCATGTCACCTCAGATGAATTATTCGATCATGGCTTTTATGTTTTCTGGTTGACTGCATTTATCTTTTTAGGCGTATCATTATTACTGGCCGATACAAAATTCCGCGTGAATTCGCCACGTGTAGCATTACCGAATATGCTGCGTGCTTGTATTCCGGTTATTCCATATATTGTGATTACGATTGTGGTACTGGCATTTTATAAATATGCACTCGATACCGGCATGAACGAATTTACCGCACCAGTGATTCTACCTTTGATTCTGATTGCGATTATTTTGTTTGATAAAACCCGTAAAGAGCCAAAATCTGTGCCTGTATTGGCTGAGCATGAATCTTTAATTAAGGAGCATGAAAAGAACTCGCCTTTTCTGCGTGAACATGGTGCGCAAAGCAGTCAGTATCGCCGTGGATTTGCCAGATCAATGCATTTCGCAACCGCTGAAACAGTAGGACACATTGGCGCCTTAATTATTTTGATGGCACTGTCTGCAAGTGTTGGTGGATTAATTGAACGTACCGAGATTGTCGAGTATTTACCGACTCACTTGGGCAGTATTACCATTTCATTGTTCTTTATTGCCATGTTGCTTGCGCTAATTGGTATGTGTACCGATCCATTTGGTGCAGTGATTTTGGTGGCAGCGACCATTGCGCCTGTGGCCTACGAAAATGGGATTCATCCTATTCATTTCTGGATGATTGTTTTGGTGGCTTTCGAGCTGGGCTATGTGACGCCTCCAGTGGCACTGAATCACTTACTGACGCGGCTGTCGGTGGGAGATGAAGAAGTCTCGGCAGCCGATAAGGAAGCCAAAGAAAAATACACCAGTTTTTATTATCGTTATGAACGCTGGTTGCTTCCGATTATGGTGTTGTTCCCCGCCTTAATGATTGTAACCTTTGCGCCTTATCTATTTAAAATGTTTGGCTGGTATTCATAAGCCCAATAAAAAAGCACCTTCGGGTGCTTTTTTATTGATTTAAGACTTAGTTCGTGGCTTGAACTGAATCACGCCCACTTCATCTGGCGCAGCCGGTTGTTCTGGCTCCTCCACATGAGTAGGACGATTTTCGGTGTAATCGCATTCGATACACTCGATCCATTCATGCTCATCTGTGGTTAACATGACCACGCGGTCCATTGCGCCACATTTGGGGCATTTTGCACCTGCAATGAATCGACGTTTCATGATTTACTCACCTTGCTTGATCTGGATGGATAAGTTTAAGCCGTTTGAGGGTCGTTCGTCCAACCTTGATGACGCAATAGCGCATCAATTTTGGGTTCACGACCACGGAAATTTACGAATGCATCCAGTGCAGTGTCCTTGCCACCAACGGCCAATATGGCCTTACGGAACTCTGCACCAGTTTGTGTATTGAAAATTCCTTCTTGCTCAAAGCGGTCAAATGCGTCGCTGGCCAGCACTTCTGCCCATTTATAGGAATAATAACCCGCTGCATAACCGCCAGCAAAAATATGGCTAAAACTGTGCTGGAAACGATTGTAAGCAGCAGTTGGCAGAACGGCAAATTCACGGCGAATCTGATCCAGCTCGGCTTGAATCTGACTGCTGGTTAATGCAGGTGTCTTGCGGTGAATCGTTAAGTCAAAGAGCGCAAATTCGATTTGACGTAAGGTTTGCATGCCAGACTGGAAAAAGCGTGCGCTGAGCAAGGCATTGAGTAACGCTTCTGGTAATTGGGCTTTGGTTTCGATATGTTCACTGAGCAGATTAAGACTTTGCTGATCCCATGTCCAAAACTCCATAAACTGGCTTGGCAGCTCGACGGCATCCCATGCCACCCCATGCGTGCCTGCAACTGAAATATTGTCGACTTCGGTCAGCATGTGGTGTAGGCCGTGACCAAACTCATGAAACAGCGTATTGACTTCATCATGTGTGAGCAGGGCAGGCTGTTTGCCAACTGGCGGCGTAAAATTACACACCATATAGCAGATTGGCTTTTGTAAGCCTTGTGCGCTTTGCATACGTGAGCGGAAACCACTCATCCATGCGCCACCACGTTTGCCGCTGCGCGCGTAGAGGTCGAAATAAAAACCTGCCAGCACTTGACCTTGGTCTTCAAGTTCGTAATAACGCACATCCGGATGCCAGACCGGCGCTTCACGTTCTACAATATCGACACCATATAAACGCTGCACAATCTGAAACAGACCTTGAATGATTTTAGGTGCAGGGAAGTAAGGTTTGAGTGCTTCTTGCGACAAATTAAACTGCTGCTGTTTCAGTTTTTCCGAGTAATAGCCGCTGTCCCACGGTTGTAGCTGATCGAGTCCGTCTTGACGTGCAATTGCAGTCAGTTCCTCAACTTCTTTTAGCGCAGGTGTGCGTGCATGCGCCGCTAGATCAACCAGAAAATCATGTACAGTGTCTACATCAGGTGCCATTTTACTGGCCAGTGAGTAAGCGGCAAAATTTTCAAAGCCCAAGAGCTGAGCCATTTCTTGGCGCAGTGTCAAGATCTCTTCCATTACCGCAGTATTATCGTACTCTGGATGATCGGCCTGATCCGAGGCGCGTGTCGTGTAAGCTTTATAGAGCGTTTCACGTAACTCACGATTTTCGGCATAGGTCATAATGGCCAGATAGGCAGGAAAATCTAGCGTCGCCACGGGCTGATTTAGTTCACGCTGTTGACCGTATTGTTTGAGCAATTCGATACTACTTTGCGGTAAACCTATAAGTTCCTCTTCAGACAGCGGTTTGAAATACGCTTGTGTGGCATCCAAAACATGATTGGAAAAGTCTGAAGACAATTGCGACAGGCGCGCCGAAATTTCTGCATAACGTGCTTTGTTGGCGCCTTCTAATGCGACACCTGAAAGTTTAAAGTCTCGTAAGGCCAACCGAATCGCGCTTTGTTCGGCAGCACTTAAACTTGAAAATTGACTGCTGTCGTGAAGCTGTTGATAGCTTTGATACAGCGCTGTGTGTTGACCCAACTGCGTATAATATTCACTCAAGCTCGGTAAAAGCGCCTGATAGACTTCACGCGTCTGAGCATTGTTCATCACGGCATTTAAGTGTGATAACACGCCCCAAGATTCGCTCATGGCATTTTCGAGCTGATCAAGCTGTTGTACCAGCGCATGTTGTGCGGCAAAGTCTGAAGGTGGCGTATCTAATTGATCGAGAAAGCGTTGACCTGCCTGAATATTTTTTTCGATATCTTGTTTGAGGGTGTCCAGTTGAATCTGGTCAAATTGAGGAACAGGTAAATGTGCTTTTTCTAATTGCATTGTCTTCGCCGTATCGAGTGAACTTACTTATAGATGTAAGGCTTCGAGCGCTGGAAATCAAGGATGCTTTATTTCTTTTTTGCTGGGTTAAAATAATCTTTACCTTATTTTGACGGCCTAGCATGTCAATGAATGCTAGGCCATCGTTGCCATAGACCTAAAATTAATCTGCAATTAGATTAATCACTTTTAGGTTTGGCATTGGACTTTTTCTTTTTGACTTTAGACTTTTTCTTGTCCTTTTCCGCTTTCACTGCGGTTTTGGACGAGGTTTTTTTCTTGCCCGTCTTTTTGGTATAAGAGCTTGGCTTGCTTTTGTCTTTTTTCTCGGAGCGTTGCTGTTCACGTGACTGTGTATCCGACGCACCATGAAACACCTGTTCAGTGGCTTGAGCTTTTGTAGTGCGCGGGGCACGGCTACGAATGATACGGCCGGCATGCGTGATTTGCTGCGTCAGTTCGAAATCGATTTTACGTTCATCAAGATTCACGCCTGCGACCTTGATTTTGACTTCGTCGCCCAAACCAAAGATTTGCCCACGATTTTGCCCCACAAGGCTCTGACTGGCTTGATCATAGATAAAGAAGTCATCGCCTAATTGGCTCACATGAATCATGCCATCGACATATAAATCTTTTAAGGTAACAAACAGCCCAAACTCGGTAACCGCGCTAATATTACCAATAAACTCTTCACCCAAATGTTGCTGCATATAATGACATTTAAGCCATGTGGTTACACTACGTGATGCCTCATCTGCACGACGCTCGGTACGTGAGAAATGCTCACCAGCTTCATCGAGCGCGGCACCCGAAAGTGGAGATGGTTTATGCTGTAAATGTGCTTTGAGTGCACGATGTAACAATAAATCCGGATAACGACGAATCGGTGAGGTGAAATGCGTATAGGCCTCATAAGCCAAACCAAAGTGTCCCGCATTTTTTGCACCGTAGTACGCCTGCATCATAGAGCGTAGCAACACAGAATGAATACTTGGCGCATCAATTCGGTCTTTAGTGGCTTCAATCACGCGCTGGTAATCGGCCTGTGTTGGCTGGTCTGGAAACGGAAGGCCGAGCAACTTAACAAAATCTTTAACTTTTTGAATGCGAGAGAACTCAGGTGGCTCATGTACACGATAAAGCATCGGAATATCATTGGCCAAGGCGTATTCAGCGGCTGCGACGTTGGCAAGCAACATGCATTCTTCAATCAGTTTATGTGCATCGTTACGGGTACGTGGCAAAATTTCGTTAATACCACCTAGAGCATCAAAGGTCATGTAGGTTTCAACCGTTTCAAACTCCATCGCATGACGTTTGGCACGCAAGTCTTTTAAAGTTTGATAGAGCTGAAACAGTGTATTTAGTGATTTTTGCACACTTTTGTCATTTGGAATCGCATCGGTTTGTCCCTCAAAATACCGCGCCACTTGGGTATAGGTGAGACGCGCTTTTGAATGCATGACGGATGGATAAAACTCATAGCTCATGACGCGTCCTGCACGCGATAGCTTGAGATCACACACCATACACAGACGATCGACATGCGGATTGAGCGAACATAAACCGTTCGAGAGTGCCTCTGGCAGCATCGGCAATACAAAATGCGGAAAATAGACCGATGTACCGCGTTCTTGTGCCTCATCATCAAGCGGTTTTCCAACACGCACATAATGGCTTACATCGGCAATTGCAACTACGACACGGTAGCCGCCGCCTGCGCGTTTTTCGGCATAAACGGCATCATCAAAGTCGCGTGCGTCTTCGCCGTCAATGGTAACCAGCGGTAGATCGCGTAAATCGATTCGACCTTCAATATCTTTTTTCGAGGGTTCTTTAAAACTCTCAGCTTCCTGAATCACTTCATCTGGAAACTCATACGGCAGACCAAATTCTAAAATCGTTTGCGGAATGATAATTTCAGTATCGGCTTTATCCGACATCGACTGCACAATGTGCCCAGTTGCAAACTCTTCACGTGTTGGATAATCATCAATTGCAATACGCAGATGATCGCCAACATTGACCTTGGCGTGCTCGACCAGTTCTTTTTCAAGCGGAATAGGCTGATGGGCATTTGGAGCACTTGGCTGTAAAAAATACTCGCCATCATGGACATTTAATTTACCAATCACCTGTTTCACACGGCGCTGCAATACTTCTGTGATAAAGCCCCATGCTTTGCCTTTACGATCGACAGAGCTTTGACGCACAGTCACGCGATCACCATTGAAAACCAAACGGAGTTCACGTTCAGGCAAGAGTAAATCGGTTTGTCCGTCGATATGCGCCGAACCTAAACCTTTGGCATTGATATATACGGTGGCATCAAACGTAGGTTGCTCACCAATGAGCTGGAATCTGAAACCATCTTTTGCCAGCTGACCATCACGCACCATGGCAATCAGACGATGGCTCAAGGCATCAATACTTTTTTGATCAAAAATATCAAAATGCTCGACCAGCTCGGCATGAGACTGCGGCGTATTCAATTGTTCTAATGTGCTAAGAATAAGGGTTCGGCTAGGAATAGGATTATCGTAACGTTCAGCTTCCGCTTTTGCTTCAGGATCGATCCAGTTTTTCATAATTTCGTTTGACTTCATAACAGAAGATAAGTTTAGCATACGTCATCGCATTACATACTGCACGTAATGGATTGCAAGATTGTGTGATGCCTGTTTGGGCCGAATACATTCGTGCTTATCGCTATAGTAGCAAGCCCAGTGCATGAAAATACTCAAATTAATGTGGTTTTTGTTTAAAAAATAGATGATTGGATAAAAAACTAAGAAAAATTAGAAGTGATGACTTGCAGTCATGGGCTTTAGTTTGTATTATGGCGGCTCGTTACGGTGAGATGGGTGAGTGGCTTAAACCACATCCCTGCTAAGGATGCGTACGGGTAACTGTACCGAGGGTTCGAATCCCTCTCTCACCGCCACTTTACTTAATGCGCTCATAGCTCAGCTGGATAGAGCACTTGGCTACGAACTAAGGGGTCGGGAGTTCGAATCTCTCTGAGCGCACCAAGTAAAATATTGCAAAAGTAACGAACGCCGAAAGGCACACAAGTAATGCGCTCATAGCTCAGCTGGATAGAGCACTTGGCTACGAACTAAGGGGTCGGGAGTTCGAATCTCTCTGAGCGCACCAACTTGAAGAATTAACCGCTTAATTGCGGTTTTTTTGTGCCTGAAATTTGGCTATATGACGTGTTACTTATACGCCATAAAAAAACCGCCTACATCAAGCAGGCGGCTGGGTTGTTCAAGGTTTAAATGGGTTTAAACCACGCTTAAGTTTTGATCAAAGAGCTGATCGAGCAAATTGGTTACGCTGCTCAAGCCTTGACTTGTACTGGTGACTGAACCAAGCGATGAGGTCACACCGCCTAATAGATCTGTTAGGCCACCAAGGGAAGCACTTGAACCTGTCGCAGAAGTTGAAATGCTTTCGAGACTGTTTAAGAGTGTCTCGACCACATCGAGAGTACTGTCTGCGGCGACATCGACAATATCAACAAGTGCATGTGCAGTATCCGCTGTTACTTCGGCAGTACTGACCACCAATGTTTCACCCACATCAATTAATCCATGGACAGCATCACTTACACTGCCCAGCACATCGGTTAATGTATCAAATGAGCCAACACTGCCTGCACCCGCAAGACCGCCCAATAAATCCGTGACGGCTTCAAGTGGGTTGCCTGATGTGCCGCCAGCAAGTCCACCTAATAAGTCGGTCACAGATTCAAGCGGATTGCTGTCGATTCCACCTGCGAGGCCAGATAAAATCCCTGTTGCACTCGTGCCACTATCGACTAGTGTCGCCGCAACCCCTGTTAATGCATCACTGACTGCTGTTGGATTCAGGTCGAGTGCACCAGAAACAGCATCCAAAACACCATTGACGGTCGCTTCAGAAGTTTCAAAAGTTAAAGTACCTAAATCCGCCAATGCTGAAATTTGGTCAGCAGCTTGAGGCAAAATATGAATACCAGAACTTTCTAAAGTATCGATCGTGGAGGTAATGATATCGGTTTTGAGTGATTCTAGCCCTTGAAGTGCATCGATTCCAGTTTGCAATGGTGCGGTTACACTACTTAATGCACCTGTTAAGGTACTTAATGGATCGCTGGATGTTCCACCCGTAATACCGCCCAATAAATCCGTGACAGCTTCTAGTGGATTACCTGATGCACCGCCAGTTAGTCCACCTAATAAATCCGTGACAGCTTCTAGTGGATTACCTGATGTACCGCCAGTGAGTCCGCCTAATAAATCGGTCACAGACTCAAGTGGATTGCTGTCAAGTCCACCTGCGAGGCCGGATAAAATCTCCGTGGCACTTGTGCCACTGTCGACCAATGTCGCCGCAACCCCTGTTAACGCATCACTGACTGCAGTTGGATTGAGGTCGAGCACACCCGAAACGGCATCCAAAACACCATTGACTGTGCTTTCAGAGGTTTCAAAAGTCAGTGTACCCAAGCCAGCCAATGCTGAGATCTGCTCGGCAGCCTGAGGCAAAATATTGATGCCAGAGCTGGCCAGAGTGTCAATCGTGGAGGTAATAATATCGGTTTTCAATGACTCCACGCCTTGAAGTACATCGATTCCGGTTTGCAATGGTGCGGTCACGCTACTCAATGCGCCTGTAAGAGTACCGAGTGGATTCCCTGAACCTCCACCTGCAAGGCCGCCTAATAAATTGGTGACAGTTTCGAGTGGGTTTCCTGATGTGCCACCAGTAACTGTACCCAATAAATCGCTGACCACGCTGGTTGGTGCTGTAGGTAAACTTGTTACCACGGAGCTAATGGTGGTTGGTAGTGTGGAAATACTACTCGCAACCGCAGTTACTGTGGTCGATAAAGACAAAGAAAGATTCAGCGAACCTTCCGATGACGCACTTGATTGACTGGTAACAGCATTACCCAGGTCGAGAGTAATTTTTGAAATAGATGAAACGAGAGCTTTAAGAAACATGAGTGTGCATTCCTATTTGTGCAATTCTTATACATTTTTTGGTTAACTGTAAATTTAATCTTGTTTTGTGTCTTTATTGCGAATGATGTATCGGTCTATTTGTTAACCATGACTCAGTATTGGCTATGTATAAAAAACAGTCAACAAAATCTTAAAATTAAGAAAAAGCGGCACCTGAGCCAATTTTAAAAAAAGAATCTGAGAAAAATTTAACCGATGAATTAAAGCTCTTTTGAATAAAAATTGATAAGTTTAAGTGATTTAATCCCATGTCTATAATGCAATTTTTCTTTTAAGGCGGTGAAATATTTATTTTATTTTTGGCAGTAAGGTCAATTTTATTATTTTGAATACTTTTACTTGATTAATTTTTTAGTACTAAGCTTATTCAAGTTCTCACTTTATTTTGTTAATGCATTGAAAATGAATAAATTCTGCTTTTGTAAGAATTTATGACAAAATTTGTACAGCAGAGATTAAGTTAAGGGTATTAGCGTTTGAGCGATAACGGTACATAGGCTGAAAATGCTAAAGCGGCTATAAAAAAGTATCCATACGCATCAATATGGGCTTATTCGTTTAAGAACTGAACGGTTGACTCTGTTTTATGAAAAAACTACTTATCAAAAACTAAAAAACACGTATAATGCGCTCCATCAAGTACGCGCTCATAGCTCAGCTGGATAGAGCACTTGGCTACGAACTAAGGGGTCGGGAGTTCGAATCTCTCTGAGCGCACCACTTGAAGAATTAACCGCTTAATTGCGGTTTTTTTGTGCCTGAAATTTATGGGCAGATCTATTCGTTGAATTTCCTTTTCTGGTACATCCAGTTCTATCGTCTATCAGCTCGATACAAATATAAATTTACATGACAGCTAACCAATAATCGAATGTAAATCTTTAATCAAATACAGGTAATGCTAAAGAAAATGCGTGAACTGGTGTAGTATTTTGAACGTAATTCATCGCGTATGTTGAACCCACTATGTCAGAACTTAAACCTACCGTTTCTTTACGTTATCACTTGAATTTAGAAGAGTCGCAAGATGGTTTTACCCTTGCAACTTTCGGTAAAAAGCTTTTTACACGTTTTATTACCCCAGTGATTAGTATCGCAATTATTGCATGGGGGATTTATTTAGGCTTGGATGGCGTAGGGCGCTACTACGTTGGCTTGGGTGTATTTTTCCTGATTTTGCAAATCATTATGCGCTACTGGTTTTTGCCGATGATGTTTAAACGTCAATTTGTAAAATATCAATTTGGTAAAAGCGAACAGGGAATTGATTTATATCAAGACCGGATCGAGCTGTATGCCACAGGGCGTAAGCAGCAGTTTGCCTATAGTGATGTGGCCCATTTTGCAACTGGAAAACTGACCTACATGATTGAGCTGAAAAATCGAACTGTGGTGATTGTGCCAAAACGCGTTCTAGCAAATACCGCAGAAAAAAACACGTTTGAACATGCATTTAAACGATAAAACCTAAAGATTTTACCTGTCCAGAAGGAAGACAAAAATGACAGCACGGCCATCTAAAATTATTTGTGTCGGACGAAGCTACGCCGAACATGCAAAAGAATTGGGAAATGCGATTCCAGATCGTCCAGTTTTGTTTATTAAGCCACCGAACAGTTTGATTGGTCTGTCGCAAGGTATTCAATGGAATACGGCAGAGGGCGAATGTCATTATGAATGTGAGCTCACTTTAAGGTTGAACCGTACTTTACGTCAGGAAACAGACCCAGCCAAAGCACTTGAGGCAATTGGTGCGGTAACCATCGGGCTCGACCTGACCCTACGTGAGTTGCAAACCGAGCTAAAAAATAAGGGACAGCCGTGGGAGCGCGCAAAAGCTTTTGATGGTGCTTGTGTACTTGCGGATTGGGTAGATGTTAGCGAGGTTCAAGATTGGGCACATGTCACGTACAGTTTCCATATCAACGATCAGCTTCGTCAATCGGGTGATACTGCGCTGTTGCTACGTAGTATTGGGGAATATCTATGTGATATGAGCCAGGCATTCACGCTTGAGGCGGGTGATGTGGTCATGACAGGAACCCCCGCAGGTGTAGGTGCATTAACACCAGGCGACCGTTTAAAAATGACCTTAAACGGCAAAACCCAAGCTTTTGTTTGGGAAACCTTTGTACACGCTAACTTTTAAAATCATGTGCTGCCTTGTTGTGTTCGCCATACAGCAAGGCATTGCTTTAAGTACGTTTAGATGTAATCGGTTGTGATGCTGTGAGTACAATCACAATTGCGATAAAAGCCAGCGCTAGCGTTAGATACACCACCGCATGCCAGCCGCCATATTGCCAAAACCAGCCGCCAGCAGAACCCACAATACTCGATCCTAAGTAGTAAAAAAGCAAATACAATGCGGTCGCATGGCCTTTGGCTGTCTTTGCTTCTAATCCTACATTACTGCTCGCAATGGAGTGCGCAATAAAATAGCCTGTTGTGATTGCGGCAATCCCCAAAATAATCACAAATAATCCATGGGCAAGCGTCATCAGCGTACCGATTACAATAGCAGAAAAACCGACCAAAAGTGCAATTTTACGACCAAGTCGATCGACCATGGCGCCCGCCCACGACGACGATACCATGCCCAGACTATACGATAAAAAGATCAAGCTAATTTGAGTCTGACTTAAAAGGTACGGGGCCGCCGCAAGACGAAAAGACACATAGTTAAACAAGGTCACAAAAATACTGGTGATGAGAAAACCAATCCAGTAAATGCGAAGTAAGCGTGGATTTTGAAGATGATTTTTCCATGCTGAAAGATGAAAACGCAATTGCATGCCTTTACGTGCAATAAAGTTTTGTGAAGTGGGCAATAACCATAAAAAACCGATTGCGCAACATAAACAGATCACCCCAAGTACGCCCAGAGCAGAGCGCCATGAAAATATTTCGGTCAGCAAACCCATTCCAACACGACCCATCATGCCGCCAAAGGCAGTACCCGCAATGTACAATCCCATGGTTTTACCCAAAGCGACCGGATGGATTTCTTCTGCAATCCATGCCATCGCCACCGCAGGCACACCGCCGATCACAAAACCCTGCACGGCTCTGGCGACTAACAGCAAGTGCCAGTCGGGAACCCAGCCCGCAATCACATTCAGTACTGCGGCCAGAGCCATCGAGATAAACATCAAACCTTTACGACCCAAGGCTTGAGAAAATGCGCTGGAAAGCACAATGGAAAAGGCCAAAAACCCGGTGGTCAGAGATAAAGCCAGTGCACTGGTACCGGGGCTGATGTGAAAGGTATGCGTAAATTCAGGCAATAGGGGCTGAACGCAATAAATCATTGAAAAACTGGCAAAGCCTAACAAAAACAATGCAAAACCCGCTTTACGATAAGCAGTCGTACCACGCCTGATAAAATTTAAAGCAGATTCTTGATGAGATTGATCTGTAGAGGTCTGATTTGAGGCAATAGCCGTCCCGGACTCGTTAACAGTGGAACGAATCGACATAACATAACCTGAAATTGATTTTTTAAAAGAGAGGGGGTTTGTTGGCAGTGCTTGCCTAGCTGCCAACACAACAAAGATTAGCAATCTACTGTATATTTGTCTAATATATAAAAATAGGGAACGTCATAGCTTTTATATATGGAACTCCGACATATTCGCTACTTCATCGTGGTCGCAGAAGAAAAAAGTTTTACCAAAGCAGCGCTTCGACTCGGAATTAGTCAACCTCCGCTCAGTATGCAAATTAAAAATCTAGAAGATGAAATTGGAACCGAGTTATTTTATCGCTCTGCTCAAGGCGTAGAACTCACTCCTGCGGGCGAGGCATTTTTGCTGAGCGTTCAGCCGATTCAGCAGCGAGTGAATGATGCGATGCAGTTGGCACAGCAGGTGGCCAATGGTGAGTCAGGACAATTGCGGCTGGGTTTTACAGGCACGTCTATGCTCAATCTGCTTTTGCCCAAAAGTATTCGCTTGTTTCAACAACATTACCCCAAAATCAGGCTTAAACTGGAAGAAGCCAATTCACTGGTACTGATGGATCGTCTGCTCGAAGACCAATTAGATATTGCCTTGGTGCGCCCTCCAGAACATGTTCCCGCTGGGCTTAGTTTACAATTGCTGATGCATGAACCGATGCTGGCTGTATTACCTAGCGGACATCCGCTCGCTCATCAAACCTCGATTGAACTCAATGCACTCAAGCAAGATAATTTTATATTATCACCGCCGTCGATCAGTGCGGGCCTTTTCGATGCCATCACCAATGCCTGTCGTAGCCATGGTTTTGAACCCAAAATTGGTCAGAATGCACCGCAGATTGTCTCGATTGTGTCATTGGTTGCGGCCAATCTAGGCGTATCGTTGGTGCCCGATTCGACCAAACAATTGGGTATTACCGGCGTTAAGTATCTCGATATACAACCGCCAAAGCCAATGGTTAGTCTGGCATTGGCGTATCGTAAAAATACACATTCGCAGCCTGCCATCAACTTTGCCAGTTTAATTCAGTCTTTAAAAATGCAGCACAATCATAATCATCACGACCTCTAAAGACCGAATCACTTGCTTTCAAATAGAGTCGACAAGGGCATCGAAAGTTTTGCCGCCAGATAATCATCGGCATCAATCAGCGCAGGGCCAATTTTTTGCATCCATTCATCATCGGGATGAATGTTGCCGACATCCTGACGCAAGGGCAAAGCAAAAGGCAGTGCGGTAAAGAAGGTCCAGAAGTCGACTTGCGACAAATTACGCACCAATACGTATTCATCCTTATCGGTGCGTTTAATCAGATTTTGCTGTTCAAGCAAATGCACATAACTTGGCCAGCGACCAATTTCGCCGCGCCCTAAAATATCCAATGCTTCAAGATCAGTCACACTTTCGCCCTTTTTCTGTTTCTTATAAAACAGCTCAAGTACATCGAGCAGCATTAACACAGGATGGCGTGTTTGAATTTTTTCAGAATGAAATGCGGTCAGCGCATAGCTAACTTCTACTCCGAGCAACACAATATTCCAAGACAAGAAAATCCAGAGCAGAAAAATAGGAATGGCAGCAAAAGCACCATAGACCAACTCGTAGCTGGTAAAATTGGACATCAGAAAGCTGAAGATATGTTTGAGTAACTCAAAAATAGTGGCACTAAAACATGCGGCAATAATGGCTGAATACATCGGTACCGTTCGATTTGGAATCGTCCAATACAGAATAAAAAAGCCCAAGATGGTCAAGCCGAAGGAAATGAGCCACAAGATAAAGGCACCGTTGAGTTCATAGCCAGCAAAATTGCTGCTCAGAATATTCATCGATGCAACGGTCGATGAAATCACGAAGGCGCTACCCAATATAATAGGTCCAAGTGAAATAATGGTCCAATAGCGCATAAAGCCAATCAGGCCCGTGCGGGTTTCCTGAACACGCCAGATCCGGTTAAACGCCGTTTCAATGGTACTGAGCATCATCACTGTGGTAATAAACAGGAATAACACCCCAATGACAGTCAAATTACTGGATTTTTCAGTGAATGAATTGAGTAATCGGTCAAATGCAATGGTACTTTTCGGCAAAAAATTACTGTAAATCAGCTGTTGCAGTTGCTGACGGGCAGGTTCGAGTGCCTTGATGGAAGAGATGATCACCAAAAAAACGGTCAGCATCGGAACCACCGCAAATAAGGTGGTATAGGTGAGAGAGCCCGCTTGTTCGCGACAACGGTCGGCTTCAAAACGTTTCAACACAAATAAAATGAATTGGAACCATTTTTTCTCATAAAAAGGTAGTTTCTTAAATAGATCTAGCATAAAAATGATGCCCCAATTTTATAATCATGATGTTTCTTCAGTTTCAGTGTTAAAGCTTAGCCAAAAAAGCGCACAAATATCGTATAGTTTTCTTTTTAACAAAGTTTTTAAAAATTATGCAACCGTATGTACTTGTCTTGTATTACAGCAAATATGGCTCGACACAACAAATGGCGCATTTGATTGCCAATGGTATTGAAGCACAGGGCATTGCCACTAAAATTAGAACCGTCCCGAATCTGACCACGACTGTGAGTGAGCTTGAACCTGCGGTGCCAGATACAGGAGATGTCTATTGCACACTCGATGATTTGGCCGGCTGTTCAGGACTGGCAGTGGGTTCACCTACACGCTTTGGGAATATGGCCAGTGAAATGAAATATTTTTGGGACCAGACCACCAGTTTGTGGCTCAATGGTGCCTTGCACGATAAACCTGCATGTGTATTTACTGCATCTGGTTCGATGCATGGCGGTCAGGAAAGTACCTTGCTGAGTATGCTCAATCCACTGTTCCACCATGGCATGATGATTTTAGGGCTTCCCAATTCACTTCCGGCGCTGTCTAACACCAAAACTGGCGGAACGCCATATGGTGCCAGCCATGTCAGTGGGCCACGTCACGATCAAGCGCTCAGCCAAGATGAAAAAACATTGTGTGAAGCGATGGGCAAACGTTTGGCAATGGCGGTCAAAAAACTCACACAGCATTAACAGCCTTTACAACTTGATATTCTAAAAAAGCTGCAGGCCCTGTGTTTAGGGCATTGCAGCATGGTGTATTTCAATGAATTATTTTATTTTGGCACTGTATATCTTTAGTATTCTGGTCATGATTGCCACACCTGGCCCCGTCATGTTACTGGTAGCCAGTACAGGCCTGAAGCAAGGATATCTGGCAGCGTTAAAAACAATATTAGGCACCAATCTGGCCTCACTCATTTTAATCGGTCTTTCTATTTTGATGCTTAAGGGTCTATTTACCGTCAACGCAATTTTGTTTGAAGTTATTAAATTATTAGGATGTCTTTATATTGCCTACTTGGGTATTGAGATTTTGAAGTCTTACCGGCTTGAACCAGTACGAAACCTCACCACCTCGAACGTTCAGGGTGGATTCCAGCGCGGTTTTTTAACGGGGATATCCAATCCTAAGGATATTATTTTCTTTTCCTCATTTTTTCCGCAGTTTATTGGTTTACACCCTGATCTGAATATTAGCCTGAGTGTATTGGTGGTGGTCTGGATTGCGCTGGATTTTCTGACATTATCGCTGGTGTATGTGGGCTTTAAGCGTCTATCAGATTCGATATGGAGTACCAAGATACTGGCGATTTGCGGGATGGTTCTATTATTGATTGCAGCGTATGGTCTATATAATTCCCTAACTTGGCTGACTTCATACCAAGCAGGGAACGGATATGCATTATAAAATGCGGTTAAAGCGCGTGCCGCACTTTTCGCAGCGGTAATCTTGAAAAATATTTTTATCAATTACAACGCCGGCTTTTTTACCAAAACGATTGCCCAAAAAGCCGCCGGTAATTCCGACACTAATAGCACCAACAAACGTACCAATCGTACCGCCTACAATGACACCGAGTGGTCCTGCCACAGTACCGATTGCGGCGCCCACTGAAGCACCAGAGGCTGCACCGCCGACTGTACCTGCGGCTGCACCAGCCGAAGTTAATAATACGCCGCTGGCTTTTTGTATCATTTGCTGCTCATGATTGCGTTGCTCAATTTCGGTCGAGCCACATTTGGGGCAGACCACTGGGCTATCTTGTTCGTTTGAAGAAGTCTCGGTCATCTATTTTTAGATCCTGTTGGCCGTGCGTAAAAGCTAGGGCGGTAATTGCATTCTAGCGAAATAAAATAATAAAAGTTTAGTAGGCTTGTAAATGGTCAAATCGAATGTTTCAGACATTAAAAAAGCGCCGAAGCGCTTTTTTTGACATTAAAACTGAGTTGTAAATGTCTTATTCTTTCACAAATGTCACAGTGCCGTTTTCGAGCGAGGCAACACGTGCCAAAGACTCAACGCGATACCCTTTCTCAAGCAAAAGATCACGACCTGGCTGGAACGATTTTTCAATCACAATACCCACACCAATAATTTCAGCACTGGCTTGATGGATCAAATCGATAAGACCCAAAGCAGCTTGACCATTGGCCAAAAAGTCATCAATCACCAGAACTTTATCAGTTGAACTGATGTGCTTGTTTGAAATGGCAATGGTGCTTTCAACTTGTTTGGTAAACGAAAATACCTTCGAGCGATAAAGATCATCTTTGAGTGTCAACGATTGATATTTACGCGCAAAAATGACAGGCACTGACAGTTCAAGACCCGCCATCACGGCTGGGGCAATCCCTGATGCTTCAATCGTAACAATCTTGGTGATCCCTGTATCTTTAAATCGCGCAGCAAACTCTTTACCAATCTGTTGCATAAGGACAGGATCGATTTGGTGATTTAAGAACGCATCAACTTTCAACACCTGATCAGATAGAACGATGCCTTCAGTTAAGATTTTCTGTTCTAGTGCGTACACAGGAGAATCCTCTAGGACGGATGCTTTTTCAAGCAAAAGCGTATTTTAAAAAGCATCTGAAAAAATGCAAGCCAAAATCGACAAAAAAGTTGATCACTTAGTCAAAAATGGCTTGTCTTTATAAAGAGAATATTCAACTGAACGACTAGTTAGTTTTACCGGTATAGCTAGTCAATAATAGCCCATAAGAAGTTTTACCATCGATATGGCTCACTTTTACAGGTAAGTAATCGAGCTTCGGTGCCAACCAGAAAATGGTACTTTTTTCCGCTTTATCATGCTGAATGACCACTTTAATGGTGTTATAAGTACCATAAGGTGTTTTGATCGATTCGGTACCCTGTTTGACAAAACGACGCGTATCAATGCCTTTAGCATCTGCAATCGGATAGGTCGATTTTAAGCCTGAGCCTTGCAAGTCTTCACGAATTTGCAATTCGGCATTGAGTTCATCGAGTACACCTTGTTGCCATGCAAATGAACGCTTTTTATCGTCTTTTTGCGTGTTGATCATTTTACTTGATGGATTAAAGTTAATGTTCATGGTGTTGCTATGCACCAGAATTTTACTGGTACGATTAAATTGCTGCGAGGTAATTTTACCGTTTGACCAGTTAAATTTACTGGTTTCGCTTGCAGATGCAATGGCGCCTGCTTTTGCAGAGAAATTGTAGGTCCAGTTGTTACCACTTTGCTGAGTCAAGCTTCGTGTAGCAGAACCGAGGTTTTTACCGTTGTAGGTAAATTGATAGTTGGCCTGAAATGGACTCATGGCGAGGGTATGTGTAGAGAACCCCGCAAACAACAGGGCACTAGAAAGTCCTGCTGCAAAAGTTAAGGTTTTCGTTACATGATTTGCCATACAGAGATCCTTATCGTTTTTAAAATAAACAAGATTGTACCTGAGAACAATCAATTAAAACCAATCATGATGATGCCACGAGATCATGAAGAAAATGCCAATATTCGATCACATTCTGTAAAAGAAGCGGATGAAACGGTGTGCTAAGTTGGCGATTTAATCTTCTTTTTGTTTGATGGGCGTGATTTCAGTCTCGGCGATATCGAGTTCTTCATCAATTTCGTCATATTCATCTTCAGATTTGCTAAAGAGAGCCATCAAATTCACATTGCCCATGATGACCAGTTCTGCATCGCGTAATACCGCATGATTCACGTGTACTTTGGCTAATGTTTCAATAATTTTACGATTTTTACCTAACCAGCGGTTTAAATCCAGATACAGCAAATCATCACGTACTTTAACCACATCAAATTTTTCTAAAATTACACCCAGTGGGTCTTTTTTAAGAACTTTTTGATAGAAAAAGAGCGCTGATTTCACTGCAAATTTCTGAAAGATATTCTTGTAGGTGGCTGTGACGATTTGCGTGTCACTAATTTGCTCAAAAACAATCAATTGCAGCTCTTTGTTCAGCTCCATCTGAATGAGTTTTAAGTCGACTGAAAGTGTAGTATGTAAGCCCTTCACATTTAATGTGGCATACAGGCGTAACCAGTCGTTATATAAATCGGCATGCAGATCTTCAAGAATTTCAACATTGTCTGTCACATAGCGTTTAAACGTTGCATTGAGAAAAACCTGAGAGAGTGGAAATTCACGTTCTTCTTCAATGAAGTCTTCAGCTTTACGATAGACTCGCTGAAGCTGTTTAGCAATCGATGACAGAATTGTTGGCATAAAAGCGTTCCAAAATAAAGTTGAACACATTGAAATGATCAGAAATTACAAATCAGAAAATTTGCAAATCACACATTTCAGTTTCAGGAGAAGTCTAGTTTTTTTAAATTGAGCGGGTGCGCAATTCCCTTTAAAGTTGATTACATTTGTGCACAAATTACAAGTGTTATGATAACGACTTTTTTCGTCTTACGATGCAATATTTTGTGATCGAGTTAACAATACAGATATATTTGCTTTATATGAGATCATTTGATCATTCAATGTTTCAATAGAATTTTGCACATAAAAAAAGATGTTGTTTCTTGATCTAGCCATCGAGTGGATCTTTGGGAACATGCACAATCATCATCAATATTTTTTTGGCCAATGGAATAAAAATTAATATAAGCGGATACGCAATTAGCCAAGACAGCATCAAAAAGACCGCATTTGCGGTCATTAAAATGGGGAACAGATCAGCGAACAGTTAATCTTGTTCGAGATACGGATTGGCCAAGCCGAGTTTAGCCAAAATTTCAATTTCAAGTGCCTCCATTTCCTCGGCATCTTCTTCACTTATTTCATGATCATAGCCGAGTAAATGCAAGGTGCCATGTACCAGCATATGCATAAAATGATCATAGGCCGCTTTTTTTTGATCAATGGCTTCTTGCAAGACCACTGGAATACAGATCACCAGATCACCCAGCGGACGCGCATCGAGTAACGGTAAAATGTCCTCTGGAAAGTCACTTGGAAAAGACAGCACATTCGTGGATTTATCTTTACCGCGATACTCGAGGTTGAGGCGATGACTTTCCTCATGATCGACACAGGCAATCCCAATTTCACAATCCGACTGCACATCGACATGACGCAATGTCATTTCGATGGCTTTTTTAAGCGGAGCTCGTTTCAAAATTAAATCGGGCGATTGCACATCGTCTTGTAAACTAAGATTGAGTTTCAAAATATTACCTTCATAAAAATAGGGGAAAGCATGGCAATCCCCTGATTTAAGTGTGTTGTTAAAATGGGTACAAGAGCTATAACTTAAGCTTCCTGATGCTGAGCATCCGCAGCGGCATCATGTTCACTCATTAAGGCTTCCTGTCGCGCTTTACGTTCAGCACGTGCCTCAGAACTTAAGCGATTTTGTTCAGAATCCCAGCCTTCATAGGCTTCAACAATCTTCTGAACCAATTGGTGACGGACCACGTCACGCGAGTGAAAACGCGTAATGTGAATTTCTTTAACCGGCTCCAGCACGCGTAAAGCATGTGCCAGACCCGACTGCTGACCGCGAGGCAAATCCACCTGAGTGATGTCGCCAGTGATGACCGCGCGTGAACCAAACCCTAAGCGGGTCAGGAACATTTTCATCTGTTCTGGTGTGGTATTCTGGGCTTCGTCCAGAATAACAAAGGAATGATTCAGTGTACGACCGCGCATATACGCCAGTGGTGCCACCTCAATGACTTGACGTTCGATCAGCTTGGCCACTTTTTCAAAACCGAGCATTTCGTAAAGCGCATCATACAAGGGACGTAAGTACGGATCGATTTTCTGTGCCAGATCGCCCGGCAAGAAACCCAGTTTTTCACCTGCTTCAACTGCAGGTCGAACCAGTAGAATGCGCTGAATTTCATTGCGTTCTAGCATATCGACGGCTGCGGCTACCGCAAGATAGGTTTTACCTGTTCCCGCAGGCCCGATCCCAAACGAAATATCGCTTTGTAAAATGCGCTGCACATAACGTTTTTGATTGGTTCCGCGTGGATTGATACGACCTTTTGGGGTCTGTAACCAGACATTATCAAGACCTGTATGTTCCTGATTTGCATCATCCATCAGTTCTCGATCTGTCTGGCTGCCTTGAATCATAAGGTGCAAAATATCGGCACTGATCTGATCGGAAATTTCAGATTCGTCGTAAAGACGCTGGAGCAGGGACTCAGCTCGCTCGACTGCATCAATGTCACCATCGATGTAGAACGCGTCACCACGATGAGTAATTTGTACATCTAAACGCTGTTCAATCTGCTTCAAATGACCGTTGTATGCACCAAGCATGCTTTTTAAACGGGTCATTGAAACGCCGGGAAAATTAACGGTACGTCGAATCGCTGCAGTCAAAGAATTATCCTTTTTGTAGCCTTTGTTCTAGTACCCTTACATTACGCCACGTCAGGCTCAAGATTCAAGAGCTCACCGTAAACTAAATTTAAAGTTTTAATTTCGGTAATCTCAATTTCTGCAAAACGCCCCACCCATGCTGCATCACCAATAAAAGTGACCATACGGGTATTGTCCGCTGTGCCGAGTAAAAGATTCGGATCTTTATCAGATACTTTCTCAATTAAAACCCGCTGTATCGTGCCTTTCATGGCATCGGTCTTACGGATACTCGATTGTTTGATCCAGTGTTGCACCTTGGCCAATCGCTCTTTTTTCACATCTTCAGAGGTCGTATCTTCAAGCTCGGCAGCCGGTGTTCCCGGGCGTTTTGAGTAAACAAAACTATATGAATGATCAAAATCCAAGTCTTTGATAAACTGATAAGTTTCTTCGAAATGCTCATCGGTTTCACCCGGAAAGCCAATGATAAAATCACTAGAGAGATGCATATCGGGGCGAACAGCACGTAGCTTGGCAATTTTCTCGATATACACATCAATGGTGTGGTTGCGTTTCATGGCTTGTAACACTGCATTTGAACCACTTTGAACAGGTAAATGCAGGTGCGAGACCATTTGCGGTAAATCACGGTAGCACTGGATAAGATCTTCTGAAAACTCAAGTGGATGCGATGTGGTATAGCGCAAGCGACCTATGCCCGGAATTTCTGAAACGAGTCGTAACAATTCAGGGAAGGTGCAGATCCCGCCGTCGAATGTTTCGCCGCGATAACCGTTTACATTTTGACCAAGGAGCGAGATTTCACGCACGCCTTTTTCGGCCAGACCCGCAATTTCAGCCAGAACGTCGTCGAGTGGGCGCGACACTTCTTCGCCACGCGTATACGGCACTACACAAAACGAACAGTATTTTGAGCAGCCTTCCATAATCGAAACAAATGCTTTAAAGCCCTCAACTCGCGGTTCAGGCAAAAAGTCGAATTTCTCGATATCTGGAAAGGAAATATCCACCAGCTTGATTTTGTCTTTTTTAGGTTTTTCAATCTGATCTTGATACTGATCTAACATCTGTGGCAAACGATGCAAGGTTTGTGGACCAAAGACCATATCGACATATGGCGCGCGTTTTTGAATATTGTCGCCTTCTTGAGAGGCTACGCAGCCACCCACGCCAATAATCAGCTCTGGATTTTTATCTTTTAGCTTGCGCCAGCGCCCCAATTCACTAAATACTTTTTCCTGCGCTTTTTCACGAATCGAACAGGTGTTCATTAGCAAAATGTCGGCTTCTTTGGGATCTTGCGTCAACACATAACCGTGAGAGTCGCCGAGAAGATCTGCCATACGGTGACTGTCATACTCATTCATCTGACACCCTTGAGTTTCAATATACAGTTTTTTAATTGAAACATCAGGGGTGTGCGTTGGCTGGGTAACAGTGTTTTCTGAGGCAGCTTTGGCACCATTTGGAATGAAGGTTTGAACCGTCATGTAGGCTCCTAAAACAAACGGGATAACGCACGTATTTTAACTACGCACTTTGAAAGGCCGCAATTGTAGCAGTAATTGCACAAAAGATAGCAAATTAAATCGGGCACAATGCGTATTGATTTTCCAGTTAAAATATAATCATGATTAATTTTGGTGAATCAGAAGGTTACATAACACAACAGTAGGATGCATGAAGAATAATTACACTAGCACTGCATACCGAATGTTGGGGTTTGAAAAAAAGCATCTATGGCATGGAATAAAAACAGCAAATCATTACTTGCAACGCTTCTAAATCGCCGGCTGATTCGCTTGAGTATGCTCGGAAGTTTGGCTACGTTGTCAGGCTCTACCGTTTTTGCTGCCGAAGAACAGTTTAACGATGCGCTCCGTGCTGCCAGTGCTGGCGACACCGTACTGTTAGAGCAGTATCAGCTGTCCATGCAAAATGATGTTCTGGGTTATTACCCCGAGTACTGGAAACTCAATACCAATCTGGTGTTACAACCACCTGCGAATATTGTTGCTTTTGCCCAGCGCTATCCACAGTCTGCCATGGCAGAAAAGCTTTCTGCAGATTATGTCGAAGAAAAAGTCAAACTTGGCGACTATGTTAGTCCGCAAAGTGTGGTGCCGTATGTGACCAATCCCGATCGCGCGGAAAGCTGTGCGCTGGCACAAGTACGTGCCAAAGCGGGCGATGATCTGGTTTTTGCCGAATACAAAGATGTCTGGCTCACGACAAATACCCAGCCAGATTTATGTAACGGTTTGGGGCGTATGATGCTTTCAAGTCCACTGATGACCACTCAGGATAAAAAACAGCGTTTGTGGGGGCAGTTGCGTGCGGGTCAGTCCGGGTTGGCGCTCAGTACTGCACAGACCATTGGCGTGAATTTATCTTTAGCGCAGCTCAATCAGATTCAGGCGGCACCACAGAACTATTTATGGTCGGCACCTAAAAACAACGATGCCGATTATGCTTATCTCATTTATGCAACAGGCCGTTTGGCAGATACTGATCTAAACGGTGCGCTGGCTTCGGTTCGACGTAATGCCGAAGGCACGCCAGCAGACGTTCAGAAATATCTTTATCGCACTGTCGCCTATATTGGCGGTACCACGGTGATGAAAAATAACTTTAACCGCGATGTGTTGACCTTGTTTGACATGAGTTACGGTTACCCGTTTAGCCCAGAAGAAGCCGAAATTTACGCACGACAGGCAATTCGTTTTGGGGCTTGGGAAAGTGTGATTCGCGCGATTGATAGTATGTCGGTGGCGCAAAAGCAAGAAGATCGCTGGCAATACTGGCTTGCACGCGCCTCTGAGCAGCGCAATGATGCAAATGCCAAGGCAACAGCCCAGCAAATCTATCGTAAGCTGGCGCAATCTGGCGATGACTATCACAATTTGCTTGCCAAAGACCGTTTGGGTGAGCGCTACAGTAATATTCCGCCGTATGCGCAAGCCACCACCAGCGACCTCGATCGTTTACGCCGAGATATTCATTTTAATCGTGCATTTACACTGCGCCGTATCAATGCACCAGACAATTATGTCAATCGTGAGTGGAACTGGGCTGTTCGTCAGGCGTATTTGCGTAACGACGATGGTTTATTGCTTGCAGCTGCACAGCGTGCCCAAGAAATGGGCTGGTATGATCGTGCGATTTATGCCGCAGACCGTACAGTAAGCAAGCACAATTATGGTTATCGTTATATTATGCCGCATCAGGTGACGGTGGTGAACCATAGCCAAAATGCAGGTATTGATCCGGCGTGGGCATACGGTTTAATGCGTCAGGAAAGCCGCTTTGTGACTTCTGCGCGTTCTCATGTTGGTGCAGGAGGCTTGATGCAGATCATGCCTGATACCGCCAAACTGGTTGCGCGTCAGATGGGAGAAACCTACAATCCGGCGGCCTTAACCGATATGAATACCAATATTCGATATGGTACCTTTTACTTGTCCATGATTCAGAATCAGCTGAGTGGCAATGCCGTTTTAGCGACGGCAGGCTATAATGCAGGCCCGAATCGGGCACGACGTTGGCAACCGGATACCCAAACGATTGCAGCAGATCAATACACAGAAAGTATTCCGTTAACCGAAACACGTGACTATGTAAAACATGTGATGACCAATGCATCGCACTATGGTGTTCTGTTGGGGCAAGGTGCGCAATCTTTGCAACAGCGAATGCGTGCTATTCCAGTACGAAGTACACCTTAATCGGGTTTTCCTTGAAATAACGTTAAGTTTTGATTCGATGAAAAAAACAAGTTTTGTATCCAAATATTTGGCAGGGTTGATAGGCGCATGTTTATGGGTCTATGTACTTATCGTCACACCACAGGTCCACGCCGATTCTGGTCGATTACAAGGCTATGTCATGCAAATTGAAATGACACCCGCAGTCTGCTCAATAGATGCATCCAAACGTAAACAGCGCAAGTGTCTCGAAGGTTATTCTCTTACAGTGATGGGCCTGATTCCAGAAACAGGCAATATTACCGAATGTAAAACCAATTCATCGGCCATGCTCTCTCCGATACAAACCAGTGTAGTGGCCCGTCTGATGCCAGACGAGAGTGCTCGTACGCAACTCTGGCGAGGAGTTGGCGGATGTGTGCCTATGAATGCCAGCCAATATTTCCGAACGATTGTTAACTTTGCAGATCGTTTGAAAATTCCATCTGAGCTGACTGGCCCCACCACTAAAGATGTGCAGAAAAATACCATTCGACAGCAGTTTTTAAGACTTAATCCATCGCTTCCCGCCAGTGGCATCAAATTTACCTGCCAAAGCTCGCGCTCTAAACCCATTCTGACCGAGGTTCAGGTGTGTTATCAGGTCAGCGGTGCTTACACGCAATGTGCCAGTCATGTGGTGTCGAGTTGCCCAGAAGAATTTACCATTAAAGGTAGTTATTAGACCTTGGTCCAAAGCCTTGTTATTTTATTCATATTTCCTATCATACTTTTGTTGAAATCCATTCTCTTTTACATGCAACTGTTGTGGGTTTGGAGTACAATCTTTGCCGTTTATGATTATTAGATTAAATGGACGAACTGTTTAATCATCTTAACGATCCTCAATTGGAGATAATTACATGAAGCAACCCGTTCGCGTTGCCGTTACTGGCGCTGCAGGTCAAATTGGTTACAGCTTATTATTCCGCATCGCAAGCGGCGAAATGTTAGGGAAAGACCAACCAGTTATTTTGCAATTGCTTGAAATTCCAGTTGAGAAAGCTCAACAAGCGCTAAAAGGCGTAATGATGGAACTTGACGACTGTGCATTCCCATTATTGGCGGGTATGATCGGTACAGATGATCCAAAAGTTGCATTTAAAGATGCAGACTATGCATTGTTAGTGGGTTCACGTCCACGTGGTCCAGGTATGGAGCGTGCTGACCTTCTTAAAGTGAATGGCGAGATTTTCATCGGTCAAGGTCAAGCGCTGAATGAAGTTGCTAGCCGTGACGTAAAAGTATTGGTTGTAGGTAACCCTGCGAATACCAATGCGTACATCGCAATGAAATCTGCTCCAGATCTTCCAGCGAAAAACTTTACTGCCATGCTACGTCTTGACCACAACCGTGCCTTGACTCAGCTTGCGCAAAAAGCGGGCGTTGCTGTATCTGACATCGAAAACATGACAGTATGGGGCAACCACTCACCAACCATGTATGCAGACTATCGTTTTGCAACTGCAAATGGTGAAAGCCTAAAAGACAAGATCAACGATGCGGCTTGGAACAAAGATGTGTTCCTTCCAACAGTAGGTAAACGTGGCGCTGCGATCATCGAAGCACGTGGTTTATCATCTGCTGCATCTGCTGCAAACGCAGCGATCGATCACATGCGTGATTGGGCGTTGGGTACAAACGGCAAATGGGTGACGATGGGTATTCCATCTGACGGTTCATACGGTATTCCAGAAGGCGTAATGTTTGGTTTCCCTGTGACGTGTGAAAATGGCGAATACAAAATTGTTCAAGGTCTTGAAATCGACGAGTTCAGCCGTGAACGCATCAACTTCACGTTGAATGAACTTGAAGAAGAGCGTGCTGCAATTGCAGACATGGTGAAATAATTCACCCTCGCATAAAAAAAGCACTTCTTATGAAGTGCTTTTTTTATGCTCATACAAACACTCACAAGAACACACATCGCTCAAACGGAAAACTCAAATCGTATTGTTTATATTGAATATATAACAATATGATTTAAAAGAGGATGTCAGCATGTTTGAGTCACAACCTACATTAGAACTACTGTTTGAACAATTGGGCTTGGAAGCAACCCCGGAGGCTATCGAGCAATTTATCCAAACTCACCAGATTGCTGCTGAAACTAAACTTCATGAGGCCGAATTCTGGTCGGCTGGACAACGCCAGTTTCTAGAGAGTCACTGGGAAAAAGATGATGAATGGGCCATTGTGGTCGATGAGCTCAATCAACAATTGCATGTTGAGGCGCATTCATCTTAAGTTATAGTCTTAGCTCGAAGCTGGAAATTGATTAGTGAGTTTTTGAATGTATCAAAGCTTTGAACCAATCAAGCGAACGTACTGAATTAAATGCACTATGCTGTTGCAGCAATTCAAGATCCAGCTGTTCACTCTTTATGTATTTGTCGAGCCAGTGGCGTGTGAAGGCCAGCTCGTTTTTGACTATAGATGCATAAGCCAAAAAGAAATACACGTCACCATGATTTAAATGTGCGAGCGGCTTTAAAATTTGCTGGGTAATGAGCGCAAATTTGTTGTCTTGGCTTAATTCAAAATAAACCATATAGGCTTTTGCCAGTTGCAACGACAGGTCGATATACATCGACATCGGCATTTCCTCAAACTCCACGCGTGACTGCTCTAAAATGGCAATCGCTTCGTGTAAAAAATGCAGTCGCTCTTGGCGATTATGACTTAAAGTGACCAGTTGTAGTCGCAGATCACCTCGCTCCAATGCAAGCTCAGGAGAGTTGCCGTCAAGATAACGCTGATCCGTTTCTCCAATTCGTTCTACAATCATTTTGCTTGTATCAGACATATATTGATCCTCGAGATTCTTATAACATTAATGAGGGTAGATTTATCGTTTAAAAGACCCAAGGTAATATTGGTGATCGATATGATCTCAGCTTGACCAAGCGCTACTTGCACTTCGCAGCCAAGCGGTAATGGATAGTCGCTGCTGATGAGACATTAACACCTCATGCAACAAGTCACTTTGAAAGATTACTAAGCGATTAGGTCGTGGCTGAATGATATGCCACTCGCCATTTTTATCTTCAAGACGAAGTTGTCCACCCCAACTGTCTTGCCATGTTTGATGTAAATAATAGACGCTTGAAATCACGCGATGATTTTTTTGCTGCGGGTTATCTCGGTGCAGGGCATAAAATTCACCAGCATTGTAGCGTGCGTAGTGCGCTTCAATATTTTGTATCCCAGTATAAAAAGCGCGATTAATCTCTTGTCCTAAAGCGTGTAATACATCGATGTGTTTTTGTGCATTTGGAAGTTGGTCATCAATCCATAAAATATGATCACTACGAATCTGGCTCACCACGCCATTTTGAATCTGTGCTTCACGAAACGCATTCAAATGCTGGGTGCATTCGTTGGTTAGTTTTTGCATCAAGCTCGATGGATGCAACTGATCGATCAGGCTAAAGCCTTTAAAATTAAGATCATCGAGCACACGATCCAGGTCAAATTCACAATTTGAATACTCGGGTTGCATACATTCTCAAAACTAAAAATCAATACTCTGAAGTATTCTAAAACATCCGATCGACACGTAAGTAAGTTTTTTCATGCTAATATAGCCGCTGATTTGAGGAATTATTTGAAAGATGAATTATCGTCACCATTTTCATGCGGGCAACTTTGCGGATGTAATGAAGCATGTGCTCCTGCTACAACTTTTGACAAAATTAAATGCCAAAGATAAGCCATATCGATATATCGATACGCATGGTGGGGCGGGAAAATACGACTTGTCACTTGCACCTGCGCAGAAGTCGGGTGAGTTTCTAACCGGTATTCATCGTCTGGTTCAATTGGGCGATATGGAAAAGCGTCAAGCACCTGAAGGCGTTCAGCAGTATCTAAAACTCGTTGAAGCACTTCGCGCTGAAGAAGGGCGGGGAACATATCCGGGTTCGCCTTGGTTTGCACTTCAAGGTATGCGCGAGACTGATAAAGCCACTGTATTTGAAATGCAGCGTGATGTTTTTCAGCAGTTACGCGACAACATTCGTGACAAGCGTGCTGGCTTACATGAGCGCGACGCTTACGAAGGCTTACTTGCCGTGATTCCACCCAAAGAAAAACGTGGCTTGGTGATGATCGATCCACCTTACGAGCTAGAGCGTAAAGACTTTCCGCAATTGGTCGAGCTGTTGTGTGAAGCCTACAAAAAATGGCCGACAGGCGTTTTTGCGGTATGGTATCCAATCAAAGACCGCGCCATGATTGATCGTTTTGAAAAGAAAATGATGAAAACCGGCATTCGTCGTCAATTGATTTGCGAAATTTGCGTATGGCCTGATGATACACCAGTCGGTTTAAATGGATGCGGATTATTGGTGATCAACCCACCTTGGCAGTTCTCAGAGCAAGCGGATCAAGCATTACAGTGGTTATTTCCACATTTGCGTATGCAAGAGACCGGTGGACACGCGGCAGTGCGCTGGTTGGTTGGCGAATAATACGCGACATCTAAGCGAGAGGATTCTTGGGAATACATAACAATGACAAATACACCAAAACTTGAAAATGACTCCAAGTCAGACGAGCATGGATTTGACGGCATCACTTTTGAAGTGGTCGAAGAAGAGCACACCAATGAAGGTCAGAAAGTTAAACGCCGTGGCATTTATCTCTGGCCCAATTTGATTACCACGGCAGCATTGCTGTCGGGGTTTTATTCGATCATTGCAAGTTTTAATGGCGATTTCGTTCACGCAGTGTATGCCATTTTCCTGGCAGCATTGCTCGATGGTCTAGACGGACGAGTGGCGCGTGCGATTGGTGCGCAAAGTGCTTTTGGTGAACAATACGATTCTTTATCCGACTTACTGGCTTTTGGTGTTGCACCAGCAATGCTGATGTACAGTTGGAGTCTGCATGATTTGGGTCGAATCGGGCTGGCCTGTTGTTTTATTTATACAGCATGTGCCGCATTTCGTCTGGCACGCTTCAACGTTCAAATTGGTGTAGTCGATAAACGTTATTTTATTGGTATTGCCAGTCCTCTAGCGGCTATTCTTGTGATTTCATTGGTTTGGGTCAGTCGTGATTATCCGTTTATCTTTGATGTGCGAGATATCGCCGTTCAAATCGGATATGCGGTTTATATGGTTGTTGTGGCCTTGCTCATGATCTCGAATATTAAATATTATTCGTTTAAAGAAATGGATCGTAAACGCGTTCCATTTGCTGTGATGTTGCCAGTGGTGCTAATTTTTGCAGCAATCACGTATAATATTCCTATGGGTATTTTAGTGGTATCACTGGTTTATGCATTATCTGGTTTTGTGACCACTTTATTTGCTCGAAAACAGGCTTCAGTCACCAAGACATAAATTCGAAGTGAGGTTGAGTATGCAGATGTTGATGACACCATTTAATCCATCTATGCAACTGAGTCCTCACTCCCGACAACGGACCTTGGCATATCATCCGCCCAAAGGGCGTTTTAAGTTGATTTATCAGGGTCTGATTTTGCCGGGCTTACCCGCACCGCTACACTACATCAATTTCATGAGCCTGATCGGTCAGGCGAAAATTCCGATTTTATACAATAAAAATATTCTCAAACACAAAGCGTTAGATACCGCATCGGTTTTTGTCAGTTCGAGTCCGCATCTGGCAGGCCAACTCAAATCCTATTCCATTTCAGAACAATGTCATTTCAGATCTGACGCATTTAATTTTGATCAGCAAGACGTTATTCAAGGCTATTTTCCAGATTTTCACTTTAAACGAACCGACTCTGCTTTAAGTGTAGATTTGAAAGTACATACTGTTAATGTACTGTCACACTACACTCCTTTAAAGTGGGGCGTGTTTGAACACTGGTCGCTTTTGTGCTGGTGTCAAGGGCGCGTGATGTTTGAAAATCACTGCTATGAAGTGCAGGGCATGGGGAGTTTTGAATATGCACGCTCTGCGCATTTGCCTTATATGCCCGTTTGTTTCTTTACTCATCATGTTTTAAATTTGACTGATCAGTTACAGGTACTTTTGACTCAAGTACGCAATCAATGGAACCAGATTATTTATTCACGCGCCGATTTACGAAATTTGGATGGCCGTGTAGAAAGCTACAAAGACAATGTATTTTTTCAGATACAGCGCGTCTATCCAAAAGTGACGACCCCCAATTTTAAAGAAATGTATTTGCCGCGTGAGTTCTTATGGCAGGTATATGTGAAAGATTGTTTGTTATTAGAGGTCAAAGGAAAAAGTCGAGGCGATTTTAAATTCGGTTTGGCAGCAGGTTATGCCGGAAGCTTTCAATTCAATGCGATTTATAACAATCAGCATTATCAGGGCGAAGCTGGGTATATCGAATACATCGATATGCGGCCGTTACACTGGCAAGAAAAAGATCAAAGTGCATTATTAGAGCTTAAAAACACTGAAATTCAGCCTTGTATACTAAAAAAAGATTAAAAATAAACCGAAAATCATAATTTC